>CAZPPG010000059.1:0-20573 GCA_964588385.1 uncultured Phycisphaeraceae bacterium
GAGCTGGGTTCAGACCGGCGTGAGCCAGGTCGGTCCCTATCTGCTGTGGGCGTTGCAGGCTTGAGAGGAGTCAACCCTAGTACGAGAGGACTGGGTTGGACGAACCCCTGGTGATCCAGTTGCACTGCTAAGTGCACCGCTGGGTAGCTACGTTCGGAAGGGATAAACGCTGAAAGCATCTAAGCGTGAAGCCCCCCTCGAGAAAAGGCCTGCTTGCGTAAGCGAAAGACCCCTGGAAGACCACCAGGTTGATCGGCCGCAAGTGTAAGGGCAGAGATGCCTTCAGCTGAGCGGTACGAACGGTCGAAGGGTCGCACCAACCAGCCGCCGCGGTTCGTCTGAACCGTGCCGTCTGGAACCGTGCGAGGCCATGATCCGGGCAATGCGTGGGCCATGGCATCAAGCAAGATTCCTCGTCTTCTTGACCTTCAGGAGATCTCGGTTTACTTGCATCGCAGTTCGCTGGCTTCGGGCGCAAGCCCGGCTGGCACGACACAACCCCAATCCGGCACATTCCTCGGCCGGTCGATGAGAGTCGATCGGACGATTTGTCGGTGACTACAGGCAATGGGCAACACCTGTTCCCATCCCGAACACAGCAGTTAAGCCATTGCCGCCGATGATACTGCATCGCGGGAAAGTAGGTCATCGCCGACGCTTGACCCCCTTCAGGTAAACCTGGAGGGGGTCTTTCATTTTTGCCGCTTGCATTGTGCGTCTGCCGCTGACAGGCAAACGCCTTGCGTCCGCGTCCTTGGGCCACCCGTATCGAGTAGCATGGCGCGTATGAACCTGCTGCGCTCGGTGCTCCTGGCTTCTCAGGCTCTTCTCATTGGCGTGCTTTCTCTGTGTGCGGCTGGGCAGGCCGCAGCCGACGGCAAGGTCTTCGCACGCGAGGGCATCGTCGCCACGATTCCCGACCAGAGAGCCCTGATCCACTTCGCAGACGGTGTCCAGACGCTGGTGATCGAGACGCGATTCGAGTCGAGCGGCTCACCAAGCGGCGGCCAGGAGTCGAACGGAGAGGCGCGAGATGGCGCCAGCGGCAGCCCCAGCCCCAGCGGCGGTGGCGGGTTCGCGTGGGTCGTGCCGGTGCCTTCTGTACCTGAGCTGGTCGAGGTGACGCCGGGGCTGATGCCGACGGTGCAGGCGGTGTTCGAGCCGCGTGTGATCTCTGGCGAGTTCGGCGTGGGGGTCGCGGTCTCAGCGGTCGCGATCATTATCGCGTGCTACGTCCTGCTCTGCATGCGCTCTGGGTTCGGCGCGAGACTGTTCACGGCCATCTGCTTTCTGTTCATGAGCGCGTTCGTTCTGCTCCCCGGCCTCGGCAGGTCGCGTGGCGTATCGGCCGGCGAGTCGGCCGATGTGATGCTCCATGATCGCCGCATACTCGGGCATCTGGACGTGGCGGTCCTGTCGGCAACCTCAAGTGAATCTCTCGTGTCGTGGCTGACGACACATGGCTTCGTGGTGCCGCCGGAGACCGCACCCGCGATCGACGGATACGTGCGTGACGGCTGGTCGTTCTGTGCCGCGAGGTTGAACCCGCTCACGGAACCGGATGAGACGGACGCGATTCGAGCTTTACCTCAGCCGTTGGGGATGCGGTTTGAGACGGGTGCACCGGTCTATCCGCTGCGGCTCACGGCGACGGCGACCGAGTCGCTCGATGTTGATCTGTATGTGCTTGGTCCTTCTCGTGCCGCCGCGCCCGGCTTCAAGGTCACGCGCTGCAGCCGCGTCAGAGTGGAAGACGTGCCTGAGGGCAACGGCTGGAGAGATCCGGGTCACACCGACGGGCTTCTTCGCGTCAGTCACTCCGGGCTTCGCGACATTATCAACAGCGCGCTGGTGGGCACCAAGCTCTCCGCCACGCTTACTTCGGCGCAGATGGCGAATGATGCGCCGATCACATGGGAGCCGTTCGCGCCCACGGGTGAGGCGGTCCACAGCCGCCGAGGGGCTCTGGATCGGGCGCTCTTCATTGGCGCGATCGTGCTGATCGTGGGTTCGCTCCTTTCGGTCGGTACTGCTGCGGTGGCACGATTTGATGCCGGCGCGTCATCGAAGCTGCTCGGCGGCGTGCTTGCAAGCGCAGTGCTGGCGGGGGCCGTCGCCATGCTGGCCACACCGAGCGTGCGGACCTTTCAACGCGAGGGAAACGGGCCGTGGTTTACACACCACGAGATCCGCCTCACGTTCATGGGACAATGGCAGGAAGAGTGGATGACCCGGAATGGACACCGCGAGTTACCAACGCTGGAGTCCGCCCGTGCGATGGTGCGAGAGATATGCAACCAGTATGCGTCCGGGCACGAACTTCCCGCGCCGCGTGAGGAGGACTCGCCGGGCAACTACACGCTGCGTGAGACGGCGGACGGAATCGAGTACGTCTGGTACGACATGAAGGGCGCGGAGCGCAGCGAGCTCGTGGTCTTCCCGCTTGCAGATCGCTTGCGCGAGGAGCCCGAGCCAGCCCCCCCGCGAACGCCCGACCCCTCCGGACCGTAGACTCTGGAAGGGCATCCGCCCGCGGCTTTCATGCCGCGGCGCGCGCCCCGAAGGAGGTCCCATGTCCGAATCCCCACGCCTGTACGACGGCGATGCAGATCACCTGATGCGGTCGGAGAATGCGCCCGACCGGCTCACGCTTCTCCCCGGTGCATCGGGCAAGATCCGTCCCGGCCAGCGCCTCCGTGTCATGTGGGGGCAGGACATGCTCCGCGACATTCTCGACGGGCGCTACCGCACGATCGTCTGCGGCGTGAACGACGTGGATAACTCCCACGGCATCATCGCCCAACTCTGCGAGCTTGTCGCCACCAGCCAGTGGGCCTCCAAGAGCGTGACGAGCTATGCCAAGATGTTCCACGAGTCCGTGGGCGTGCACGCGGCGCACGACCGTGAGCCCTATGTTCTCAAGTTCGACCTCGACTCGATCCTGATTCTCGCGCTGCTCCGGCCGCGGGGCAGGGATCACTTCACGCTCGACGACCTCTCCCGCGGCTTCATGACCGTCAGCAAGATGCTGAACGACAGGCGAGAGCGGCTGCCGGTGGCCGCGGTTTCGTTCCTCAACGCGCGGGCCAACCGTCTGCAGGACACCGGCGGCAAGGAGCCCTCCTTCGAGTCGGTCCTCAAGACCATGTACCACGCGGGATTCCGGGGCGATGTGTATCCCGCGCCAGCGATGTGGAACGTGGGCCAGATCGGCGTCTTCCCGAACTACCCATTCCCCGAGGGGCTGGATCGGATGAGGCAGGGGAGCAGTTGATGCAGTGACGGAGTGACACAGTGACGGAGTGGCAAAGCCAAGCAGTCAGGAAGTCACCGGGTCAAGAAGTCACGGAGTCAGGCAGTGGGGGAGGAGCATGTCGATGGCCGAGCAGAACCCCATCAATCCTACCACCATCAATCTGAAATCGCTCGTCGAGCGGATGGCGAGATTTCCCACCGTGTTGAGGGCCGCGGCGACGTCGGTCTCGGCGGACGATGCACGCTGGAAGCCGGGCCCTGAGCACTGGTCGATCCTTGAGATCTGCTGCCACATGCTGGACGAGGAGCGGGAGGACTTCCGCCTCCGTCTTCGTTCCACGCTGGAAGACTCAACGCGTCCGTGGGCCCCGCTCGACCTGACCAACGTCGCGACGATCCGGAACTACAACTCACGCGACTTGGCCGAGACTCTCACCTTGTTCGAGCAGGAGCGGGCTGCGTCGGTTGCGTGGCTGCGGTCGCTTCGATCCGTCGATTGGTCTACTGCCTACATGCACCCGAAGGTCGGGCCGGTCCGCGCCGGCGAACTCATGGCCAGTTGGGCCGCCCACGACGCGCTGCACCTCCGCCAGATAAGCAAGCGGCTGTATGAACTGGCCGCACGCGACACCCCGGGGATCAGCACGGCATACGCGGGCGCGTGGTGAACTGCTACGCTTGGGCCCATGTACGCCGTCTCACTCCCACGTCGGCACAAGCCGCTCTTCCCGCCCCGGTGCGTGATCTCCGGTGGCATTGCCGATGGAGATGCGCTGCTGGGCGCGATCGGCATGTGTAAGTTCGGGGGGTTCACGTTCTCCATGCCCATGATGGCCAAGCTGATCAAGGTTCCCGTGCGCCGGCGCCTGGTCTTTGACTTCCGCGTGATGTCGTTTGTTCGACGGGCGGGGCGGCTGGTCGGCGTCTTCGGACTGGTCTTCTTGATCGTGTTTGTCGGCATGGCATATGGCATGCAGATTCCGATCTGGGCCGTGATCGCCGGCGCAATCCTGTTCAATGGCGTGTACAGCTTCCTCGACACGAAGGCCTTCCCGCCGCCGTTCCGGATGTTCGCGACGCAGAGCTCTGTGATCTATCACTTCCGTGACGCGAACTATGCGCAGGAGTTCGCGATGCTCAACGGCGAGATGGGCGACGCGATGCTTGCGGAGCTTGAGCGCCGGTACGGCGGCGTCGCCGATCAGAGGACGGGCGATGCCGAGGTGTCACCGGGCTCGGGCCTCCCGATCCGCTGAGACGCTCACGAAGGACTCGTATCACGAGCCCATGTCGTGGCGCCAGCGCTGGGCGATCGGCCAGCGCCGGCCGGAACCGAACGCGACGCCCGTCACCTTCAATCCGACCGCGGACTGCTTTCGCTTGTACTCCGAGAGATCGATCAGACGCACGATGCGGGCGACGAGTGCGGCATCAAGTCCCGTCTCTTTGGTGATCTGCCCCGGGCTCTGATGCCTCTCGATGTAGCGTTCAATGATCGCATCAAGGTCGTCATAGGGTGGGAGCGAGTCCTGATCGGTCTGGTCGGGACGCAGCTCCGCGCTCGGAGGCTTGGTGATGCTGGACTCGGGAATCGGGGGTTGCGCAAAGCCGCCCCATTGTCCCAGGTGGCTGTGTTTGTCGTTGATGAACCGGGCCAGTGTGTAGACCAGCTTCTTTGTCACATCCGAGAGGACCGCCAGGCCGCCGTTCATGTCGCCGTAGAGCGTGCAGTAGCCGACGGCCATTTCACTCTTATTGCCGGTCGTCAGGACGATCGCACCGGTGCGATTGGAGATCGCCATGATCATCGTGCCGCGAAGGCGCGACTGGAGATTCTCCTCCGTGAGGTCCGGCAGCGTGGCGCCAAGAGCCGCGTGACCCATGGACGCGAAGGCATCGTTCAGCGCGAGCGAGGAAGACCGAAACCCCGCTCCGATCGAGAGAACCTCAAAGCCGATCCCCAGGCGCCTGCACAGCTCACGGGCGTCCGTCATCGCGTGCTCACTGGAATATGGGCCCGGCATGGCCACGCCTCGGATGTTCTCTGGCCCGAGCGCCAAGGCGCCGATCGTTGCGACCAGCGCGGAGTCAATGCCTCCGGAAACTCCCAGCACGGCCTTTGTGAAGCCGGTTTTGCGGCAGTAGTCGCGCACACCCAGCACGAGCGCGTCGAGCAGGAGCGCAGCGTCTGGCCGATGCTCGGGATCCGCGATGGGCTTCGGTGCGTTCGCCCGAGCTTCGATGTCGCAGACGAGCAGGTCTTCGCGGAACCCCGGCGCCGCGGCGATCAGCGTGCCATCGGGCGCGAACACGGCCGCGTGCCCGTCGAAGATGAGATCGTCGTTGCCGCCGATCTGGTTGACGCTCGCGACGTGGATGAGGTGGCGCGTCGCATGGCGAGCGAGAATCTCGCGGTGCCGCTTCCCCTTGCCGAGAACAAAGGGGCTGGCGGACGGGACAACGAGCACCCGCGCTCCGGCTCGTGCCAGATCCTCGACTGGATCCGGCACGCTCGCGTAGCGCGCGCTGAAGCCGGCATCCTGCCCCTTCCAGAGGTCCTCGCAGATGGCAAGCCCCACGCGGACGCTCGGACCCCTTTGTGTCGGCACATCGATGACCACGGCGGTCGCGCCGGGCTCGAAGTATCGATCCTCATCGAACACGTCGTATGTCGGGAGCAGACGCTTGGCGTACTCCGCGATGCACAGGCCATCACGAAAGGCCAGCAGCCCGTTCGCGATCGCGCCGCCGGACCGTGCCAGCGGCGTGCCGATGACGATGGTGAGGCCCCGCGATTGCGTTTCGCCGATCAAGCGAGCCTCACGCTCACAGGCGCCGACAAAGCCATCCATCAGGAGGAGGTCTTTCGGCGGATAACCGGATATCGCAAGCTCGGTCGTCGCGACAAGGTCTGCTCCGGCTTCGCGTGCCCGCCGGATGGCCGCGATCACAAGCGCGGCGTTTCCCGCCACATCACCGACCGTCGGGTTGAGTTGTGCCAGGGCCAGACGCATCGGCAGAGGGTAGAGGGCTCGTGCCCGCGGCGTTCCCGTGGGGCGTGCGGGTGTCCGCATCGGAAGTGATGGTCTCCTCTCGAGCGATCCGGCCGACCTCCGTCACCATCAGCCTCATCGGCCTGAGGTAGATCGTTCCGACTGTTGCAAGGACGATGGTGACGAGCGCCTCCGTCGCGCTCACCAGCAGCACCACCGCCGCGATAGACGCTGGGTTGGGTATCTCCAGCGCGTCGGCCAGCCCCGCCGCGCCCGCCTCCCGCGTTCCGAGCATGCCGAATGGGCTGACGATGCCGATCCCGAAGTACGTCGCCGCCAGCAGGAAGGCTCGATCAAAGCGGAGCGTGATGCCCAGGATGCCCGCTGCGATGACGAACCGGGCGGACTGCACCGCAACATCGGCCAGACGCAAGCCAACGCCCGTTCCGACCGCCCAGGGGCTCGCCATCATCCGGAGCCCGTCGAGCACGTGCGGCTCCATCGACGAACTCAGGAACCTCCGTCCGATGCGTGTGCGCAGCGTCAACGAGCGGGAGAGGCGACGGATCGGCGCGGTGAGACAGAGCCGCGCTCCGAGCACGACCGAGGCTGCCGCGAGAACCATCGCGCCGGCAACGAGCCCGAACCAGGTCCCGTCAACCACCGGCCGCTTGAGCGAGATGGCAACCATCGGACCGAGCGTGACGACGAGGATGATGATGACGGCGCCGAGCCAGCCGCCGATTGTCAGCAGGGGGACGCCGTCGCGTCGGTTGTGAATGAGGATGCGGGAGAGCATGCTGAGTTTGAAGGGGACGTAGTTGAGCGCTGTTGCGATCGCGTTGGTCGCGAGCACGCTGTCGAGGCGGACACGGCGTACCGGCCTCACCGCCGTCCAGAAGATGAACCCATTGAGCACGATCGAAAGGACGGAGAGCCCGCAGAGGATCGCGACATCGGAAACGCGCGCATCCGCGAGCTTTGAGAGCTGCTCCCTGTTCTCCGGACTGAACGCGCGGGAGACGCACCACGCCAGGAGCGCGAGCCCCGCGCCATAACCGATCAGTTGGATCAGGACCCGGCGCGGCGTCATTCGCCGATCAGAAGCATCCTTCTTTGCTGGAGGCGCGGGCTGGTTCACGCACCCGCTCCGGGTTCGGGAGTCGGCGTCCGCAGTCGATACAGGCCACGCCCCTGCTCGGGCCATGCGCGGAGCAGGTCCGCGTGCTGGTCGAGGAAGCTCTTCGCGGCCATGGGCGTCACGCGTGGATCGTACCAGCCGGAGCGCCCCTGGAGTCGCTCCAGTTCGGACATGCTGATCAGCACGTGCCGGACTCCCATCGCCCACAGCTCGCGGGCCCACCTGGCGGAGTCGTTCGGATAGATCGCCATCAGTTCGCCCAGCGGCGAGGCGTCGTACGTCGTGTGATAGAGAACCGGGCTCGGGAAATAGAGGGGTGTCGAGTCACCCAGCAGGTACAGCGTGCCGGCTGCGGGGCCGAGCTTGAGTCTCGCGTACCCGGCCGGCGACAGGTTCGAATCGATGGTGCGTCGCTCGGCCTCGCTGGATTGCTGATACACGCCAAGGAAGCCCTCGCCGGTGATCTGGCCGGGAGTGGTGAGAAGATACGCGTTCGGGTTGCCGCGCCCCTGCTGGCCGAACAGCAGGACCACCCACGCCGCCTGCACGATGAGCCCGAGATTGATCATCGCAAGAAGCGTGCGGCGACGGATGCGTATGGACCGTCGGCGGCCGCGTGCCTCTCCGGCTGTTGACGAGGGTTCACCTCCGGCGGGCATGGCTCTCGCGAGCGCGTGCTCGCTCACAGCCATCGCCATCGCCAGGCCGACGAGCGGCGCGCCCGTGAGCAGAAGCGGAAGAAGGAATCGCGACTGAAGATGGGTCAGACAGAGCCACGCGATGAGCTGCAGCGCGAATCCGGCGGCAAGAAGAGCGACGGGTCTGAAGAGTCGCCGTCGCCAGCGCGACATCAATGTCCCGCCGAGAGATATCGCGACAAGCGGAAGGAATGCGAAGAACTGGGCGTGCATGAGCCCGCGATGGACCAGTGCGTCGGGTCTGGCCGGATCTCCGGACGCCGGCCAGACGAGCAGCGCGATGCGTCGAAGGACCGAGAGATCTGAATGATGGGCGCCCTTGTATCGCTCGACCTGCTCAATCGTCCAGTGGGCGTGCCCGAATACCGCGGAGAACTGGGGGAAGACGGGGTTGCCGCCGACCATCCAGTTTCGAAGAAGCCAGGGAAGCAGCGTGAGGGTTCCCACCAGGGATCCGATCGCGATGCTACGCCACCAGGCACGCATCGGCGTGCGGGCCAGGAGCAGGAGACCCGCGACCGGGCCGACCATGAACAGAGCGGTCGGCTTGCAGCCGCATGCCATGCCGACAAAGAACGCGCACGCACCGGCCCGACGAAGCGGAGCGAGCGAGGTCCGCATTGAGACAAGCATCGCCGCGGCCCCGAACGCGATCACGCCCATCTCGTTGTACGCGAGCGAGCCGACCACGACCGACCACGGTGTCACAAGTGTGAACGCCCACCCTGCCATGCGCGAGGCGGCTCTGGCGCGATCATCCAGGTCCGCCATCCCCGCGATCGCATCGCAGCATCGACCGACAAGCCCCGCCGCAAGCAGCGTGATCAGCGCGTGCAGCAACTGGCAGGAAATGAGCGACATCCCGTGCCCGGCGAACATGCCGCCGCTGTTCCCGCTCGCTGCCCCCCCCCGCATCGCGCCGAGGTGCGTGTACGCGCCCTCGATGTATGAGGGCAGGTACGAGTACACGTTGTGAACCAGCGGCGTGATTCGACCGATCCCCAGCCACTCGCGCGGCAGTTGCAGGTGATACGACAGCGCATCAAAGCCCCCGAACTCGCTCGCCCAGAGCAGTCCCGGCGTGCTGCAGGAGGCAACAAGCAACACCGACGCACCGATGCAGGAACACAGAGTCGAGATGCGCACGCGAGGGACCGAGGTGATGCGATGTTGAACTTCACGCGCCCGGTAGGCAGCGCGGGACGCGAGCGCCAGGAAACTCGCGATCCCAAGCCCGGTCGGGCCATAGCAGGCCACGGCGCCGGCGATGCCTCGCCATCCCAGCAGCCAGCCGCACAGGTGAGTGAGCGTGAGCATGATTCCAAGCCCCAGCGCGAGGCAGAGCCAGCGAGACTCGGTCGCACGGTCGGGATCCGGAGAGCGCGAAAGCAGCAACGGGGCCAGGAGCATCCCCCAGCCTGCGGAGGCGAGGGCGTACGCGAGCACCACCGGCCCGGCCTCGAAGAGCGCGAAGGCCACGGCCACGATGCCGACGATCGGGCCGTGATCCGGACCGATGCCGGCAACGAGGGCGATCGCCAGCAGCAGCGCGGGGGCAACGAGCAGCCAGCGCGGGAGCGCACGCCAGTCGCGGGTCGGGGTTGGAGTCTGCGGCCGGTCCATGGCTTTCAGAGACTTGTGGCGTTGGCGGCTGGAACTTGAACGTGTTGGGTAGGATCGCGGCACGGAACGGGCTGATCCCCGTCGGTCAGGGCTCTATTGAACGCACCCCCACGCTACCATTCCTGAGAATGCCGCTGAAACCAATGCCAAAGTCCTTGGAATCGACGGGCGCGCCCGCTGCCGGCACGGGAATGGGCGGTGGAGCCCTCGCGAGCGTCACCGCGCCCCTCTCGAACCTGCAGATTATTGAGCCGCTCTGCGCGGTCTTTCGGCGCACGCTCAAGGGCGAGGGCCTCAAGTACACGCCTGAGCGAGCCCGGGTTCTGGACACCATCATCGGCATCGACGGTATGTTCGAGGCCGACCGCCTCATTGAGACGCTCCGCTCGAGCGGTCATCGCGTCTCCAAAGCGACGGTCTATCGCACGCTCAAACTGATGCTCGAGGCAGGAATCATTCAGCGCGTCCCGCTTGATTCGGACCAGGCTCATTACCAGCTTGTGTACGGGCGCGAGCCGACGGAGATGATCATCTGCGTCGACACGGATCGTGTGGAGACGATCTCAATCCCTGAACTGGCGGCGATTCGCGATCGGATCTGCGCCGAGCGCGGGCTCAATCCTCAGAGCCACCGCTTCACGATCTTCGCAACCACGCGAGCGTGAGCGGCATTTGGGCCGCTTCCCACGATCAGTACGCGTATGTCCTATAGGTGCGCCGTTCGTGCGCGCTCCGGAAGTACACCACAGTCTCCGGGCGATTGTTCAGATACAGGCGACGGGTCTCCGAGAGCGATGGCCGCTCGGGCGACGGCCACGATGCGGCCACCCCATCCACGATCGGATCAGGGCGGAGCGCAAGTGCGGTGTCGCGTCGGGCGTAGGCCTCGGCGCCCGGCCGAATCTCCGCGTACTCGTCCGTCGCCGGGCTCGGGAGCACGACGTGCCACGAATCCGCTGACGTGCCGGCGGGGCCCAGTGACGCCCGCCGGTGGGGAACGGCTGAGCTGCACGCGCCGGCCAACAGCATCAGCGACGTCGCTCCGACGACGCTGGCGAGCCGGAGCACGGAGGTATGGAGCGGAGTGGGGCGCATTGGCGGCCTTGCCTCGCGGCTGTGGGGTTCAGTTCTGGAGCCTGCCATGGCATGTGGGGACGCCCCGATCCTTCGGGGGGTCGATCTCCAGCCTAAGCATGCCGCACGCGGGGCGATCTGCCACCGGATTCTGCAGATTCGGGAGAGGTTTGGACGACTTCTCAGGAACTGGGGAGCGGTTCTCGGAGTGAAGC
The DNA here is from genome assembly GCA_964588385.1 of uncultured Phycisphaeraceae bacterium. Classification (GTDB taxonomy): domain Bacteria; phylum Planctomycetota; class Phycisphaerae; order Phycisphaerales; family UBA1924; genus JAHBWV01. The sequence goes on from CAZPPG010000059.1 coordinate 11,000, forward strand.
GGACGCCAATATCCGAATAAAGTTCGAACGAACGCGAAGCGGCGAATGCCGTACGTGGTATAAACTTCAAGCCGCGGGAAGCAGATTCCCCGCCCAAACAGGGAGGCCTTTCGATGTTGAGATCCAGCAGTCCGGCCATGAAGCCTTTCGAGCAGCCCATGACGTGGGACCAGCTCGGCGCCGTGAAGCACGAAGCTTCGGCGTACATGACCGTCTCCGGCACGGTCAGCAAGACGTTCATCAACTTGGCGTTCGCGTGCACGGGTGCGCTGGTGATCTGGTCGCTGATGTCACGGGGGATGCTGTCACCAAAGCTCGGCCTGCCCATGGGCTTGGGCCTGATCGCGCTCTCGTGGATCGGGACGATGGTCATCAACAGCAAGCCGCAGACGGCAAAGGTGCTCGGCCCGATTCTGTCCGTTGGTGAGGGCGCGTGGGCGGCGTTCATCTCGTTCGCGGTGGCTTCATTCGTCGGCGCGAAGATTCTCGCAAACCCCTCACTCGTTGGCAGCTCGGGGTTCGTTGCGACAGCCGACCAGACAGCGCTGCAGGCCGCGGTCGCTGCGGGCTCAGGCATCATCTTTCAGGCGATGCTCCTGATTTCAGGCGATGCTCCTGACCTTCGGCGTGGTCGGCGCGATCGCCCTGGCGACGGGCACCGGCGTCCTTCGCATCGGCGGGCGCGCGGCCAAGGTTATCACGAGCATCACAGGCGCGATCATGTTTGTCTATCTCGCCACGTGGATCCTTCGGATGTTTGGTATCAGCATCCCGTTCATTCATGGAACGGGCATCGTCGGCATCGGTTTCTCTCTCTTTGTCGTCGTCGTCGCCTCGCTCAACGTGGCCATGGTCTTCAGCAGCGTGCTGAACGGAGTGGAGAATCGGCTTCCGAAGCACTTTGAGTGGGTTGCCGGACACGCGATCATCGCGACGGTGATCTGGCTGTACATCGAGATCGTGATCCTGCTCTACAAGCTCTTTGCCAGCAGAGAGTGAGCGTGCGGACGAGCCGCATCCCACGCGAGCGCGTCCAAGCATGTCCTGAAACAACAGAGGGCGCGGGTCTTGCGACCTGCGCCCTCGTTCATTTTTGGGCTTTTGGTACTGCGTCGGCTTCCGAGTCCCTTGCGCTCTTTGGCCTCTTTCGCCGGGCGATTCACTCGCCCGGCGCCTCCGCGATCTCCCAAACAGCGTTCGCCCTCCAGGCGAACGCTGATCTCTAGACGTTGAACAGGAAGTGGCACACATCCCCGTCCTGCATGACGTACTCCTTGCCCTCGATGCGGAGCCGTCCCGCATCCTTGATCGCCTTCTCGGTTTTGTACTTGACCAGATCATCGACAGAGTAAACCTCGACGCGGATGAAGCCGCGCTCGAAGTCGGAGTGGATGACGCCCGCGGCCTGTGGGGCCTTGCAGCCGACGGGGACCGTCCAGGCCCGGATCTCCTTGGGACCGGCGGTGTAGTAGGACTGGACGTGCAGCAGCTTGTACGCCGCCCGCGCGACCGCGTTGAGGGCGGGCTCCTCAAGCCCGAGCGACTGGAGCATCTCCATCTTGTCCTCGGGCGAGAGTTCGGAGAGTTCCGACTCGATCTTCGCGCACACGGGAACGACTTCGGCGCCGACCTTGGCGGCATGCTCGCGGACCTTCTGTGACAGCGGGCCGGTGCCGTGGAGGTCGTTCTCGTCCACGTTGGCGATGTAGAGGATCCGCTTGGCGGAGATCAGTCCGAGCGACTTGACGGCCTTGACGAGTTCAGGCCTGGAGAACTCGACCGTTCGGGCCGGGATGCCCTGATTCAGCACGGGCTGGAGTGTCGTCAATGCCTCAACGCGGAGGATCGCCTCGGGATCCTTTCCCTTGGCGGCGCGCTCCGCCTTGGAGAGCGAGCCCGACACCGTCTCAAGGTCCGCTAGAATGAGCTCCGTCTCGATCGTTCCGATGTCGCGGAGCGGATCGACCGAGCCCTCGACGTGCGTGATCTCCTCGCCGCCGGGGGCCTTCTCGAAGCACCGGACGACCTGCACGATCGCGTCCACTTCGCGGATGTGGCTGAGGAACTTGTTGCCCAGGCCCTCACCCTTGCTCGCGCCGCGGACGATGCCCGCGATGTCCACCAGGCGCAGCATCGCCGGAACGATCTTCTGGCTCTCGATGTGAGAGCGGATGATCTCCAGACGAGGATCGGGGATCGCCACAACGCCGATGTTTGGCTCGATCGTGGCGAATGGGTAGTTGGCCGCAAGCGCGCCCGCGGCGGTCAACGCGTTGAACAGTGTGGACTTGCCGACATTCGGCAGTCCGACGATGCCCGCTTCCATGATTCAGGTACTCCAGCGTCGGAAGGCAGTGGGGGGTGGGGAGTGGGGGGCGGAAAGGGCGGAAGTGTAGGGCTAGCCGAGGCGGAGGCTGACACCGCTGATCCCTCTACCATTCCTCCGGTGAGCGACCTGCACGACAGCACGCGACCGACCGACTGGCGCGCCCGATGCGCGTTCGCCGGCGATCGCCGTCCCGGCTTGTTCACCGTGCTGCTGTCGCTGCTGGTGCTCGCGTTCGGCAGCATCACGACGGCCGTGACGCACGTGGATCTCGCCTCAGGGGCCTCGGCGACTCCGGCCGCCCATCTCGCGTCGGTACCGGCCGCGATCCATCGGGGGACCTGCGGCCACGAGCGTCATCTGATCCGCTCAGATTCCGGTCGGTCCGCTGCGGGGCTGAGCGAACCACGGGCTGGCGGCGTGTCGCCGACCGGCCCGGCTCGCGAGTGGGTGCTTCCGCCCTTCGCGGCAGCGCCCGATCCGGAACGCCGCCGACCGAAGGTGGACGTTGTCATCGGTCGCGCCTCGCCGAGCGCGCAGGTTGAGACGACCATCTCCCCGCGCGGCCCGCCTCCGTCTCTGGGAGGCTGACCAACTTCATGAACAGAAGGTGTCGTCCGGCGGAGCGCGAGCGCTCGCCGGGTCTCAGCCCGCGCACCGCGGGTGATAGCTGCCAATGGCGCGGGCCGTTCGGTTACGCGCCGATTCAAGGAACATCGAATGAACACCGCACCATCCGGCGAAGGTCGCCGGAGCCAGACGTCCGCTGGAGCATCTGATCAGGTCCCAACACCCCCGCCCGGCGGAGCCGCAGAGCCGCAGGCCGAGGAGTATGAGAGCGCCAAGGGATGTCTGATGATGATCGGGGCCACGATCCTGTGCGCCATCGGGATCGTCCTGGCCTTTCTCCTGTTTGGGGACTTTCAGAGGACCTGAAGTCGTGCCGCAGAAGGATGCGATGAAAGAACGACGCCCGGGACCTTTCAAGGTCCCGGGCGCCGGCGATGTCACAAGCCGTGGGTCGTTCGCGTGCCGCTCGTTCCAGACGGATCGGGCGGCACGCGTTCGGGCTGCGTTGCGGAACGTGCGGTGGTGCGTCCCGCGGGGCGGCCAACGCCGCCCGCGCCCGATCTCTCAGTCGATCAGTCGTACAGGGCGCTGACCGACGGTTGCTCAAGATTGCGGAGAACGATGGAGGTGTCGATTCGGAAGTTGGACTGGGTCCGGTGGCGTTCGGCGAAGAAGAAGTTGAGCTTGTACACCCGGCCGTTCTCCAGCCACGTCAGACGGTCCAGCTCGATGGTCTGGCTGACGGCCGAGTGGACGCCGCCGATGTCGATGACGAGCTTGCCGTCGATGTAGACCCAGACGTCGTCGTCGCCCGTGAAGCTGAAGACCTGGCCGGCGCCCTCCTGATAGACGAACTGGGTGCCGAGCTCGAAGGTGAAGTGGAAGTTCTTGGTGTTGCCGGCAGAGTTGCCGAAGAGCTCGCCGTTGATGGGGAAGAAGCCGCCCGCGCCGGCGTAGAGCGGATCGGACTTGTCGTCGAACGTGTAGACATTCGAGTTGGGCTGACGCTTGAGCGTGAGCTGCAGCGGTTTCGAGGCGTTCACGCCCTCCACATCGCGGAACCACTGGGAGAAGTTCTCGGAGGTGGTCAGGGCGCCGCCCAGAGAGGCGGCGAGTGAGCCGTTGACATCGCCCGCCTTCGAGGCGATGTAATCGCGATTGCTGATGCGATGGCGACCGGCGGAGTCCTTGAACGCGCCGCTCACCTTGTAGCCGGTGGACGACATCACGGGCTTGCCATCCGCATCCAACTCGTTGGCAACCATCTTCATGTAGTGACCAAATCCTGCCGTGGGCGCCTTCTCAAAGTCCGGATGGCCGCCGGAGACCGTCCGCTCCTTGAAGTCGCGCACGGTGCCGGTGAGGGTGATGGTTGCCGCCAGGTTCTCGTAGGGGTCATTGGCGAACGCCGGCGTGGCGATGGTCGTCAGGGCGACACCCGCGATCGAGGCGAGCTTCAGCACGTTCGTGAGACTGGTTCGGCTGGTTCGATTCGTGTTCATGGGGACCTCCGACGGCTTGTGTCAGGCGAGTCGCGGCTTCGCGTGCCGCTCGGCTCTCGCCACCTCCCCATGAGGTGCAATACCCCCTTTCTCGCGGCAACCCTGCGGCAAGCGGAAGACGGGCAGGAGGGTCCGGTTGTGCCGTCTGGAGCGTCTGACGCGGCGCACCCGCGATCCGCCCGCAAGATGCTCCGCTTTCGAGCGCAGAACCCGGCGTGGTCCGATGTATGATCGGACGCGGGCAGAGCCGGCAGGATGCCGCGCGAACACCGGGTCGGACCATGGAGGACGGATGGATACGTTCCTGATCGAGGGCGGCAGGCGCCTCAGCGGCACGCTGCGAGTCAACGGCTCAAAGAACGCGGCACTCCCGCTGCTGGTCACCGCTCTGCTCACCGACGAGGCCGTCACCCTCCGCGACATCCCCGACCTTGCGGACATCCGAAACATGGTCCGGCTGCTCGGCGAGCTTGGCTGCGAGCGCGTCGCGGCCGCCGAGCCCACGACCCTGACGCTCAAGGTTCACGACACGACCCAGAGCCACGCCCGCTACGACATCGTCCGCACCATGCGGGCAAGCATCTCGGCTCTCGGACCGCTGCTCGCCAAGCGCGGGTACGCAAAGGTCTCCATGCCGGGCGGCTGCGCGATCGGCGAGCGCCCCGTCGACCTGCATCTTCGCGGCCTGCGCGCCCTGGGCGCCGACATCACCCTCAACGGGGGTGATATTGTGGCCCGCGCGCCGCGAGGCCGTCTCCAGGGAGCGAAGATGTTCCTCGGCGGCCAGTTCGGCTCGACCGTGCTCGGAACCGCGAACGTCATGAGCGCCGCGACGCTCGCCGTCGGAACGACGGTGATTGAGTCCGCCGCCTGCGAGCCGGAGATCGTCGATCTTGCGAATCTCCTGATCTCCATGGGTGCGAAGATCACCGGCGCCGGCTCACCCCGCATCACGATCGAGGGCGTCGATCGGCTCAAGGGCGCGGACCACACCGTGATCCCCGATCGAATCGAGGCGGGAACGCTCATGTGCGCCGCAGCGATCACCAACGGCGACCTGGTTCTGGAGAACTGCCCGCTGGATGCGTTGATGGCGGCGCGAGAGGTTCTTGCCGCGGCGGGTGTTCATGTTTCAGAGATGGGCCGGGCCAACGCCGCGGCCGGAGGAAGCGCGCGAGGCGCGGATCCCATGCGAGTCACCTGCCGGGTGACGTGCGATCGCGTGCTCAAGCCCGCGGAGTTCACGACCCAGCCGCACCCCGGCTTTCCAACCGACCTTCAGGCCCAGTTCATGGCCCTGCTGACACTCGCGGACGGAAACAGCATCATCACGGAGCGCGTCTTCCCGGAGCGGTTCCTGCACGTCGCGGAACTGAGCCGAATGGGCGCGCGACTCCTGCGCCAGGGGGCGACGGTCGTGGTACAGGGCGTGCGCCAGCTTGTCGGGGCCCCGGTCATGGCCAGCGATCTTCGCGCCTCGGCGGGACTCGTGCTCGCGGGCATGGCCGCTCAGGGCACCACCACGGTTCACCGGGTGTACCACCTGGACCGCGGCTACGAGAAGCTTGAGGATCGGCTCTGCGCGGTCGGTGCGAAGATCACGCGTGTGGACGACAAGGACTTGGGCGGCGCCGGCGTTGAGGGATAACCCCTCGCCTGAATCGCCGTGTCACGAGTGGGGAGCTGGCGCGATCCGCTGGAAGAAATCCCGCAGGATGGCGGCCGCCGCGAGCGCATCGCGGCGCTGCTTTTTCTCTCCGTGGGTCATGCCCGATCCGGCCATTTCCCAGTCGGCGGCCGCGCTGGTGAGCCGCTCGTCCTGATAGTGAACCGGGTGCCCGGATCGCCCACCAAGACGCCCCCCAAGGGCTCTGACGCGCTGGGCCTGAGGGCCCTCGGTCCCGTCCATGTTGAGCGGCAGGCCGACGACAATCGCGTCCCGAACGCCGATCTGTTCATGGACGCGCCGTGTCAACTCTCGGAGCCACAGCTCGCCGCCTTCATGCTGCACCGACGCTTCGACGACCTCAAGCGGCGTGATGAGTCCGGTGATCGGATCGCCGACGGCAAGACCCGTCCGCTTGTCACCGATGTCCACGCACAGATACCTCATGCTCGCCAGTGTAATCACCGGAATCGCCAGCCGCACGTGCTCGGCCTACCGAAGATCCGGCCGGACCTTGGCGTGCAGGTCCTTGAGTTCCTGGGCTTTCTCCCTGGGCATGATCAGCGTCGCGTCTTCCGTCTGCACGACAATGAGGTTCTCGCACCCGAGCAGCGCGACTGTGTGGCGCCCGCCCGACGAGTCGCCGGAGACGACGAGATTGTTCTTGCCGCCCACGATGACCGCCTCGGCAGGGCCGGAGACGCGATTGCCCGCCTTGTCCGGGGTGAGAGTCTCCGCGTACGAAGGCCAGGATCCGACGTCGAGCCAGTCCAGAGCCATCTTGACCAGCGCGATCGAGACGGAGGGGTCCTTGCTGGCCGGCTCCATCACCGCATAGTCCACGCTGATCTTGGGCAGGTTCGGGTACACCTCCTCGATCACGGCGCGCTGGCGGTCCGTGCCCCATGCCTCCTGGATCTGCATCAGTCCGGAGTGGCTCTCCGGCTTGAACCGCCGGAGGCAATCGAGGAACGTGCCGGCGTGGAACACGAACATGCCCGCGTTCCAGTAGAAGTGCCCGCTCTGGACATAGGCCGTCGCCCGAGGCAGGTCGGGCTTCTCAACGAATCGCTCGACCATGTGCGAGAGCGCCGCGCCGCCGTCCGGTATCGGCGCACCGCATTCAACGTATCCGAAGCCCGTCGCGGCGTACGTCGGCTTGATCGCGAAGGTTACGAATCGGGTGGAGTCCTCTTCCACCAGTCGGAACCCGACATCCACACACTTCTGGAAGGTGGAGTCGGGCTCGATCAGATGATCGGCCGTCAGGACGGCGAAGACCGCGTCCGGATCGAGTTTCTGGAACACCGCCGCCGCAAACCCCACCGCGTTCACGGTATCTCGCCCGACCGGCTCTCCGAGAACTTGCTCGTCGGTGAACTCCGGGAGCTTCTCCCGGATCGCCGCACGAAACTGCTCACCCGTGCAGATGAAGCGGCGCTCCGGCGGCACGACCCCCTCCAGGCGCCGCGCGGCCAGCTCCAGCAAAGAACGCCGCACGCCCGGCTCGCTCGGACGCTCGATGAACTCAAGAAGCTGCTTCGGATGCTGCGCGCGGCTCATCGGCCAGAGGCGTGTGCCAGCTCCACCGGCCATGATCATCGCATAACGCATGGGCAACTCTACTCGTGGGAACAAGGGGGCGTTCAGGGCTTTGCACCATTGACATCGGTCCGATAGCCCGGGGGCGTGAGCCCGCGAGGCCGCGGCCGAACGGATTGCCCGACCTCAGCGCACGCACCGGCTCAGTCCGGCAGCGTCCCCTCGGCCAGACGCTTGTTGACCTCGCTCTCGGAGAGGAGCTCGCCCTCGGTCTTGGCGACGACCGCGGCTGCGGCTGCGTCGCCGGTGATATTGACGACCGTGCGGCACATGTCGAGGATCCTGTCAACGCCGAGGATCACCGCGATCCCGTCCGCGGGCACGCCGACCGACTCAAGCACGATGACGAGCATGACGACGCCCGCGCCCGGGATCCCGGGCGTGCCGATGCCCGCGAGCGTCGCGGTCAGCACGATGACCGCCTGCTGGCCGATCGTGAGTTCCATGCCGTACATCTGGGCGATGAAGACGGTGGCCACACCCTGGTACATCGCCGTGCCGGCCATGTTGATCGTGGCGCCCAGCGGACAGACGAAGGACGCGATGCGCTCCGAAACGCCCAGCCGATTGATGGTGCACGAGATCGTGACCGGCAGCGTCGCGTTCGATGAGGATGAACTGAAGGCGGTGAGCATCGCCGGCGAGAGAGCGCGGAAGAACCGTGAGAAGCCCACACCCGCGACGACGCGGAGCATCACCGGGTACACCACCAGCATCACCGCGGCGAGCCCGCCGACCAGCACGATGCAGTACACCCCTACGGCCTTGAGCACGTCGAGCCCCATGATCACGATCGCGGGCGCAACGAGCGTGAACACCGCGACGGGCGCGAGCCGCATGATCGCACTCACGAGCATGACGATCGCGTCGGTCAGTGCGTCAAAGAAGCGGACGACCGGTTCGGACTTGGACGTCGGGATCATGGTGAGGGCCGCGCCGAGCGCCATGGCCGTGACGATGATCTGCAGCATCTGGGCCCTTGCCAGGGCCTCGAAGGGATTGGGTGGCACAAGGTCGAGCCCCTGCTGCCAGAAGCTGGGAATCTCCGAGGTGCGTCCCACACTCGCTTCCACGTTCGCCTGATACTGCGCGGTCATCTCCGCGCGGGCCTCAGGGGCGATCCGCTTGCCGGGCGCCACGACATCCGCGATCGAGAGCCCGATCGCGATCGAGATCGCGGTCGTGAAAACGAAGAAACCGATCGTCTTGGCTCCGATGCGGCCCAGACGCTTGAGATCTCCCAGGCTCGCGACGCCCACCGTCAGCGAGCAGAGCACGATCGGCACAGCGATGAACCGGAGCGATCGGAAGAACAACTGCCCGATCAGCGTGTTGGCGTTGACGACGAAGCGGACCGCGCCCGCGACGAACCCCGCCTCGACGTTCGCCTCGCTCTGGACTCCGGAGGAGAAGACCTCGCCCGCGCGCTTCGCCATGAACGACTTCGGGTCGTTCACGCCGATCGACGCCCACGTTCCGGGCGTCCACAGGCGATCGAGTGCCACGCCCACCGCCACGCCGAGCACCAGTCCGATCACGATCTTCCAGTGCAGCGCGAGCTTGCGTCGTTGTGTCATGGTGATGTGCTCCGATGTGGTCTGATGCATGGGACGATGCACCACCGTAAGCAGTTTGGCCCTCGCGCACAAGTCCGAGGCACGACTCCGTGAGGGCTACGATCGGTATTCGGCGCATCGCAGAGCGCTCTTCCGAAGAAAGGTGTCGATGACGAGTGGTTCAAGCCGCCTGAAGTTCCGTGCCTATCGAGCGTCTCTCCGGCAACGAGAGAGAGAGGCACGGGACGAACGGAGATCGCCGAAGGCGATCGAGGGGTCGACCCGCAAGAAGCCGCGCAGCTTCCTGACGCTGTTCGGCGCCTTCTGGGCGCTTCTCAGGGGGCGGCGTTCC
>CAZPPG010000060.1:0-19918 GCA_964588385.1 uncultured Phycisphaeraceae bacterium
CCTCACCTCGTGCGTTCTGCCATCGGCCCGGGGCATCGCTCGCTCGTCGTGGGCTCACTGTTGGCGGGGGGCATCATGCTCGTCGGATCCGACATCGTCGTTCGCTGCGTCAGCTTTGAGTACGGGCGCCTGCCGGTCGGCGTGGTGACCGCGCTGGTCGGCGCGCCGGTGCTGATTGTCATGCTTCGGCGTGGCGTCGGGGCATGGGGAAACTGAACGCCATGGTGATCCGACGCCAGCCCGCTGACTTCGTTGTTGAAGAGATTCTCTCCGCCGCGGGCGCCGTTTCGGAGCTGCCTGGACCCAAACGTTCCTTCGCGGCCTACCGCGTAACGAAGCAGTCGCTCTCGACGACGGAGGCCGCCGGGAAGCTCGCCAAGGCACTGGGCGTGAAGCTCGGCGATGTCTCCCACGCCGGCCTGAAGGACAAGCACGCCCTCACCACGCAGACCATGACGGTCGGCTCGCTTCGCGATCCCATGCGGGCCGCGCTGCAGACGGGAAATCTGGAGACAGAGGGCTTTGCTGCGTCTCTGGTCGGATGGACGAGTCACGCCGCCGCCGCCGTGTGGATTGAGGCGAACCGCTTCATCATCGTCGTCCGTGGGCTGAGCGCAAGCGATGCGGACGTGTTCGCCCGCCAGCTTGAGGGGTTCCGTCACCCGGATCGGCAAGATCAACTGCTGCTGCTCAATGAGTTCGGCGAGCAGCGATTCGGGTCCGCTCGCCATGGTCAGGGCTTCGCGGGTCCATCGCTCATCGCCGGCGATTTCGAGACCGCGCTCAGACTCCTGATCGGCACACCCGCCCGAAAGGATACGGGCGTGCGCCGCTCGCTCACGCGTGTGCTCGCGGCGAAGTGGGGGAGCTGGAACGAAGTCCTGCTCGATGCGCCGAAGTGTCCGGAGCGACGCCCGATCGAGGTGCTCGCCGCGGGCGGCGACTTTCGCGCCGCCTTTCAGGCGCTTCCGGAGCTCACAAAGACCATGGCGGTGGAGTCGTATCAGTCATGGCTTTGGAACCGCATTGCACAGCGACTGCTCGCGGACACACCGCCCGAGCGACGGGTCGATCTTCAGGATCTCTCTTTGCCGACGCTCGGGCCGGGCGTTGTGCTGGTCGAGCCCTGGGCCGGAGCCGCGAGCCGGGTGCTGGCCGACGAGAGACTCGATCCACAGACCATGCGGATTCCGGGGCTGCGGCGACCGAGTTTCGGCGTCGTCCAGAGGCCACTGTTCATGCGCGTGTCGGACGTTGTGCTCTCCGCACCGTTTCCCGATGAACTCGCGCCAGCGCGCAGCACCAAGCCCCTGGCGGTGCGGCTCTCGTTCACGCTGCCGCGCGGTTCGTACGCGACCGTGTTGCTCCGCGCGCTTGGATGCTGAACCGCCGGTGGTGAAGGGCCGACGTGTTGCTCAGGCGCGCTTGATGGCCCGGATGGCGAGGAACATGGGGATCTCCCGGCGCGCCCGATTCTCCTCGTGGGCCCGGGGCCCGGGCTTGCTCATGCGAGAACTCGGCCATTCCTCGATGGTGTCGATGAAGAACCCCGCCTCACGCAGCATGCGCACGTAAGTTTGGAGCGGACGATGGTGCGTCAGCGTCAAGACCGGCTCGGCGCCCGCCGCAACCTCACCCGGGTTCATCACGATCTCGCGCACGCCGTGCGTCAGGTAGCCGTCAACACGCCGGTACTGCAGTCCCACGTGCTCGCGCTGCTTGTGCATACCCGGGCGCTTCGGGCGGCCCGCTGCCGGGGAATCATCGCCCTCGTCCCATCCCCAGCGCGTCTGTCCCGGCGTGCGAAACGCCGGATGGAGCATGACAGCGACGAACCTCCCGCCGGGTTTCAGAGCTTCCGCGCAGCCGCGGAAGACGGGCTCCAACGGATCAATGTTCATCAGCGCCATGATGCACGCGACCGCGTCGAGGTCACGCAGGCCCAGCGGCGCGAGCTCTCTGGCATCGCCAACCGCGTAGTCGATCGGGCCGCCGCGTGCGCGCGCCGCCTCAATCAGCTGTGGCGAGGCGTCAACACCGATCACTCTCGCGCCAATGGATGCGAGCGAGCGGCAGAGGACGCCCTGGCCACACGCCAGATCAAGCACGCGCTCGCCCGCCTTCGGCTCGATCAATCCCATGGAGCCCGGCATGATGACCGTCGTGTAGAGGTCGCTGCCGCGATCGTCGATGAGCCCGTCGTACCACTGCGCGACATGGTCCCACGACCCGGTCGGGACCTTCTCGCGCGTCTGGGTCGGGGCGAGCACGGTGCGTGGCCCGCGCTCCGATGGCCCATCCTTGCCGACAGCCTTCCAGAACGTCGCGGGCGCGGGGCTGGCAAACTTCACGCTCTCGCCCGTGGCCGGATGGCGGAATCCGAGCTCGGTCGCGTGCAGCCCGAGGCGTCCCAGCGGGCCGCCGGCTTTGCCGTAGCGTGGGTCGCCGGTGATCGGGTGCCCGATCGACGCCATGTGGATGCGGATCTGGTGCTTGCGGCCGGTTTCCAATCGGACCTGTGCGAGCGTGCGCTGATCGCCTCGCGCCAGGACGCGATAGTGCGTGATCGCCAGTCGCGGGATGTCTTCTGCGCCATCCGCGATGGTCTGGCCGGGGCTTGCCATCGCCGGCAGCGATTCCACGGAGCCATCGGCGAGTTCGCGGATCAGACTCTGGATCGTGCCCATCGCCTCCCCGGGCGCATCCGGCAGAAGTGTGCCCTCAACCAGCGCGTGGTAGAGGCGGTGGACGCGCTTGGACCGAAAGTCCTCTTTGAGCACGCCGAACGCTCGCTCCGTCTTGGCAAAGACCAGCAGGCCGGATGCCTCCTGATCCAATCGATGGATGACGTACACCCGCGCGTCTCGTCCGCCCCGTGAGCGGGCCATCGCCTTGAGCGTGTCAAAGACGCTGTATCTCTTCTTCTCACCCGGCGCCGCGACGGAGAGCAACCCAGCGGGCTTGTCCACGACGATGATGTCGCGGTCCTCGTGCACAATGGAAAGCCCGGCCGGCAGCGTGATGCGGCGCGAGCCGCGTCCCATCTCCACCTTCTTCGGGGGCGGGGGCTTCTTGCCGAACGCTCTGGATCCGGCGCCGGTTCCGGCGCTCGAACCCCCGCGCATGGGCGGCTTGAAACTGCGTACTCCCGGCTTCTTCTCAGGCGTGGGCATGGCGATGCTCCGCGATGATGCCCATGAGCCAGGGGGCGAACTGTTCTTTCAGGATGGCGCCTTGGGTGCGATGCTCGGCGCCCCCGCTCGTCAGCACGATAGCTTCGATTGTCGGGCCGTCCATCGTCTCCAGGGGATTCGCAACGATCATGTCCAACGACTTTCGCTGCAACTTCGACCGTGCGGAGGCCATGAGCCGGTCGCGGGGCTCGAGCGCGAAACCCACAAACGTCTGGCCCGCGCGACGGGCTTTGGCGCACGCTGCCAGCAGGTCTGGGGTGGCTTCCAACTCGATCTTCAGTCCCTCGGCTGTTCGGCGGTGCTTGCCTTGCAACATCTCCGGCGTGACGCGTGGGCGATAATCCGCGACGGCGGCCGCCATCACCAGCACATCGCACCAGGGGGCGTGGGCCGCCAGTGCGATCTCCAGGTCGGCGGTAGTACGGAACCGAACGACCTCCACACGCGAATCAGAGGTACTCAGGCACGTCGGCCCGAGCAGAAGCCGCACATTCCAGCCAAGCGATGCCGCGTGGTCGGCCAGCGTCACACCGAGTCGACCGGAGGATCGGTTGCCGATGAATCGAACCGCGTCGATGGGCTCGTGGGTCGGGCCCGCAGTGATGACCAATCTCCCTGGAGAACGACCGGCGTGTGTCGGATCTGGCACGGACTGCTCCAAGGGAACTGTTTCGGGCGCGGAACGGTCTGATCAGCGGGTGGCGATCCGTCAGGCCGCGAGCCCTGACCTCATCTTTGCATCCGACGCGTTTGATCGCCACCACGTTGCTTCTCATAATGCGGCCCCTCATCCGGGTTCATGCCCGCTGGGAGCCGACTCGATACCATCGGGCGGGACTTTGATCGGAACTTGACCGGGCAACGCGCACGCGACGCCCGCTGACGGGACTTTGTTCATGGCACGATCGCGCAAGAAACTGGGTGAGATCCTTGTGAGCAAGGGTGTCATCACCTCCGACCAGGCGGACAAGGCCACGCAGGTGGCCAAGGGCTCCGGCAAACGCCTGGGCGAGGCGCTCGTCGAGAGCGGCTTCGCGAAGGAGGATCAGGTCGCGAAGGCCCTTGCCGAGCAGTTCGGGCTCGAGTTCGTCGACCTGAACGCCAATGGGGTCAGCGGCAAGATCGAGTTCGGCGCCATCCCCGAGGACCTCATCAAGCGGTACACCATTCTGCCCCTGGGCAAGAACGGCAACCGCCTGTCACTCGCGATCCATGATCCGATGGACCTTGAGCTCCTGGACATGCTGCGATTCCGGCTCAACGTCGAGGTCGAGCCGAAGGTCGCATCCAAGAGCCAGATCCGTGCGTTCATCGAGTCAAAGGGAAAGTCGCCCTCGTCGGCGCCGAAGATGGTCGATCCGGGCGGCTCGCTCGTGACCGACTCCATCGACCGCTCGATCGATCGTTCGGTCGACCGTTCGGTTGACAAGTCCATCGACGTTGCGTCGGAGGACGCGCCGATCGTCAAGCTCTGCAACCGCATCATCATCGAAGCCGTGAAGATGCGGGCCTCGGATATCCATATCGAGCCGTTCGCGGATCGCGTGCGACTGCGCTATCGAATCGACGGCGTGTGCATGGAGCGGGACAATCTTCCCAAGCGCATGCAGAACGCGGTGCTGAGCCGAATGAAGCTGATGGCCGGCATCAACATCGCGGAGAAGCGGATCCCACAGGACGGCCGCATCAAGCTACCGGTCGACGACAAGGCGATTGACTTCCGCGTGTCGGCGTGCCCGGTGTACCACGGCGAGTCGATCGTTCTGCGTATTCTGCGTCCGGACTCGGTCCGCATCGGTCTGTCCAACCTCGGCTTCGAGGCCGACAATCTGGCCGTGTTCAACAAGATCATCCGTCGTCCCAACGGCATCTTCCTCGTGACCGGCCCCACCGGTTCGGGCAAGACCACCACGCTGTATTCCGCGCTCGACGTGCTCAACCGCCCCGACCGAAAGATCATCACGGCCGAGGACCCGGTCGAATACAACTTCGACGGCATCAACCAGTGCCAGGTGCGCGAGCACATCGGCCTGACGTTCACGGCCATCCTTCGCTCGATGCTCCGCCAGGCGCCGAACATCATCCTCGTCGGCGAAATTCGAGACAAGGAAGTCGCCGAGATCGCGATCCAGGCCGCCCTCACCGGCCACCTGGTCTTCTCCACGCTCCACACCAACGACGCGCCCTCGGCGATCACCCGACTCATCGACATGGGCCTCAAGCCGTTCCTTGTCGCCAGCTCCATCCAGGCCGTCATGGCCCAGCGCCTCATCCGCGTGCTGTGCAAGCACTGCAAGCGCATCGCGACGGCGGAGGAACTCGATCACAAGTACCTCGCCCTGACGGGCATCACGACCGAGGAGGCCCTTGGCAAGGTGCACACCGCTGTGGGCTGCGCCGAGTGCAACAACACGGGATATCGCGGGCGAAAGGCCATCTTCGAGATGATGCTGATGAACGCCGCCCTCCGCGACCTGGCGTTCAACCTCGCGCCTATCTCCGAGCTGCGTCGGGCCGCGCTGGCCAACGGCATGCGCCCGCTTGTGTACGACGGAAAGCTCAAGATCCTGTCCGGAGTCACAACGCCCAACGAGATCGCCAACTCGACGCAGGTCGAGAATCACTGATCCACATCCGGCGTGAGGGTCCCCCGGGGGCCCGCACGCAGCGTCAACGGAGCTCGAAATGTCCTCTCAGGAATCCAGCCAGTCCGCACGCCAGGGTCCGTCCATGCAGATTGACCGCCTGCTTGACACCGTCGTCAAGCTCGGCGCATCGGACCTTCACCTCACCGTGAATCGTCGTCCGACCATCCGCCACCACGGACACCTCAAGGACCTTCAGACCAAGATTCTCGACTCAGACGACATGGTCGGTCTCATGAAGTCGATCACCCCGGAGCGGAACCAGCAGGAGCTGCAGGAAGAGGGCGGCACGGACTTCGGCTTCGCGTACGGAGATGCCGCCCGATTCCGTGTGTCGGTCTTCCGCCAGCGCGGCGACATCGCGATCGTGCTGCGCCAGATTCCCAATCGCCTCTTGACGTTCGAGCAGATCGGCCTGCCGGAGATGTGCCGCGAGCTGATCCGGCGCCCGCGTGGCATGTTCCTCGTCACCGGCCCCACGGGTTCGGGAAAGACGACGTCCCTGGCGACGATGATCGACTACATCAACCAGACGATGGACCGGCACATCGTCACGATGGAAGACCCCATCGAGTACTACCACAAGCACAAGAAGTCGATCGTCAACCAGCGCGAAGTCGGCAACGACGTTCCCAGCTTCTCCGAGTCTCTCCGCCGCGCTCTGCGTCAGGACCCCGACGTGATCCTGGTCGGCGAAATGCGAGATCTGGAAACGATCGAGGCGGCCGTTCGTGCCGCCGAAACCGGTCACCTGGTCTTCGGAACCCTGCACACGACTGGCGCCGCCAAGACGATCGATCGTCTGGTCGACGCCTTCCCGGTCACCCAGCAGAACCAGATCCGCGTGCAGCTCTCGACCGCCCTGATCTCGGTCCTGTCGCAGGTGCTCCTGGCCCGAACTGACCAGCCGGGTATGGTCGCGGGGTACGAGTTCCTCGTGGTCACGCCTGCCATTGCGAACCTTATTCGCGAAAACAAGACCTTCCGAATCGACTCCGCCATCCAGACCGGTAAGCGGTTCGGTATGCAGCTGCTCGATGATCACCTCTGGTCGCTCTACTCTCGCGACATGATTTCCGCGGAGGAAATGATCGACAAGAGCAAAAATCCGGCTGACCTGACCGATAAGGTGCATCGTTTGGGTCGAACCGTAGGTCGCTCCGAGTGGGATCAGGACGACGTATCGACCTGAGGGGTCAACCCTATCGAGAGCGAGTACGCATCAAAATCCTGATGTCGTGTTCGTATCGCGCCTATTTCTTGCGTCTGAAGCTTGAATCAAACGGACACATCTGGTCGTATAGGACGTGACACGGACAGTGCCCGTCCGGAGGGTATCCCTACATGGCCTTGGACATCGCACAAGAACTGAAGGGTCGCAAGCTTGGCCGCGTGTTGACCAAGTTGGGCAAGGTCACCCGTGAACAGGTTCATGAGGCCCTTGCCGTCCAGAAGACCAAGAAGGAGCCGATCGGCCAGCTCCTGATTCAACTGGGATACTGCACCCCCCGAGACATTCAGGCGGCTCTGGCCGGACAGGCCGGCATGGAGTTCATCGACCTCGCGAGCATGACCATTTCCGAGGACGTCCTGAAGACCCTGCCCTCTGAGAACGTTCAGACGTATCAGGTCGTCCCGGTTGAATACAACCCGAACAGCCGCAAGATCAAAATCGCCATGAAGAGCGCGGACAACTTCCGCGCCGTGGACGATCTTCGCCTGCTCATGGGCTTCAACGTTGAGGCCGTCGTCGCCGAAGAGGACGCGATCGACGCCATCATCAAGAAGCACTACACCAAGCAGGAGTCAATGTCCGACGTCGTGAGCGCGCTGGCCAGCGACTCGAAGTTCAAGAACCTCGAAGGCCGCGGCGAGTCGATCGACCTTGACGCCGTGATGGAGCTTGCCTCCGACAACCAGGTCGTGAAGCTCCTGAACCTCGTGCTTCTCCAGGCGATCAAGGACCGGGCATCGGACATTCACTTTGAGCCCTTTGAGAACGAGTTCAAGATGCGGTACCGCATCGACGGCGTTCTTTATGAGATGGTGCCTCCCCCCAAGCATCTGGGCCCGGCGATCACCAGCCGCGTGAAGGTCATGGCGGGACTCGACATTGCCGAACGCCGCCTGCCTCAGGACGGGCGCATCGAGCTGACGGTCGCTGGCAGCCCGGTGGACCTTCGTGTGGCCGTGCTTCCCACGATGCATGGCGAGTCGGTGGTCATGCGAATCCTCGACCGTTCGAACGTGCAGCTGCAACTCGATCGCGTCGGCTTCCGGCCGGACGATCTGGAGCGATTCCGCTACCTGATCAACAAGCCCAACGGGATCGTGATCGTCACGGGCCCCACGGGTTCGGGCAAGACGACGACGCTGTACGCCGCGCTTGCGGAACTCAACCAGATCGACACCAAGATCCTTACAGCCGAGGACCCGGTCGAGTACGACATCGACGGGCTCTGCCAGGTGCAGGTGAACGACGAGGTTGGGCTCACGTTCGCCAAGGCCCTGCGATCCTTCCTTCGTCAGGATCCGGACATCATCCTCGTCGGCGAAATCCGCGACCTTGAGACCGCGCAGATCGCGGTCCAGGCGTCGCTCACGGGCCACCTGGTGCTCAGCACGCTGCACACCAACGACGCTCCAAGCTCCATCATCCGACTCGTCGACCTCGGCGTCGAGCCCTTCCTTCTCACCGCGACCATCGAGGGCGTCGTCGCCCAGCGGCTGGTCAGGACCATCTGCCCCAAGTGCAAGGAGTCCTACCAGCCCAGCGAGGAGGAGATCATGGAGCTCAACCTCACGCCGGAGAAGGTCAAGGGCCGCCGCTTCTTCCGGGGCAAGGGCTGCGACAACTGCAACAAGTCCGGCTATCGCGGGCGTATGGCGCTCTTCGAGATCTTCTCCATCGAGGACGAGATGCGCGAGCTGGTCATGAAGAACGCGTCCACCGCCGTGCTCCGCGAGCACGCGGTCAAGCGCGGCATGCGCACCCTCCGCGAGTCGGGCATGCTCGCCATCTACGAGGGACAGACCACCATCGACGAGGTCGTGAGAGAAACGCTTTCCGAAGAGTGATCCACCCCGCGCCCGTGCCCGGCACGGAGCGCCGACAGACGGAGACCTGAATCATGGGCACGTTCGCCTACGAGGCGCTCAACGCAGCCGGCAAGCCCCAGAAGGGGACCATCGAGGCGTCGTCGAGCGACGATGCCATCCAGCGCATCAAGTCCCAGGGCTTCTTCCCGACCTCCGTGCGTGAGCAGAAGGTCAAGAAGTCGGTGATCGCGGACGACACCTCGAAGGCCAAGAAGAAGCCCAAGAAGGGCCTTTCCTTCGGCAAGGTGAAGGCCAAGCAGCTCACGCTCTTCACGCGTCAGCTCTCGACGCTGCAGGACGCGGGCCTGCCCCTGCTGCGGTCGCTCCAGATCCTGGAGGGCCAGCAGCGTCCCGGCCTGATGAAGAACACGCTCCTGGGCGTCTGCGAGGATGTCGAGGGCGGCGCATCCCTCTCCGACGCGTTCACCAAGCACCCCAAGTGCTTCGACCGCCTTTATTGCAAGATGGTCAACGCCGGCGAGATCGGCGGCGTGCTCGACATCATCCTCCAGCGTCTGGCCACCTTCATGGAAAAGAGCCAGTCGCTCAAGCGCAAGATCAAGGGCGCGATGATCTACCCGATCGTCGTCGTCATCATCGCCGCGCTCATCCTCACCTTCATCATGATCTTCATCATCCCGAAGTTCCAGGAGATCTTCGCGGACTTCGGCGTCGCGCTGCCCATGCTCACGGTCATGCTCATCAACTCGAGCAGTTGGGTCGCCGGCATCAACCCCGGCCAGAAGATCGGCGGCTGGGTCTTCCTCCTCATCGCGCCCTTCGTCATCTTCATCTTCTTCAAGCTGATCCGAAAGTCCGGTCCCGGCCGCGCCATCACCGACTGGATCCTCATCAAGCTCCCGATCTTCGGCCCGCTGGTGAAGAAGTCGACCATCGCCCGCTTCACGCGAACCCTCGGCACGCTCATCTCCGCGGGCGTCCCCATCCTCGAGGCGATCCTCATCACCCGCGACACGTCGGGCAACGCCGTCTTCGAGAAGGCGCTCAACAAGGTCCACGATTCGATCCGCGAGGGCGAGACCTTTGCCGACCCGCTGCGAGAGTCAAAGACCTGCGACGCCATCGTCGTCAACATGATCGACGTCGGCGAAGAGACCGGCGAGATGGACACCATGCTCCTGAAGATCGCCGACAACTACGACGAGGAAGTCGACGTGGCCGTCGGATCGCTGCTCAAGCTCATCGAGCCGCTGATGGTCGTCGTCCTCGGCGGCATCGTCGGCACCATCGTCGTCGCCATGTTCCTCCCGCTGGTCGCGATGATCAACTCGCTCCAGTCGACCAAGTGATCGGACACACCCAGGCCCCGGCAAAGAGGCCGGGACCGCAAGGCCAAGAGTCCATGCAGCACGCCCGATCCAACTCCGCCCGATCCGATCGCACCCGAGTGGGCCGACCGGCGTTCACGATCGTCGAGGTGATCTTCTCGATCCTCATCATCTCGATTCTCATCGCGATCTCCATCGTCGGCATCCAGGCGGCCTCCCGCGCCGCACAGGCCTCTGCCGACAAGCAGGCCGTCATCGCGTTGAAGGTCGGCATTGACAGCTTCAAGCAGGAGTTCGGATTCCTCCCGCCGCTCGTGAAGGGCGAGGTTCCGCCCGGAAGCGAAGAGCCCTACATCCCCGCTGACAAGCGGATTAATGTGTACAGCCCGTCCGTTCCCGCCGACCTGAACTTTTTGCGTGGCCGCTCCGGACCGGGCGATGGCGCGACCATCACGGATGATTCACGCTTCCGCTTCTCGCTGCAGGCGCTTCCTTATTACCTCGGCGGCGTGCTCGACGAAGACGCCGATGGCGTCGAGGGACCCGGATACCGCGCCCCGCGCCGCGATGGCTCGTTCGCGATCTCCGGTCCTTCGTACCAGCCCTTCGTCGACACCTCAAAGAAGTCACTCCGCGCCTGGCCGTCAGCCGATTCGTCGCGTCCCTACCACGTCGAGTTTCGCGATCGCAACGGCATCCCGATCCGCTACTACCGTTGGGTCAAGGAGTCCGACGCGGAGATCGCGAAGAGCGGCCTGCGGGCCCTCAACATCCCCAAGATCCTCGGCGAGCCCGCCGCGGACGGGAACGAGAACCTCTCGCCCGCCGACGATATCCCCGCCCTTCGCGACTCGGAGTACGCGATCATCGCCGCCGGGCCCAACCGCGCGTTCGGCGATCTGAAGATCGGCTCAGAGAAGGGCACCGGCACCGAATCAATCGCCGACGTGCGCCGCATCCTCGGGGTATCCGCCTCGAAGGCGGAGCTCGCCGTCGAGCAGGAAGCCCGCAAGGACAACCTGGTGGAGACGGGACGATGAGCGCAGCACGCATGACATCCCGCGCGTTCACGCTCATTGAGCTGCTCGTGGTCGTCTCGCTCCTCTCGATCCTGCTGGCCGTTGCGGTCCCCGCCTTCTCCTCACTCATGGCCTCCAACGAGCGGGCCATGGCCGACAGCAAGCTCAAGCTCGCGGCGACCCTCGGACGCGACGCCGCAGTCCGCGCCGGGCGCGGCAATGACGGGGCCGTCGCATTCTTCCACGCCCCGGGCGGCCGCGTGCGTGCCGTTCCCTACATCAAGGTCGGCGTCCTCGAAGACCTTGACGACGCGGGCGATCCCATCGAGCGCGACATCTTTATCCCCGTCTCGACCTTCGAGCCCATCGAACTTCCCCGCGGCTGGTCCGTGCGAGGCTACGCCCCGCCCAGCACCGTTGATGAGCAGTGGTATGAAGACACTGTCCTGTCCGGTGATCGCGATGAGGGCAACTGGGTCTTCCCCGAGACCAACTACTACGACCCCACCGATGCCAACGGTGGCGACAGGCGTCAGACCTTCCTCCTGCGCTTCGACGCTGTGGACGGCACGGCCTCGGTTCCCAAGGCACGCGATGCGCTCCTGCTTGATCCAAGCACCTCGCGGAAGCTCCGTGAGAGCGGCGTCTTCAGCACGTACAATCCCGAGCGTGCCGCCAGCTATCTCGCCCACGTGCGTGCCATTCTCGAGCTTCCTCCGAGCGATCCAGATCGGCGCACGCTGCTCGGCAACGACTCGCCCGACACGGTTCTCGCACGCCAGGTCACGCAGATCGCGCTCTATGAAGAGAGCCGTCTGGCGGGCGCGCTGAAGGTCAAGATCGATCGCGACACGGGCACGATCTACAAGTCGAGCGACATCCCCGAGCACGTCACGGGCTATGACCGCACCAAGCTCATCGACTGGATCGAGGGGCGAAAGCTCGCCGGCGAACCCGCCGACAAGCTCGCCGACAAGCAGGCCCGTATCTACTTCGTCGAGCGCTACTCCGGCTCGCTCCGGGAGATGTTCCCATGAACCGCACGCGCCGCTCATCATTCCGAACCCGGGTCCTCGCCGCGTTCTCACTCATCGAGGTGCTGATCTCGGTGCTCGTGCTCGCCCTGGGCCTGCTCGGCCTCGGCGCCATGTTCCCGGTCATCATCCGCCAGCAGCGACAGGCGACCGACGCCACGCTCGGCACCATGGCCGCCAACGCCGCACGTCTGGAACTTGAGAACAACGGCATCTTCCGCGGCACGCCTTCGCTGCCCGCCGCTGCCGGCGGACCCATCGGCGATCCGACGCCTCCCGACGCTTGGTCGGTCATCTACGCGGAGTTGTACGCGCGGCCGATCGCGATCCGCAGCAACCTGGTCGCCCCGGAGTATGAGCCCAAGACCGGCGTGATGCGGGTCGGCTCTTCCGGAGACTTCGTCGAGATCCCTCAGGCCGCCCGCCTCTTCCCCGGCCCGAGCAAGGTCGGCGCCCAGCCCCGCTACGTCTGGGATCTCGTCTACCACTGGGCCGGCGCCAACCGCATTGAGGCGTTCATCATCGTCCGGCCGATCGATCCCAATATCCGGCTCACGCCCGGTCTGAATCTCTCCGACGTGCTCGCTCCGACCGACGCATCCGGCTTCTTGCTTGATCCGACGCGACTGGCGGTTTCGGTCAATCAAACATCGCGTCTCCCGACCTTTGACGGGAGCATCACCGCCGCGGACTACTCCGTGCCGGTGGAGATGGACGTGAGGCGCGTCGTCCTCAACGACTCCGACACCAACCCGGAGAACGACCGCAACCGCATCACGCTCGACCCCTCCGGCGCGACGGAGAACGCGCTAGCCGCGACCGCCGTCCGCACCGGCCAGAAGATCATCGACAAGCTCGGCACGATCTACACGGTTGTCGGCATTCCCAAGTCCGGCCCGGCATACACCGTGCTCGTCGATCCTCCGATCCCCGGATCGATCGAAGAGTCCGACGACATCGGTCCGGTCATGTTCGTTCCTCAGACGCCTGCCTCCGTCACCAAGCTGACCATCGTCCCCTGAGCCGCCACATATGAACCGCCAGCCCACACAACCCGATCCCCGCGCGTTCACGCTCGTCGAGACGCTGGTGGCGATCGGCGCGGTCGCGCTGATCTCCGTCGGTATCGCCGCGATCTTTCAGTCTGTCGGTCGCACCGTCTCCACCGGCCGGCGTATCAGCAACTTCACGCAGGTTGCCACGCTCGTCGAGCGCCAGATGCGCAACGACTTCGCCCGCATGACGCGCGACGGCTACCTCGTCATCCACCACCAGTACGCCAGCGACCTTGCGGGCGAACGCATCCAGGTGCTGCCCTACGACGGCGCCCCCGCGTCCGCCGCCGCCGAGCGACGCATCGACGAGATCCTCTTCTTCGCCAAGGGCGACTTCACCTCCGCCCGAGAGCCCATGGCCCCGGGCGTGCTGGCACGCTCCGGAAACGCCGCTATCTACTACGGACACGGAGCCCTCTGGCCCGTCGGGTTCGACAGCGTCGGCGGCGTGTGGAGCCGCCCGGAACTCAACTCCATCCCACTGGTCACCGCTCCGCTCACGCTCGGCTACAAGCCGACGCCGCTGGCTTCCGTGGAGGAGTTTCCCAATCAGCACTCATCTGCGTGGAATCTGGTGCGCCATGTGACGCTGCTGGCGCCGCTGGCGTCGACGGAGACCCGCTACGCCCCCAACGGCGTGTTCGGCTACGACGCGGACAACGCGTTCCTCATCGATCAGGACACGCAGATCGCCCTCCAGCCCGCCGCGGTGAGTCTTTTCCGCACGCTCTCCCGCATGAACCTCGGGGCCGCGGGCGGTCCCATGATGGGCGGCCCCCTCAAGCCGCTCCGCGAGTCGGCCACCAGCGGGCCCATCACGCGCCGCGTCATCCGCTCCACCGGCCTCGCCGACATCGCCACGACCGATCTGGCCGAGGTGCGATCCATCTCGCAGTCGATGGCCAAGACCAACAAGACCGACATTCTCGCCCCTGGCGCCATCGCCGGCCCCGGCCCCTTTGAGAACTTCCGCCAGCAGCAGATCGAGGAAGACGCCAACGACCCGATCAACCGCCCCGGCAGTTTCAACCAGATTCCGAAACTGACGCAGGCCAACATCAACTCCACATCCTCGAACCCCGACAAGGAAGTGCTGGCCAACATCCACAACTGGATGCGCGAGGCCTTCCCCGCGAACTCCTTCGGTGATCCGAGCTCGCTCGCCGCCGATGACGAGGCCTACATCCGCATGCGTGCGGAGCCCGTGCCGCCGGACTACTTCGGTGCGGCCTCGCTCACGAACGAGCTTGAGCGGGCCTATCGCCGCGCCGATCAGTTGATGCTGACCTCGGGCATCTTCGTCCCGCGCTGCTCGGAGTTCATCGTCGAATGGACGTTCGGGCAGGCCGACACGGCTGGCCGCCTTGTCTGGTTCGGCGGCAAGGAAACCCCCGGCATCGTCGGCGACACTATCCGCCTTTATCCCGGCCTGCCCTCGCTGGTGACCGACGACACAAGCTGGTACAGGCCCTTCAGCGCCCTTCCAAGCTCAACGGCCCCGCTCGCCAGCGTCCACCGGGCCTCCCCGTATCTGATCTACGACAACGCCGCCATCGCGAACTTCACATCCGGAGCGATCTCCACGCCCTCGAACGCGCAGGCCACGGCCCACTTCGGCTACATCGATCCGACGTGGCCCGGCGCAGGTACGCCACCTCCTGGCGAGCCGCGCACGCTCCCGTGGGCGTGGCCCAAGCTCATCCGCGTCACCATGACGCTCGTTGACCCCGTGGACCCCTCGATCCAGGAGTCCTTCCAGTTTGTCCTCGACGTCCCGGCCGATCCGATGCCGTGACCGATCGCTCGCAGAGCACCTGTTCGCCGTCTGAAGTGTCTGGTTGTGGGTGGGTGGGACCGCCCAAGGAATGGAGTTGAACCTATGAACCTCATCCGCACAACCACAGCAGCCATCAGCGCCCGCGCTCGCCACACACGCCGCGGCACGTTCATCGTGCTCGTCGTCGGCATGCTTGCGCTCATGACCATCATCGCCGTCGTGTACTTTTCGATCGGTCAGGCCGACGCGCGCTCGAGCGCGGCCCTTGTCAGCGCAAACGCGCGGAACGACGTGCCCAATGCCGTCCGCGACTACATCAAGCAGATCATCGCAGACGACGTTATTGCCGCGAGCGATCCCGGCACAGGAACAGTCGATCGTGATTCGCGGTTTCTTCGCGAAGCGTGGGACTATCCCTCCACCAGCCCCCTGGCCCGTTCCGTCGACACGCTTCCTGCCAACCGCTTCACGCCCGTGGGCACGCGTGGCGACGATCCCTGGCTTGCCTCCTCCGAGCCCTCGATCCTGTGGACCGGCAGGATCGCCGCATCCGGCCCGTCCTCGCGCGAGAACATGCACCTTTACCGGCGCGACTGGCTGCACATCTCCAACATCGCCCCGGACGGCAACTACATCAATCTCTACAACATCCGCCCGCAGGGGGATGGATGGGAAGCGACGCCCATCGAGATGCGCCAGAACCTCACGCTCTTCACGGAGAATGGCGATCCCGGCGCGACCGTGCTGGACAACGGTCAGCCGGTGGACGACCTGATCCCCGCCCATTTCTCCTACCGCCAGCGCAACGCCTTCCGCCCGGCCTACGACGACCTTCCCTTCTCCGATCCCGACTATCTCCTCTATTCATGGGCTGATACCGACGGCGACGGCTTTGTCGATGCCCGCTGGCAGGAACTCGTCAACGCCTCCAACGCCTCGGTCGCTCCGACCTACCCCTTCACGTCCAACGACGGCCTGCGCTACTTCGTCGCCACCCGCATCATCGACATCTCCGGTCGCGTGAACGTCAACACGGCAACGGACTTCGTCAACGCACCCTCTTCCGACTCGCCCGTGGGCATGACGCCCGCCGACATCGACCTCCGCTCGCTGCTCACGCAGCAGGACGCCTTCACGCTCTACGCCGCGACATACGGCGACGGCATCGGCACGCACGGCACCGGCGACTACAACATCTGGAACCCGACCGAGCCGGATTCCGTCGAGAACTACCGCGACATGGACAACGTGACCGCGTACGACGTCGGCGCGAACGGCTACAACGCGGCTCGACTCTTCCGCGAATCCTCCGTCGTTCCTCCGCCTCGCGCCAATCTCAACGCGTTCGCGGCCAAGTATCTCGGAGACGGGGCCACCGGTGACCGCATCATGCCGAGCGGTCTCGAGCGCGAGAAGTCGTACCTCGCCGCCGGCTCCGGCGCTTCGGGCGCATCGCTCACGAGCGTCGGCCTGTCATTCTCCGGCGGGTTCGGCATCTCCGACCTCGCCGAGCTTCTCACTTATAACAGCCTCAACGACCCGGAGCAGATCTCGCTCCTGGAGTCCGCCGTCGGCGGGCGCCTGCTCACCAGCGCGGACACCCGTCGGTACAGCCCCTTCCGCGACAACCGCACCCTCGCGTATGAGCGTCCGGGCGCGACGCTGCTTCCCGCGGACACGGCCAAGCTCAACACGTCGTTGCTCGCCAGCGCGATCGACACCCGCCAGCGCCTGACCACGATGTCGGGCGCCCGCCCCATCCGTCCCGCGCCAACCATTCGCCCCGCGCCGAGCGACGGCTTGACGCCTCTTGTAGTCGATGATTCAGTTGGCTCTCGCTACGACTTCTCGAGCAACATCCAGTCTCTGATCAGCTACGGCAACGCGGGGCGGATCTTCCGTGGCTACGCCGACGCCCTCGCCCCGTACAGCAACATCGCCGGCGCGTGGGATCGCAGCGGGGGCGGCGACTTCACGCAGTCCCGATTCCTGTCGTACGGCTATGACGGCCCCGAACTGGCGGTCCGCTCCGCCGCTCATGCTGCGGTGAACCTCATGGCCGCCACCGGCTTCGACGGCACCGCTGACACGGAAGACTTCGAGCCCTACCCCTACACGCTCATTCTGAACGAGGGCGCCCGAACCGAACTGAATGCCGACAACTCGC
Organism: uncultured Phycisphaeraceae bacterium; assembly: GCA_964588385.1. Lineage (GTDB taxonomy): Bacteria > Planctomycetota > Phycisphaerae > Phycisphaerales > UBA1924 > JAHBWV01. The sequence continues at coordinate 17,280 of CAZPPG010000060.1, forward strand.
TGCCGGTCTCCGGGCGCACCTTCGCCCAGGCTTGGTGGGACACGCTTGAGCGGCAACTCGATCTGAGCTCCGCCCGCATCGCGCCCGACGGCGTAACGATGCCCACCCACGCCGTGACCATGTTCGGCGTGAAGCCCCAGCCCGTGATCACCCAGGCAACCGCCTACACGCTGTACATCGATGCCCCCAGCGTTCTCGGCGGCGACAACGATGTCGGATCGAGCGACGGCGGCGTGCCGCCCGTGATCGAGGTGATCCCCATCACGATCAACGGGACAACGAACTGGACGAACTCTGACTACCTCGGACGCGTCCTGGCCATCCAGCTCACGAATCCCTACGACGACATCGATATCCCGCTGACGCGGGACGACATCCTGACGGAGGACACGGACTTAGCGACCACCGACGTCCTTTTCACCTACTACATCGAGTTCGGAAACAAGTTCTACAAGCTCGCCGCCATCGACCCGGACAACCCATCGGTGCGAAAGTCCATAGTCCTCGAACGCGATCAAAGCCGCAACCTCGTGATCTTGGACGCTTCCTACGAAACATTTGTTTCCAGGTGGAACGCGGTCAAGCTGCGTTATGATTTCGACGCGATCGACCCTGCGAATCCGCCCTTCAAGCAGTGGCTGGATGCGCAGCTGTCGGTTGTCAACGATGCCGAAGTCGTCGATCCCGTCATCATCGTCGCGATCGACCCCACCACCGGCACGGAGGTCGCTCCTGGCGAGATCTTTGCGGGCACCGAGGCCCAGCAACGCTCCGTCCGCCTCTGGCGCGCCATGATCAGCGGCGCGACCGACGACAACCTCACCGTCGCTTCCGGCGCCAACAACACGGAGAACGATTACCTCGTCGATCGCATGCGCGACTCCGCCCCGACCGGCGCAACGCTGCGGCGCGAACTCCCACCCGGCAACAACGACGTGGGCGGCACCATCGGCGGCGAGGAGCGATACTCTGGCCCACCTTCCGCCCTGAACGACAACACCGGGTACACCATCGCCCTCCGCGCCAGCATCCGCCGTCCCGACAAGGGGGAGAACGGCGAGACGGGAGTGCCCGCCTACATCATCGAGTCCAAGTCCAACAGCAAGAACCGCAGGCAGAACGACACGTTCACGCCCGCCTCCGTCAACAAGGGCGACTTCGCCGCGAACAACAACGGCGGCTACCAGCGTTTCACCACGTTCCTCACCGGCACGTCCGACACCGTGCCCCCCGCCGATGTTCTCATGGCCACCGCGCGTCAGCGAGCCGACGTCAAGACGGGCGGGGCGATCGGCACGAACCTGTCGAGCGCTTCCTACGCCAGCATTGTTCCGGAACTCCCTCTCTCGCTCAGGAATCGCTTGCCCGACGGCACGCTCCGCCCGGCGGACATGCTGCTCCCCTTCGCGATCGGTCCCTTTGTCGAGATGGATGAGAACGGCAACGCCGTGATCGACGACTTCAGCGCTGCCACCGATCGCTTCTACACACTGGGCGAGGCCCTGGCGCTGGCCCTCGACTACGACCGCGGCCCCGCGGGCTCCACCATCGCGGACCTCGGAAACCCCGCTCGAACGCTGGGCTTCTCTCCCTCCCGGGCCGCCCTCACCCGCGCGAACCTCATCTACGACGACTACGTCCTCTTCCGCGATGTCGATACCAATGGCACCTACACGTACGACGTCTCAACCACGGACATCGTCTATGGCACGGGCATTCCCGCCGCCCTCTCGCTCCTGGACATCTTCCACACCATGGACTCGCAGTACCGCTCGGAGCGCGTCGCCACCCCGGGCCTGATCAACATCAACACGGCGCCGGTCGAAGTGCTGCGCGCCGCCCGCCTCCTCAGCCCCTTCGACGGCGTGCCAGCCGATTGGTGGTTCACGCCCGCCGCGCAGCACAACGGCACATCCGACATCGCCTCCACCCTCGTCGCGTTCCGTGACAAGGTTCCCGTCTATCCGCGACGCGCCGGCGCCTACGACGCAACCGTTCGTCTCGACTTCGCCGACAACAACGATGCCGCCGACGATGTGACACGGACCGGCGACGACAATGGCCGGTACTTCGCGACCGGCATCCCCGGCCTCCGCGAGACGCCGGGGTTCCGCTCGCTCGGCGAACTCATGCTCGCCCGCGACATCCGCCTCTCGAACCCCGATCGTGATCTGCACTCCATCGACCGTCTTGGGTTTGACTCTGTAAGTCTCTCCGCGCCCGGCGTCGACGCGACAAAGAGCACGCTCGCCGATGATCTCATCCCCGACGACTACAGCGAAGGCCTCGCGATCGCCAACGGCGTCGCCAACCTCTTCACTGTCCGCTCGGATTACTACGCCGTCTGGTTCGTGATCCACGGGTACGCCCAGTCCGACGTCGTCGGTCTCAAGCCCGATGAGCCCCTCGTCCCCTCCGTCGCCCGGCGATTCCTCATGATCGTCGACCGCTCCAACGTCACCATCCGCGGCGATGAGCCCCAGGTCGTCCTTTTCAAGGAACTTCCCTACTGACCGCGGCCCACGCCGCAACCCCCATCCGGCCCCACCCCCCGACGCGGCGGCATCGATCGGCGATGTCGCCGCGTCACCTTTCCTACACTGCACGCGTCCAGGGTGTAGCTCAGCTTGGTAGAGCGC
>CAZPPG010000061.1:0-19718 GCA_964588385.1 uncultured Phycisphaeraceae bacterium
TCGTGACTTCGTGACTTCGTGACTTCGTGACTTCGTGACTTCGTGACTTCGTGACAAGGTACACACCATGGGTCTGCAGACATCCACACTGGCGGTCGTCGGCGCAACGGGCGCTGTCGGACGCGAAACCCTCTCGATCATCCATGCTCGCGGCGTGCCCGCCGAGAACGTCATCGCGCTCGCATCGGCACGCTCGGAGGGCGCCACACTCGCGTACGGCAGCGGCGCGATCCACGTGCGCGGACTGGACGAGCGGGCCGCCGAGCTTGCCTTCCATCGCGCCGACGTCGCCATCTTCGCCGCCGACGCCGACACCGCCCGAACGTATGTGCCTATTGCCGTCGAACGCGGCGCACTCGTCGTTGACAACTCGTCTGCTTTCCGCATGGATGATGCCGTGCCCCTCGTGATCCCGGAGGTGAACGGCGAGCTTCTGTCGCGCGGGGCAGAGGTCGTCGCGAATCCCAACTGCTCCACGATTCTGCTGCTCGTCGCGCTCGAGCCGCTCCGTCGTCGATTCGGCGTGCGCTCCATCGTCGTCTCCACCTACCAGGCGGTCTCCGGCGCGGGCCTCGCGGCGATCGAGGAACTCCGCATCCAGACCGGCCAGATCCTGGCGGGCCGAGCCGCCAGCGCGACCGTCTTCAAGGAACCATGCGCGTTCAATGTCTTCAGCCATGACTCGGCCGTCGACCCCGCGACAGGCCTGAACGTGGAAGAGCGGAAGCTTATCGAAGAGACGCGCAAGATCTGGGGCGATCCCCGCGTCGCGATCACGCCCACCTGCGTCCGCGTCCCCGTGGAGCGCGCCCACAGCGAATCTGTCCTGGTCGAACTCGGCGAGCCAGTCCGTGAGGACGAGGTCCGGCTTGCGCTCGCCGGCGCACCCGGCGTGCGCATCCTCGACGATCGCGCAACGAACGCATTTCCCACACCTCTCAAGGCCAGCGGCGTTGATGACGTCCTGGTGGGACGCATCCGCCCCGATCCCGGAGCGGGCTTCGACGGCCGCGGCCGATGCAGGCGCTGGTGCTTCTGGCTCAGTGGAGATCAGATCCGAAAGGGTGCGGCCCTGAACGCAGTGCAGATCGCCGAGTCATTGATCGCGCCCGAGCCCGCATCCGCGTCGCCACGGAAGCGAGGACCGTCGCGCTCGCCGCGTCTTCCCGCGCGAGCGATCGCTACCTGAAAGCCCCGGGCGTCGTCGAACAACCGGGCTTCAACAACCGATGGTCTCAGGACGCACGTGAACGCCGGCGGCGCGCGAGAAGTCCCGCGACGCCCACGAGCGCGAGCGATCCGGGAGCGGGGATCGGTCCGACGCGAAGGGTCACGGTACCGTTGCCGCCCGATGGGCTGTACGTGAACCCGACGACCGAGACCCGGTCCGCACCGATGTCGACATAGTCCAAGCCGTGGAAGGGGACCGACGGCGAGAACTGCCCGAAGGTGGAGACCAGCACGCCCGCCGCGGGAATCGTCGGGGCCACGGCTCCCGGCGTTCCGGCGATGACCAGATCGGGAGCCAAACCGAAGGGCCCGCTGTTCGCGACCGCGACATCAGAGAGGAAGAGCCCGAGCGAGAGCGTGGTTCCGTGCGGAGACGCGAAATCGATGAAATTCAGGCCCGGAAGCAGCGAGACCACGGGATCGCTGGCGTCGCCATTCAGCGACATCTTCGAGTTCGGGGTCGTTGAGAACGTATCAAACTCGTATGCGCCGGCCACGTTGTTGCCCACGGCATCTGACCAGTAAATCAAGGCGCCGGTCAGATACGTCTCCGCCGTGGCTGAGAACGCGAGAGTCGAAACCACAGCGGCGGAACCGAGGAACCTGCTGACGTACATCTCTGCCTCCAGATTGTTGTTCGAGAGGCAAGATGCACTACATTCAGGGATGTGCCACTCGAATCAGAAGAATCCGGTGGAATCCGCAGCACTTTGATACGAGAGACGCGGCCTGGCTGGTGCCCAGGAACAACACCGACGCGAGCATGACCCGGCCTCAGTCGTCATCTGCCGCTTCATTGCCTGCGACATAGCCCGCCGCGGCACCCGCTGCCCCGCCCACGACCGCCGCACACCCGGGAGCGAGTCCGATCGCGACGGCTCCGAGAGCCAAGATGAAAGCACCCGCTCGCCTCGGGCGTGGCGCGGCAGGTGTGGACGGATCCGGGTCACCTCGGACGATCGCGAAGTCCGCGGTCATGTTGGGATCGGTGCTGCTGATGTTCTTCATTGCGATTCTCCTGGACAGACGCTTCTGTCTGCAGGAGCATGCGCCCGACGCATGAACTCACCCTGTACCGTCAATGAAGCCGCCCTCACCGGTGCGAGGGCGGTTCGGCAGTCAACGTGTCTCCATACGAGTTCGACGAGCCCAGCTCACGCCGGCGAGGGGAACGCCCCCGGAGGGACGTCCGGAGAGTTCGTTGTGATCGGCGGCCTGGACGCAGGAGTCGCCTCGTTCTTTGCCGCCTCCGCCGCGAGAAGATCAGCGACCGTCGGCTTGGAGAGCGGCTCTCCCCGCATCAGCTTGGCAACCTCGTCGGCGCTGAGGGTCTCGTGCTTGAGCAGCGCCATGGCGACGCGATCGACCTTGTCCCAGTTCTCGTTGAGCAGGCGCTGCGCGTCCGCGTAGGCCTCGTCGACGAACCGGCGAACCTCATCGTCAATGATGTGCGCCGTCTCGTCGGAGTACTCCTTCTCGGCCGCGAAGAAGTCGCGCGTGTCCTGACCCGCGTATCTGACGAAGCCCAGCCGCTCGCTCATGCCCCACTCCAGCACCATGGTGCGGGCCAATCGCGTGACCATCGAGATATCCATCGCCGCGCCCGAGGACGTGTCGCTGGTCGCCCGCTCCTCGGCGATGCGCCCGCCGCACAGCACGCGCATCGTCGCCAGCAGCCACTTCTTGCCGTAGCCCATGCGGTCCTTCTCAGGCAGCGACATTGTGGACCCGAGCGACTGCCCGCGCGGGATGATCGTGACCTTGTGGAGCGGATCCGCGCTGGGGAGCAGCGCCTGCAGCACGGCGTGCCCCGCCTCGTGATAGGCCGTGGCGCGATTCTCGTCCTTGTCCATGACGCGGCTCTTGCGGGCCCGCCCGAACTTGATCTTGTCCCGGGCCTCTTCCAGGTCCTCCTGCTCGATGAAGTCCTTGTTCTTCATCGTCGCGGAGATCGCCGCCTCGTTGATCAGAGCCGCGAGCTCCGCACCGGAGAACATCGGCGTCGCGCGCGCCGTCCGCTCGATGTCCACATTCGGACCGAGCTTCACCTTCTTCGCGTGCACCGACAGAATCTCAACCCGCCCCTTCACGTCCGGCAGCGGCACCGTGATCTGCCGGTCAAACCGGCCCGGACGCACCAGCGCTGGATCCAGCACGTCGTTGCGATTCGTCGCGGCAATCACGATCACACCGTCAGAACTCGTGATGCCGTCCATCTCGACCAGGATCGCGTTCAGGGTCTGCTCACGCTCATCGTGCCCGCCCTGGCTGAAGCCCGAACCGCGCCGACGACCGACCGCGTCGATCTCATCCAGGAAGATGATGCACGGCGCGGACTCCTTGGCCTGCTTGAAGAGGTCGCGCACGCGCGAAGCGCCAACACCCACGAACATCTCAACAAAGTCCGAGCCGGAGATCGAAAAGAACGGCACATCCGCCTCGCCCGCGATCGCCTTGGCCAGCAGCGTCTTGCCGCAGCCCGGCTCGCCGATCAGCAGCACGCCGCGCGGAATCCGACCGCCAAGCTTCGTGAAGCGCTTGGGATTCTTCAGGAACTCGATGATCTCCGTCACTTCTTCCTTAGCCTCGTCGATGCCCGCCACGTCCTTGAACGTGATGCCGGTCATCTCCTTGGAAAGCGTCCGGTGGCGGCTCTTGCCGAAGTTGCCCAGCATGCCCCCCGCGTTCGATGCGCTCCGCAGCCCACGCGAGATCAGCAGCCACAGCAGCGCCAGCACGAGGATGAACGGCCCGAACCACAGCAGCAGCGGCACCAGGGGCGACGGCGACCGCGTGTGGACCTTTCGGTCCGTGATCTCCAGCACCGCGTTGGTGTACGCCTCACGCGTCGCAACGCTCAGCGGGATCCTCACCACCGTCGGAACCTTCGAGTCGGGGCCGGGCAGGAGCTTGGCGATGATCGCATCGTCGCGGATCGTCACGCTGTCCACGTCGATCAACTTCTCTTTGTATCGCGTCTCAAAGTCGTTCAGGGTGATGGTCTTCCCCTCGCCGCCCGAGGAGAAGAGCATGTACAGCATCAGCACAAGCAGCAGCACGGTCACGAGGCCGAACAGCCCCTTGGACGGGGGGACAGCCGCCGCCTGCGGACGTCCGTTGCCACCTCGCGGCGAGCCGTTTGAGCCCTTCTCGCCGGGCCCTGTGCTGGGTGATGGAGTATCGGATTTGCTCATCGTGCTCACTTGAGATCGCGTCAGTCCTCGCCCGAGCCCGCACGGACCCGGAAGTCAGACCGACGCGGTTGAAACGTCGGAGAACGGCACGCCCGTCCGGAACTCGTTCGTGCCACACCTTCATTCGGATGCCGCACGCCCCGGGTTCATTTCACCCGTTGCAATGCTCCGGAAGGTTGGGGAACGCTAGGCGTTCGGCGTTACCAGTTCGACCGAAGTTCGGCAACGATGTCGCGGGCCAGTTCCTGTACCGCCGCCTGCTCGCCCACGGCCAGTCGCTCACCGGACGGCCGCGACGGCACGAATGGCTCGGTCGCGGAGAAGTTCCGACGGGCCACCAGCGTCTTGCCCGTGCGGTTGTCGACCCAGTCAAAGCTCACCGTGATCCGAACACCGACCTCCTGCACCAGGCCGACCTGCGACTCCCGGGAATACGCGATCATGTCCGAACGCGTGATCGATCCCGTCAGCGTCGTCTCAGAGTTCCCGGGAGAGGTCACCACCCAGGGCGTCACGAGCCGCATCTCCTTGATGATCGCCTCCGTCAGCGACGCCTCAAGACCGATGCTGTAGGTCGCGTTGTCAAAGACCGGCACCGCCACGGAGCGCACCGCGTCGTCGTACGTCGACTGCGTCGAATACCCCTTCGTCGGATCAGAGGCGCAGCCGCCCAGCGGCCCGAACGCGACCAATGCCGTCAGCACCACCGCCCCAAAGGTTGCGCAGCTCGCGTGTTTCACGGGTTGGGCGCCGCATCGTCGGACACGGGAGGAGTCGCTTCCCCGGGCCGACTCTCCGACCCCGGCTCGCCCTCGCCCGCGGCCGCCGGATCCTCGGCCGGCTTTGCGAGCCAGCCCCGTTCCACCATGATCTCCGTCCCCCGCGACGCCGCCAGCGTGCCGGGGTGCTCGCGCAGCAGCCGCTGCAGCGTCACGCGCGCCGAAGTCGGGTCCTTCTGCTTCAGATACCATCGCGCCGTGTTCAGCATCTGCGCCGCAAGCGACTCGTCCAGACGCGCCACCAAGGCATCATTCAATCCTGCGGCCTGCGCGTCCGCCGGATACGTCTGCGCGAACCCCTCCACAAGATACTGCGCTTCAATCAGGGGGGCCGCGTCGTAGCGAGGCCCCTTGAACCGCGCGATGTTCGAGTAGATCCGCCGCTGCATCGCACGCTTCCGATGCTGGCTCTCCGGAAAGTTCGTCAGAAAGATGCCGTACATCTCCGCGGCCATCTCCATCTCGCGCACGCGGTAGTAGTAATCCGCGAGCTCGATCGCCGCCTGCTCGGCAAGCTGGCTCTTGGGCAGGCGCTCCTGGATGCGGACCAACAGCTCCTCGCCGATGCCGGTCGCGTTCTCGAATCGGATCCCGAAGAACTTCCTGCGAAGCCCGTTGAGATACTTCATTCCGATCTCGAACTCGCGCTCGAGCGCGGTCACAAACTCCGGCGATGCCGGAAACTGCAGGGCGACGGCCTCGTAGTCGTACAGGGCCTTGTACTCGTTCCCGGACGCGGTGATCGCGTCCCCCCGCAGCCGATACGCCTCGGCCAGATACGGATTGTCCTCTCGCGCGTGCTCCTCGATCCAGTTGGAAAGGACCGACCGGGCCTCCGAGGGGCGGTCATTGGCCAGCAGCTCGCGGGCCTTTGCGATGGTGGCCTCGTCACTTCCCGGCTCCGACACACGGGTCTCACGGAACTCGCCCGATTCATCCAGTTCCATCTCTTTGGCCTGACCCCACGCCCCGGGCGCAAACCCCGCGCTCAGGACCGCGACAAAGAGACAGACGCTCGTACGCAACGGTTGGGGCATGGCTGCGTGAGTGTAAAGGGGGTCGTGCCCCGGCTCAAACGCGGGTCTGATATTCTGGACTGAGGCTCCGCACGCCCTCGGCGAACCCGCGGCCGCCGGACCCGGTGTACCCTCTGGAGAAGCCGCGGAGGGAACGCTGGGATGAACCGGACCAGGCTTGGCTCAGAAGCGGTCACCGAGGGGGTCTCGATCCGCGTGACACCCAGCTATCTCCCCGACCAATCGGACCCGGGAGAACCCCGCTACGTCTTCGGCTACCACATCGACGTCACAAACGGCACCGGAATGGGCGTGCAGATCCTCTCACGCCGCTGGCGGATCATCGAGGGCGATGGAGAGGCCCACGAGGTCGTGGGAGACGGAGTGGTCGGGCTCCAGCCGCACATCGCGCCCGGCGAATCGTTCCACTACGGCTCCTTCTGCCCCCTGCGGACCGAGTGGGGAACCATGGAGGGCGAGTACCTGGCCCGCTGGGACGACGGCCGACGTGTGGAACTCAAGATCGCTCGCTTCTACCTCGCCCACCCGCGCGGTGACGAATCGGAGTTCTCCGGGCCCGAGTGAGACCCCGCCCCCCAAGCACAACGCCCGGACCACAGCCGGCCCGGGCGTCTCAGGAGCAGCACACGTTCCAACCCGCAGTTTCACTCTCGCCTTTCCGGCTCACGCGGCACGAAGGCAACCCGATTGTGCGGATAGTCCAGCACAATCACGAAGGACTTGAGCAGCTTGGTTCCTATGTTGCCCAGCGTTCGCGATTCGGCGAAGGCGCCCTTCGCCTCTGTCGCGAACTCCGCATGCACGCTCTCAACGCGGGTCCCGCCGATATCGAACCACCTCAACTCACCCGCCTTGGCCGCCACGAATCCCCCGACACCGCCGAGCTTCGTGTCCTTCGTTTCGCGTCCCTCCAGCAGCCGCAACTCGCGGACCGCCGGCTCATGCATCGTCACGGTTGAGTTGGCCCCCGTGTCCAGACGGAACCACCCCGTGTGATCCTCGAACGACGCCTTCACGCACGGCACGCGATCCTTCACGATCAGTTCCGCCCAGTGCCCGCGATCGTTCAAGTACTTCGCCGGCTCATAGATCGAGATCGCTCCGGTCTCCAGGTCGATCTCCGAGACCGTCCGCGAAAGGACGCTGTACCCGATGATTCCTCCCACCTCCACACCCATGTGCGCGGTGAGGAACGAAAGGTCCAGCACGATCATCAGCGGACTCTGGAACCGGGCCCGCCCCAGCGTCAGATGGTCCGGCCGCACAAACGACGTCCGCGTCGTCCCCCCGACCCCGACCGCCGGTATGTCCCCAAACGCCTTGAGCCCGAGCGCATCCCGCGCGGACGTGGACAGCACATTCGCTCCCGCGCCCGTGTCGAAGATGAACCAGCCCACGTCCTGCTCATTCACCATCGGACGCACAAGCAGGTGCCCCGTCGGCGCACGCCTCACCTCAAGCGGCGCCGGAATCCGCGAGTCAAACAGCGTGTCCTTCGGAGGCGAGAGGTCGGGCGTCAGCAGCGCGCCCTCCGCGGCGGTCGCCTCTCGCACGCTCTGAATCTCCACGACCGTCTTGCCGCCCCGCTCGCTCGTCTGCTCGATCCGCGCCGGGAACCGCAACTCGCCGAGCGAAACCTCCCCCGCCAGCTCGACCGTCTGCTCCGAGGTCCCGTCTGAGAACGCCCACCGCGTCGGACGCCACGTTCCGTGGTCGATCGTCACACGCCCACGCGTCTCCGCCCCCTCGATCGCGAATCCCACCACGGACGCCCCCGCGCCCGTGCTCGACTCCGTGAACGACAAGGGCGTCGTGTCGCCAAGCCACGCCCCCGTCGTCACCGCGCCGCTGATCCGCGAGTCAATCTCCTCACCCAGTCCAAGCACCCGCGCCTCCCCGCCAAGGTCACGCACCCAGTCGCGCGTCCCGTCAAACCCTCCCTCGATCGTGATCGCGCCCGCCATCCGTCGAAAGTCCCTCCCCTCGCCGTCCAGCACGTGCAGGTACGTGCACGGAATCCCGCCCAGGTCGGCCGTCCCGACGAGCACAACCCCGTTCGGATACGCCCGCAGCGTGTCATACCCGACGGACCTTCGAACGTTGGTGAGGATCTCCTCAGTCGACGTCTGCGCGACCGCGCAAAGAGCCGGCGTGACAAGCGCCCCTGCCGGCAGCAAGGCCGCCGCGGGCGCCAGAACCAGACGAGCAACGATCGACCGCCTGAGAGCGAAACTCATGACGTGACTCCTTTCAAAGAGCCGGAATGTGGTCTCTGTCGTGGCGAGGAAGCTCCCGACGCCTCGGCCAGTGGAGGCGTGCGCGCGCTGGCCTTCACCGGAGCAAGCACGAACGTCAAAGAGATCGGCCGCCTTCCCGTGCCCGGCCGACCCGCGCGCAGAATCCCCGACGCCCGCTCGATCAGCGTGTTCAACTCCGCAAGATCGGCGTCGCTCAACCATCCCTTGGAGCGGCCGCCCCAGAGATCCCGCTCGGCCCCCGAGGTCCGCGATGTGCCGCTCTCCACCGCGCGGGCAAAGTCCCTGGATCCCAGCCGGATCGCGCCCTGGACGACCGCATTGATCGAGCGCCGACCCGCGGGCTTGGAGAGCCGCCCGTCGTACGCGATCCGCATCGGTCGCCCCGGCACGTCGTAGACCGCCGCAACGTGCCGCCCGCGTCGCGCCGCATCCCGCTCAACCAGCAGCCCCACCGCCAGCAGCCGACGCACATGGAAGTACAGCGAGTCCGGAGCCCGCCCCAGGTGCCGCGCCAGCGCCGCGATCGTGCACGGGCCCGCGGCCACCACGGCATCCACGATCTCCTGCCGGATCGGCGACGAGAGAGCCCGCACCGCGCCGGGCGACTCGATCAGGAACGGAGATGAGCCCGGATGGTCCACGATTGAAGTATTGGCATTTTCTTCAATGGATTCCACCGCAGGGCGGATTCTGGTGCCGGAATCTCCGCCCTCTGCGTCAGGCGTCCGGTCGGTCCACCCCCCGCCTCCCTCCTATCCTGCTGCCCTGCATGGCAAAGGCACTGACAGACACGCGCGCCCGGTCTTCCAGCGATACCGCTGCCATGCGGGCCGCCATGATCGGGCTCTTTGCCCTTCTGGCCGGTATCTCCGCGCAGATCCAGTTCCCCATGCCGCCGCTCGGCGTGCCCCAGACGCTCCAGACGCTCGTCGTCATCCTCGCCGCCCTGCACCTGGGCCCGCGCTGGGGCGTCCTCAGCATGCTCATCTACGTCCTCGTCGGAGCGATCGGCGCACCGGTCTTCTCCAAGGGCGGCGCGGGTCTGGCCGTGATCCTCGGACAAAGCGGCGGCTACATCCTCGGGTTCATCCTCAGCCAACCCGTCATCGCACGATGCGTCAAAGGACCCGACGGCTCCCCACGCGGCTGGGGCGCCATCGTGCTCGCCTCCCTCGCGGGACACGCCGTCGTCTTCGCCATCGGCGTTCCATGGCTCTATGTCGTCCGCACCATCGGCACGGATCCCGCGCTCGAGGCCCTGACGTGGAAGGACGCCATCTACGGGGGCTTCATCGTCTTCATCCCCGCCACGCTCCTCAAAACCATCATCGCCGTCCTCATCGCCCGTGCGTCGCTGCCCTGGGCGATGAGAAAGATCTGGTAAGGGCTCGCCCCTCCCGCGCCCGGCGAACGCGCCCGAGCGCCGGGAACGCGACGTTCCTCTACCTCACGCCGATCGACGCGGCAGCGGCCATGATCCGCGCCCGCATCTCATCGTGGGCCTCCAAGGTCGCCGGCCCGCTGTATCCGGTATGGATCGCTCGCACATTCCCCTCAGCATCCAGAAAGATGAGACTCGGGAACGAGTGAACCCGATCAAGGAACGGCAGCCGCGCTGCCGCCCTCTTCTTGTCCGACGTCCCCGCGAGAAGGATCGGGTACGTCACGCCGTGCCTCGCGCGAAACAGCGCGATCCGCGCCGAATCGACGGCGAACTCTCCCGTCGCCTCGAATGCCAGCGCGACCACGTCAACGCCGCACGCGCCGGCGCTCGCATCAAGCTCCTTCATCAGCGCCGCCGCGTCGTTGGAGTTGCCGCACCACGTCCCGAAGATCTGGATGATCGCCGGCCCATCGACCAGTGACGACATCGCGACCTCCCGTCCCCGCTCATCAAGAAATCGCAGCGCCTCCAGTTCCGGCCTCGCGATCGCCCTGGTGATCGACATGTCATCGGGCAACGCCGCACTCGAATCGGCGACCGCTGTAAAACGCCTGTGCGAACCGACGCCCGACCAACGCTCCCCCGCCAGCGTCGCCGGACCGCCGCCCGACGCAGCCGTGTACGTCGCGCGGATCATCGAGACGCCCGAGCCGCTGAATGAGCACAACTCCAGCGTCTCCCCATCGAACGTGCCGTGCAGATAGCGTGAGTCGCCCGTCGTCGTCAGGATCGTTCCCCGGGCGCGACCGTCCGGCATCACCCGGAACAAGCCGATATCCGGCGACGTGATCGCGGGCGGCTCCGGGATCGGGCTCGCCGGCAACGCCGCGCTCCCATCCTCCCCCGCAACGGGCTTCTTTGGCGGCGCGGGCTCGAACTCGATCGACCATCGCTCGGGCAACGTGCGCACCTCGGGCCTCGTCAGAGGCAGCGGCATCGCCAGCATCGCGCCCATCGGCAGCCACTCTGACTCGTACCTGTCCTTCTCGCGGATCCAAGCCCCCGACAGCGTCCCCGGCTCCTCGCCAGGCGTCACCACCATCTCCGCCTCGTAGGGATCAAAGCACAGCCGAAGGGCCACGGAGTGATCCCGCATCCGCAACGCAACCGCGTTCGGAATCGGAATCAACTCCTCACCGTTGATGATGCTCACGGCGAACGCTGGCAGGTCCTTCTCGCCCACCGCTTCGCGCCCGTCGCGCTCCGCAGCCCTGATATCCAGAGTGAACGTCGCCCGTCCGGCCCGCATCTCGATCCACGCGTCATAGGTGCCGAACGGGATCGGAGAGGCCCGTTCCGGCTGGATCAGGAGAGCGCCGGCCATGCCCACCGCGGCAAAGAGTGTCATCATGCGAACACTGTATCGGAAGGGCCCCCCGCAGACCGCACGCGCTCGCTCAAACCCGCGGGATGTCAGCCCGGCCCGATCCGAGTAGAGCCGCCCCCTTCCCCAGACCCGCCTCCGCCTCCGATCCGAAGATCGCCCGAAGCCGCTCCTGCCGGAACGCGAAGATCCGCTCCACATCGCGGCGCACCAGCAGCCGATGCACCGCACGCTCTACAAGCGGCCCGCCCGGCACCGCGTATCGCACATGGTCAACGCAGCGCGTCCCGCCGTTCTCCGCGATGAGCGTGTGCTCGTGATGCCAGAGCCGGTACGGCCCCCTTAACTGCTCATCTATGAACCTCGTTGGAGGCTCCCACGCCGCGATCCGCGTCCGCCAACCGACCGGCACCCCGCGAATCCGCAATCGGTAATCGATCAGCGCCCCCTGCTTCATCTGGATCGGCGCAGGAGTAAGCACGGAGAATCGCAGAAGCGGAGGCGTGATCGACTCCAGATTGTGAGCATCCGCAAAGAACGGGAACACACACTCGGGAGGCCGCGGAAGCCAGAGCTCTGTATGCAGTGTGAACGTTCTCATCGCAGATCCTGTGCGCGATCGTGCCGGTGCCCGCGGCGCGCCCCACCCGCTTCGGTGTGGGCCCGCCGTCAGATTCGAGAATCTGTGCCGAGCGTGGGGCCGGCTTGTACGCAAATCGCGGCGCCGGAAGGGCATCCCGCCGAAGAAACCCGGTGATCCTTCCGATGTCCGAATGGCACGATCGGAACAGCCGCTATGGCACCCGTGACTTCTCGGACCATCCCGCGCCGCGCCGCCTTCTCGATGATCGAGCTCGTCATCGTCATCGCCATCATCGGGATCATCGCCGGCATCGCCGTGCCGCGCATGTCCCGCGCCAGCATCACCGCTCGAGAGAACGCCCTCGTCAGCAACGTGTCACTCCTCCAGTCCGCCATCGACCGCTATACCGCAGAGCACGCGGGGCTCAGCCCCGGTCACGACGCCGGCGGCTCCGTCACCGCCTCCGGCGCGACCTTCGCGCTCCGCCTCACAGGTCGCACCGACGAATCCGGCGCCGCCCAGGCCGGCGGCCTCTATGGGCCATACCTCCGGTCTGTTCCTGCCAATCCGATCAACGGCCTCCGCACGGTGCGGGTCGGTGGCGTTGCCGCCGGAGCGAACACCCACGGCTGGCGCTACGACCCCGGCAGCCAGACGATCCTCTCCGATCACGGGGACGGCGGTGCTCTGGGAGGCGGTGAGATCGTCGATATCGAGCCCCTCGGCGATGCCGACGTCGGAGCTCTGGATCTGGGCGGCGGCGGGGCCAAAATGCTCGAGATCGACTGATCTGACAAGGATCCCCGTCCCTCCCTACATCCGAACGCGACTGCGCCACGAACCCACTGCCATGACAACGCTCCCACGAGGCGAACAAGCCAGCGCCTCCCTCACCCTTCTCATCGACGGCCAATGCTCCGTCTGCACGCGCGAGGTGCGACTTCTGAAGCGCCTCGATCGCGGACGCGGCAGCCTCGCCTTCGAGGACATCAGCGGGCCCCGCTTTGACGGCGCTGCCTGGGGTGTCACCAGGGATCAGGCCATGTCGGAGATGCACGCATTCGCTTCCGACGGGGACAAGCTCACGGGCATGGAGGTCTTCCGCCGCGCCTACGCGCTCGTGGGCTGGGGTTGGCTCTGGGCTCCCACCGGGTGGCCGGTGCTGCGCCCCATCTTCGACGCCCTGTACCGCCTCTTCGCCCGAAACCGCGTGAAGTGGTTCGGTGGAGCCAGATGCGAGGGCGGCGCATGCGCCGTCCGCCGCCAGCATCCCTCAAGCGACGCGCCCACCATCACGAACTGACGACCCTCGCGACGTACAGGCCGAACCCCAGTGTGCTCCTCCCCCACTTCTCCACGATCTCGTGCCAGCCCCGGGCACGTGCAAGCATCGCGTCCCGATCAGGGTCCGCCGGGTTGTCGTTGGCGAACCGCTCGACATTCCAGAGATACCGCCACTCGTACTCCGCCCAGTCCGCCGCTGAGGCCGCAGCGTCCCACGTGACCGACAACCCCATCGAGTTGATCCGATCAATGTTGCCTTGATGGGTCGCGTAATCTTCGCGCGTCGCGCCGAGGGCGGTGAGATACTCGAGGTGGGGCTCGCGCTGCCAGTATCCCTCGCCGAGGACGACAGAGTCGCCCGGGCGGACCAGGTCGCGGAGCGCGGCGATGGTCGCTGTGAAAGAGCCCAGCGCGTGCGAGGAGCCGATGCACAACGCGGCGTCGAACGGCTGCTCTCCCGAGACTTTGAACGCGGCGAGCCACGCGCCGGCATCCGACTCGACCACCTCGACGCGACCGCGTGTCAGCCGCGCGGCCCGCGTGCGGCAGTCCTGTGCCATGCGCGTTGACCTCTCGACCGCGATGCAGGATGCCCCGGTCCGCTCGGCGATCCGGGCCAGCATCTCGCCCTTGCCCGCGCCGATGTCGACGACGCGTGACCCCGCGGTCAGCGCCAGCCGCCGGATCGCCTCATCCGTGACTTGGTTCGAGATCGGATTGCAGATGGTGTGGGTGGAGTGTGCAATGGATGAGAAGCGGTCGCGGTCCATGGGTTCGCTTGCTCAGGGTGAGAGAGGTGGAGCTGGCGAGGGACCAAGAGGAATGGTCACGAGCAGCGACGCGGTCGGAAGCAGCGAGCGGTCCGCCCGGGCGGCGAGCGCCGCGGCCGTCGGACGAATCGTCCGCATGACCAGACCCTGATAGAGCACCGACTCGCCGCGGCGCACGATGATCGGTCGATCGAGGTTCAGGAGTTCATCGCTGAGCAGAATCGTCAGGTCAATCGAGTCGCGTTCGCCGAATCCGGAAACCTCTTCGATCGTGATCGTCTGCTCATCACCAAGGTTCTCAAAGCGCGCGATGAGCATCGCACCGGCAATACGCGCGTCCTCTGGCACGCTCAGCCAATAGAGCCGCCCGTGCGTCACATCGTCTTGACGCCACACCACCCGCTTGGGCCAGGGCTCACGCGTGAAGCCGCTCATCCACGCGACCGCCTCCGCATCTTCGCGGTCCATCCAGTGGCCCTTGCCTTCGTGGAGTTTCGTGACGTGGACATACCCGCCGGGGTCCGATGCCTGCAACGCATCGAGCTTCGCGCCCCACGCCGCGGCGACCTTGTTGCGGTCGTACGCGCTGTCGTTCGCGCCCATGTGGATCGCGAAGGGAAGGTTGCGCAGGTTCAGGGGCTGGGCCTCGTTGGGGTGGCCGGCCATCATCGCCGCGGCGGCAAACCGATCGGCCATGCGCGGCGCAACCTGATACACACCGTCGCCTCCCGCGGAGTATCCCATCAAATACACGCGATCTGGATCGACACCCTCAAACGCGACCGCATTTGTGATGATGCGATCAAAGAAGGCGTCGACGTGCGGCTCATGCCACAGGTTCCATGTGTCGGTCGGCGCGCGGGGCGCGAGATAGACGCCCTCGGCGGGCTGGTAGAGACGGATCTGATTCTGCCACTGCTTCTCGTTGACCTCGGGCGCGGCGTTGCCGCCCCCGTGCATGGAGAGGAAGAGCGAACGCCCACGGGGCTCTCCGGTCGCGGGATCGGTTTCCGGCTCCCCGAACACACGAAGGTCGAACCTCATCGTGCGCCCATCGATCGTGATCGACTTGGCCTGCCACTCCGCACCTCGCTCATCACGAATGCGCTGGAGCGCATCGTTCCAGAGCGCATCGATCACCATCTGCGACTGCTGGTACGTCAGCGGCAGATCAGCAAACGTCTGCGAGCCGAGGTCCGGCCGCTCACTGGGCGGGAGCAAGAGATGTTCGCGCAACATCTCCAGCGCAGGCCTCGGCCCGCCCTGCGCTGCGCATGGCAGCCTGATAATCACGGCGATGAGGACGACGATGAACGACAGGTGCGTGGGCTTCACTCGTTTGGCTTCACGTGTTGGGACTTACTTGTTGGGTTGGGGCGTGGTGCGGAGATAGGGCTTGAGCTTCTTGAAGCCCTTGGGGAAGAGCTTGGTCGCCTCCTCATCGGTGACGGCGGGGACGATGATGCAGTCCTGACCATCCTTCCAGTTCACGGGCGTGGCGACCTTGTGCTTGGCGGTCAACTGCAAGGAATCGATGACGCGCAGCACCTCATCGAAGTTGCGGCCCGTGCTCGCGGGGTAGGTTATCGTCAGCTTGACCTTCTTGTCCGGGCCGATGATGAACACCGAGCGCACGGTCATGGTGTCGCTCGCGTTCGGGTGGATCATGCCGTAGAGGTTCGAGACTTTCTTGTCGGCATCGGCCAGCAGCGGGAAGTTGAGCTTGACGCCCTGCGTCTCCTCGATGTCCTTGGACCACGCCTCGTGGTTCTCCAGGGGATCAACGGAGAGCCCAAGAATCTTGACGTTCCGCTTGTCGAACTCGGTCTTGAGCTTCGCCGCGGCCCCAAGCTCGGTCGTACACACCGGCGTGAAGTTCTTGGGGTGAGAGAAAAGGACGCCCCAACTGTCGCCGAGCCAGTTGTGGAACGTGATCTCGCCCTCGGTGGACTTCTGTGTGAAGTCGGGCGCGATGTCGCCGAGTTGGATGGACATGGGTGCTCCCTATCTGGTGCGGCGAGTGCGCGCAAGCCGCGGGCGTGCTGGAGACGATGGTCGCAGCGCGGCGGCGCGGCGTCCGGGGCACGCAATTTACCAGCATATCGGGAGCGGTTCAATCGGCGGCATGAGCCGTAGTCGTCCCGTGATTGGTCACGGCGGGCCCGTGGCGGCGCGGATGAGGTCGGCGGGGCGGGGAGAGGATGAGGGCCGCGAAGGCGAAGAGACCACAGAGGACGCTGAGAGCGCAGAGTCTCGCAGAGGGGAGGATGGGTTGAACGCGGAGGACGCGAAGGAACGCGGAGGGGAAGGGGGCAATGGAGGATGGGCAATAGGCAATGGAGAAGGCAAAGCGGACTCAACGCGGAGGGCCGGTGAGGGCCGCGGAGAAGAAGGGACAGAGGGCGAGGCAGAAGTCGCGCTGACCCGAAGCGGGTCAGTGGGACGGTGAGGGGTTGAAGGAAGAGGAGATCGGAGCGCGCTGGTTGACCCCTCCACGCCGCACCCAGTGGCACGCTTGGCGAGTGGGACGAGTGGTGAAGCGGTGGCACGGAGGAGGGCGGTGGCGGCGCGGCGCTTCTCGACGAGGTCGTCGGTGGTTTTGGCGACGTGCTCGAGGGTCTGGATGGCGACGTGGCGAGCCGCGGCAGCGCGGATGGTCAGGCCGAGATGCGCGATCTTGGCGATGTCGGCGACTTTGGCCTGGGTGTCGGCGTCGGCGAGGAAGGCGATGACCTGGTCCGGTGTGAACCGGGGGTCGTCGAGGAGGGCGGAGAGGTCGAAGTCGGCGCGGATGAGAGCGTGCAAGAGTGACGCAGTGACGGAGTGACATAGTGACGGAGTTGAGGACCCAGAAGCCGCCGCGGCACGCGGAAGGTCTGAGGGAAGATGAGTACCGAACGCACTGGTTGGCGAGCAACCAGTGGCACAGGAGGGGGTTGTCGCGGTGGGAGCGACCATGCACCGACGATACAGCGTGGCGCGGGCGTGGCAAGGGGGTGGTGTGGCGAAATTGGGCTCTCACTGACAGACGTTTGTCAGTGAGAGGTGCAGATTTTTTGGGATTCTGGGGTGTTGGGGGAGGGAAGGCAAAGAGAACGCAGAGGTCTCCGAGGAATCTGAGGAACGCAGAGGAGGGGAGGGGTTGAACGCGGAGGACGTGGAGGAGCGCGGGGGCGAAGGGAGGATTGGCTGGGGCGGCGATTCATCGCGGCGTCGGGGCGCGCGCCGATGGAGGTGCGAGTGAACCGGAAAGCCGACACGAACACGGCGAAGCGTCACCGGCGCGGGTGGAGATGCCCCGGGCCGCGAGAGTCGTGGCGCGCCGGCCTGATGCCCTGGCGGTGGATCCTGCGCCCCGTCTGCGGCTATGACCTGTCCGGATCAGCGGGCGCCGGGTTCCCGATCCGATGCCCCGAGTGTGGGCGGCTTGTAGAGCGGGCGGCCCAGATGCGTCGGCGCTTCGGACGGGTCCGGTGGTGGGCGCTGCCGATCATGGCCGCAGTGATCTGGGCGGCGAACGCGAACCGCTCGATCATCACGGCCGGCAAATGGTGCCGCGTGGCGCCGAGCGGCGTGCTGGTGGCGATCGAGCGCGGGATGGGAACAAGTTCGCCGTGGGGTGTGCGTCGCGAGGTCAGGAAGCGGCTCGAGGGCGGGGCGTTGTCGCCATCGCAGCGGGCATCGCTGCGGACGCGACTTGTCCACGACCTGCGCGCGGACACGCATCGGTTCAACTCGCTTCGCGCCATGGAAATGCTGGCGATGATGGGCGCGGAGGTCGAACCGGCTATCCGCGCGGCGATCGAGAGCGATGATGCTCAGCAGCGCCAGTTCGCGGCGGCACTGATGCGCAGGTTTCGGGAGCCGCCGAGCGAGGCGCTTCTGCGCGTGACGGCCGAGGGATTGCATGACGATGGGATCTCCGACTGGAGCGCGGAACTGGCGAACTTCGGGAGGTCGGTCGAGTGGCTCATCGAGCACGCGGAGCGGGCCCGGCCGTATCTGGTTGAGGCCCTGCGATCGGAGGATGCGCAGGCCCGGCTCGGCGCGGCGCTCGCGCTCGGGTTCGGGGGCGTGACGGAAGAGGCCGAAGCGGTCGTCGATGCGATGCTGCCTCACATTGAAGACAACGATATCGCGGGCGATGCACTGATTGCCGTCGCGTCGATGTTCAGGATGGGCGAGGACGCGATTCCCGCGCTGGAGCGGGCATCGGCGAGCGACACCTTGGAGCGGCGGCGGATCGTGTGCCGCCTGTTGATCGAGGACATCCGGATGGGCGAGGCGCGGAGCAAGGCGATCGATCGGCGCTGGCGTTCCCTGCGGATCACGCGGCTTGGCGACAACCCGTGCCGCGATGTGGCGTTGTGGCAGTACCTGTCGACACGATAAAGGGTGTCGACGCCGTGAGACGACGGGTTGCCCGAGATGGGACCGCAGCGGGCCAGCGGTTCAGGCGCGGAGCGCCTCGATCGCGCGGCGGAGGTCGGCGGGGATGGGGGCCTTGGCGTTGGCGGTGTAGTCGTAGGTGACGATGGTGCTGGTGCCGAGGGCGGCGACAACGGGTTTCTTGTCAGGCGCGAGCATCGTCTGGGCCTCGCTGATGATCTCGTGGTCGAGCGTGAAGCGGTCGGCCTCGATGGAGGTGACGCGTGCGGTGATGGTGACGGTGTCGGGGAAGACGATGGGGCGGCGGAAGCGGCACTGGACGTGCTGGAGGATGACGCCGATCCCGCGGGGCTGGCGGATGTCGGTCATGCCGCAGCGACGCATGAACTCGACGCGGGCGCACTCGAGATAGCGGAAGTAGACGACGTTGTTGACGTGGCCGAGTGCGTCCATCTCGCCCCACGCGACGGGGAGGGAGAGGGAGATGGGGGCGATGCTTGACCGGGGGGATTGCATGATTTCAACCACACTGCAAGATCTGCCAGCACTCGTCGAACGCTCGACGACGAAGCGCTTCCTCGTGGATCCAGAAGTAGAGCATGCCCACGTCGCCCCACATCCAACCCGGCCCATTGTCTTCATTGTCGGTGTCGACTTGAAGCAGCAATCGCCACCCCGAAGCCCGCTTCTCATGGTGTGCGGCCTCAATCTCGGACACCTCAATCACGCCGCCGCCACAATTCACTCCGGAAGAAGCGAGTTGACACTCGCGTTCCATCGGCCCCTGCTCGGGTATCGGGTGTCCCAGCAACCGGTGCGCCGGGTGCTTGGAGGATCGAAGCGCCTGTCGCAGTTCCTCGTACCGCGCATCTTCAGCGAGCCACGCATATTCGGGAACGTAGCTGTCAAGCCACTCCCAGTTTGGCAAGGTGTCCATCGGCTCGAACGTGATTCGTCGAAGCGGATAGAAGCCCTCGTCCGGCAGATCGCTGACTCGGTCTGCGGGTGGTTGCGGTGCTTCGCGCACTTCGAGCTCGTCGACTATCGCGGCATACTGAACGCGAAAGCCCGCTCGGTCCTTCGGATCAAATCCCCACAGTCCCGCCTCGACGTCGTACCAGAACCAGAGCATTCCGGACGTTGGGAGTGTGCCCGTCGGATCGTGTGGGGCGGCATCGGCGCAGTTGATCTGCGCGATCAGTGTCAAGCCGCCAATGTGCCATTTTGGATGAAGCAGGGAGGCGGATACCCAAACAAGCGCGATAAACTTGAAGATATGCCAGTGGATTTGAGAATACGCGAACTTCCATATTTGAAGGAGCAAGGATGAACCAACACGATTATCACCTTTCGGCTGTCCGTTTCTGGCAGAAGGCGAACCAAAATCGCAAGCGTTTTTCCGAGTGCTGTTACCACGTGGAGAACA
>CAZPPG010000062.1:0-18731 GCA_964588385.1 uncultured Phycisphaeraceae bacterium
CAACCGCAAGTTCCACCGCGCCTACGCCCGCGTCCGCGAGCAGAACTTCGCGCTCGATGGCCTCATGGGCTTCGACATGCACGGCAAGACCGCCGGCGTGATCGGCACCGGCAAGATCGGCGAGGCGGTCTGCGCCATCCTCCGCGGCTTCGGCTGCCGCGTGCTCGCCTTCGATCCTGTCAAGAACCCCGCGTGCGAGGCGATGGGTGTCGAGTACGTTCCGCTCGCGGGCCTCTACGCGGCGTCGGACATCGTTACGCTCCACTGTCCGCTGACGCCCGCGACCAAGCACCTCATCAATGCCGCGGCGCTTGCCACGATGAAGCCGGGCGTGATGCTCGTCAACACCAGCCGCGGGGCCGTTGTGGAGACGCGGGCGCTCATCGCCGCGCTCAAACGCGGCCATGTCGGCTCCGTTGGCCTCGACGTTTACGAGGAGGAGGGCGACCTCTTCTTCAAGGACCTCTCTGCTGAAGTGATCCAGGACGACGTCTTTGTGCGGTTGCTTACGTTCCCCAACGTGCTCATCACGGCTCACCAGGGCTTCTTCACGCGCGAGGCGTGCGAGGCTATTGCTCGGACGACCATCGACAACGCGACGGGCTTCGAGCGAGGTGCGATCAATCCCGCAAATCTCGTCACGACGCGGCTTATCGCGAAGAAGTAGCTCGACGACGCAGACCACTTCGCCGCCACCCTCGCCTTCGTGACTTCCGACCACGGCCTCTTGTCGCCGCGTGCGTTGACCCAGCGGGCAATGTAGACGGCGGTGTTGCCGCCTGCCCCTTGTGGGAAATCGGGGCGGCAAGTGGGCGTTGTGGTCAGCATGAGGAACGTGAGGCTGCTCGGGTCGCCGAGTAAGGGCGGCGCGTCGCCGCCGGTCGGATGGGCCGAGCACGCCCGCGGGCCGGGCGCGGCGGGTGGGCGTGGACTCGTCCACCAGCCGCAGTTGGTGCGTGAGCCGCTGTCCGCTATGCACGAGCGCGAGGGGGCGTGACGTTGGCGCGGCGGGTGGGCTCCTCTCGCGGTCGCTCGTACCATCGCCCGCGATGCCATCCATATCTCTCCTGCTCGCCTCGCAACCTTCGGCCGACCAGCCGCTGGTCGTCGTGCTGCTGGTCCTCCTGTGCGCGGCCGCGTTGGTGGCAGTCGTCTGCCGAAAGTTCAACGTGGAGGCGATCCCGGGCTATCTGCTGGCCGGGGCGCTCGTCGGCCCGCACGCGGTGGGGCTGATCACCGGCGAGAGCGCGGCCCGGCCGGTGACGGACCTCGCGACGGTGCTGCTGCTGTTCACCATCGGCCTGCAGTTCGACACGGGCAACTTCCGCAGGGGTGCGCTCAGCATCGTCACGCTGTCGGTGGCCTCGACGGTGCTCTACATCGCCCTGTTCTGGGTCATCCTGCTGGGCCTGGGCCTCGGCGCTCCGGTGGCTCTGGCGCTGTCAATGGCCGGGTGCAGCGCCTCGACGGCGGTCACGCTCCGACTGCTGCAGGCCCGGCGTGAACTGCACGAGGCCCACGGACGCGTGTCGATGGGCTTTTCCATCCTCGACGACCTTTCCGGGGTAGTCATGCTCGCCGCCTTCCCGCTCATCGCGGCGTGGGCCGGAGCGTCAGGTGCGAACGCAGGCGGCATCGGCATCGGCGACAAGGCATTGGCCGCCGCCAAAGCCGTCGGCGGCGTGGGGGTCATGCTCGCGGTCGCCGGTCTGCTCCTGCCGAGGGTCATGGAGCGGGTGGCGAAGCTGCAGTCGCAGGAAACCCTGCTGCTCTGCGCCGCGGCCATCGCCCTGCTCAGCGCGGCATGGACGAGCTGGATCGGCTTCTCGCCCGAAATGGGCGCGTTCCTGGCGGGCGTCATGCTCGGCGGCACGCCCCTGCGGTATCAACTCGTGGGACAACTCGGCCCTACCCGCGACCTGCTCATGGCGGTGTTCTTCCTGTCTGTGGGGCTCGTCGTGGACCCGGCGCTGGTGGCGAGCAACCTGCCGCTCGTGCTGGGTCTGGCAGTCGCGCTCATGGCGATCAAGCTGATCGTCACGGCGGCGTGCTGCTGGGCCGCGGGCATGACCGGTCGGGGCTCGGTGCTCACCGGCGTCTACAACATCAACGCGGGCGAGTTCACCTTCGTGCTGCTGGCCGCTGCCGCAGGGCTTGCGATCATCTCGCCGCAGCAGGCCGCGCTGGCGGTCGCGGTCGCCGCGCTGACGCTCGTGGCGACGCCGTTGCTGGTCGGCCCCGCGCACGCGCTGGGCGGACAGCTCACGCGGCTGCCGCTTGCACCATGGGTGCATTCGAGCGCGCTGCAAGACCCGGCTCCCGGTGCGCCTGGCCCCGAATCCTCGCCGAGCACGGATAGTGGCGGGCGTGGAGCGCCCGCCGCTCCAAACACGCCCGCGGACGCCGCGCCTCCTCGGCATGTCATCATCGCGGGCTTCGGTCCCGGCGGGCGCGCCATCGCGGATCGGCTGGCGTCCATGTCCGTGCCGTACGTGATCGTCGATCTCAACGCCTCGACAGTGCAGCGACAGGCCAGCGCCGGCCGCCGGGTCGTCTACGGCGACGTCAGCAACCCCGACGTGCTGGACGCGGCGGGCATCAGCGACGCGGTGGCGGTCATCGTCACCATCCCCGATGACGACGCCGCCCTCCGCGCGGTCGCGGCCGCGCGCCAGGCCGCGCCGGAGGTCTTCATTGGCGTGCGGACGCAGTTCCTCTCCGGCAAGATGCGGGCCCTGTCGCTGGGCGCGAACGAAGTCGTCGTGGCCGAGGTCGCCGTGGCCAGCGCCATGGACCGAGAGTTGTTTTCCGCGCTTGCGTCGCGCCTCGATCGCGGCCCAATACGCCAGTCCCCCGGCACGGTCTCCGGGCCCTCGACCTAAGCCGCAACCGTCGCGCTGGCCGTGTGGCTCCACGGCCCGAGATGCAGGCCCACCACCTCTCGCGCTGGTTGAGCACGAGCGGAGTGACCGCCCTTGTCCGACTCGAAGCTCCGCGTCGTTTCGCCGCGGGTGATGCTGCCGATGGAGCGGTAGTCTATAAAGCCGCGAACACCCACGCCATCGCCGCGGCGATGAGGGCATAGACCACGTGCGGGCCGATCGTCAGGCGCAGGATGGACGCGACCGAGCCGCCCTCTCCGCTGCGGCCGCGCTCCGCATCCCGCTTCTCCGAGAGCCCCAGCACTGCGCTCACGGCCACGATGTTGTGGATGCACACCATGTTGCCCATCGCCCCGCACGCGGATTGCAGCGCGAGGACCGTGCCCACCGCCCCGAACGACACCGGCACGCTGTTCATGATGAGGCACATCGCCGCGACGCTGAGCGGCGGGAAACCCAAGCCGACGAGGATCGGCGCGGCCAGCGCCGCCGGGGTCCCGAAGCCGCTCAGTCCCTCAATCATGAAGGAGAAGGCCCAGCCGACGAGCATGAGCTGCGCGATCGCGTCCTGAGGGGGTACGCGGTGTCATCCGGCTCGACGAACCGCAGCGCGTATGCGAGCACCGCGACGCCCGGCAACGCGACATGCGCCAGAAGAGGAAGCCAACGCCGAGGCCACGTCAAGGGCATGGCCGCCATGAGGAACGCGACGGGCAGAAGTTGCCATCACCAACGTCATGCGCGAGAACTGCGGTGCTCCGAAGGCGGCACATTACGGTTGGGGAGTTACTCGCGGCGAACGGCGATGGACGATCTCAACCGAGCAGTGCGCGTTCATCGCCACTGCTGATGAGACACTTCCCAAGAGGAGCCGCTCCAATCCACGGACGCCTCTCGCTCCCACGAAGATGCAGTCGGCCCCGTCCTCTTCTCCTAGACGGGTGTCGCTCGCGGCACCGCCATCGCGTCCGCCCCAGTTCGACGCCTCCTCAACCAATGCGTAGGTCGGATCGGCCAACCGCACAACGGACGAGACACTCACGCCTGGGCAACAGCCACGGATAATGCTCACCGCTCCCGCAGCCGTTCGAGCGGCCCACGAGTCGACCGGCCCCCCCGCGCCCGCAGCATCGCCCGACCAGATCCCGCCGTGAGCAAACCCGGAGACCGATGCGACATGAGTGTGCTCGAGGCCTTCGATCCCCTGCGCGTAGCACGCCACGAGCACATGCGTACCCAACGGCCAGTCACGTTCTGCAACGGCCTCGACCGCAGCGTCTGAGTCGGCCGAGCCATCCACACCGACGACGATACGAGGGGGGCGAGAGGGATGTTGAGCGTCGCCGGCAGCATCGGGAGCCGTAATGCGACCACGTGAGATGCGGAGCGAGCCACGCAGGCCGTGCATGACTTTCTGGGCAACGCTCCCCAGGAGCATCCGTTTGACTGCACCGAGTCCTCGCGAACCAACCACCGTCAAATCGGCCCGTTGTCCGCTCCCGTCGACGCCGCCGCCATCGCCCTCGGCCCGGCGGATGATCGCGGCCGCGGGGGCGTCCGCGCAGGCGTCGGCGGTCACGTTCCAGCCGGAGAAGGTCCCTCTCAGCCGCGCCGCGCCCTTCTCCGCGATCTCGCGCTGTGCATCGACCCGTCGCGCGACCACGGCGCGGATGTCCTCGAGACCCGGCAGCGCCTCGTCGGCCTTGCCGCCGGGCAGGTGTTCCTCGGGAAGCCAAGCGTCCACGACCGAAAGGACCAGCACGTTCGCACGAGCGGGCAGGCCTGCCAGCGTCAGGTCGTTCAGCGCGGCGTCCGCCTGCTCGGAACCGTCGTAGGCAATCAGGATGTTCATCGGCGTCTCCAAAGTGAGGGGTACCTCGGCCGTGAGTCCCGCCGCATCGCGGAAGTATCCGCTATCTGTCGCCGGGATCGATTACCCTACGCTCGATCTGATGAACGGACTGCCTTCCCTCGCTTGGCACGCTATCGTCGCCGAGCAAGTTGCTCGCGAGGTGGCCAGCGATCCACGCGCCGGGCTTTCCGCCGCCGAGGCCGCGGCCCGAACCGCGGCGGTGTCGGTGATCGTCGTGGGCGAGATCTTCTACCTCTTCTCCAGCCGGGCCCTCCTGCGCCCCGCGTGGGCGGTGCCGCTCTCCTCGAACATGTGGCTGTGGGCGGGAATCGCCGCGATGCTTGCGGTGCAGTTCGCGTTCGCCCACACGCCGATCGTCAATCGCCTCTTCCACACGGCTCCGCTTGACGCGAGCGCGTGGACTCGCATCCTGCTCGTCGGGGCCGGGGTGCTCGTAGTCGTCGAGTCTGAGAAGGCGATCCGGCGTGCGACGGCAAAGACGATGGTCGCAGACTCGGCATAGAACGCCGGCTCAACGCCACCTTCAAGGTGGGGCGGGGGCGTTGTGGTTTACGGATCGGTCGACCCGGCCGCCTCCGGCGAGGCACGTACGCCGCCGCGGGGCAGCGGCCATTGTCCATCATGCGGTCGGCCGAGCGCGGCACGCCGGGGAGGTTGCTTGCCGTCGCGCCAAAGCTGCTGGGAGTTACGGCGTAAGCATCTCTTCTCAACGCCGCGGGGAACTACCTCCATGACGAACCATCTCCGTGGCATTGATGAGTGCGATGAGACCTCGCGCGAACTCGATCATCACGTGTGCAGCGGCCGCCGGCATGCGGCGTTGCATTGAGCGCGCGGACTCGGCACCCATCGGCGCCGATGGGGCGGATCATTGGGTTGGAAGGGGGAAGCGTCGGCTCAACGTGGAGGAGATGGGGGGATAGCTCATCTCAAATCGCGAGGCGTCGAAGTTCGAGAGAGGGATACCGATGGTGTCGCTGACCCGCTCCAGCATTCGCGGGTACCACGGCATGTGAGAAGAGACCGCGTGACGGGCGCCGCCCGGGATCGCCATCGCACGTTCGGAGAGCGGCAGCGACTGGCGCGGGAAGTCGCTCTCGATATGCGTGTGCTGGTATGTCATGCGGTCCAGGAGTTGGGCCGCGGGCGGCTCGGCCACACCCAGGTCCTTATGAATGAACATGTCGAAGATCAGCCGCTCGACCGGGGTCTGGAGTCGCACCATGAAGCCGCACGTTTCCGGGCGCGAGGGTCGGCGCTCCGAGATCTGATGGAGATAGCTGCCGAAGACGCATGTGGTGAGGCCTGCGTTACCCACGGGTCCGGAGGCGAGTTCGAAGCGTTTCTCGCCGCCGCACTCCACCACTTCGACCTTGGGTCGTTCGGGGCGGCAGAACTCCTGCATCATCTGACGCTCCGCCTCGCTCTCGCCGCGCGGATCCAGCGGCGATTTGCGGAGGCGCTGAACCTCGCCACCCGAGGTCTCGACGACTTCATAGACCAGCGGCCAGGCACGCTCGCTCAGGCGACGGAAGCCGATGTAGCCGGTCACGTGGGCCGCATCGAGCATCTCGGGGTTCTCTTTGGAGGGCAGCACAAAGACGGAAACAAAGCGAACCTGCGCCTGCACGCGCCAATACGCGAACGCCCCCTCGTACAGCTTGCGCCGGGCCCGCTCCTGCTCCAAGGACGGATCTACCTCGGTGCGGCTGGCAAGCAGCGTCGCAAGCGTCTTCCGGTCGCCCCAACACTCATGAACGGCCTCTTCAAACGCCGCGATCGCGCGATCCGCGGCTTCAAGCGAGCGTTCGGACGCGCCACGCTCGCGACAGGCGGCGATGAACTTGCCGATGCTCTGCCGGCCTGGAACGTCCCCCACCACCGACGGCACGTCTCCATCTCGAACAACCCGTGAGAGACGCCACGCGAGTCCTCGATTCAGTCCAAGCACCCTTGCGGATTCCCTGGTTTTGTTTGGGTCAACTCCCACGGCATCCATCAGCTCCGCAACGGCTGAGCGGACGGCGTGGAATGCATCCATGACCTCGCTGAGGGCGGCTGGTGCTTCCACAACGGGGCTTGATCGGGTTTGAGTCGGGCGGGTCGCGGCGTCCATGAGTGCATCAGCGTACGAACTCAAGATTAGGAATGCAAATGAAATGACACCGGAAATGTCACGTGTGACACTTGACGGGACGAGATTCTGAGTTATTCTGTCAGCTCGCGCCGGTCCGGGAGTGTCCCGTTCTGACGCCCGCGCAGTCCAACCCGGAAGAAATGAGGGATTCCCATGACCAGCCGAACGCTTGTTGCTCTCGCTCTCGCCACCGCGATCGGATCCGCGGCGGCCGCCGACGGGGTTCAGTTCCAGCTTCTCGGCGAGTTCTACGCGACAGACGTGTCGGCTGACGGGTCGGTCGTGACGGGCAACACCGCTGACAACGCATTTGAGACGGTCCGGTGGACAGCTGGAACAGGTGTGACGCGCCTCGGCCGCGCCACTGTCCCCGTGCTCGGCACCGGTGCGGGCACGCCGGGAATCTCTTACGACGGCACGCGGATCTCTGCGACGATCCTCAGCGACGATGGGACCTACCAGACGCAGGGTGTCTGGACCGAGGGCAGCGGATGGCAGCAGGTCTCGGCCTATCCCGCTGACGCTGGCATCGTCGACAGCTCGCTCGGATCGGCATGGGGGATCTCCGGGGACGGCAATCAGATCGCAGGGCTCTATTGGCGCAACGGACAGCCGGGCGGCATCGCTCACGCCTCGATCGGCACGGTCGCCGGAGGTGTGGTTGACCTGGGCAGCACCGGCGGAGCGAGCCGCGCGAATGGCACGAACTACGACGGCTCGGTCGTCGTGGGTTGGGACGAGGCGGCCGACGGCCATTGGCGCTCCGTCGTCTGGGTCAACGGTGCGCAGACGATTCTTCACGACCTCGGCGCGTTCACGGAGGCGCAGGCCGTGAACGGCGCCGGCAATGTGATCGTGGGTGACGCGTGGAACAACGACACGGGCTCGCTTGAAGCCGCGGCGTGGCGCTGGAATGGCGCGTCCTGGGACGAGCAGATTCTGGGCGTGCTGCCCGGCACGTTCCCGGGCTTTGGCCGCTCCGTCGCGACGGGCGTCTCCGACGACGGCTCGATCATCGTCGGCTTCAACCGCTACGACTTCGGACCGTTCTCCGACTCCACGGGGTTCATCTGGACAGAGGCCCTGGGCATGGTCAGCATCGAAGAGTTCCTCACGTCGCACGGCGTTGTGCTGGATCCGATGTTCGACTTCGGCAACGTGACGGGCGTTTCCGCGGACGGCAGCACGTTGATTGGTTACGGCACGGACTGGAACACATTCCAGACCCTCAGCTTCTCGGTCACCATCCCCGCCCCCAGCGGGATCGCGCTGGTGGGCATTGGCTCCCTGTTCGCCTCACGCCGCAGGCGTCAGGACTGAGTTCGCCATTGACTGGAGCCCGTGTCTCGGTCTTCGGTCGTCTTTCCAGATCGATGAACCTCCCACCACATTGGAGTCAGAAGATGAAGTTGATTGTTCCCGCTCTCCTCGCCGCCACCCTCGCCACCACTTGCGCGAGCGCTTCACCCGTTCAGGTCCAGATCAACGGACGGGTGGAGTTCAACATCTCCAACGCCGGCAACCCCAACACCAACCCCGACATTCTGGCGATCCGTCCCGGCCATCTCCTTTCCTACACCTTCCTCGTTGACACGGACGCGTTCCAGGACCACGCCACCTTCGGCATCCGCGGCTACGAGATCATCCCCGGCTCCTTCGCGGTGACGACCGACCAGGGCTTCTCGGCAGGCATGGTCGATCCGCTTCCGGGCGGCGCGACGCCCTACTTCGTCGTTCGTGACAACGACCCGGCGGTTGACGGCTTCTACATCACATGGGGCGGAATCGAGCTGCCCTTCGGCCTTCCGATCACGGAGCCGGGCCTCTTCGGCGATCCCTTCGAGGCCGCGTTCTCCGTCGGCTACACCGGCGACACGCTGAACTCGCTGGACATTCTCGGCGCTCAGGGCACATACGGCTACGGCAACGGCGGACCCGGCTCGCTCACGAACTTCTACTTCAATCTCGTCGATCTCGGCTTTGAAGTCGTCGGCATCGAGTTCACCGATATGACGATCACCGCTGTTCCCGCCCCCGCAACCTCGCTCGCACTCGCGACGTTCGGCGTGGCCCTCCGTCGACGTCGTCGCTGATCTGTCGCCTGCACCTCGCAGATTCCGACTCTCACATTCACGAGCCGGGCGGCGTATCGCCAGGTGCCGGATCCTCACCAGAGCATTCCCTCCAGTGCTCTGACGGATCCGGCGGCGGTGCGCCGCCTTCTTTGCGTGACGGGGTGACCTCGGAGCCGTACCATCGACGTGACACAAGAGGACGCACAGATGCCGACGCTGCGAGTCAAAGACGGCACGGAGATCTACTACAAGGACTGGGGCACCGGCACGCCGGTGGTCTTCAGCCACGGCTGGCCGCTCACGTCGGACAGTTGGGAGTCGCAGATGCTCTTCCTGGCGACCCGCGGCTTCCGCTGCATCGCGCACGACAGACGCGGGCACGGGCGCTCGAGCCAGCCGTGGCACGGCAACGAGATGGACACCTACGCGGACGACCTTGCCGCTCTCATCGAGCATCTGGACCTGCGAGAGGCGGCGCTCATCGGATTCTCAACCGGCGGCGGCGAGGTCGCGCGATACATCGGCCGACACGGCACCAAGCGTGTCGCCAAGGCCGCGCTCATCGGCGCCGTGCCCCCGCTCATGCTCAAGACCGCGTCCAATCCCGGCGGCCTTCCGATTGACGTCTTCGACGGCATCCGCGCGGGATCCATTGCTGATCGCTCTCAACTCTACAAGGACCTTGCGGCCGGGCCGTTCTTCGGCTTCAATCGGCCGGGCGCGCAGAAGTCGCAGGGGATGATCGACGCCTTCTGGATGCAGGGCATGATGGGCGGCCACAAGAACACACTCGACTGCATCAAGGCCTTCTCCGAGACCGACTTCACGGGGGACCTCAAGAAGTTCGACGTCCCCACGCTGATCATCCACGGCGACGACGATCAGGTCGTGCCGATCGACGCGTCCGCGAGGATGAGCGCGAAGCTCGTGAAGCACGCGACACTGAAGGTCTATCCGGGCGCACCGCACGGCATCACGGACACGCACAAGCAGCAGTTGTGCGACGATCTGCTCGCGTTCCTTAAGGCCTGATCGGCTCTCTTCATCGCGCATCTCGTCCGTCAAGTGCCCGAGCCGCGTCTCCGCGGCTCGGGCGTTGCGATATGAAATGATCCGTCAAGCCTTCTTGGCCTTGGCCTTGCCCTCAACGAGCATCTTGAACCCGCCATATGCCATTCTCTTGCAGTCGAATGGGACGCCTCCGGCCTCCATCATCTTCGCGAGGCGAGGATCGACCATGACCTTCTTGTTCACGCTGTCGCGATGCGCCTTGGACTTGTAGGTGATCCATGCGAACACGACCGTCTCGCCGGCTTTGGTCCCCGCGGCCTTCGTGAACGGAACCATCCCCTTGATCTTCAGGTCGTCGCCGATGCACTCGGCGTAGTGCAGCGCACCGTGCTCAAGCCAGATCTTGCAGGCCTTCCCGGCGATCTTCTTGTAGGACGCGACGTGCTTGGTCGCGAGGGGAATGACGAATCCGTCAACATAGGGCATCTGTGAAACTCCTTCTATCTCGTGGAACTCGGGGTGCTCGCAAGGGCGGGGCGGCGCCGTCCGCTGGCGCGTTCCGGCGGGCGGGGGCGCGGAAACTGCAACTGCGGGCCAGCATAACAGACTTGAGCGTGAGAGTGCTCTCCGTGTGCGGCTCCCCGCGCCGGCACGCCGGCACGCGCCGCTGCGCATTCAGCGGGACCGGCGCTCGGATCGATGCTTGATCTTCTCAAGCTCATAGCGCCACCCCTCGTT
Organism: uncultured Phycisphaeraceae bacterium; assembly: GCA_964588385.1. Lineage (GTDB taxonomy): Bacteria > Planctomycetota > Phycisphaerae > Phycisphaerales > UBA1924 > JAHBWV01. The sequence goes on from CAZPPG010000062.1 coordinate 10,717, forward strand.
GACGCCTTTCTCATGCTCCGGATCAATAATCCCCATGGCGCGGTGCACAAGTGTGAGCGTGCAACGGTTGCCTTCCGGAATGATCCGATACTGGACGTGCGACACCGCGGGATACGACATGAACAGCGGTCCGGAAATCTCCAGCAGTGGTTGCGGATGGGGCGGCGGCTTGATGACCTGCACCGTGCCCCACCAGTGACCCGTGTTGTTCCCGAGGTCTCGAAACCACCGGCCGCCGGGCCATGCCTCGAGCTTCATCGGAAAGGGCTCGCCCCCCGGCATCTCGCTCTCCGGCCCCAGCAGCGCCAGAAGTGACTCGTACACGTCGTTGACGCCCGCGTTGATGACCGTGCTCTGTTCGACGCGGAGCGTGGCGACTCGCTCCTGCTGCGTGGTTGCGGACATGAGTCTCACCTTTCCTTTGTGGGAATCGCTCGCGCGGCCGCGGCTTTCGCCTCCGCCCTCACCTTGATCCGATCGAGTTGCTGGCTCCAATGCCTCTCAAACGACTTGACCCAGTCGTGCACGGCTCTCAACTCCCCGGCATTGAGCCGATAGACGCGCTCCCGCCCGCGCCGCTCCACGGCGACGATCCCCACTTCACGCAGCACCGCGAGGTGCTTGGAAACACAGGGTTGGGGAAGGCCGAGCGCGAGCACAAGATCCCCCACCGGCTTCTCGCCCTCCCGCCCCAGCACATCGATGATGTCCCGACGCCTGGCTTCCGCGATGGCATTGAAGACGTCCGCCGTGGTCGCTGCTCTGGCCATGCATCAATATATGCCGTACGCAGCATATGTCAAGCCCGCCCAACGCCCCGCGCCGCGCGATCGCGCCGCCGGGAAGCGCCCGCGTGACGGTGGACTTATCGTGCTCGAATGTGCGCGCGCTTCATCTCCGCGGCTGCATCAAGCTCCGAGCGGCTGCCATGCTCGATCGCCCGACGTGCCGCGGGCAGTAGCCAGTTGGCGTAGCCGGACGTCTCGTCGGTCGCCACGAAGATGTTGCGGTACCACGGCCGACCCGGAAGCCCGCCATCCACGACCCAACGCGTGCCGGTGTGCGGCGATGCGTTGCCGAACTTGGATCGCGATTCTTGGCGTGACCGCTCACGCGCCGTCTCCGCCAGTGACTGAAGCCCCGGCACGCCCCACGCGTCCGGCACGCTCCTTGTCGCCAGCCCGCGGCTGACGGCGAGGTCGTCAAGATCCCGCGCTCGATCCGCGAGCTCGCTGTACGCTCTCGCGACGTCGTGCGGCACAGTCGGCGGACTGGCAAGCCGATACGCCGCGGCCGTCGCCATCCGAGTGATCATCAGCGCGGGCTCGTAGTCCAACCCGACGACCTTCCAATACCACGGCAGCGTGTCGTAGACCGAGTGATAGCTGTTGCCCGCGCTCCCTCCTGAGCCGAAGCTCATGCTGGGGACACCGGCGTGCATGAGGAAGGGCACGTGGTCAGAGCCGCCGCCGAGGTCGCCTATCGGGGGCTCGGTGAGTTGCTTGGCTTCACCATCGGTGGTTGGCTTGGGCTGGGAGCGTGCCAGCCACTCGTCAAAGACGCTCTCCCCGGCCGTGGCCCGGGCCGTCGGGACCACCTTGGCGCACTCGGCGATCAGGGTCTTCAGCTCCGGGCTCGCGGATGCCCCGAACTGCGGCCCCATCGAAGCCATGTCGAGATTGATGTAGCCGATGCACGTGCGCGTCAGGTCCTCGCGTCGCTTCTCGACGTACTCCGCCGAGCCGATGATGCCAAACTCCTCGGCACCCCACGCCGCGAACACAACGGAACGCCGGGGCCTCTGGCCTTGCAGCGCCATGGTTGCGAAAGAACGCGCGGCCTCAAGCATTGCGATGGTGCCGCAGGTGGGATCCGATGCACCGTTGACCCATGCGTCGTGGTGGCAGCCGATCAGCACGTGCTGCTCACGCTCATGGGCGGCGCCAGAGCCTTCAAGCCGCGCGATCACATTGGCCGTGCGCACGACCTCCCGCTCCTGCTTCACCATCAGACGCACGCGCAGATCGGGCCCGCCCGTCAGCACATACGGGTGCGGCAGGCCCCCCTGCCATCCTTCGGGCACGGTGTCACCGACCATGCGCTTCAGGATCTCCGAAGCGGCTCCGTAACCGATGGGCTGCACGGGAATACGCGGCAGCGCGACCTCATCCACCCGCAGCCGCGCCGCGTCCCTGGAGGCAAAGACTCCCGGCGTCAGCGGATCGCCCTGATATCCGAGCGTCACGATCGAGCCGCGTTGGATGCAGCAGTCATTGGCCCATCCACCCTCCGGGTAGACCGCGCCCTTTGTGAATCCCGAGTCCGCCGGATCCGTGTAGATGATCAGCCCCGCCGCGCCGGCTTCCTCCGCGTACCTGGGCTTGTACCCCCGATAGTTTCCGCCGTAGCGCGCGATCACGATCTTGCCCGTGCAATCAACGCCCATTTCGCGAAGCTTCTCGAAGTCCTGCTTCGTGCCGTAGTTGGCGTACACCACATCCGCCGTGACATCTCCCGAGCCGCTGTACGCGTTCCACGCGAGGGTCACCATCGGATCCGGATTGGCGCTGGCCGGATCGCCGAGGACTGGCCTCTCGCGAAGCTCCAGCGCGAGTGGGCCGCTGTCCTCGCCGGCGCCCAGCACCTCGAGCTTCGCATCCACCGGCCTCGCAAGCAGCGGCCAGAACTCCTCGATCTCCACGCTCCAGCCATCGAGCGATCGCCCATCGGGTCCGGTGCCCATCGCGTGAAAGGTCGCCGCGATCTCTTCGATCGTCCGCCAGTCCCCCGGCGTTCCCGCCACGTGCGGCTCATCCGCAAGCATCTGATGCAGGCGGAGCAACTCCTCACGAGTGGGCACCGCGAGCAGAGCGCGCTCCTGTTCATACGCAGCGTCGCGATCAGACGCTCGCCAGGAAGACATCGATCGCGACGTCCCGGAGCTGTGCACGGACGCACACCCCCCGGCAAGCCCCGCAACAATGAGAGCCGCGCACCATGAAGGCGCGCATGCAGACGTCGGCACGCTCACTCGGTCACCACCTTCTGTCGGTTCGTCCGCAACGCGGACGCTGCCTGGACCACAAAGAACGCGGCGAGCCCGAGCAGTATCAGCGCCACGACCGCGTTGATCACGGGGGTCATGTCGCGCGATCCGCCGGCCGGGGCGGTCAATGCACGCACCCCGTGCGTCACTTGCACGATCAGCGCCGTGACCGTGATCGCCATCACAAACACCATCGGGATCGCCGTGTACCAGCAGCGTTTGCCGTTCCGCTTCAGCCACACCGTGATGCCAAGAAGCGTCAACGCCGCGAGCAACTGATTCGAGGAGCCGAAGAGCGTCCAGTACGCCCTGTAGCTCCCCGGCGCGGACGTCAGCAGAATGCCCAGCGGCACCCCCACCGTCGCCAACGACGCGAGCGCGCCGCCGAAGCGCCCCTTGGCACCGAAGAGTTCCTGCAAGAGATACCGGCCCAGTCGCGTGGCCACGTCCAGCGTGTCAAAGACGAAGGTCGCCACCGCCATCGCGCCGAACGTCTTGGCGAACAGCAGCGCGCCGTCCCCGAGAATCAGCGTCAGGAACTTCGCGATGCCGTCTCCATAGATGGTTCCCGGCGGCAGCGGCCTGCCCTCGGGTCCGAGCGTCTGCGACTTGGTCAGGATCATGACCGTTGAGAGCGCGATGATGGCCACGAACCCTTCCAGGAGCATCGCGCCGAACGCGACGGGTTTGCAGTGGCTCTCTTTCTCGATCTGCTTGCTCGTCGTGCCGCCGCAGACCAGGCCGTGGAATCCGCTGCACGCGCCGCACGCGATGGTGACAAAGAGGAACGGGAAGAGGATCGTGGTCATCTTCGGGACGTCCTCGCCGCCCGCGAAGAAATGGAAGAGCCCGTCGAATCCAACGCCGTCAGCGATCATGGGCTGCTCGACCTTATAGCCGCCGAAGAGCAGGCCCACAGCCCCGATGCCTATGGCAAGGTAGAGCACGAACCCGCCGAGATAGCCGCGCGACTGCTGGAGCAGCCAGAGCGGGAACATGCTCGCGAGCAGGCAGTATCCGAGCACGACCCAGTACCAGACTTTGGCGTCGAACAGGAACACGGTGCTGACTTTGGTTCCGAGCCACACCACGCCGAGCGTCGCGGGCACGAACACGACCGTGAGCAGCCACATCGGCCACTTGAAGAACCGCTGCACAACGCCCATCACCGTGGCCAGCGCGAGGTACATCACGCTGGCCGCCGCCACAGCCCCGCCCTTGTTGAACTCCACCCCCGCCAGCGCGGCCAACTCCGGGTCGTTGTTCGTGAACGTCGCCACAGTGACATCTGTGAACGCCACAATCACGTACAGCAGCGCAAGCCAGATGAACGCCACCAGCGCCGCCCACGCCTTGGGGCTGATGTTGACGCGTGCGATCTCCGCGATGCTGTGCGCCCCGTGGCGCACGCTCGCGACAAGCGCCGAGAAGTCATGCACCGCTCCGATGAAGACAACCCCCAGCAGAATCCACAGGACACACGGCAGCCATCCGAAGTCCTGACACGCCACGATCGGACCGACGATCGGACCCGCCGCGGCGATCGCCGAGAAGTGCTGCCCGAGCAGGTAGAAGGGCCGGGTGGGAACAAAGTCCACCCCGTCCGCCCGCGCCACGGCCGGCGTCGTGGCGCGGTCATCCAGGCGGAACTGCCGGGCGACGAACTTCCCGTATGTGAGATAGCCCGCCGTCAGAACGGCCATCGTTACCAATGCGAGCGCAAGCAGACTCATCCGGATTCCTCATCCCGGCCCGCCGTCGGGCCTCGGGCCTGCCAGAATACAGACCATGCACGTTCTTAGCCGAGTCCCCTCTCCAGCCTCCCGCGCTGTCGCCCTCGAGACGACCCTGCTCGTCCACGGCGTCCCGCGTGAGTCCGCTCAGTCCCTCGCATCCGACCTCGCCCAGATCGTGCGTCGTGAGGGAGCCCATCCTGCCATCGTCGGTGTCCACGCCGGTATCCCCACAGTTGGGCTGAGCGACACAGAACTCTCGGATCTCCTCGCGGCTGATTCCATCCCCAAGGCCAACACAGCCAACCTCGGGTTACTCATCCACCGGCGATCGCACGCCGCGACCACCGTCAGCACAACCATGGAACTCGCTACCCGGGCGGGGGTCCGGACTTTCGCGACCGGCGGCATCGGCGGCGTCCATCGGGACTACGGCACCCACTTGGACATCAGCAGCGATCTTGCAGCATTCACCCGATTCCCGATCGCGGTCGTCACCAGCGGCGTGAAGTCGATCCTGGACGTCGAGTCCACGCGAGAGGCCCTTGAGACCCTCGGGATCCCCGTTGTGGGATTCCAGACCGACCGCTTCCCCGCGTTCTATTTGCGAGAGTCCGGCGCCGGAGTTGACGGTCGATTCGACGATGTCGAGTCTCTCGGGGCTTTCATTCGCGACGAACTCGCCCGGACGGGACGCGGCATTGTGGTCGCCAACCCGGTTCCGCAAGAGCACGAGATCGACCGTTCCGTCTGGAATGAGTGGCTTGATCTGGCCATGCGGCAGGCGCTGACGGCAGGTGCAACAGGTCGCCAAGTCACGCCCGGCGTCCTTGCGCGTCTTCATCAGATATCGGCCGGCAAGACGCTCCGAGCCAACATCGCTCTCGTGCACGCGAACGCACAGTTGGCGGCTCGGCTGGCGGCAGTCCTTGGCAATTTCGGTGAGGCACCCGAACGGGTCCGATAGCCCAGTTTGCCCAGCTTTCCACCTGCTGCTTCACGAACACTTCATCGCACAGCAGTGGAATCCGGATTGCCCGTCCAAAGCTCACGGATTACCATGACAACGGAGTATTGGGGGCGATTTCGCCCCATCGTCGGGCCTCTGGCCGCCGGCAATGAGAAGAGAGCGCCGGAACGTTCAGAGCAATCAGCTGAACCGTCCCAATCGCGGGGTCGGCCGGTTGTGGGTCTCTTGAAGCGACACGCAAACACCGAAACACTGATCACCCTTACTTAGAGGAGTCGTAGAAGATGAAGCTTTCCCGCACGTCAGCCCTCATCCTTGCAGCCGGGTGCGCCATCCCGGCATTCGCACAGGACAGCGTCAGCAAGTTCGTCACGGGCCTGCCCGGCGATGCGAACACCGAGTTCGTCTCTGGTCAGACCTACGTCGTTGACCTCGTCCCCTTCACGACCCGCTCCAACACGACTTTCGGCATCGCTCCCATCGTCAAGGCGAGCAACACCTCCGCGTCGTTCTTCACGTCTCTCGTGAGCGCTCAGGGCATCAGCCGCGGCGTCCTCACGGGCGTCGCTCCCGCCGCCGGCAGCTACTCCGTCTGGACCACGCCGGGCGAGGGTGTGAACACGGCCAACAACAACGCCGCCGGCACCACGTCCGCCCCGTCCAGCACGGTGCAGTTCGGCTTCGCCGCGGCCGAGTTCGACGGCCCCGCCAACAGCGTCTTCGGCGGCATCGCGAACTTTGATCCGGCGGATCCCAGCCGTCTGTACGTGAAGCGAGTGGTGGGCGCGTCCAATCGTCCCAACGGCGCGGCAACCGGCGGCGACGCCGCGATCGGCTTCGGCGCTGTTGATGCGAACGGCAACATCGTCTTCCGTGCCGACGGCAACGCTCAGACCGGCACGAATGTCATCGCCGGCAACAACATCTTCCGCGTCGCGATGGGCGCCCGCAACACGGGCGTCAATCACATCAGCAACGCTGGTGCGAGCAACGGTGCCGCCTCCGTTCGCATTCTCAACGCCTCCGGCGTGACGCACGGTGTGCCCAACATCCTCCCGCAGGATGAGGGTGGCCCGGTCTACTTCGGTCCGAACTTCTCCGACCAGATCACCAGAGGCTCCGCCGCGGGCAGCACGACCAGCGACAGCTCCCACATCCCGGCGGGCTTCGTGAACCATCGCGGCTCAATCGCTTATTCCAAGCAGGTGCTTCTCGGCACCCCGGGCGCGGTTGGATCCGGAGCCGTTCTGATCGTGACCCCCGGCGGGACGACGGACAGCATCGCGATCTTCGACATCAACGCGGCTGGCAACCCGGTCGGCACGCCCAAGGCCGTGACCCTCCCGGCATCGATGACGCTCCAGGATGCACTTGATCCTCGTCCGAATCCGTTCCCGATCAGTCGTTTCGACCACTACGGCTCGCAGACCGCCTTCCAGGGCGGCGTGAGCCAGGTCGCCATCGGCAAGGACCAGGCGGGCCGCATTCTGGTCGCCGCGACCGTCTACGGCACCGAGTTCACCGGAATCACGAACCCCTCGAACGCCATCGCTGTGGCGCGTCTCGACACCCCCGCCTCGGCCCCGGTCTGGAATCTCGCGGTGTGGAACGACGCGCAGGTTCTCGGTGGCAAGCCGATCCGCGACGAGAATGGCACCCAGATCGGTCGCATGGGCGCACTCTTCGAGGTGACGCTGGGCACGCCACTCGGTCCCTCCATGTCCGCTCCCGCTTTCGACTCGGTCGGAAACCTCTGGTTCGTCGGCGTCGGCGTCTTCGATGAGCTGGCCGGTCCGAATCCGGACAACGCCCTCTTCCGTGCCGTTTACGACCCCTCTCAGGCCTCCCCGGTCTACACCGTCGAGGCAGTTGTCGACACGGGCAACGTCTTCACCGGCGCCAACTCCGGCACCGAGTGGCAGCTCCGCTTCATCGAGATCGCGGACTCCAACTCTGTCTCCTCCGGCACCTTCTTCTCACAGAACGTGACGCAGGACGGCTTCGCCGGCACCGACGTCTCGGGCCTTGACACCATCGACCCGCGCACAAACGGCGGCGTCATCCTCTCCGCCGGCATCATCTACGACCGCGACGGCGACGGTCAGTTTGATGACCCCGTCGCCGGCGGCTTGCCCACGGGCAGCGTCGATGAGGAGTACAACGTCCTCCTCTACATCGGCAACATCACGGCCGACGCCGATCCCTGCGCCGCCGCCGACTACAACGGCGACACCATCGTCGACATCCAGGACTTCCTGGACTTCTT
>CAZPPG010000063.1:0-18359 GCA_964588385.1 uncultured Phycisphaeraceae bacterium
CTTGGAGATGCGGACGGAGCACCAGTCGTGGCCGCACATGGCGCAGAAGTCGGTATCGACGTCGAGGTCCTCATCGTGGTACGCGCGGGCGGTGTCAGGGTCGAAGGAGAGCTCGAAGTGCTTCTCCCAGTTCAGCGCGGCCCGCGCTTTGGTGAGTTCGTCGTCGCGGTCGCGCGAGCCGGGGATGCCGAGGGCAACGTCCGCGGCGTGTGCCGCGATCTTGTACGCGATGCACCCCTGCTTCACGTCGTCCTTCTTCGGAAGTCCCAGATGCTCCTTAGGCGTCACATAGCACAGCATCGCCGCGCCGTGGTAGGCCATGGCCGTCGCGCCAATGCAACTGGTGATGTGGTCGTAGCCGGGGAACATATCGGTCACGAGGGGGCCGAGGACATAGAACGGCGCGCCGTGGCAGAGTGTTCGCTGGATCTTGGCGTTCCATTCGATCTGATCGAAGGGGACGTGGCCGGGGCCTTCGATCATGACCTGGACGCCCTTGCGCCAGGCCCGCTCGGTGAGTTCGCCGAGGGTTTCGAGTTCGGCGATCTGGGCGTCGTCTGTGGCGTCGGCCAAGCCGCCGGGGCGGAGCCCGTCGCCGATGGAGAAGGTCACGTCGTACCGGCGGAGGATGTCGCAAATGTCATCCCAGCGCGTGTACATGATGTTCTCCTGGTTGTGGACGAGCATCCACTTGGCCAGGAGGGAGCCGCCACGGGAGACGATGCCGATGAGGCGGTTCTTGACGTATTTGAGGTGCCCGCGCCGCACGCCGGCGTGGATCGTGAAATAGTCGACGCCCTGCTGCGCCTGATGGTGGAGGGAGGCCTCGATGGTGGGCCAGTCCAGGTCCTCGATCTTCTTTCCGATGATCATGGAGTAGATCGGGACGGTGCCGATTGGGACGGTGGCGTTCTCGATGATGGCCTGGCGGCACTCGTCGAGATTGCCGCCGGTGGAGAGGTCCATCACCGTGTCCGCGCCCCACTTCTCGGCCCACTTGAGCTTTTCGACTTCCTCGTGCGTGCCCGATGAGACCGGCGAAGCGCCCATGTTGGCGTTGACCTTGGTCTTGCTGGCGCGCCCGATCGCCATCGGATCAAGCTTGTGCTTGAGGTGGTTGATGTTGGCGGGAATGACGAGGCGTCCCGCCGCGACCTCATCGCGGACGGCCTCGGGCCCGCGGCCCTCGGCGAGCAGTGCAAAGTGCGGCTCGCGCTCCGCGACGCGCTTCATCTCCGGCGTGACGATGCCGAGGCGCGCGTGTTCGAGCTGGGTGAGCGGCTTGAAGGTCTCAGGGTAGTAGACAATCCGCATGACACGGCGCGTGTCGAGGAACGAGGCGGCCTTGCAGTTCGGGGGGACGCACGCGGCAGCATCCGTCGCGTCGCACATGTTGGAAACGGTCCGAACCGTCCACCCTTCGGGGAGAAAGTCCCACGCGGTCTTGGTGGAGGGCGCGGGCATGCCGGGGGCGTCCGGCGAAGAGAACATGAGCGGACCGCCAAGGTCAGGCTTATTGGCGAAGGAGCCGGGTGTGGTGACGCCAGGCGTGTTGCCCGGGTTCAGGCCGCCGCGGAGCGGGGCGTGGAAGCGCGAGAGGGGGCGCGTTTCTGCTGCGGGGGAAGAGAGCGTGTGTGTCGTCATGTGCGGCTCCTCGTGTGAGCACGTGGTCGAGCAGAATCGATTTCGGAGGGGAGCGGATGGCCCGTCGGAAGCCGGCCTTGAGAGCCGACCAAACTGGTCGCAGTCGCTTCCCTCCGCCGGTGCGAACCGGGTCAGGTTCAACGGGTGCTTCTCAGCGGCATCCGGAGGGGTCCGGGTACCGCGCCCCGAGCGTAAGGGAAAGTATAGGGGCCCTCTCCAGGCGCGAAATCAGCCGTGAATCTCGAACAAAGATGAACCGGGCGGCATCGCCCTGCGACTGGCTGTCCAGAATGGGGACCATGGATCGCACGCCCGACCAGATCTACGACGAGTGGCTGGTCATCCGCTCGCAGGATGGCGATCGGACGGCGATGGGTGAACTGGTCACGCGCTGGAATGGGCGTCTGGTGGGCCTTGCGATGGGTCTGACCGGACGTGACGACGCCGCACGGGATGCCGTGCAGTCCGCTTGGCTCGCGGCGGCGCGCGACATCCGGCGCTTGAACGATCCTGCGCGATTCCCGGAGTGGATCTGCCGCATCATCTCCAACAAATGCGCCGACTTTGTCCGGCGTGCTCAGCGCACGCGCCGACTCGAACGCGGGACGGCCGCGAATCAATCTGTCGAAACCGTGAACCCGGCGGGGGTGGTGGGCGACCTTGAAGAAACACACCGCTTGCGTCTGGCACTTGCGGCGATGGGGTCGGCGCAGCGAGAACTGCTCGCGTTGCACTATGGCGCATCGCTGGGCGTGGCGAGCATCGCGGCGATGCTGTGTGTGCCCGTCGGAACAGTGAAGTCCCGTCTCCACGCGGCGAGAAGCGAACTCAGAGAGGCACTGGAAAGGAAAGGCCCATGATGACCACACAGCCCAACGATCGGATGGATGAACACGAGATGGATGACGCGATCCACCGAGCGATGCGATCGGGAACGAATGAGCCGCCGCTCTTGATGCAGGTGACCGAGGCGCTCTCCGGACGCACCTGGTGGTTCAACCTGATCGGCGTGCCGGTGATGCTTGCCTTCTTGGGCGTGGCGGTGTGGGCAGGGATCAGGTTCTTTGAAGCCTCCGAGACGCGCGGCATGATCCTTTGGGCGGTGGTGTTTCTCTTCAGCGCGCAGAGCATCGGGCTTCTCAAGTTGTGGTACTGGATGCTGCTGAATCGCAACTCTGTGACGCGCGAGGTGAAACGACTGGAGCTCCAAGTGGCCCGGCTGGCAGCGCGGTCGGAGCGTCCGTGAGGCGCTCAGCGTCCGCGGCGTGCGGGCTTCTTCTTCGAGGCCTTTCGTGTCGCCTTCTTCGAGCCTGGGGCCTTCCCCGTGCGAGGTTTCTTCCGGGCGGATGGCTTGTTCGTCGTCTTCTTCCCGGCTGCTTTCTTGATCACGGGCTTCTTCTTCGCCGCGTTCTTGAGTGACGACCCCTTCGCCTTGGAAGTCGTCGCCTTGGATCCTTTGGCCTTCGAAGCTCTGGCCTTCGCGACTTTGGCTTTCGAGGCCCTGGCTTTCGAGGCCCTGGCTTTCGAGGCCTTTGATGCGGCGCGTTTCTTCGGAGCTGGGGTTGGAGCGGACTGGATGAGGGCGGGGGATACGAAGCCATCGCGCGTGACAACACCGATGTCGCGAAGGTCGCCTCCGTCAAACCCGGATCCGATGCCGCGCCAGGTCGCGTCGCCCAGGAGTGTCCCCGGCTCGATCGTGCGGCAGATCTCTCCCACGAGAAGGATGGAGAGCGGCTCGATGAGTCCCGCGGCAACGAGCCACGCGTCGTCGCTCTCCAGCGATGCGCAGAGGTCGCTCAGCGTCTTCATCGAGGGCACAACGAAGTATCGCGACTCGGGCCACCACGCGGGACCGCAGGGCCAGTCCTCGTTCTCGGGATCGAACTCGGTCGAGCCGGAAATGTAGAGTGTGAACTCGGCAACGGCGCCCGGACGGGGCCTTTCGTCGCCCTCCTCTCCCCACACCATCTCCGCGATGCCGAAGCACAGGCCGTTGATGTCGGCGCTCGGCGGCTCTTCCGCGAGCACGGCCCGGAACTGCTCATTCAGCGCCTCGACATCGTCAGAGAGCGCGAGCCCCGCGACGGTCTTTGCGGCGGCGTCGGGCAGCTTGGGCAGCACGAGCGCGGCGATGCGTGCGAACGACGGACCGATCGGATCGCCGGCGCTGATGCTCTTGAGCGCGGTGGCGGCGGCGTTGCTGACGAGGTCATAGTCCATGGGGCCCTCCCGATCTGAGGTCGTTGGATGCCGGGCGCAGCCTAACGGAACGGGTCGCTGCATGCAACGGCCGGGGAGGCTCCCGACACTCCAGACATCTCTGGGCGACCTCCAGCGACCAGGGTGCGGGTCATGGCGACGTGGGTGGGCTTCCGGTGGGCGAGCGCGGGCGGGGCTGGACGCGTCGGGCTGGACCAGGTGGGCGTCAGGCGAGTCGGCGCAGGATGGTCAGGCCGTAGTTCAATGGGGCGGTGTAGAAGTCGCAGACCTGGTAGCGCCCGGTCGCGACGGTGCGGATGTTGTCTGCGAGCCAGCGCGGGCCGGTGCAGCCGCAAATGGTTGGCCACACATCGTGGAGCAGGATGAAGCCGCCGACGTTGAGTGACGGCTCGACGGCGGCGAGGTCGCGTCGCGCGCCCTCGGGCGAATGGTCGCCGTCGATGAAGGCGAGCTGCACGCCGCCGGCGCGATCGAGCGCTGCCCGGTGTGCGATGATGCCGCTGGAGCTGTCGCCCTTGTGGATGGTGACGCGGTCTGCGACGCCGGCCTCTTTGAGACGATGGCGGACGAGCTGTTCGCGCTCTGTGTAGAGGGGCAGGCCTGAGATTGCGGGGTTGGAGGGGAGCGTGAAGTCGTCGAAGGTGTGGATGGCAGCGGGGGGCGTGCCCGGCTTGGCGCTCTCATCGTTGATCGCGAGGGCCGCGGCGATCCAGATGGTGCTCGCGGCGTGGCAGGTGCCGGTCTCGACGACGGTGCGTGGTCGGAGGTTGCGCACGAACGCGTGGATGAACATGCCGACTTCGGGCGAGACGCATGCGGGCCACGAGCCGCGTTCTTTGTAGAGGTGCAGCAGCGTCTTGGCCCATGGGTTGGGATTGGCCTCAAGATCGCGCGGGATAGGCCAGGGGTTGTAGGGGGCGAAGGTGGGATCGCCGGGGAAGCAATCTTGCGACGCGCCGGGTTGCGCATCACGCGTTGAGTGGGCTGCGGAGGGAGCGGGAAGGGGCGCCGGAACGCGCACGACATCGAAGCCCGTTGAGCGGATCATGCGGCGGAGCATGTGGGCGACATCGGGCATGGGGTGCGGCCGGGGGACGCGATGGAGGAATCGAACTCGCGGGAGACTATGGCCGGTTTCACGTGAGTCAAGGGCGTGGGGTGGGACCGGAGGGTGTGAGGGTGTATGTGGAGAGTACTGCGTACGGCGGCGTGCGCCTGGCTCACCAGGGCAGGCCGGTGGACTCGAACGTCATTGGGTCAAGGTCGGGCGGCGGTACGCCGAGGCGTTTGAGCATGTTGATGCACTGGGCGCGGTGGGCGATGGTGTGGTCAAAGACCTGCGCGATGGCGGCGGGGGTGGACATCACGCCGCGGGGCGCGTTGGGCCAGTGCGTGGTGGGGCCGGGGCCGCTTTCGGCGGCGGCGAGCATCGACGTGCGGAGCGCGGTCGCGGCGCGGTCGAGGAGTGTGCGGAGGCCGGTGATAGACGCGCTGAGCGTCGCGAGATCGGCGGGCTCTGTGTAGTCACGGCCTGCGAAGTTGTCGGCGAAGAAGAGCATGGCCTCGAGCGTGTGGGCGATGTTGACGCGGAGCGAGCCCGGACCGATGCCGAGTTCGCGGTCGAACTGCTCGGGTGTGAGGCGCTCGCACTCGATGAGGAGCGACTCGAGGGCCCAGTGGTGATGGGCGAGGGTGAAGCGAAGGGAGGACGAATAGGTCATTGGTTGATGATTCTCGGGGCGTTGCCGGGTGTAGTGGAATCGAGTTCTGGCGCGCGATCATCAGAGCGTTGGTAACGGAGACTTTCCATGCATCCTACGGGCATATACGAGACCATTCTGTACGGCGAGGACCTTGGCGCGATGGAGCGGTTCTATCGGGAGGTGGTGGGACTGCGGCTGGTGAGCAAGGTGGAGGAGCGCAGCCGCGGGTTTCGGGTGTCGGCTTCGCAGATGCTGCTGGTGTTTCGCGCGAGCGTGACACGGCTGGGCCATCCGATGGTGCCGACGCATGGGGCGACGGGCGAGGGGCATGTGGCGTTCTCGATAGAGCCGGGGACGTATGAGGCGTGGCGCGGGCGGCTGGCGGACGCGGGCATCGCGATCGAGAAGGAGGTTCGCTGGCCTGCGCCGGGTGAGCCGCGGCCGGGCGGCGGGCGAGGTGAGGGGCGTGGTGAGGGTGAGTGCGTAGCGCGGTCGATCTATGTGCGCGATCCGGCCGGAAACTCGGTGGAGTTTGTTGAAGGGCAGATCTGGCCTGGGTGATCGGGCTCAGCAGCCCGCGCCGAAGGCCTCGAAGAAGTCCAGGAAGTCGAGGATGTCGACGATGGTGTCGGCGTTGAAGTCGGCATCGCCGAGCGTGCCGCACGGGCCCGGCTGCTGGTCGCAGGCGCCGAAGTCTTCGAAGAAGTCGAGGAAGTCCAGGATGTCGACGGTGATGTCGGCGTTGTAGTCGGCGGGGCAGCGGAAGATGGCGCCTCGTGAGAGGATCTCTTCTGCGGTGAGAATGCGGTTGTAAAGGGCGACCTCATCCAGGGCGCCGGTGAAGTATCGGTTGCCGATGAGGTCGCGTGCCTGGTTGATGCGGAACGAGGTTGAGGTCACGTTGATGGATGCGGCGGCGAGGAATCCTGGTGAAAGGTTTGGATCGCGCACGACGGCGATCGGGTAGCCGTTGACATACATCGCGGAGCCGGTCTCGCTGTCGTTGCCGCCGACGCGCGTCCAGACGACGTGCAGCCAGAGGTTGCCGGGGAAGGTGCGGTTCGACATGACGCCGGCGTTGTAGAAGCCGTTGTAGAGGCGCAGGTTGTTGTTGTGCTGGATGCTGAAGTAGACCTCTTTGCCGGTGCCGCCGGAGCCCCAGTGAAGGAAGGGGCCCCATTGGCTCGCGCTCCCGGGGCTGTCGAGGCGGACAACGGCTTCGATGGAGAAGGTGGGATTGCCGGTAAGTGCGGAGGCACCGGCGGATTCGAGCCAGTCGCCTTGGCCGAGGCCCACGCCGGTGTCGCCGCCCTGCGAGGGGATTGAGTGATCGGGTGTGCCGTTGTAGACGGCGTTGTGCGAGGCGCCGAGCGAGCCGTGGTTGATGGCGTCGCCGCTGGCTTCGTCGAAGCGATACCAGAGGAGCGGGTTGGAGGCGCTCACGCTGGTGGCATACTCG
This sequence comes from uncultured Phycisphaeraceae bacterium, assembly GCA_964588385.1. Taxonomy (GTDB): domain Bacteria; phylum Planctomycetota; class Phycisphaerae; order Phycisphaerales; family UBA1924; genus JAHBWV01. The sequence goes on from CAZPPG010000063.1 coordinate 7,030, forward strand.
GGCGGTGCGGCGAGGGCGGGGGCGCTGAGGCACGCGGGGGTGGCGAGTGCGATGAGCGGCGTGGCGCTCGCGGAACGAATAGGACGCATGATGCCCTCCCTCCGGCTCTGAGGTGCGAGGAGCCGGTGTCGGCGAATAGGGTAACGGACGGAAGGGTTCATTGGAACAGAAAAGTGCGCAGGGGAATCGGCCCCCGCCTGGGAAGGGGCGACAAGGCGTATGAAGGGCCTTTAGGGAAACTGGAGAGGATGGAGAGGGCCGGGGCAGTTCAGGCGGCGGGCCGGTCTCGGGCGTGGCGGCATGAAGAAGCATTGAATGCGGAGCCGCTGCCGGGCGGAGAGCGGCGGGTAAAGAGGGTTGCGTGGGGCGGGCTGCGGTGGATGGGCTTCCACGTGAAGTTGGAGAACGTCGTCTGATGTTCTGGTAACCGAGACGGTACCTTCCGGCACGCGGGTGTGCTGCGCGGTGACAGAACGCTCAGAAGGTCGGCGCGGGCTGTAGTTGATCAGCACCCTGTGCCGAAGGACTCAAAGAAATCGAGGAAATCGAGGATGTCGATAAGGGTGTCGGCGTTGATGTCGGGATCGCCGCGTGTGCCGCAGGGGGCGGGTGGTCTACCGCCACACGCGGCTGATCCGAGGGCTCATCATCGGGTAGCGGCCGACGGGGATGCGGCGACCGCCGTAGTACCACGCCGTGCCCATCTTCTGATAATCGCCTCCCCACGCAACGGGGGCGACACCGCGGTCGATAAAGCGGTAGCAATCCTCGAGACTGAGAGCGTCCTGCTCGCGGCTGCCGGTGGGGTCGTTCAGGTTCATGACCGCGCCATCGGTCGAGCGCGTCACGCCGAGGTAGATAGGTGTTTCGTCCCACGGGCCAGCGCGGAAGTTCCAGTCGAACCCGTTGTTTCGATCGAAGTCGATCCACCAGGGCGCGCTTCTTATGCCAAGCAGCGCGATCCAAGGCGCACCCTTGCGGGCGTTCGGATCCTCGGCAATCGCCTCGCCAACGAGCGTGAACTCTTCATTGACGGACGGGGTCTGTAGGATCTCGACCCACTTGCGGTCCCACTTGCTGGCGGAATCGACGAAGAAGCAGCGGAAGCGATCGTCCTCGGCCGCCCACGGGTCGAGAAACTCTTCCTGGTAGAACGACGCGGAGCAAGGAGCGAGGTTGCGGGCCCCGACGCGGGCGTCCTGCGTCACCTCGCCGTTGTCGTTGATCGTCGGGTTGCCGGTGTAGAACCAGCAGCGCCGGGCGAAGGCGAAGTTTCCTCCAGCGTCGATTCCGTCGCGGCTGTTGTGGTCCGAAAGCCCAAACTCTCCGAAGACCCCGGGGTGGAAGCCGCCCCCGTCGGTCCAGCCCCTCAGCGCGTCCCACTGATAGTCCTCGATCACCGGATCGTTGGGCGCCACGTCCGTGTCTCCGAAGATGCCCGCCGAGATGATGTCGTTGCGATAGTTCCCCTGAGGCCGGTTGATCATGATCTCAAAGTCCCGACATACGCCGAGAATCCGCTGGATCTGCGGCTTGAACCAATCGACGATGTCTTGTCGGTTGCCTCCGTTGCGCCAGTTCTCGTTCTGGCTCAGCACGTTGTCGTCGTAGTTGACGCCTCCGAAGAGATTGATCATCGCGACCGGCCAGCGGTCCAGCCGCCGCCGCGGCTCCGGGTTCGCGCCCGTGTACGGCTGTGTGAGGGTCGACAGCGGAACAGGCCCCAGCTTCACGCCCGCTCGCCGTGCCATCTCGTGCATGATGGCGGAGAGCGACGCGTCGGAGATCGGGGTGGAATAGACGAAGCACTGGTCGATCGAGCCCGCAAGCTCATCGGTCAGAGACGAGCCGCCGCCGTATCTCGCCCCGACCGTGAGAAGGTCGCGTGCTGCAGGATTGGTGTCCGGGAGGAATGTCGTCGTGGAGGCAACGAGAGCGCCGTTCACCCAGAGTTCGCCCGTGGTGGGGGAGGTCGTGGTGACGCGATAGATCGCGATGGTCTTCTCGGTCGGCTCATCGATGGTGGCTTCCACGGTGGCGACGGAGAAGAAGAACCCGCTGTTGTACACAAACTGGGCCTTGATCTTGTGGGTCGCGGGGGAACCGGCCGTGCGTTCGTAGAGAAGCCGCCACTGCCACTTGCTGCTGTCGTCGGTGCCCGACTGGCCGCTCCAGCGCCCGATCAGATGCTGGGTGGAGGTTGAACTGCCGGCATCGGCGGTGAAGGTGACGCCAAAGGCGCAGGCGTTCTGCGTCAGGTCGTAGCCGGATGCCTGCTCCAGGACATCGGAGGTGAAGAGGACCGTGGGAGCAGTGGTCGCTGTTGCATCCAGCACGGGCCGGAGCGCCGGGTCGCTCTGCACGAGGTTGTTCGGGCTGGAGAGACGAAGATCGGTCCACGTATCGATGGCGGCATTGTAGGTTGTGCCCGTCGCGACTCGCGCAGCGCGCTCCGCGTAGGAATCGCAGTGCAGCCGCAGGACAGGGATGCCCGTGCCCGCGACCCATCCGGGGAGCTTGCCGACGATGGAGGCGTACGCGCTGAGGTTCAACTCGGCGGGGGAGCCGGCGGAGAACGTAAAGGCAGTTGAAGAGACAGCCATTCCGCCGGATGTCGCCTTCAACACGACGACGCCGGCATCAACAGACTGGATCCACATCGGGTACGTGTCGGGACGAAGATCGGCGCCAATGGAGATCAAGGCGGAGGGCGCCAGGCGGAGGGCGATCGACACATAGGCATCCGCACCGGACATTTCGATGATGTACACGAAGCCAGAGAAGAGCCGCGGCTCATACGGCGGTTCAGTACCGGGCTGAAATTCTTGCACCTGTGCTGTAGGATCGAACCTCCAGCCCGCGACTGGACCGAAGTTGTAAGGAGCTGGTGCTTCCGACCTGAAAACCGTCGAATACTGCAGCGTCGGCGTGATGCCGACTGATGAAACATACAGATCGAGTTCGATCTGATTGCCTTCGCGGTTGACTCTCGCTCCGAGGAGCGACCAAGCCGGCATGATGGATCTCCAATTAACGGCGCTTGCGGAGAAGGCCGGAGGCGCCACCAAGTCCGAGTGTCAGAAGCGTCGGACCGTTCGGGATGGCGAGGTTCCTGACGAGAATCCCCTCTTGGGCGGCATCAAATGCATACCCGATCAACTTCCACTCCAGCACGCTCTGGCGCTGGATTTGCATGTACCCGAACGACGAAAAATCTGACGATGAGTATCCAATGTAGGCCATGTCTCCGTCTGAGAATGATTCCAGATTGAAGTCTGCAAATGGGTGGTCGTCGTTGGTGATGAACGCGGGTATCACGGTCCCGGTTTCTGGATCATAGCTGGGAGGGACAAAGCTTCGAGCAGCGTCGATCACGGACCCTTCGAGACGGAGCCCGCCTTCTCCGAGAATGCAGGCGGTCTGGAGTGGGAAGTCGGGGTCCACTGGCAGTTCGTTGCTCGAGATGGCTCCTACGACGTCTTTGGGATTGCCGAACTGGAACTGGAAATTGAAGTTCATTGAGTAGAAGGCATCGCCTCCGGGCGTCGGCGCGGGGTCGATTGTCACCTCATTCGCGAAGAGGTGAATGCGCAGGTCTCCACGCGAGATAATCGTGTCTTTATGCGCACCATCGTTGAGGACCACGATCGGTTCGGCCATGGTAACACCTCCCAGCGCGATCGTGCAGCCGATCGCGGCAATGCGTGCGAGTGTTCGTGCGTGGTTCATGCGTCGGTCTCCTGTTCCAGCCATCTGTGCTTCTCCGAAACCTTTGTGCCGTGGCAGCGAGCTTCGGGCGATCACAGGACCGCCCGGGGCTCGGGGTCGCGCGTCTCTCAGCGGCGCTTGCGAAGAAGACCCGAGGCCCCACCAAGGCCCAGTGTTAGAAGTGTCGCACCGTTCGGTACAACCAAATTCTGAACAAGAATCCCCGCACCAGTCGGATCAAACGAATAGCCAACAAGTTTCCAGTCAATATCTGTGACACGCTCGATCTGCATGTATCCAAAGATCGTGATATCTGAGGACGTGTAACCGATGTAGGCCATGTCACCGACATTTTCAAAGGATTCCAAGTTGAATGCCGAGAATGGCCCCGTTCCATGGTTTAAGGCGGCGCCATCCGTAATACCGCTGTCCGGGTCATACCCAGGTCGGACATAGCCAGTTCCTTCGTCGAGAAGAATGCCTTCTAGTCTCAGCCCCCCCGGCACAGCGAGCGCCGGGGTTTGAAGTGGCATTGGGGGAAAGAAGGGAAGATCATTGCCTTGGATTGATCCGGTGATTACCTCGGGGTTGCCAAACTGATACTGAAAGTTGATTCTCAGGGAATAGGGCGCATCACCACCCGGGGTTGGCCACGGATCAATCGTGAGGTCATTGGCGAAGATGCTGATGCGATGCTCCCCGCGCGAGATGATAAGGTCGCGCTGCGCTCCATCGTTCAGCACGACGATCGGCTCGGCCATGGCGGTTCCTCCGATAAGCAGGATGGTGGCAATGCCCACTGCGGCACGGGCAAAGAGACGGTTGCTAAGAGACATGGCTTTCTCCTTGTCCATGTTCGGGGTTCATCTTGTGAAGCAGGTTCGAGGGTCATCTTTCAAAAACTACGCCAGCAGAGACCGACCTCATCAAGTGAGCCGCCACCCTGGCGCCGGAGTTCGACGACGATGTGGCTGCAACCGATCGCGTCCAGCATGAGCGTTGCGGCGCCAACACTGTCTGCCGGATAGACAGGTGAGCCGGGCAGGCGCATTCCCGGTGGCGTCAGTGTGCGGTCGTTCACGATTGTGATGCTCGGACAGAAGTAGCTGTCGGCTCCGGCTGGTCCGCCGGTGACACCTTGGCTCGCGACACACTCGCCGAAAAACGTGCCGAGGGCTTCACCCGAGCCGAATGGGGAGAGTCCCCAGATGCGGGCCTTGACTGCGATTGGATTCGATGTTGTGACGAAGTAGAAGTGGAGCATGAAGCAGCAGTCGGAGAGGGGGTTTCCCATGGTCCCCACGTCGGGCAGTGGAATCACGAATCGGCCCGCGCCGGCGTTCGTCGAAGGAATGGACGCGTTGTAGGCGTAGGCGCCCGGGTCGGAGAACGCGGCGGTGGCCGCGGTGCCGTCTTCGAGTGTCCAGTCCGATTGCCGTGTTCCAAGGTTGATCGTCGCCATGGAATGCCTCCCTTAGAAAGCCCGGCAGGCGAGACCGGCCAGATCGATGCCGCCCTTGCGAGCGATCTGGACGATGACATACTCGGCGCCGAGTGAGTCGAACGCGAGAACAGCCGCGCCCTTGGTGGTGTCCGGGTCGGCCGCGATCACACGCATGCCCGGCGGATTCATCGAGCGGTCGTCCGTGATCCGGATATCCGAGAAGAAGAATGTATTGGCGGCGAGCGAGGTGCTCGCGGTGGTGCCGATATCAAGCTCCACCGTTCCAAGCCAGATCCCGATGTACTTGTCATCCATGCCGATGGTGATCCCGTTGACCGCCCAGAACTGGACTTCGATGGTCTTGGGATCGCCCGCGCTCGGGTCGCCAAAGAAGAGGAGTGCGAGCGTGTTGGACTCGGGCACTGCGAGCGCGTAAGGGTTGACGCCGCCCGGTATCGTGTCGAACAGCGTGTAGGTGCCTATCGCGGACAACGTGCTGTTGGTTGTGGTGCCCAGTGCGGTCCATTCCGACTGAGCGGTTCCCAGCGTATCAGCCATTGCAGCATCCTCCCGCACCAGCATCGTGCGGCTTCGGTGTCCGGAGTTGGGCCACGACCGTCAACAGCAGACGGTACGCACGGACCCTAACCCCCCCCGAATACATATACGGAAGTGTGCCACAGTTTGGACGATCCGGCCACGGAATTCTGAACTTTGGCGGACAATCCCCAGAAGTTGAAACAAAGACCCCCGGCACAGGGCCGGGGGTCTGGGTCGTTTGCTTGATTTGAAACCGAACTGATCTCTGGGACTCGCGGTTCGCAAGGCCGCCCGAGCTTGCGATCGGAGCTCCCTTCAAGGCGATCTCGTCAAAACACTCACCCCTTCGGCTTCCAACCCGCCTTGAAGTTGGCGATGGCGTCGGTCAGCCGCTTTTCGAGGTCGGCGTCGAGGGCCTTCTTGGCGTTGAGGTCGTTCCAGATCGGCTTGCCTGCGGCCTGGAAGTGGTCGAGCATGGACTTCTCGAACTCACGGACCTGGGTGACGGGGACATCGTCGAGGAAGCCCTTGGTGCCGGCGTAGATGGAGATGACCTGATCGACGACGTTGAAGGGGGTGTACTGGCCCTGCTTCAGGAGTTCGACCATGCGCCGGCCGCGATCGAGCTGACGCTGCGTGGCCTTGTCGAGTTCGGTGCCGAGCTGGGCGAAGGCCTCGAGCTCACGAGCGGAGGCGAGGTCCAGTCGCAGGGAGCCGGCGATCTTCTTCATGGCCTTGACCTGGGCGTTGCCGCCCACGCGTGAGACCGAGATGCCGACGTTGATGGCGGGGCGGACACCGGAGAAGAAGAGTTCGGGCTCGAGGTAGATCTGTCCGTCGGTGATGGAGATGACGTTGGTGGGGATGTAGGCCGAGACGTCGCCTTCCTGGGTCTCGATGATAGGGAGGGAGGTGATGGAGCCGCCGCCGTTGTCGTCGGAGAGCTTGGTGGCGCGCTCGAGGAGTCGGGAGTGGAGATAGAAGACGTCGCCGGGGTACGCCTCGCGGCCCGGGGGACGCTTCAGGAGGAGGGAGAGCTGGCGATAGGCGACGGCCTGCTTGGAGAGGTCGTCGTAGACGCAGAGGGCGTGCTTGGGGGTCTTGCCGTTCTTGCCCTGCCACATGAAGTACTCGGCCATGGCGGTGCCGGAGTAAGGGGCGACGTACTGCATGGGTGCGGGGTCGGACGCGCCGGCAACGATGACGATGGTGTAGTCCATCGCACCGGCCTTGCGCAGGGTCTCGACGACGCCGGCGACGGTTGATTCCTTCTGGCCGACGGCGACGTAGATGCAGACGACGGCGTCGGGGGTGCCCCAGTACTGCTTCTGGTTGATGATGGCGTCGATGGCGACGGCGGTCTTGCCGGTCTTGCGGTCGCCGATGATGAGCTCGCGCTGGCCCTTGCCGATCGGGATCATGGCGTCGATGGCCTTGATGCCGGTCTGCACGGGCTCGGTGACGGGCTGACGCTCGGCGATGCCGGGGGCGATGATGTCGACCTTGCGGAAGGTGTCGGTCTGGATGGCGGGGCCGTCATCCAGCGGGCGGCCGAGGGGATCGACGACGCGGCCGAGGAGGGCCTCGCCGACGGGGACTTCGAGCAGGCGGCCGGTGGCGCGGACGAGGTCGCCCTCCTTCACGGAGAGGTAGTCGCCGTAGATGACGGCGCCGACGGTGTCGAGTTCGAGGTTGAAGACCTGGCCCATGACGGCGCCTTCGGAGGTCTGGAACTCGAGGAGCTCGCCGGCCATCGCGTTGGAGAGGCCGTAGATGCGGGCGATGCCGTCGCCGATCTCGACCACGCGCCCGACTTCCGAGACCTCGAGGGTCGCGGAATACTGCTCGATCTCCTGCTTGATCACGCTGGCGATTTCGTCGGTCTTGATCTTCACGACCTAAGTCCTCACTGAGCCCGGGGAGCACCCGAGCGCCGTCGGAGAGTTGGGGCACGAGGCGTGTCGATCCCGTCGATCACGCATCGCTGGACAAGGACCCTGCACCCGGACGAGAGTCCGGGGTTCAAAGGGGGTGGAAGGTTAGGGCGGGAGGGGGCAAAGGGCCAAGAAGCCAAGGGCCAAATTGCCAAAGGGCCAAAGTGCCAACCGTGGGGGGAGAGGTCGGGGGGAGCCGGCTTTAGTCATCGGCCGGGGCGGGAGGGCTCTCGACATCGGAAGGGCCGGTGCGATCCGGGGTTATGGCGCCGGTTGCCGGATTGGAGCCGTCGGGGATGGGGCGGATCTCCAGAGCGACAATGGGATCTTCAACCTGAAACTGGAGGGAGGAGGGAAGGTCGGTGAACGTCGCGGCCTTGCTGGAGATGCCGGCGGCGAGTTCCTGGGCCGAGAGGGTGACCATGGCGATGATGCGGAGGTCGCCCTTGCGGATTTTCTCGATCTCTTCGCTGGGGCCGGTGACGCGGACATCGCGGAGGTATTGATCGGATTCGGGGATGCTGATCTGCCAGCGGGCGAGTTGCCCGGGGGCGACGCGGAAGTGGACGGGAACGGAGGGGATGAGTTCGGTGGCGGTGCGTTCGCGGAGGGTGAGGGAGACGCGTGCCGTGGGGGTGGCGATGCGAACGCCGCGGGAACCGATGAGCTCGGGTGGAAGGTCGAGCGTGACGGCGGGGAGTGTTTCGCGTCTTCCGCGTCCGAGGCTTCGGACGGCTTCGGCGCTGACGCGTGCGATGAGGGCCGAGTCGGGGGTGAGGCGGGCCTTGACGAGACTGGGGACCTGGACGGTGATGCGCGTGGGATTGGCCTCGGGGAGGCCCTCGACCTCGGCATCGGCGACTTCGACCTTCACGGGGAGTTCGACGGATTCGATGACATCGACGTGGGCGACGATGATGCGGGGCTCGCACTCCTCGATGGAGACGCCGGTTTCGCGGATCTCCGGGAGAATGCGGAGCATGGTGCGGAGGTCGAGGGTGTGGTTGCCGGGTGAGGAGCTGAAGCCGTCGACGCCGGGCGGGAGGAGCAGGGGCTGGCGGAGACGGTCGCGGACGGCATCGATGCCCACGGTGGCACCGGAGATTTTGAGGGCCACGCGTCCGTCCCACGGGGTTTCGGACTCGACCCACGCGATGAGGCCGGCATTGGAGGCGGGGACGACCTGCACCGTGGCGACGACGTCGGCGCGCTGGACGTTTTCTCCCTCGGCGAAGAGCCAGATCACGACGGTCACGATCGAGACAACCAGAAGGGTGGGCGCCTGCTTCCACATCACGCGCTCTCCCGCTTTTCGAGTGTGTCCACGAGCGGAGCGTCGGACTGGTCATCGGACAGGTCGGGCTCGGCGACGGCCTTGCCGAGGCGCTTGGCCAGTTCGATGCGGAGGGCGGCCGGGGTCATGGGCTGGGAGAGGCGGCCGCGTTCGGCGATGCGGACCGCGCCCGTCTCTTCACTGACGACCACGACCACGACATCCTGCTCCTTGCTCACGCCGAGGGCGGCGCGGTGGCGAGAGCCCAGGGAGGGATCGGGCATTTCCGAGGGGTCGGCGAGGGGAAGCTGCACGCCGGCCGCGACGATCTGCTGGCCACGGATGAGCACGGCCAGATCGTGGAGGGCGGAGCCGGGGAAAAAGATGGTCTGGAGGAGCCGGGAGGAGAGTTGGGCGTTCATGAGGGTGCCGCCGCCGGAGTCGAGGAGGGCCTTTGTGCCCTCCTGACGCTGGACGACCATGATCGCGCCGAAGCGGGCCTTGCTGAGGTAGCCGGCGGCGTCGGAGAGTTCCTTGGCGATGGCGGCGATTTCGGAGGGTGTGCCGCGGAAGCCGAGAGAGGTTTCGCCGAGCTTCATGACGGCGCGTCGGAGTTCGGGCTGGAAGATGACGATGAGGCCGAGTGCAATGACGCCGAGGACCTTTTCGAAGAGGAAGCCGATGCGTGGGAAGGCGTCGGATCCGGCGAGGATCTTGGCGCCGAGGGTGAGGAGAAGGAAGAGGACGAGGACGCCCTTGAGGGCGCCGGCAGCGCGGGTGCCCTGAACGAAGCGGGCGACGGCGTAGACGAAGATCCAGATGAAGATGAGTTCGAGCGCGACCTCCCACCACACATAGGTGGCGAGCCGGTCCACGAGATCACTCAGACGCTCGAAGGGGAACACGCCCACGATCCTCGCTGTACGCACACCCAGGCAGTGGTCGCGGCGACCTTGTCACCGATGCTCGACCCGCTCCGCCGGAGAGTCTACGTTCAGTCTACGTTCTGGCGAGCCGGATGTTGACAAACCCTCCATCGGATTGAACGAAAGATGGGCTCCAAAGTCGTCCGATTCGACACAACCCCGAACCCCAACGCCATGAAGTGCGTGCTGAACGGCCCGATCACGGAGACGCCGCGGTCGTACTTCAAGCCGGAGCAGGCGAAGGAGGCGGGGGATGCGCTGGCGGTGGCCCTCTTCGCGGTGCCGGGCGTGACGAATGTGCTGATCCACAGCGACTGGATCTCGGTGTGCAAGGCGCCGGATGCGGCGTGGGGCGGGATCAAGGAAGGGGTCCGGGCTGTGATCGCCGGGGCCGATGGTCATGGCGCGTAGACCCGTGGCGGCCGGGCGGGGGTCCGGGGCGGATGACCCTCGGCGGGCGGGGGCGCTGGTGCGGTGGTTCAAGGCCGAGGCGCGCGAGATGCCGTGGCGGACGCGGCCCTTGGGGACGAAGCGCGATCCCTATCTGGTGCTGGTCAGCGAACTCATGCTCCAGCAGACGCAGGTGTCGCGGGTCGCGCCGGCGTTTGAGCGGTTTATGAAGCGGTTTCCGACGGTGCGGTCGCTGGCGGAGGCGAGCGAGCCGGAGGTGCTCGCGCTGTGGTCGGGGCTGGGGTACTACCGGCGGGCGAAGCTGCTGCACGCGGCGGCGAAGGCCGTGATGACGTCGCACGGGGGCGTCATGCCGGGGACGGCGGCGGCGCTCGGAGCGTTGCCGGGGCTCGGCCCCTACACGGCCGCGGCGGTGGCTTCCTTGGCGTTTCATGAGCAGCGCGCGATGGTGGATGGGAATGTCGCGCGGGTGATGCTGCGGGTGCATGGGAGAAGGGGGAGCGCGTCGGATCCGAAGCAGGTGAAGTGGGCGCGGGCGCACGCGGATGCAATCGTGCGGGCGGCCGAACGCGGGCGGAGCAGTGGGGCTGGACGTGAGTCGGGACCCGCGCTCGCTGCTGAGGCGTTGATGGAGCTGGGGGCGACGGTGTGTGTGCCGCGGGGGCCGAGGTGCGAGGTGTGCCCGTTGGCTGAGGCGTGCATCGCGCGGGCGAAGGGATTGACGGATGTGATCCCGGAGCCGAAGCGGACGAAAGTGACGCCAACGGTGTGGGCTGTGAGCGTGGTGATGGAGGATGCGGGGGGACGCGTGGCGATCGAGACGAGACCGGCGAAGGGGATGTGGGCATCGATGGTGCAGGCGCCGACGGTTGAGTGGAGCGGAGTGGAGAGGGATTCAGGAGAAGTCGCGCGCGAAGCCCTCGGGCTCGCTCCCTCAACGAAGCTCTGCGAACGCGAGCGGTTCACGCATCAGACGACGCATCGAAGGTTTGAGTTCACGGTGGTGGAGGTGCGAGCGACGGAGCGCGTGAAGCGGGCGGTTGAGAAGGCGCGGCCGGGTGTGAAGTGGGTGGCTCGCGAGGAGATTGCGGGAA
>CAZPPG010000064.1:0-18171 GCA_964588385.1 uncultured Phycisphaeraceae bacterium
CGGGTTGGCGCAGGTGCCTACATCGCCTCCCGCACCTTCGCCCCGAAGCGAACCCGGGCGAACGCCCAGCACGTTCAAAGCCGCAGCCTCACCATTCGCCGTCACCGCCCGACCAACGCCCTGTCCCTCTGCCTCCGCACTTTGGCTCGCGGCTGCGGCTTCGGCGCCCCTCTGTGCTGCGGAACTCGGAGGAGTTGGCCCTGGACCCTCGCCTCGGCGTCCCATCGCAGGCTCGCTCCACAACGAGACGTCATGGCCAACGCGGCCGCTCGCCTGCTCGGCCGCCGAGGTCGCATCGGCTGACCTCGTACGCGCCACTCCACCCGCATCCGCCCGATCTGCGACGCTGTTATGCGTGCCCTCTCCACCTTCGGGGCTGGCCTTCCGACGACTCCCTTCGACCGTCTGAGTCTTCTGATCAATCGCAGCCCGCTGCTGATCGACCGGCCTGCCGGCCGCGATCACCGCAGCAACATCCACGTGTCCATCGAGTGCGACGAACGGCCCCTCAACGCGCGCCAGGACGTCCTCGAACGAGGCATGTGCCTCGCTCTTCGCACGCCCACGCGTTCCATCAACGGCTCCGCCGCCGGTCTGAGCCCCTGCTGGGCGAACGAGCTCAGTCGTTCGCTCACTCGTTGTCAAAGCCAACCGGCATCCCTCAGGAACCCGCGTCCGCAGTCGCCCCCAGAGCACCCGGCTCCGAAGGTACCTCGACCCCGCGCTTCCTGAGCCGCTCCAGCAAATCGGCTGCCACCTCCGCCTGTCCCGCGGCGATGAACTCCGTCAGCACTGCCGCCCGCTTGCGATCCTGCATGGAGTTGAGATAGGCCACAACCTGCTCGGTATCCCCGGTCCTGAGGATCTCTCCAAGCGTTCCCATCGCGTCCGCCGCGTCCAGGGCCTCCAGAACGGACACCGACTTCTTGAACTGCTTGTTCCCTTCGGTCAGCTTGATCTGCTCTCTCACCTGCGTGAACGCCCTCTCTCGCTCCTCAAGCTTGACAAGGTCCGCATCAATCTTGCGCTGCTCCCGCGCAATCGCTTCCTGCATCTGCGTGATCTCTTTGCGCAGCCGCTCCAGCCGCTGCTCCTCATCCGCGTTCCGCTGAATCCGCATGTCCATCGCGTCCGCGAATGGCACGGGCGACCCTTGTTTCAGCCGCGCCGCCTCTTCGGCCGCCTTCTGTGCCGCGACCTTTGTGGCCTCTTCCTGCGCGATCCGTTCTTTCTCCTGCGCAACGGTTTCGACAAAGGTCTCACGCACCCGCTGCACGCGATCCCGATCGATTCGCCCCCCCACCGCCAGCCATCCGACAATCCCCAGCAGCGCAACAAGATTCGCGATCGCCATCACCGATAGCGCGTTCCACATTGTGCGCATCACCAGGCTCCTTCTGCTGCATCCTCGTCCCGTCCGAATCTTGAGACCACCAGGTCATCAACCACTCGCTGCTCCACGCGTAACCGGTCGAGCTTCCACGCTTCCAGACGTCGCTCCCGCAACTCCTCGATCGCCTGTCTGCGTCGAGTCGCTTCCAGCAGTGTCTCTCTCGCCCTTTGCACCTCGCGCTCCGCCGCCGCCACCGACAGGGCCGCACGCTTGAGCAGTGACAAGTCCCGCAGCGTCGCGCCCGCCTGCAACCGAACGGACGTCATCTCCACGCCACCGGTCGCACCGCCGCTCACCAGACGATCTCTCCACTCAGCTCGTCCGAGCGCGACCCTCGCCTCAATCTCCATCGCCGCTCGCACCGACTCCGCCCGCGTCCGCTCGCGTTCGGCCAGCGCGAGCATGGCCCGCTCCTCCTCGCGGGCTCGCATCCGCAGCACCGCCTCAAGCTCGAACACAAATCTCGCCACAGCCGGCCGCCCCTTCCATCAGGCACGCTCACGCGCGAGCCCTGCTCGACGCTCGCTTCTGCACCATGTCGCCCGACATCAGCGCCAACTTCACCAGCTCTGATCTGGCTTCCTCAAACACCACACGATCATCCCTGCCCTGCCTCAGAACTCCCTCGATCCGCGGCATCAGCTCAATTGCCACGTCCGTTTCAACGCTCGACCCCTGCGCGTACGCGCCGATCCGCACCAGTTCCTCAACATCCCGATACAACGCGGCCAGACGCTGCACCTGCCGACGCGCCGACTGATGCCCCTTGTCCGTCACGTCGTCCGCCACGCGGCTGATCGAATCCAGCACGTCGATCGCAGGGTAATGACCTCGCTGCGCCAGCTTCCTCGAAAGCCACACATGCCCGTCCAGGATGCCGCGCGACGCGTCCGCAACCGGCTCGGTCATGTCATCGCCTTCCACAAGAACGCTGAACAGCCCCGTGACCGAACCTGACTTTCCCCCCGGCAGATCAACCGCGCCAGCCCGTTCCATGAGCTGCGCCAGCGCCGCAAACACGCTCGGTGTATACCCGCGCGTCGCGGGCGGCTCCCCCACGGAAAGCCCGATCTGCCGCTGAGAGTGCGCAAACCTCGTCACGGAATCCATGATCATCATCACGTCCATCGCCCGATCACGGAACCACTCCGAGATCGACATGGCCACCAGCGCAGCGCGCACTCGCATCAGCGGAGACTCATCTCCCGTCGCCACAACCACCACCGATCGCGCCAGCCCCTCCTCTCCGAGCGTGTGATCGACAAAGTCTCGAACCTCACGCCCACGCTCGCCGATCAGCGCGATCACCGAGACGTCAGCGCTCGTCCGCTTCGCGATCGTTCCCAGCAGCGTGCTCTTTCCAACGCCCGGACCCGCGAAGATCCCCATTCGCTGCCCGCGCCCCATCGTCATCATAAGATCGATCGCGCGCACCCCGGTGTCGATCCGCTCGGTCACACGCCGCCTTGAAAGCGCCCGCAGTGGTTCCGGCGACAGAGGCGTGGGCGTCAGCCCGACCAGCGGGCCCTTTCCGTCAATAGGCCTTCCCATCCCGTCCACCACGCGGCCGATCAGCGCAAGCCCTGCACCGATCGTCGGCGATGTCTGCTCACCGTACGCCGGATCCCCCGGCCGCACGCCGCCAATCCGTCCAAGCGTCATCACAACGGCCCGCTCGCGCGAGAACCCCACGATCTCGCCCGCGCACTTCTCCTCACCCCGCCCGATCGAAACCACCGTTCCCACCGGCAGCGGCAGATCATCAACCAGAACCGTCATCCCCTTGAGCGCCGACACGCGCCCGGTCAGCCCCATGCCTTGCGTCCGGCTCAGCATGGACAGCTCAGGACCCAGGTCCATCGCCACGCCGTGCTCGCCGCGTACGCCGCCCGCTCTCCGCTCGCCCACGTGTGCCGCCGTGCCGCTCATGCCGCGGATCTCGACTTCTCATCTCCGGCTTCGCCCCGATCCTGCACGCCCGCCAGCTTGGGCTCGGACGCCGGGCCGCCCGCGGACAAAACGCCGCCATTGGCCTCGACACCGATCGATGCCGCGAGCCGCTCGATCTGCGTGCGGATCGACGCATCAATCACCCCACCGACATCTGTCCGCACCACACACCCGCCCCGCTCGATGCCCGCGTCCGGAGTGATCTCCGCGTGCGTGACATCCGAGAACTTGGCCACAACCCTGGGCAGCGCCTCCCTGATCAGCGCCTCATCCTCCGGGTGAACCGCGACCACGATCCGCGTTGCTCTCGCGATCATCTCGAGCGCGGCCTCCAGTTGCCTGACCACGACGCCCTCATCAACCTCGATCGCGCGCCTGACTACCCGCTCAGCAAGCATCACCGCCAGCGCGAGCGCATCGCGGCGTAGTGCTGCAAGCATCTGTCCGCGCGTCGCCTCAAACGCGCCCGCGCCCGCCTCCCACGCGCTCTGCAACTTGGCCAGCTCCGCGTTGGCGGCCTGAAAGGCCTCTTTCCTCCCCTCCTCCACGCCCCTCTTTCGACCCTCCTCAAGCCCCTTCTCCATCCCGAGCTTCCGGGCTTCCTCAATCGCTCCCTTCACAAGCGCATCCCGCTCCGTGCGTGCATCCGCGAGGATCCGCTCGGCTTCCGCCCGGGCCGACACCACGGCGCGCTCGCCCTCGCGCGCGATATCGCCGAGGTTCATCACGAGCGCTGCACGCGCCATCTGCTGGATATCCGGCCGCCGAATCAGACCCATCTCGCACGCTCCCTGACGCCGGCTCACGCGACGCTAGACCATCATCTCGCTCTCGCCGCGACCGGAGATCGCAACCTCGCCGGACTCCTCCAGACGCCGCACAACATCCACAACACGCTGCTGCGCGGCCTCCACGTCGCTGACCCTTACAGGCCCCATGTACTCCATGTCCTCTTTGATCATCGACGCGGCACGCTCCGACATATTGCCGAAGATCTTTTCCTTCAACTCCTCGCTCGCCGTCTTGAGCGCCAGCGCGAGCTCGCTGTTCTCCACTTCCTTCAGCACCGACTGGATGCCCTTGTCGTTCACCATCAGGATGTCCTCGAACACAAACATCAGGCGTCGGATCTGCTCGACAAGGTCCGGATCGTCCGCCTCCAGCCCCTCCATGATCGACTTCTCCGTCGACCGGTCCGCCAGGTTCAGAATCTCCGCAACCGTGGGCACGCCGCCCGCCTTCTCCATCGACTGCGTCAGCATGCTCGCCAGCCGGCTCTCCAGCCCTCGCTCAACCTCGCGGATCACTTCCGGATTGGTCTGCTCCATGTTGGCGATCCGCTTGATCACCTCGATCTGCTTCTGCACCGGCAGGCCGCCGATGATCTCCGCTGCCTTGTGATGGGGGAGATGGCACGTGATCAGCGCGATCGTCTGGGGGTGCTCGTCCTGGATGAACGTCAGCAGGTTGTCGGTCTCCGCCCGCTGGAGGAAGCTGAACGGCGTCTTCTGCACCTGCGTCTGAATCTGTGCCAGCACGCGGTCCGCCTGCTTGGGGTCCAGCGACTGCGCCAGCACCTTCTTCGCGTAATCGAGGCTCCCCTCGTTCACGAACCGCTGCGCCATCGTCAGGTTGTAGAACTCCTCCACGACCGCCGCCTGCAACGAATCCGGCACGCGACCGAGCCCCGCAAGCTCGCGCGTCACTTCTTCGACCATCTCCGCCGGCAATGACTTCAGCATCAGCGCCGCCTGATCAGGACCGATCGCAAGCAGCAGAATCGCCGCCTTCGTCAGGCCCTCAAGCTCTGCCGGATCGTTCGGCAACTTGTCGTGCGGCTTGCGCGCCATCCGTCACTCCACGGTTCAAGCGATTACGCGTCTCACTGATCCGCCTGCAGCCAGCGATTCAGAACCCGTGTGGTTCCGGAGGGATCCGACTGCACGATCTCGCCCAACTGCTCCAGCATCTTCTGCACCCGCACCGAGTCCTCTTCGATCTCAATACCCGCCATCGCGGTCTCCATCTCGTCCGCCTCCCCCACCACGCTCGCACCGGTCTCAAGCGTCGGAGGCACGCCCATGACTTCCTGCGGCGAAGGCAGCTTCACCGACCTCCCGGACTTCTTCACCATCATCACCATCATGCCCACGGCCGCGAGCGCGAGCACGCCCAGCACGCCCTTCTCAATCAGGCCGCTCCCGAGCGCGAGGATGCCGCCCTCGCCGCCCGATCCGAACATCCCTGCCTGCGTCGCGCCGGTGCCGCCAGTGAGGGCCATCTCAACTGGCACCATCGACACACGCACCTCCCCCTCCGCGGTCGACGTCTTCAGATGCGGAAGCAGGCTCGCGCGAATGTCCGCCTCCAGTTCCGCAAACTTGTCCCGGATCTCGTCGGACGTCATCGTGACGGGAGCCGCCGCGGCGCCGGCCGCAGGCGTCCCGGAGGCCAACTCCTTTGAACGCCTGACGAGTGCCTCCACATACCCCTGAGGCACATTGACACTCGCCGCCATCCGCGTCGGCATCCCACGCGGATCAACCACCCGCTCCGTCTTGGACCCGACCTTGTTCTCCATCTCAGTGTCGGTGTCCTTCTGCTCGGACTTCTGACCCGCGCTCGCGCCGCCCCTCGATATGTCCTGCCCCTGGTTGGAGCGAATGCCCGGTTCGGCGGAGCCCCCTCCGGAAGAGTCTGTCACGCTGTTCTTGGTCTCGCGTGAGAGCAGCGACACGGTGCCGCCCTCATCCGGCGAGGCGTACTTCGTCTCCTGCCACTCACGCCGCGTGTTGTCAACCTCCGCCGTGACGGCCACCACCACGCCGGGGATGTACGACACCAACTCGAGGATCTGACGCCGCTTCTCCACCTCCGCAGCAGCAGCAGCCTCCCGATACTGGTGCGGCGTCGTGTCGTTCTCCGACGTCGGAATGCGCTGCCGCCCCGTGGAGCCGTCGATCACGCGCACATTCTCAACCGTCAGGCCCGACTTCGCTCCGCTCACCAGCGTCGCGACCGCGTCGACCGTCGCCTGCTCCAGCGGCTTGCCCCCGTCCGTAAAAACCGTGACCGAAGCCGTTGGCTTTCGCACACCCGCGCCCAGCCCGACGGCCTGAGGGGCATCGATCAGCACCGTCGCGCGATCGATCCCCGTGAAGTTCGAGATCACGCGGCCCAGCTCGTTCTGGAGCGCGATCTGGAACATCTGCTCGTTCTGCGTGCGAGAGTTCTGCCAGCTCTGCTTCTCGATCAGGTTCCGAAACAGCAGCGAGGTGTCGTCCGGCAGCTCGCCCTCTTCCTGCAGCATCGCCAGCGCCCGCCGCTCCGTCCCCGGCTGGACCATGGCGCGCCCGTTCACCTCAGTCACCGCGATGTTCGCGGTGCGCAGGATCGTCATCGCCCGCGTCTGCTCGGCCGGCGTCACGCCCGGGAGCAACTCAACCAGCGAGGGCTTTCCAACGTACTGGGTAACCAGGAAGAGCGTCATCGCCGCGATCACCGCCACGGATCCGATCAACAGCTTCTGCGTCGCGGTGAGCGCGCCGAGCTGCTTCCGAATCAACGCGATGGCGTTCTCAAGACGCTCCAAGGCCGGCCTCCTGCCGAAAGTCCCCGTTCCACGGAGACATCCGCCCGGAGGGCCAAGCCCAACGGGCGACCCCTACCTTCGGCCAGAGCGCTCGCTTTGCTTCAACCTGCGCACGCCAGGCGCAACTTCGTGTGACTGGGCGCATTTCCTGCCGACCGCGAGCCGGCCTCAGACGCGCATCTGCTTAACCTCTTCCAGCGCATCCATCATCCGGTTCCGCACACTCTGAAGCGCGCGAAACGCCAGATCCGCCTTGTGGGTCGCCATGATCACACCCTCAACGTCCTGCCGCTCGCCCGTCTGCAACTGCTCAATCGCCCGTGTCGCATCCTGCTGCAACTCGTTCACCTGCTCGATGTTCCGCATCAGCACGTCACGGAACGACGGACCCTGCTCGGAACCGCCCGCGTCACCCGGGCGCGCAACATTCCCTCGCGGGCCCACGCCGCCAATGCTCCCGTCCCCCCCGCGGATCAATCCAAGTGGATCAGACACGCTGCAGCCCTCTCATTCGTCCGTTCGACTCAGCATACGCACGAACCGTGCCAGAGATTCCCGCCCGTCACGCCAGAAGCCGCAGGGCCGCACTGAGCATGGACTTGGTCGCCTCGGCCGCCTGGACGTTGGCCTCGTATGAACGCACCGCTTCCATCGCGTTGAGCTGCTCCACAACCGGGTTGATGTCCGGCACCTTGATGTACCCGCGTTCATCCGCAAACGGATGATTCGGATCGTGCCTCTCGATGAGCGCGTCCTCGTTGATCATCACCTGCGCGACATGCACGCCCATCTTCCGTCCCTCGGCCGTCGCGGCGTTCGGATCTCCCGGGGCGAACATGACCTGGCGCCGCCGGTACGGGTTGTACTTCCCCTCCGTATCCACGAGCGTGTCGCGGTTGGCGATATTGGCCGCGATCGAGGCAAACCTGGCCCGTTCGGCCACCATGCCGCTGGTTGAGATATCGAGCGATCCGTACACGCCGGCTCCTCCTCAAGCGATCACGCCCGTTGCGCGATCGCGGCCTTCATGATCTCCGTCTGGCTTCGCATTAAGTCGATCGCCACGCGATACGCCGACGCATTCTCAGCCATGTCCTGCATCAACCGCTCAAGATCACGGTTGTTCCGGTCGTGGAACATCACACCCCCCCGATTCTCGCGTGCATGCAGCGTGATCCCCTCGCTGCCGACCTCAATCTCGCGCGAGCCAGGCAGCCGCAACTCGCCCTGCACGCCACCGGCCGTCCCTGCCCGCTCGCGCCGCTCCTGCACGGCGCTGCGCAGGAACTGCTGGAACGTCCCCGGATCCACATCCTTCTGAACAAAGTCGGGGGTGCTCAGATTCGCGATGTTGTGCGCGAGCAGCTTCTGCCGAGCCGAGGCATATCCGATCGCCAGCTCCAGCGCCGGCATTGCTCCCGAGTTGACGATCCCATCAATCATCCTGCGCAACCCTTCGCAACGCCTGCGCCACCCGGCTGCCGCCCCACGGCCCCCCGGACTCGTCACTTCCTTTACAACGTTTCCGCCACGATCTTCTCTTCCTTCCACTTCTTGATCTTGAGACCCAGCGTCCGCACCCCGATGCCGAGCGCCCGCGCCGTCTTCAGCCGGTGCCCATCGAACTTCCCCAAGGTCTGGAGGATCGCCAGCCGCTCGATCTCCTCCAGCTTCAGCCCCTCAAGTTCCAGACCACTCGGCTTGCTCTCGACATATCGCTCGGCCCGTCCAAACCCGCCTGCCGACCCGCCCCCGATGCCAATCTGCGTCTCCCCTCCCGTCGTCCCCGACTGGCCGGGCACCATCACCCCACCCAGAAGCCACGGCTCGATCAACGACGGGGGCATCTCGACACTCCCGCCACCTGTCGCGGCCCAGATGACCACGGCCCGCTCACAGATGTTCTGAAGCTCACGCACATTTCCCGGCCACCCGTACCCGCACAACAGGTCCATCGCCCTCGGCTCGAATCCCATTGAACGACGCCCATCCCGCAAGCAAATCTCATCCACGAAGTGCTCCGCAAGCTCAGGCACATCCTCCGCGCGGTCCCGCAGCGGCGGCAGATGAATCGGCAGCACGTTCAGTCTGAAGAACAAGTCCTGTCGGAACTGCCCCGCCGACACCGACCGCGGCAGATCCCGGTTGCTCGTCGCTACGACGCGCACATCAACGCCGATCGTGATCGACGAGCCGACCCTTTCAAAGGCACGTTCCTGGAGCACCCGCAGCAGCTTGGCCTGCACGCTCGGGCTCACCTCGCTGATCTCATCCAGCAGCAGTGTCCCGCCGTCCGCCAGCTCAAAGCGGCCCTTCCGCATCCGGTCCGCCCCGGTGAACGCGCCCCGCTCATGCCCGAAGAGCTCGCTCTCAAGCAGCGACTCGGACAAAGCCGCACAGTTCACGGCCAGCATCGGCCTCACCGTGCGTGGTGAGATCTCATGGATCGCCCGTGCCACCACCTCTTTGCCCGACCCTGACTCGCCGCAGATCAGCACGTTCCCGTGCGACGCCGCGACAGCCATCACTTGCTCCTTCACGCGCCGCATCGCCGGCGACGATCCGATCAGGCGATCAAGCCCTCGAAGCTCGATCTGTCCGTCCTCACGCCCGCTCGCGACCTTCAGCACCGCGTTCTCCCGCACAACGCCCGCGTGCTGCACGGCCCGCTTGATCGCGACGATCAGCTCATCACCCTCGAACGGCTTGGTGAGATAGTCAAATGCGCCGAGGCGCATCGCCTTCACCGCCGTCTCGATCGTTCCGAACGCTGTCATCAGGACGATCGGCAGCTCCTCGTCGATCGCGCGGACCCGCTCGATCAGCTCCAGCCCGCTCAGCCCCGGCATCCGCAGATCCGTGACCACAGCGTCCGGCCGACGCTTCGCGATCATCTCCAGCGCTCCCGCGCCGTCCGGCGCGGCAACCACCTCAAAGCCAGCTCGCTCCAGCGTCCCCGCCACGCTGTCACGCATCATCTCCTTGTCGTCGACAACCAGAACCGTGCTCATCCCGCGCGCTCCCTGCTTGAATGTCCCGCATCCTGCGACCCCGCGCCGGAGCGCATGGGAAGCCACAACTCAACGCACGCGCCGCCCGGACGCTCGCGCCGCACCACCACTCGCCCGCCGTGCGCCTCCACGATCCGGTGCACGATCGAGAGTCCAAGTCCCGTCCCCGCCGCCCGCGTGGTGTAGAACGGATTAAACATCCGCGCAATCACCTCATCGCTCATCCCCGGGCCCGTGTCACGCACGCTCAGCACGCTCCATCCGGCCCCGTCTCCCCGCGCACCGCGTTCATCGCGAAGCCCAAGGGTCAGCGCATGCCCGCCCTCCCGCCTCTCCGCCATCTCGCCCATCGCCTCCAGAGCGTTCCGCACCACGTTCACGATCGCCCGCTCCATCATCGCCCCGTCGCACCTCACGATGCCGTCCCCGCGCCCCGTGTCCCACACCACGCGCACGCCGCCGGGCACCCGGGCCGCGACATCCGCGCACATCTCAACGGCACGCTCGAGCATCACCGCCCCGTCCATCTCCACCACCCGAGGCTGCGTCTCTCTCGCAAAGGCCAGCACATCCCCGACCACCACGTCCAGCCCGCGGGCCGCCGCCGCGATCTTCCTCGCGACCTCACGCGGCCCGCTCATCCCCGCAAGATCATCCTCCAACATCTTCGCGTAGAGCTTGATCGAGCCCACGGGGTTCCTGACCTCGTGCGCGATGCCCGCCGCCATCTCCCCGATCGCCGCCAGCCGCCTCGATCGCTCCAGCTCCTCATTGGCGCGAGCCAGCTCCGCGTTCAACCGCGAAACCTCCGCCCGCAACTGCCCGTGCGTCTGCTCAAGCCGCGACGTCACCTCGTTGAACGCGCTGAGCAGCTCACCCAGATCGGCCGGCGTCATCGCCGCCCCCTGAGAAGCGTTCATACCCGCGCCCTGCTCAGCCGTCGCCGTGCCCACGCCTCTCATCCCTCCCGGTCCTGAAACCGTGCCCCGTACGACGGCGCAGCGCCGTATGCCGACACGGCTCGCTTGGTCCTCCCCACCGATGCCAGCTCGCTCGCGATCCCGTCCCGCTGCGCCGCGAGCTTCTCCCGGTCTCGCTCGTCACGCTCGTTGATCTCCGCAGCGACCCGCTCCATCGCACGCACCCGCGCTGCCATCTCCTCCCGCGCCGCTGGATCGATCATCGCCAGCGAGGAGGCCCAGCGGTCCCGCAATGGCCGCTGTTCGTCCGCAATCGTCGCCAGCTCATCCAGAACACCCTGACGGGAACGCAGAACCTCGAGCACGCCCTCGGCGTCGCCCAGCTCCACAAGCCCCGATTGATGCTGCGAGAGCGCGTCAAGCGTGGCGTACAGCGCGCCCTGACGCTCCACCAGCGCCAACAGCCGCTCACGCCAGTTGTCCACGATCGTGCGACCTCGCGTCATCCCGGACCTCCTGTCCAGTTCCGCGCCAAACCTTCAGTCCTCGCCCGAAGCCCTTGCCTGCTCGAGCGCATACAACCTCGCGCTGGCTTCCAGCCACCGCTCCCAGTCTCTCTTCGTCATCGGCAGGTTCGGGTCATCCCAAACACTTTCCGGCAGGGACTCGTAGAACCGCCTCGCCCGCTGATTGGCCGTCCGGGCACGCTCCCAGTCCCCACGCTCCACGTACGCGTTCACGATCTGGACCATCGCGACCAGCGAGGCCGGGTCATTTGGATACCGCTCACGCGCCTGCTCATACCGCCGAATCGCCTCGTCAAAGCGCCCCAGGTCGTACGCGCAATCACCCAGGTAGAACATCGAGTTCCGCAGGTACAACGCCTCCAGAGCGCGACGCTTCCGCGCGTCCTTCTTCTCGATCCCCGCCACCGCTTCCTCGTACGCCCCCATCGCGATCGTCAGACGGTCCCGCAGCGTGCCCTCAAGCTCCACCCGGTCCGCATCCGGCATCGCCCCGCGAAGCACCGTGCGAATCCGCTCGGCATCCCGCCTGCAAGAGTCAGCCAAGCGAAACCGCCAGAGAGCAACGCGCGCGTCGTCCGGGTACCGCTCCAGCGCCTCGGTGTATCGCTCGATCGCCCGTGTCCAGCGGCCCGTTCGCTCGAACAATCCGGCCAGCTCCACCAGTGCATCCCGATACACGCCAGCCCGGGTGCCCGTGATCGAACCGTCGACAACAGACAGAAGAAGCGTCTCGGCCTCCCCGTCGTTCTCGTCCTTTCCATCCAGCAGAAGGCACTGCGCCAGCGGCACATAGCTCGCATCCGCGTAGGGCCCCACCCGAACCCCCACGTCACGCAACGATCGATCCGCGATGATCGCCCGGAACACCTCCGCTCCCTGCTCGTACTCGCCGCGGGCCTGATACGCCGTCCCCAGCCGGAATCGCCCCTCCGCATGCCGGCCGTCGCTCGGGAACGACTCCGTAAACTCCAGAAGCGCGGCCACCGCCTCATCCCGATCCCCCGCCAGATCAAACGCATCCGCTGCGTCCCAGATCGAGTTCGCATACGCAACCGCATCGTCCGACACACTCGACGCGTGCAGGTTCGCGTACCTTCCCGCCCGGCGCAAATGGTCTCTGGCCTCATCCCGGGCCCCGGGCTCCATCGCCGCGATCTCCATCGCAGAATCCGGCGATTCGCCCCGCTCCGGCAGCATCTCCGCCGCGATCGCGCGATGCGACGATGCCAGCGCCCCGTACACCTCCGGCGGCGCCTTGCCCTCAGGCGCGAGCGCCTCGGCCAGCTCCGCAAAGGCGATCGCGGTCCGAGGGTCCGGCTCGCCGCCGCGTGCCGGCGTTCCAGCCATCAGCACGCGATGCTGACGCAGAAGACTATCGATCACCTCGCCCCGCTCAACCAACGCCGATCGCTCGCCCGACTCCATCGCCCCGGCAAGCAGCCGGTACCCCGCCAGCGATTCCTCAAACCGTCCCAGCAACGCCTCGCTCTCACCGATGCCGAGCAGCGCCCGCAGGTATGTCCTGCTGCCGCTGAAGGTCTCCACGATCTCGACATACTTGTCCCGCGCCTCTTGGGTCCGACCCTCGCGCGCGTCGATCTCCGCCTCCATCCCGAGCAGCTCGCCGCGAAGCTCGTCACCCGCCGCGAGCATCTGTCCCGCCCTCGCCAGGCTCCGGGCCGCCTCGGCTTCCTCTCCCGTCTGCATATACGCGCGGCCGAGCAAGAGGTGCAACTCGGCAACGTCGCGCCCCTCCGTCCCCGCCAGCCGAGGCAGAGTCCGCAGCAGCCTCGCGATCACGTCTTCTGCATACCCCGCCGCCAAGAGCGCCTCCGCCTGGCGCGCGGTCGCCCACGATCTGTCCTCCGGAGGCAACGTGGCGTCCGACAGCATCGACGCCAGCATCCCGGCCGCGCGATCGCGACCGGCCGGCCCCTCGTTGATCGCGACCTCGATCATCCGGCGATACAGCAGACGCCGCTTCCCCGGATCGCTCTCCGCCAGTCGGTCGGCACGCGCTCTCGCCTCGTCCACCCGTCCCAATGAGACCAGCGTGTCCGCCAGGAAATACCCATCCCGAGCGTCCAGCTTCTCGCCAAGATTCTCCGCCGCGAGGTACTCGCGAGCCACGCTCTCGTTATTGTCGTCGATCGAGATACCCAGCCGGCGCTGCCCGAGATAGATCGCTCGCGCCGCCAGCATGTGGTACGCGCGGCGTTGCTCCCGCCCCACCGCTCCCGTGTCCACGGCCGGAAACACCTTCTCGTTCAGCAGCGCGAGCGCCTCGTCGCTTCGATCATCGGAGATCATCGCTTCGGCCCGCGCCAGCGGACCCGAAACGTCCGGCTTCGGCACATTCGTCGCCACCCGGAAGATGCCCACGCCCAGTCCGGCCACTCCGATCAGCAGCAGGGGCACCTGCCACACCTCACGCCACGACGGCTTCGGCCGACCCGACGCCCGCGCGTCGCCGCTCGTCTCGCCGTTCTCGTGCTGTGCCGACTCGTCTGCCACGTCCGGTCCCTGCGCAAAGCCACGACCGCCGGGACAGCCATCCCGGCTCCATACCGTCGCTCACGCTGCTATCGGACGTTCGCCCCCCACCCCTTCACCGAGCGGTTCCCGTCAACCCCACAACCCTGCCCCAGACCTACACGCCCACACCCTCTTCCGGCTCAAACCGCTCCACCACAACCGTTCGCCCCGCGACGTCTCCGCGATGACGGCCGCCCGGCTCAAACAACCCAAGAAGTGCCGCCGGCGGAAGTGCCCACTTCACGGCATTCCGAATCGCCGCCCGCCCGAGCCCCAACCCGCGTCGATCAACCGTCTCGCGGCCCGCGACGGGCAGCACCTCACACCCGGCCACCACCTTCCCGATCGTCCGGCCGAAGACCCCCTCGCACACCGTCCCCCCCACAAAGCCGAACACCACGACATCCACCAGCCCCATGACACCCATTCCCCCGGGCGTCAGCTTCAGCACATCCAGAACCTCCGGGGGTGTCGCGCCCGTCACCACCCAAACGCCCGCGAGCGCGATCGCAACATCGAACGCCGAGGCCGCCACTCGCCGGCCCGCCGCAGCCAGCGATACACCCGGTGGCAGCGATAGCACGCCCCCATCCTCACCTACCCGCACAACAAACAGCAGGACAGCGGTTGTCGCACCGACCAGAAGCACGACGAGGGCCCGGAAGTCCTGCGTCGAGAGCGGCCCCCGCCGCGCCGCCTCGCCATCATGAAGAACCAATCCAGTCCCCGCTGACACTTCCCAGACCTTCACACCAACCGGCCCCACGTGCGCCCCCGTGGACTCCACGCCGGGCCCCGCGGCCTGGTCTTCCCAGATCACCACAACCCGCCCGACATCTTCGAGCCCCGCGAGCCCCCACCCATCCCCCACACTCGCATGCTCCCCAAACTTCGCCCATTCCGACCCGACCTCCGACCACAGCGTCAGGCCCGCGCCCTCTCTCACTGCGGCAGCCGCCAACGCCCCCACCCCAGCAAACCGAGCAGATCCCACCTCAAAGGGCGCGCCCGCGAGCGATCGAAAGCCCCACGTCGCCCCGCTTCGCTGCTGCTCCCACGAGTCCAGGTCCTTACCGACCCAGACCCCCCAGATGCCGTCACCTCTCCGACCCACAATCCACGCTTGTCCTCCGACGCTCGCGACGCTCACACGCGCCCCGAGGTCGATCCCATCAGGCGACCGAACCTCGCGCCACTCTCCACCCTCCAACAAGCTGATCACCAGGCGATCGACCCCGACCGCCGGATCCTCGCGCACGACCACGAGCGGCCCCTCGCTTGTCCCGATCGAACCGACAAAGCCTCCCATTCTCCGCACCGATCGGTGCGCTTCCAGCCTCCCCCGCGGCTCGTAGGCGTACATCCCCGCGATCGGGGTTGCCATCGCACGCACCGAAAGAACCTCCAGAGAACCGGCGTCTCGGCCCTCTTCCGGTTCGAAGAACATGAACACCCGATCATCGCACGCCGCGATCCCGATCGCCATCTTCTCAAGACGCACTGCAGGAAAGAGCACCCCATCCGCCGCACCAACACCCCCCGCGCCCGCAGAGCGCGGCGCCACGTGGGCCAGCATCGCCGCCTCTTCGTTCTTTGGGTTCGGGTCCGGCAACACCACCCACGCATGCGACTGCTGGCCCCCACCCCCACCCGAAGCGCCCCGAGTCGAGACGCTTCCGCCGCTTGGCAGCTCAGGAGGAACAACTCCGAGCCATGCCGCGGACACCAGCAATAAGTTCACCAATCCGCTCAGGATGATCATGCGGGCGAATCGTATCGCCACCCGAACGCGAGCCATGAGCGGCCTTGATGAACGATCTCCGCCCGCCATCGGCCCAACTGGCTGCCGTCTCGCCGGTATGCCACAATGAGGGTGGCATTGCCCACCCGAGGACCACCATGCCGATCACGCACCATCGCACCCGGCCTCGAACCACCGCCACGCCCGCAGCCTGCGCTCTCTCCGCACTCGCCCTCACGCTCGGAGGATGCATCGTCTTCCCAAACTCCGAGGACGCCGGCGCCGCCTCTTCCAGCAACGCATCCGCCAGCTATCAGCCCGCACCCAAGCCCGGCCAGATCACCATGTCGGAGCTGGATGCCCTCACCAAGGCGTACGCCGACCGGTACATGACGCTCGTCGTCGCGGCATGCGACGACATCATCAAGGACAACCCGTCCCTTGAACAGCGCCGCATGGCCAACATGTTCAAGACGGCCAGTGTCACCGCCATCTACGACGTCGCAACCAACCCGGACCCGTTCACGCAGTTGATCGACATGCTCCTGGTCGTCACGCTGCAGAGCATGGTCTGGATCGACGAGGACAACGCATCGCTCGCCTTCCCTGAACGCGACGAGATCCTGGTCCTCGCGCTGCGGCGCGCCCGCGAAGACGTCTGGGAACTCGCGCGCCGCGTGATGACCGCCAAGCAGCTCGACGATCTCGACCGCCTCATGGTCGAATGGCGACGCCAGAACCAGGACGTTCAGTTCGTCTCGTTCGTGCGCTTCGGCGACTTCGCCGATCGGCGAGGCAAGTCCATCATCTCCGAAGTCCGATCCGGAGGCGGCCTCCTCGCCCCAGCCAAGCATGCGATTGATGAGACCCGCCTGCTCGCCGAGCGCATCTTCTATATCTCCAAACGAGCTCCCTTCGTCCTCTCCTGGCAGGCCCAGACGATTGCCGACGACCTGCTCATCAAGCCCGAGGTGTCCGCCGCACTCGCTCAACTGGATCAGATCGCCGACGCCGCGGATCGCGCGGCCTCCGCCGCCGAGAAGGTCCCGACCCTCATCACCTCTGAACGCGAGGCCCTGATCTCCGAACTGGACGCCCGCGAGAAGCAACTCTCAGAGACCCTCGCCGCGTACCGCGCCGCGGTCGCAGACACCCGCGCTCTTCTGGCCGACGTCAACGCGACGATGGCCGGTGCGGGCGATGTCACCGCATCGCTCAACACCACCATCACCGCCGTTGACACGCTTCTGGCCAACCAAGCCCTCCGCGCGCCGGGCGACCCGGACGCCGAGCCCTTTACGATCGAGCCCTACGCCGCCGCGGTCCGCGATCTCACCATCGCCGTCCGCGAACTCAACACCCTCGTCTCTTCAACCGGGTCCCTCGTCGGTTCTCCCTCGCTCGACGCGCGCATCGAGCAACTCAACCAAGCCGCGGACGCCCAGCTCGCCGCCGCACGGTCCCACGGCGGCTCCCTCATCGACCTCCTCTTCGTCCGGGCGGCCATGCTCGCGGCGTTCGTGTTCCTCCTCGCCGTGGCGCACCTCTTCCTCTCCATGTTGCTCAAACGTGACAATCGCAGACCCAATACATCATCCGGAGCCGCGGCGTGAGAACACGAATCCAACTCGCTCTCTTCCTCGCCGCGACGCCCTTGCTCGCCCTTTCGTTCTTCGGACCCAGGCCCGCCCACGGCTCCGCTGGCACGTCCGCGCTCATTCAGCCCGCCGGCCCCGCGCTAACCGGCTTCCCCGAGTACATCAAATCGGGGAACATCTCGGGCAACCTGCGCTTCGTCGGTTCCTCGACGGTCGCCCAGCTCATTGACCTTTGGTCTTCGGCGCTCTCCGTCCACCAGCCCGGACTCCTCACGGATGTCTCCAGCCCGGGCTCCGGCGCAGCGCTCTCCGCGCTCCTCGGCGGCTCAGCGGACATCGCGCCCATGAGCCGACCGATGAACGCCGCTGAGCTCAAGCAGTTCAAGGACAAGTTCGGCTACGACATCACGCGCGTCGTCGTCGCCGTTGATGCCCTCGCCGTCTTCGTCCACAAGGACAACCCCGTCGAGTCGCTCACGCTCACCCAGCTCGACTCGATCTTCTCCGCTTCGCGCAAACGCGGCGGCCCGCCCGCCTCCACCTGGGGCCAGGTCGGGCTCACGGGTGAGTGGAGCGCTCGCCCCATCAGAGTCTTTGGATTCGGCGAAACAGCCGGCGGCTACGCCCTCTTCAAGGACCTGGTGCTCGACGGTGGCGAGTACGTCTCATCCCTCAAGGTCGAGCCCGGGTCCTCCTCCATCGTCAACGCGGTCGGCGCGTACAAGGAAGGCGTCGGCTTCTCCTCACAGTTCTTCAAGACCACGCGCACCCGCATGGTTCCGATCGTCGGCGAGGACGGCGTCGCGCACACGCCCGACGAACAGTCATGTCTCAGCGGCGAGTACCCGCTCGCCCGCCGCCTCTTTCTTTACGTTAATAAGAAGCCCGGCCAGCCCCTCCCGGA
>CAZPPG010000065.1:0-18143 GCA_964588385.1 uncultured Phycisphaeraceae bacterium
TCGACGACGGCTTCCCCGAGGTCTAGCCCCTCATCATCCGCTGAACCCCCACCCCCCACAACCACTTCCACACACAAGTTCCTCCCTCACACGCTGCCAATACATCGCACCGCTCGCCTCGGCCGAGAATCCGTGACCACGACCACGCCGACATCGCCCACCTCGATCGCCGAGCCGAATCCCGCGGGCGGCGTTGGCGCCGCTGCCGGCGCGCCCAGCGAGGAGTTCCTGGCCTCGATCCCCCACGAGTTCGCGCGAAGGCACCTGGTCTTGAGCGAAGGGACCCGTGACGGGGTGGAAGAACTGGTCATCGCCGAACGCACGCGCCCCGCGGCGGTCGTGAACGTCGGCGTCGCGCTCAAGCGGGCCGTGCGCACGCGGGCCGGCGAACCCGAAGCGATCGCCGCGGCCATCGATCTGGCGTACGCGCGGAGGGCCCGCGAAGGAGCATCCTCGAACCAGGACCGCGAGGTTCCCGCGGTCGTCGTCGAGGGCTCGCGGGACGTCGAGGGGGACCTCGGCGAGGCAATCGCGGCCGCCGAGCGCGAGGAGGACGTGCTCTCGACCAGCGGCAAGGCGCCCACGGTCCGGCTGGTCGACCTGCTCCTCTTCGAGGCGATCCTGCGGGGCGCCAGCGACGTGCACGTCCAGCCCGTCCGCGACCGCACGCTGGTCCGCTACCGGCTCGACGGGGCGCTTCACACGGTGCGGGAACTTCCGGGCTCGCTGGCCTCGGCGGTGGTCAGTCGCATCAAGGTCATGGCGCGTCTGGACGTTGCCGAGAAGCGCGCGCCCCAGGACGGCCGGGCCTCGGTGACGGTCGGCGGGAGCACGGGGAACCCGGTGGGAGCAGTCGGGGGCTCGGCGGGCCGCCGCATCGACCTCCGCGTGAGCACGCTGCCGAGCTCATCGGGGGAGCGCGTGGTGCTGCGGCTGCTGGACCCGGCCAAGTCCGTTCACCTGCTCAACTTCACGGCGCTGGGGATGCCGCCGGCGCTCGAGGCGAGGTACAAGGAACTGGTCGGCCGCTCCAGCGGGATCGTCCTCTCGACCGGCCCGACCGGAAGCGGCAAGACCACGACGCTCTACACGACATTGGCGTGGATCTGCTCGACCAACACCGGTGATGGCGCGGGTGATGGCGCGGGTGGGGGTGGGCACGCGCGGGCGTGCGAGCTGAACATCCTGACGGTCGAGGACCCGGTCGAGTACGACCTCTCGGGTCCCGGGCTCTCGATCAGCCAGACCCAGGTCGACCCCCGCAAGAACGTGACCTTCGCCGCGGGCCTGCGGCACATCCTGCGGCAGGACCCCGACGTGATCATGGTGGGCGAGATCCGCGACGAGGAAACCGCCCGCATGGCGGTGCAGGCCTCGCTCACCGGCCACCTCGTGCTCTCGACGCTCCACACCAACGACGCGCCGAGCGCCGTGGCGCGGCTCCTGGACCTGGGCGTCGAGCCGTTCCTGGTGGCCAGCTCGCTCTCGGCGGTGCTGGCCCAGCGGCTGGTGCGGACGCTCCACCGCCCCTGCTCCGGCGAAGGGTGCCCCGAGTGTCTGGGCTCGGGGTTCAAGGGTAGGACGGGCGTGTTCGAGCTCCTGGTCCTGGACCACGGCCTCCGCGACATGGTCGTCCGGCGCGCCAGCGCCGTCGAGATCAAGATCGCCGCGCAGCGGGCGGGCATGGTCAGCCTGCACCGCGCGGGCGCCGCCTTGGTCGAGCAGGGCACGACCACCCGCGAGGAACTCACCCGGGTCATCGACGCGACGGACGAGGTGTTGGAATGAATCCCGCGCCAATAGAAGGTCCGCATTCCGATTCGACGGCAGTGCGAAGGAGCACGTTCATCCGGCTGACGCCCATGATCCTGCCGGTCACGGCGATGGCGTGGTGGGCTTCGCGGCCACTGGCGCCGATCGACCTGGGCTCGGGCGCCCCGGAGCGGGAGGTCGCGCCGAGCTCGGTCTCGAACGCTCTGGCCCTGGACGAGAGCGCCTTCCGTGCCCCGCTGTGGATCGCCCCGCCGGCTCCTCCACCGCCCCCGCCCAAAGTCGAGTCCAAGCCGGAGCCACCGCCACCGCCCCTCAAGCTTCAAATCCTGGCCATCGCGCGCGATCCCGATGGCGACCGAGCGCTCCTCTACGACCCCGACACCGATAAACCGACCTGGGTCAAGGCGGGCCAACCGCTCGGCCAGCGCACGGTGGAGAGGGTGACCTCCGGCTCGGTCGAGATCCGCGACGGGAAGCACCTGCGAACGCTGGCGCTCCGGGAGACCAAGGGCTCCGACTCCCCGCTCGAACGCGCCCTCCGTGCCTCGGGAGGCAAGCCGTGATCGCGTCGGCTCCAACCCGGGTGGAGTGGCCCGCGGATCGGTTCTACTGGTCGGTGCTGGACGTCCCCGCCATCCGCGCCGGCGGCCCCCTGCCAGCGGCGCTCGTGCCCGAGTTCGGGGACGACGTGCCCGTGCCCGCCGAAGACCTCTTTGCCGTCGCCGTTCCGACGGCCTGCGGCCGGACGCTGGTCTGCGCGGCGGTGCGCGATGACCTGGATGATGTGCCCGGGCACGTCCTCGTGCTCACTCCTAGTTCGCTCCCACCGCGGCTCGGCGCCGAGGCGGACGTGCGGGGTCTGAACTTCATGGTCGGGCTCTACGAGCCACTCCCGGTGAGGCGGCGCCGGGGAGTTCGACATCTGGCCTGCATGGCGCTGGTGATCGCCCTGGGTGCCCTGGCCACCGTGGGCCTGGCGAGGCGGGCTGCTCACTCTTCGCAGATCGCGCACGCGGCCCGGGCAATGGCCGATGCCGTGGCGGCCGAACTGCTCTCCAACCCCGACCCGGCCTGGGCGGAGCGCTCGCTCGACGCCGAGCTGGCGAGCCTGCGGGTTCGGGTTAAGGCCTCGGAACTGACCGGGCCCTCACCCGACGCGGCTCTGCACCTGGCGCAGCTGCTCAATGCCTGGCCCGCGCAGGTTCCCTCCAAGCCCCAGTCGATCTCGGTCACGCCGACATCCATGATGGCGTCGGTGTCGATCGAGGGTGATCCGAGCGGGTTCCTGCGGGCCATGAAACCGCCCCCCGGCTGGACGCTCGCCGAGCCCCGAATCAACTCCGCCTCCGGGATCACGCGGGTCAGCCTGCAGATGAAGCCCGCCCCGAGCGGGGAGGGAACGCCGTGAAGATCCTCGCCCTGCTCTGGGTGGTCTGCGGCGCGATCGCGGTCGGTGCACCGATCGCGGCGTGGCGAGCGCACGCGAGTGCGCAACATTCGGCGGGATTCGAACTGGCGCGTCTGCGATCGATCCGAGAGAAGGCTGGGGAGATCCGGCGGCTGCGTTCGTCGGTCGAGACGCTCCCCGAGGCCGCCGCTGAAGATGAAGGGCTGGCCACGCGCATTCCCCACGCCTTGGCCAGCGCGGGCGTTCCGGTCGCCTCGCTCTCGTCCCTGACCCCGCAGAGCGAATCGGTATCACTCCCGGGCGCAGGAAAGGTGACCAAGCGGCGGGCCACGGTCACGCTGACCCCGGTCACGCTCCCCCAGCTCGGCGCGTTCCTCTCGGCGTGGCGGCGGGCCGAGCCCGGATGGAACGTCGCCACCATCGAGGTCGCGCCCGACGGGGGCTCGACCACGGCCCCCGGGGCGGATCTGCCGCTGCGCGTGAGTTTGACGATCGAGTCCGTGACCGCCGATACCGCGAGGGGCAGTTCATGAACCGTCGCAGGTCCATCTTTATCGGTGCCCTCGCGGCCGTTGCCGGCGCTGCGATGGCGTGGGTGCCGGGGTGCGCGGTGCCGTCGAGCAACCCGTACGCGCCCCAGTCCGAAGGGGAGAGGAACCCCGCGGAAGCCCAGCGCCTCACCCTTCGCGCCGTCGACCTCATGAACTCGGACCCGAAAGAAGCCGAGAAACTCCTGCGCCAGGCCCTGACCCTTGATCTCTACCACGGCCCCGCGCACAACAACCTCGGCGCGCTCTACTTGAAGCAGGGACAGCTCTATCAGGCTGCTTCCGAATTCGAGTGGGCTCGGAAACTTCTTCCAGGATTGCCGGAGCCGCGCCTCAACCTGGCGCTCACGCTCGAACGCGCGGGCCGCACGTCGGAAGCTCTCGACACCTATCGCACGGCGCTCGAGGTCTACCCCGGGCACATCCAAACGATGCAGGCGATCGTGCGGCTCCGGGCTCGGTCGGGCAAGACGGACGACACCACGCGCGACTTCGTCAAGGAGATCGCGCTTCGAGGCGAAAGCGATGCATGGCGAACCTGGGCCCGATCGTGGCTCGCTCAAAGTGATCAGCGCTGAATCACCATCCAATGGGATCGCCGCCTACCAACTGACGCACAGGCTAGGATTTCGGCGTGACGGACAGCACCGCGCCCCGCGCTCAGAGCGACTCGCGCCTGCAGGCTTTGCTGTGGACCGCTTTCAATGCACCTAACCCAGCCGACCGCAACGTGGCGTGGGAGCACGTCAATTTTCTGCTGCAGCAACTCGCGCAGGCGTGCCTTCGCCTTCCTTCGCGCAGATTGGAAGACACAGTCGATATCTGCCAGAGCGTACTAAGCGACTTGCAAAAAAGAGGACCGACGGACGGACTCCTTGAGCGGCCATCCGCCTATTTGAGGACCGCGCTCCTCAACAAGCTCCGCAGCAAGATCAGAGGTGCCGATCCGCTCCGACGCGCCGCCCACTTGGACCCGGCGGCGCCCGGTCCATTCACCAGCGATTTGGATCGTGGGACGGGCTCGGGCAGTCGAGTCCGCCGAGAACGCATCTTTACCGAAGCGTTCCTCGGTCAACTGGACACGGTTTCGCGCACCATTGTCGATCTGCGATGTCGGGACGTACCGTATCCGGAAATAGCCCGTGAAGTGGGGCTAGACGAACCAGCCGTTCGCGCGAGGTTCAGCCGTGCGATCCGGGAGGCGCGCTCTCGCGTTCGGCCGCAAAACGACTAGGTCCCGCCGTCACGGAGACCACGCAACCACTCGGTCAACGAGTGCGGTAAACTGCTGACGCTCGGCTATGGCCATCCGCTCAGTAGAAACACCGGCAAGCCTGGCGTGTGCTTCCAACTAGTAATCATTGCCCTTTGTGATGGATGATTCTGCGTCGTCGCAGAGCCGCCCAACCCTCTGCATGAGCTCTGTGGTGGAGAGTTTCCCGAGCCGGTATCCGAGCGTTATGGCTCGTAGTCTTGATAAGAGAGTATCGCGTACACCAGCGCCTAATGCTCGTTCCTTCACGTCACTCGCTCGTTCGTACAAGTCTAGGGCTTCTTCAAGCCTTCCCTGGGACTCGACCGCCTGCGCCAGCGAGTCGAGTGTCGTCCCGTGGGAGGGTAGGTCTGCCTCGTTGAGCCTTGCGATGTTCCGTAGTACGGGTTCGCTCTTCTCCGGTTGCCCAAGCCATTCATATGCCCGAGCCAAATTGTGTAGCCCGGCGAGTGTTTGCGCGTGCTCTGGACCAAGGTGCTGCGCGAGTTCATCGCTTATCGAGAGCATTGCAGGAAGCATAGCACGTAGTGGCTCATAAGTGCCGCTAACAAGGCATTCCTCCATGTCCACAGCGTGCAGGTTTATGCGAATGATAAACGTATTCTCGTCCCACTGGCCGGCGACACGCGATCGACGAGCCAGGCAGTCCGCAAGCACCGCCTTTGCCTCGGCACGTCGTCCGAACGTACGCATGGCGATGGCGCGCAGCAGATCGGTGTCGATGGTCTCCAGGTGATCGGCACCGAGTGTGGTCCTGCGAATGGACGCGCTTTGCTCAAGCAGGTCCATCGCTTCAGGGTCTCGGTATTCCAGCTGGTTCGTGCCCATCCATTCCAACAGATCGCCCGCTAACACCGGATCATCTCCGAAGCGATCTGGAACAGAACCGGCCGCACTTGCGACGACGTCCTTGTGCAACGGGAGCCCATCTCCCAGGTCTGCACGGGCGCGCAAGACAAACTCTTTCAAGAACTCGACAACGCGGGATTGCCGCGCACGCTGAATACTGATGCCATGGATGTACCACAGCGTGATGCCGGCCACGCTGCTCACCGCGGTTAGCGCCACGACGGATATCAGGAGATTGCGCCGTACCCAGAGCGCGAGCGCTTCGGTCGTACCCGCTGGGCCCACGGATGGGGGAACACGGAAGGCAACCCACGCTTCTAGATCGGCAGCCAGCTCGGCAGCGGATTGGTACCTGTCCGCCGATTCCTTCGCCATTGCCCTTTGACAGATGCGGACCAGTTGGCGAGGCACGTTTGACGGCAAAGGCAAGGGCCGTGACCCTGCATCGGCGACCCGCCGGATCACCTCTTCGCAGTACTGCTTTGATTCGCCCTCGTCGTGCGCGCCTTCGACACGCTCGTATGGGTGTCTTGCGGCCAAGAGAAAGAAGAGCGTGGCACCAAGACCGTACACGTCGGACACGGGAAGCGCCGGCTCTCCCCGCGCATGCTCGGGCGCCATGTACGAGGGCGCTCCATAGACCAAGTTGCGGGTGGATCTCTTTGGAGCAACCGGTCCTCCAGACTGACGATCCTGGAGCAGGGCTGGGGCCGCCAGTCCAAAGTCAGCGACCAACACTCGACCCAATGGAGAAATCAGTATGTTCCCTGGTTTGAGGTCCCGATGAATGACCCCCCGAGCATGCGCGGCGGCCACACCACGTGCAGCCTGTGCGACGATTCGCGCCGCTTCTCGATGTGAGAGCGTGGGCCGACCATTCTCGCCACCGATTGCAGAGAGCGGCTTCCCCACTGATACCGCCGCGGGGTCGAGCGGAGTCGGCGTTGCGTCGGCGCAGAGTTCCAGTTCTAAGAACATCCAGCCTTGATCCAGTTTTCCTACCCGCCGGACGTCGACCACGTTGGGATGCCGGATGCCCGCGGCGGCACGGGCTTCCTCGACCAGAGCGATGAACCGCTCGTCTGGATCGTCGCCTGGCCCGAGAAGCTTCAACGCCACGAACCGCTCAAAGGCAGTATCCCATGCTTTCCACACTTGGCCGTACGATCCCTCCCCCAGTGTGACGTCGAGCACGTAGTTCTCCAGGCGCTGACCCGGGGAGAACGCTCTCCGATTGACTTGCAGGATGGGCGCGAAATCGGCGTGGAGTTCGAGCGCTAAGTCCACATCCCCAGCAAACGCATCGCCGTAACGAAGAAGGAGTTGCTGCCGAGCCGCCTCCGGTGACGTCGAGCCCAAGAGGGATGATGCTTCATGAATCAAGGCGGCCTGGGCCGAGAGAGACCCTGGCCACAGATTCTGGATTTGCTTCTAGTACGTTTCGAGTGTGACCTGAAGTCCGTGCAAATGACGCTCGCCAGCGTCCGCGGCAAGGACGCTGGCGAGTGCGGTGTCATCCGGGATCGAGCCTGACACGCATTGGCGAAGGTCCGGTGGCCCACCCTTACTGGCCCATGCGGCTCGAACGCGACTTGCGCCATCGAGATTCGTGCTTGTGGATGTGGAAGGATGCATACGAACGCCCAGTGTAACCACCCTTACTGGCCAGGCGCGGGCATCTTGAACCGAAGGGTGTTCGTCGTGCCGGGTGAGTCCGGAAGGGCGAAAGCGATCGACCGCTTTGACCCCTGCGAGCGGAACCACTGCGTGAAGGACTGGCCCTGTCGGAGCGGGTGCCACGAGTCGTCGTCCGAATGGGTCGTCCACTTCACGTTGCCGCGCCCATCCCGATGCACGATCACGTATCCGCACTCGTTCGATTGGTCGAAGTTCAGTCGAAGAAAGACGAGCGTGCCCGGTGCCAAAGTGCACGATTGCCATTCGGGGCTATTGGGCTGGCTGGGATTCGAAAATGCATCCACGTCAGCCTTGATGCTGCTCCACTTCAGCTGCGACGCAGGTGCGGCAACTCCGGTGATGATCCCGACCTCGGACCGCACGTGACCCACTGGAGCGTTCTGCACGCCCTGAGGAGCGTTTGACGGCTTGGGATCGAGTAGTTTCCACGCTCCGGGCGACTCAATGACCAAGGTGTCGTTCAAGTTCACGAGGGGTTGCAAGATGGCCTTCAAGGTGTCGTCCATGTCCCCGAACTTCTCAAACCGGAACTGCCATGGGCGGTTTCCGCCGATGCTGAGGTAGCCGTAGAGGCGAATCCTTCCCCCCATCCCGACAATGCCAAAGCTGTGCTCGACGCGCATCGTCCATCGGCCTTTGTCGTCCTTTTCTGCCTCCAGAATCCGGGAGATGGCCGCGTCCTTGACCGCCACTCTGACGGTCACCTGGGTCACCAAGCTCATGTCCGGGTCGTCCGGAAAGTTGCAGAAGCCAAACAGGCCGTAGGCAGTCTCTCTGGCGCATTCGGGGAAGTGCTGGCGGATGTCGAGCGGGATCTTCGTCGAAGAAGGCTCGTCCGGGCCTGAGGAGAGAGCTCCAACTGAGACGTGCGTGACGGAGAGCGAACCGAGTACGAACGCGATGGCCAAAGTTGAGCGGCGAACCATGGCGGGCTCCTTATTCCATGCGGCGGCGTGCCGCAGGCACCCAAAGAACGGGAGTCGCGATGGCGCTGTGACGAAGAAAACAGTCCCGGGGCAAGTTTTTCTCCTGTTCCTGTCCACCGGGCATCCGGCGCGGGTACCCCCCAATCCGGGCCGTGTGGTGCGGCCGGTTGTCCAAGGACCACCGGGAGCTCGATCGCGGTGGAGCGCGAGGAATGCGCATCTGTCAAGGCTCAATGCACGCAGCCCGTAGCCCGGCACGGCGCCCGAACTGAACCCCATGCGGATCAGACGGCACTTACCGGCGAAGACCTTGTCGGAGAGCTCGCGGCTGTATTCGGCGGTCATCAGGCGCGTGAGCCCCTGATGACCGAGGACATCGGCGTGCCGGCATCCGCGTCGAGTACTGCGCGGAGCCGTTCGTCAACGACGGGGGCGTAGCTGCAGCGCGCCTTTCTGGTTGACAGTCGAGTACTGCTGGTGGTCGGTGGACATGCGGACGTACATCGCGGCCTGCCGCCGGCTCGGTTCGGAGGCCCGCCCTCGCGCGTTCCGGCGGGCATTGTGCACCCGGGCTTGGGGATAGCCGGGTATGTCCGGGGCTTCCTGCGGAACCATCGCGGGCCTCCTTGCCCTAGGCAGACCGGACCCGGCTCAACACCGGGGCGACCATCCGACCTCTGGAATTGTCGCACTCGTCTAGGGCCGCGAGCAACGCCCTAGTTCGAGCTGTCAGCCGGCTCGTCCCTCCAAGTGACAGCTGAGGCCTGCGTGAGGAACTGCACGTGCTACCGATGAGGCATCTCCGAAATCTCGAAAGGAGCAATTCCACTGGACGCGGCCCCATCGCGCCAGATCGGAATTCCTCGGTCCCCGCAATACGGCCTATGCTTCCCCCGTTCTGGACAGCAGGAAGGGGTACGGATGGGCAAGCGGATGCCGAAGGCAAAGAACCCGCGGTCTCGCAAAGTAGCGACATCAGCCATACGGATTTACCTCGCGGGCCCATTCTCAAAGAACGGAAGGTGGCCTGACTGGAGGGACCGTGTCAAGCACGAAGCGCCGTATCATTTCTACTTCGATCCGCGCTTTGACTCTGAACAGCTCGCGTCCGTTACCTTCACTCTCGATGACCTGCGCAAAGGCGCGGGGGCGGCGGACATGGTCTTTGGGTATAACCCGCGCGGCAACTACCATGTCGATCCATTTGGTCTGTGCATCGAACTTGGTATGGCGTTCGGATGCCGTGTTCCCATAATACTGTGTGATGAGAACGATTGGGTATTTCCGATGCTCCCACCATTGGCACGTCGCCTCTTCACCGATTTGACGCTGGCCATTCGGTATCTCAAGCTCTTGCGGTCCGATTCCAATGAGTTTCATGTCTTCTACAAGGCTGTCGATACGTCACGCGGTCGGGGGCGACACAATGTACAAGCCTAATTGCTACGTCATCACGGGCACGGTGGGCGCTGGAAAAACAACATTGCTCGATGCACTTATCAAGGCAACACAATACGCATTGATTCCTGAGATTGCCCGCTCGTTGGTTCAAGAACAGCTTGCCTGCGGCGACGATGCTGTGCTGCCATGGACCAATAGGCCTCGCTTCGAAGAATTGCTTCTCGAAAGAAGAATTGAGGCGTTTGTCAAGGCCCCGGTCGACAGACCGTGCGTATGCGATCGTGGCATACCGGAAACTGTGGCATTCTTCCGCTCTGACGGTTACGACGTGCCTCCGCGGTTTGCTGCTGCAAGTCGTGAGTTTCGGTATAACCCAACGGTGTTCTGCCTCCCTCCGTGGAAAGAGATTTACGAGAATCGACCGGAGCGGCCACAGACCTTTGCTCAAGCCGTGCGAATTGGCGAGCTCATCGTTGAAGTATACCGCGAGCTCGGTTACGATATCGTCGAAGTGCCCATCGGATCAATTGAGGATCGTGTGGCGTGCGTAACAACACTAATCGAGGCGCGCGGGGGATAGGTTTATTACTGTCAAACGCATTGATCAATTCATGACTGCAAATTCTGGATTAAGCCCTATAGTGAATACCCAAACCGCCGTGCTTATTCTCGGATCGTATCCGGGGGCCATTTCGTTGGCGACTGGCGAATACTACGCTCATCCGAGAAACCAGTTCTGGCGCATCATGGAACACTTATTCGACGTGAAGCCCACATTGAATTACAAGCGCAGGCTTCAAGCGCTGTTAGAGAAGCGAATAGGTCTATGGGATGTTGTTGGCGCCTGTGCTCGGCCCGGGAGCATGGACGCCAGTATTCAAACAGAATCGATCGTACCAAATAGGATTGCTATGCTAATTGAACAACTGCCACATCTAAGAGCAATTTTCCTGAATGGTCAAACGGCAGCGAAGCTGTTCGCCCGATACAACCAGTTCCCACCGTCGCTCAGTGATAGACTTAAGGTAGCATATCTGCCGTCCACAAGCCCAGCTCATGCGGCAATGGCCTTCGGCCGCAAAGTCGAGCTCTGGAGCACCATAAGGGATCAGGCCTATGAGCGCACGTAGTGATACAACGCCTCCTTGAGGCCCTGAGCTGCCATAGCCTCGGTGAGGCGAGAACGGTAATTGCTAGCCGGGTTTCGCTTCTAGGAGGGACTCAATCGACGGTGGTGTGGACGCGCTGATGGAACCGTTCGGACGGGGGGCCGCGGAGTCGGCCGCAGGCGGCTCCGTGACGAGAGTCTCCGGCTTCCAAAGGCGGTAGGCCCACCAGAATTCGGCGAATAACCGATCGTCGGGATTGAGAGATCGCCACTCGCCGGGTGGCTTGCGACGCTCTGCCGAGATCCAGGTGTCGAGAAGCAGCTGGTAGAGGGCATCGACATCGACCATCGAGTTGAGTTCTTCGAGATGGGCGGGTCCCATCTCTTGGTATTCTCCACCGCAGCCAGCGGCCGACGGATCGGTGATGGTCAGGCACCTCACGATGCGTAGTGCGATGCCACCGTTCATTCTGATGCCGCTGATAAACCGATCCCAGACGGGCTGGCGACCGGCCGCTCGGGCCCACGGCGCGAGAATCTCGAACCGCCAGCGCGAGGATAGGTCGAAGGGTGATTCCCCCTCCAGCCAGAATGCGCCGACCCTTGTGGAGAAGTCGTTGCGGACATCGGCAAGTTGATCCTCTGTGAGAACGTTCGGATGTCCAACTCGCCGACGCACCTTGGTTGGTGGATCTATCGAAAGCATGAAGGCGCCCGCAAACCACATCGTGCTCGCGGCTCCCAACACCTGCCGCACTCCAGCTAGACGATCAACTCCTTCGGGCAGTCTTGCACAGAGATCAGCCGCCAGCTGCGCCGCGCGAATCCCCGGGTGTAGTCCTTGCCGAAGCGAGAAGGGCGGTGAGACAAGTCGGCTGAGCGTGGCGAGAGCTTTCGCCACCCGCTTCGCGCCCGTCGCGTCGTCTAGTCCTTCCATTTGCAGAACGAGCTTTTCGATCAAGATCGGCATCTT
Organism: uncultured Phycisphaeraceae bacterium; assembly: GCA_964588385.1. GTDB lineage: Bacteria > Planctomycetota > Phycisphaerae > Phycisphaerales > UBA1924 > JAHBWV01. The sequence goes on from CAZPPG010000065.1 coordinate 11,958, forward strand.
CTCTGCATCGGTCTCAGCCTCCAAGAGCGTCAGGAGACGAGGCGAATCGGAGAGATTGGCCTCCTCGATGATGGCGGTGATGGCTCGATCGGAAACGTCCGCCCGAGATACGGCGTACGAGAAATACCGACGCGCATACGCCGGCGAGCACACGCGCCGCTGGCGCGCCCAGTTTGGCTCGTAGCTCACAGAGATAGACACACCCTGTCGGTTCACGTCATAGAGCGGGAACAACTGCCCGATGAGCGCATCGAGCCCGGCGATGGATCTCGCGTCCATGCCCGCTTTCACTGCGGCCAATGCTTCGGGCTTCTCTGATCTCGTGGTCCAGAGGTGGGCAAAGCGAGGCGCCTGTGCGACAAATTCGTCGAGACGTTGTCCCACGACCTCGTATGCGGCCGGGTAGAACACTCGGAGGGCTTCGACCAGAAGCAGGTCCACAACGTGGACCTCGCCCTGGAGCATCGGAACTGCGAAGTTGACGGCGTTCACATACTGCTGGATGTGTCTGGGCGTTTGGAGCCGAACTCCAATGCCGCCGGAGAAGCAACGCTCCCATTCGGACGAGTCCTCTTCGTTTAGACGAACCCCCGCCCGATCAAGAATGTCGGAGATGCGGTGTTTGCAAATGCGAGCGAGGACCGCCGGGTCAGCGGAGGGGAGCGAAAGAGGGATCTGAATGATTTTCTCTAGGTAACGACGGCCCGCATCGACCGTGCCATCGAGGCCTTGCCTGGACAATGAAGCGGCGACCTGTTCCCGATCGAAGGCCAGGAGGTACACCACGTTCGGCAAGTCGGCACACGCCTTGATTATTCTCAGCAGCATCAGGACTTCGTGGTCTTCGAGACGATCGATGTCGTCCACTAGGACCACGGTTCTTTTCTTTGACTTCTCCAGCCGCTCGCAGAGCGACTGGTGGATCGCTTCAACGGTGCGCTCCCCTTTCGCTACGACAAGAGACGTCAAGTCCTCGATCCAGCCGTACCAACGGCCTCCTATCTTGCCCGCGATTGAAATCGCCGGGGAGAGTGCTTCAAGAAGCGAGCGGACCCTGACGTCGGCGCACGAAGCGATTGTCCGAAAAAAGCCGTGCAGCATCGCTTCCTCGGTCGCGTAACGCCAAGGGTTGTACCAAACCGACACTGTGTCCGGCATGTCCCTTAGCGCGGCATCGACAAGCCGGAGCACACTGGTCTTGCCCTCGCCCCATCGGCCGTGGAGCCCGATCACATAGCACTCGCGGCGAGGCAGGGCCGCGATGCGCCGCGCAATGCCCGTCGCAAACGCCGCGCGGTCGAGCAGATCCTGCTCGGGCGCATTCAACGGCTGATCGGCATCGAACGGGGGGAGGGTACAGGGAAGGTTGGTGGGTTCCATTGAGCGGATTATTCGTACGCAGGCTGACGGATTTCGCGGAGCGCAGGGCCTACGCGTCTACAGAAAACCCGCTTGGCCGTCCATCATCCGCCGCGCACATCGAGGCGCAGAAACTGGAGAACACGCACCAGCCGCTTATGCACCTCGACGACGCCAACGCTGTGAGCGCAAGGACTACAAAACGGGCTTCCACCGAGCCGCGGTCCGGAGTGCTTCAAGCGCTGAGCCATCCGAGATACGTGAGCCGAATGGACATCGCTTGGGTACTCACTCCGTAGCGCTTGGCCAGTCGCCAGACTTGCTTTTCATCCGCGAGATCTACGTACCCGCGCGACGCCAGGTCTTTCTCAATGAACTCTTGCGGCATCAGGAGCTCTGCAGCAAACAGGTTCGCCTCGATTTCTCCCTCATCGACGCCCTCAGATGAACGAGGACTACGGTGATAAATAGTCGCCGTGCGGTCCACGTGAAGTTCTTCGCCAGCGTGGAGGAAAAAGTGACCCAGTTCGTGAGCGATGGTAAACCTCTGCCGAGATGCCCCATCTCCTGAGTTCACCCCGATGACTAGGCCCTCCGCCTGTGGACGGCGGAGCAGAAAACCCGAAACGCCGGTTTCGGCGGCCGCACTCACGACACGAACCCCAGCCGCCGCCGCGATCTTGCGGACCGGCACCGGAGGCACGTCAACGCCATGCTGCTGGACGAGCTGGCTGGCCAACCGCCGGATGTGTTGCCGCCTGACAGCCACTTAGCGCTTCCTTCCTGAGCCTCGCGTAGAAACGGCCTTCGCGACCACCTCCTCCACGAATCTCTTCGTTTCTGCGTCCAGCCCGGACGTGAGTGGTCCAGGCCGCTTAGTCCCATCCAGCACACCGTCCGGAAGGAGTTGGGCTGGAGGCACTCCGAGTGCCGCCGCGATCGCCAAGAAAGTGTGCAGCAAGATCTTCTGGCGCCCCTGCTCGATGTTTGTGATCGACGTCCGCGTCAACCCAACCGCGATGGCGAGCTGCTGCTGCTTTCTGCCGGCACGGGCCTTCCGGATCCGCGCGCCGACCTCACGGTACATGGCGAGGTCCGCATCGTTTCCCCGGCTTGCCATGCCGGCTCAAGGGTAGCAGAAATCCGTTCGGTGTCAATGTCACAAACCAAAATGTCATTCTGGTTGACCTTTTTGTGGTACGTCGACTACATTGACATCTTGTGGGTGCGTGGCCATACTCTCGCGTTCGTCACCGCCGCTGTTCGACTGGGGTTCCCGTGATGGCTCACCTGCACGCTCTCGACGTGATTTCGGTTGCTGTGAGTCTCATTCAGGCAATCGCCGCTCGTTTCACATGGCTCTTCTGGGTGGCGCTCTGTGTCACGGCACTCAGCGCAATCGTCTCGCGAGAGCGTCCTCACCGCTAGGACATCCTGCTCACCATGCATCCGTACTCTACCAACAGTCCCGCGAATCCCAAGCTCATCGCACTGCTCGCGCTGATCTCCAGCGCGGTGTCCGTCGGCATCGGTGTCGTGACAAAGCAGATTCACGACAACTGGGGGTGGACGATCGGTGGTGTGTCCGCCCTGTCATGCTTCGGCGTGCTGTACTTTGCGTTTGACCGGTTCCTGTGGCGCTGGAAAGTCGCGAGGGCGATCTTGCTCGTTCCCGACCTGAACGGCAGCTGGGAGTGCCAGGGCAAGACCATCCTCAAGAACGGGGCATCTCAAGATCTCTCTTGGACTGGGACCATCACGATCCGGCAATCGTGGTCACGAATGGTGGTGGTTCTGCAAACCCACCAGTCGTCGTCCCGAAGCGTCGGCGCCTCGCTCTACCAAGAGTCGGGCAGCGGGTACCGCCTGATCTACCACTACGACAATCGGCCCGGGGTAGCGGAGCCTGAGCTGCAGCGGCACTCAGGCCAGTGCGACTTGCTCTTTGCGAATGACACCGCATCGGCTTCCGGCGAGTACTTCACCGGTCAGGGCCGACTTACCTTCGGGACGATGCGATTGAAGAAGAATGGAGCAGCCAATGTCACGCCTTGAACGCCTCGAGCAACGCCGGCTCGACCCGTCCATCATGGTCAAAGCCTCGATGGCCAACGAGGTGTACCGCCGCATCAAAGACTCCGAGTCAGTGCGCTACACCATCGGAGCCATGCAGCCCATCGACCCGGAGTACACCAAAAACACATTTGTGCAGGGCGACCGAGTCAAGAGCCAACTGCAGCAACGACTGAGCCAGGACTGCGAATTTGAGTACCAGGGGTCCACGACGACCGACACGCACATCAGAGCCCGAAGTGACATCGACCTCCTGCTCATCTACAAAGGCTGGCATTGGCTGGAGCCCCCCCAGGTGCCGCAGTATCCCTATAAGGGGGTGCCAGCGGATGATATCCGGAGGCTCCGGAGCGACGCGACCGGCGCGATGCACTCCGCTTTCCCGGAAGCGAGCGTGGACGCCTCCGGTTCGACCGCCATTTGCATGTCCGGTGCGAGTCTCACCCGACAGGTCGACATCGTGCCGGCAAGTTGGTACGACACGAACGAGTATGCCCGCACCGGCGACAGGGTGTTCCGCGGCGTCAAGGTGTTCAACAAGGACTCCGGCGAGTTCATCGCCAACACGCCGTTCCTGCACAAACGTCGGATCGAGGAGCGCGACCAGCGGACCCGGGGCGGTCTCCGTAAGGCTGCTCGCCTGATGAAGACGTTGATGTACGACTCGGACGGCCGCGTCGAAATGTCGAGCTACAACATTGTCGGCATCGCCTACAACATCCCCGAGCACGAACTAACAGTGCAGGCACCCCGAGAGCTCGCGCTTCTCGAGGCTTGTTTCGCGTACTGCGAGCGTCTCGGAAACGATTCGGCGCTTCGGACCACGATCATCGTGCCAGACGGCCATCGACCGGTCTTCGGTGCCGGGCCGGGGGCCACGCTCGCACAACTCTCCGCACTCACCAAAGAACTGAACGATCTCCGCTTGGAGGTTCTGCGGGACAACATGCGGTCGATCAGGCGGCTCGTGGAGGCCGCCGTGGAATACCCCATGGCTATCGCGGGATGAGCACAGCAGTCGCAGTCACAAAACCCGGGCGTCCGGACATACCGAAACGCCCAAATGGGAGATACTCTCATGGCCAGTAAGCGCTCGTTCAAACCCGGCCAGAAGGCGCCCGCTTCTGGGCAGTATCAGCAGGTTGGTCCGCGCGGTGGGAAGGGCCACGAGGTTACGGTCACAAAGGGAGAGCCCTTACCGCCCACTCAGGCCGGTGGAGCCACGTACCGGCTCGTGGACCGTTCCAAGAACAAGTCTGGGAGGGGCGGTTGATGAGCACAATCAGCGTTTCCATCCCGACCGATGGCGACGGCTTTGTGAGCCAGGAATGCCCGCATTGCTCTCGCCGATTCAAGGTTCGATTCGAGCAGGGCACGGGAAAGACGCTCGGCCACTGTCCGTACTGTGCGTACGCCGGCAAAGATTGCTGGTGGACTACAGAGCAGGCCGACTATCTCACGGAGGTGATGAGCAAGAGAGTGGTCGAGCCCATGCTCGACAAATTCGCTCGCGACCTCCGGAGCCTCAACAGCCGACCGAGCCTGATCAAGTTCGACGCCAAGATCACGAATCGTACAACGCCCCGGGCTCCGACGGAGTCGGACTCTCCGATGCCTACGGTGACATTCTCCTGCTGCAACGAGACGATCAAGCACGACGGAACGACAAATCCGCTCCATTGCGTTATCTGCGGACGTAAATCGCCAGCAAAGGATCGGCAATGGGACAGCTTTCAGGCGAGGAGCGACACCAACTGCAGTCCCTGATGTCTTCTTTGGCCAAGCACGTTTCGATGGCGGCGTTCATCCCGAACCGGCAGTCTAAGCCTGATGATATCATCATGAATGGGACTGTGTCATTCGTGCGCACGCCCGAGAAGCACTTGCTACTGACAAGTGCGCATGTCTGGACCACCTTCTTGGAGAAACGTGCAGCGGCTCCGGACCTGGAACTTGTGCTGATCGGCCAAGGGGAGCCAATCGCGATCACCCATGCTCCATTGATTGCCATTGATAGTGGTCGTGACCTCGCGATCTTAGCGTGTGACAACCCGGCGGAGGCCGCGACGATAGGCAAAGCCTTTTACGAGCCAAAGACCTGGCCCATTGAGGCGGCTGCCGAGGGTGACAATGTCGTGTTTGTCGGATTCCCAGGCATGCATCGCAGTGCACACGGGATGGAGCTTAGGGTGGTCGCCTCTCTCCTGGCGCCCGTCGTTGTCGGAGTGAGCGACCGAGCACTTCGGCTCGAATTCACGAGTGATGACAAAATAATTGAGCAGTTCAAAGAGGGACTTAAACCGTTCGGTCCGTCGGGCGGGGTCAGTGGCAGTGCTCTCTACCGATTGATTCCGGAGACCAACAAGCTCGACTTGACGGGATGCGTCTTTGGAGCTGCGAACGACCTCGCCGTCATAATGGCCGCCAAACTCGACTGCCTACGGGCCAACGGTGCACTGGAGGCTTGAGGGATCTGGGAGTGCTGACGCTCAGAAGTGCACGCCCTCATTGCAGCGTGGGCGAAGCATCCGGAATGCCGCTTGCACAGCGAGCCCATAAGGTTTCGATGAGTCTGCGGCCCCTGTGGTCTAGGAGCGTAGGTACCATCGCTTTGAACCTACGACTCGTGCGATCATGACGCTCCAAGGCCAATGACCTGAGGCCCATTCCACCTAAACCGAGAGCGTCTCAGACGGGTAAGGCTCGGGGACTCGCTCCTATCTCGTCTGGAAAAACTCGACTGGAGCGCGGCGA
>CAZPPG010000066.1:0-18058 GCA_964588385.1 uncultured Phycisphaeraceae bacterium
GACCTCGTTCTCGGTCATGTAGGACTCGCCGCCCATGATCTGCAGGGCGTCGTTGACGACGCGCCAGCCGTACTCGGAGCAGAAGACCTTGCAGAGCGCGGTCTCAACCTGGATGTCCTCGTCGTGGCGATCGAGCATGCCGGTTGTGAAGTAGAGCACGGCGTCCATCGCGTAGTCGTACGCGGCCATTCGCGCGATGCGCTGGCGGACGAGTTCCTTGTCCGCGAGCGGGGCACCGAACTGGAAGCGGGTCTGCGACCACTTGGTGGCCTGATCGCGGCAGCGACGGGCTCCGCCGAGCATGCCGGCGGAGAGCGTGCACCGGCCGTAGTTGAGGCATGAGAGCGCGATCTGGAGGCCGCGGCCTTCCTGTCCGAGGAGGTGGCTCGCGGGGATGCGCACGTTGGTGAACTTGATGCGTGCCTGCCAAGTGCCGCGGATGCCGCACTTGGAGCGGTTCTTCTGGAAGATGTCGACGCCTTCGATCCACGGATGGCAGACGATGGCGGAGATCTTTCCCTTGCCGTCCGGGCGGCTCTCGCGAGCCATGACGGTGAAGAGCCCGGAGATGGCGCCGGAGGTGGCCCACTTCTTTTCGCCGTTGATGATGTAGTCGCCGTTCTCGGCCTTTGTGAAGGTGGTTTCGCAGCCGCCTGCGTCGCAGCCGACGTTGGGCTCGGAGAGGCAGAAGGCGCTGAGCCAGTCTTTGGCGAGGTGGGGGAGCCAGTTCTTCTTCTGCTCCTCGGTTCCGTAGAGCATGACGGCCTTGCAGCCGATTGACTGGTGGGCGGAGACCATGACGGCGGTTGAGCCGCAGTACATGCCCAGGCGCTCAAGCACTCTGTTATAGGAGGTGATGCCGAGTCCGAGGCCGCCGAACTCCTTGGGAATGGTCATGCCGAGCACGCCGATCTCAAAGAGGCGGTCGATGACCCAGCGGGGGATCTCCTGTTCCTGATCGATCGCGATGGAGGGATGCTCGTCGCGGAGGTAATCATCAAGGCGGGCCAGAAGCTGGTCGCACTCGGCTTGCTCGCGGGATTCCTGCTGCGGATAGGGGAAGTAGGCGCTTTCCTTCACGTTGCCCCAGAAGATGTTCTTCACGGGGCCCATGTTGGTGGGCTCTGCGCCAAGCCATTCTTCGGCCTGCTCCAGCAGCTTGCGGTCCGCCTCGGAGATGCCCTTCATCTGCTTCAGGTCAGCCATGTCGATTTGCTCCGCACATCGCACGAATCGTTGAGCCGGGAGAGGGGGGCGGCCCGCCTGAACCGGCGGGCTGCCGAGAGTCACGAGTCGATCTTCAACCTTAGGCCTTGCTCCCGCCGGATTTGGCAAAGAACGCGTCAATCGCTCTGATTGCGTCCGGGGTCTGGCGGAGGTGAATGAGCGAGCGCTGCTCGGATGTGAGAGCCGCCTGCCATCCACCTGACAGACCGGCGTCCACGGCCGCGGCAACGGCTCGAGCCGATGCGGTGTCCGGCAGATCGGGACGGACCGAGTCCAGAGCCGCGAGCACGTTCGCTCTGGTTGCGGGCCGGCCCGCCCAGCGAAGGGGTTGGCCGTCACGCTGCGGCGTTGCGCTGCGATTTCTCGCGAGCCATTCCAGGCAGGTCTCTTCAAGGTCGCGCCGATCGTCGGCGACGTCCGCGAAGAGGCGATGCTCGACGGCCTCATCGAACGTCAGCGGTTTGCCGCTCGCCGTGCGCCGGATCGCTTCCGCAGGATCCATGAGTGCGGGGAGCAGGCTGGCACCACCCCATCCGGGGCAGATTGACAGGCCGGATTCGGGCAGGCCGATTGGATAGGGCTTGCCGGGCTGGCCGTCACGCACCGGCGGCTTGCAGGCGACGAGTGCGTCGCAGTGCATGGCGATCTCGAGGCCTCCGCCGAGGGCAGCGCCATTAATCGCGGCGACCGTTGGAAACGGCAACTGGCTGATCATTCCGAAGACTTTGGACCCGTAGGCCAGATAGCGTTCAAGCTGATCGTCCGAGAGTTCGCGGATTGACTTGAGGTCCGCGCCTGCAACGAACGCTCGCTCACTGGCCGATTCCAAGATAAGCCCGGTGGCATCGCGAGGCACGATCCGAAGTGTTGTCTCAACCCGCTGGATGAGCTCAAGATCGAGGACGACGACCGGCTTGCCGGGTTGTTCGAGTACGACGCTGATCGCACCGGGGCATGGGCCATCCGCGTGCCGCCGGATCGGGAGTGGGGGCATTCCGTGTGGCATCCAAGCAGTTTACGCCCGAAGCCGGCTGGATTCCCTTCCATTGAGCCTCGCGTCATGCGAGATCGGCTTCAGGAACCGAGCCGTTGTCGCAAGCGTTGCTGGGCATCGTCGGTCGCGAGGACGGCTGCGGAGAGCTCGGCCGCCCGGCGGATGAGTTCCTCGTTCAGCGAGCCGTCGAGTTCGTTGAGGAGCGACTTTGTCGCGGCGATCGCGAGCGGTCCGCCTGAGGCGATCCGTGCGGCTGTCTCGGCGACTGCCACATCCAGGTCCGCGAGCGTGGCGACGGCGCGATTGGCGATGCCGATCTGTGCAGCCTCGGCGCCCGACATGATGCCGCCGAGAAGGAGCACGCGTCGCGCGGGACCGGGTCCGATCTTTCGAACGAGCCATGGTGCGACGACGGCCGGGCAGACGCCGAGGTCGACCTCGGGGAACCCCATCTTGGAGTCCGCGTGCGTGAGGGCGATGTCGCAGACGCACGCCAATCCGCAGCCGCCGCCGATGGCGGCGCCGTTGACGCGGGCGATGGAGACGATTGGCAGCTTGCGAAGGCGGAGCGTCAGCAGGCCGAGGCGCGTGAGCAGCTCAAGGGCAAGGGCGTTGTCACCGAGCACAGCCTTGAGGTCCATTCCGGCGCAGAAGGCGCGACCCGATCCGGTGAGGACCAGTGCAGATAGATCGCCGCTGCGGGACTCGACCTCCGCGAGCGAGCGATCGAGCGATTCCAAGAGGTCCAGGGAGAGGGCGTTGCGCGCATCGGGCCGATCGAGCGACAGGGTCGCGATCCGGCCGTCGTAGCAAATGGTCGAGAGAGGGATCGGCATGCTCCGTTTATAGCAGTCCGCAATCCATGAAACAAAGCGGCCGACCCCTTATGGGATCGGCCGCGGAAGCACGGAAGGATGGGACCCGGTGTCAGACGACGGGCTGGCTGGTGCCCAGGGGCGTGCCGAGGGTGCCGAAGCCGCCGGGGAAGAATCGGTCGTAGCGGCCCATGTACGCGACGATGGGCGAGGCAGCCTTGACGGTGATGCCGTAGTACTGCGGGGTGTTGCGACGGTCGCCGAGCACGAAGTCGTGGATGTTGAACTCGGCGACGCGGCGGGGGGAAACGACTCGGCGGAACGTCTCAACGCCGGGGCTGGACCCGCCGAACTGCAGCGTGATCTCGACGACGATGTCGTCGGTCGTGGGGTTGAACAGTCGCAGGTACTCCGAGACGATCCCGTCGGTCTTCGGGCGATAGCCCTCACCGAAACCCCAGTACGTGAACGCCGTGGAGCTGAAACTGGTCGCGAGGCCGTCGTTGAAGGCCTGGGTCGGAAGACTCATGGAGACGGCGACGTTGGACTCATACAGCACGGAGTATGGCGTGCCGAGGGCAAAGTTCGGGAGTGTCGCGACGTCCAGCGTGGCGTGCTGCTGGGCCGGCACGTTGAGCGTGGTGCGATAGGCCGAGCCGTCCTGGTAGAGGAAGGAGAAGATGATGGACGCGGGGGTGTTGGTCGCGTTGAGAACGCCGATGACCTCACCGACACTGTTGAGGCCGAGCTGGCCCTCGGGAACCGCGCCGATGGCGGTGCCCGCGCCGGGCGTGCCGACCATGCCGTAGGCGCTGCCGTCCTGCAGGCCATAGTGCGAGAGCGACGCGATGATCGGGGCGTCGGTCGACACGGCAACCCCGTAGCTGCCCGCGGGGATCGCGGCGTTGTTGCGGATGTTCAGGCCGCCGCGGCGGTACCCCTCGATTTCCTGCACGACTTGGATCGGAGTGCCGCCGCCGGTGGGATAGAACGTGCTGGTGACCTTGATGGTTTCGCCGGTCGTGTTGTAGTACACGAGGGCCTCGGCCACGCCCGAACTCTTCTCGACCTGTCCGAAGGTCCAGGTGGTATCGGAGCGATTGGTGAACGACTCGCCGATGGCGGCGCGGCGATCTTCCAGAATGAACTCGTCGTAGTGGCTGAACTGGGCCGCGACGGGGCGTTCGGAGCGGATCTCGATGGCGTACGGCGTGTTCTTTCGGACAAGGAGCCCGTCGTTGGCGAAGAGGGTCGGGGTGACGAGGGTGGCGCCGCCTCGGGCGTTGCCGTCGATGACGACGTCCTTGATGATCTGGTCGCGCTCGCCGCTGGCGTACCGAGCGATGATGACGACGCGCGTCGGCTCGTCGTTGGGATTCATGACGGGGATGGCGGTGTAGGTCTTGCTGTTGGCAAAGCCCTCGGGGTAGTAGACGCGGTAGGGGAGTGTGGGAACGGACGAGCCGTCGGACAGAATCTCGGTGGCGGGCTGGGCCGAGTCGGCGGTCAGGTGGCCGGTTCCGGTGCCGTTGTTGAGCAGCGCGAGCTGCGCGTCAACGTCGGCGGGAGTGTCACCGAAGAAGATGAAGTAGCGGACGGACTCGGACGCGCCGGCGGCGACGGTGCCGACGTTGAAGGCCATGGTCATCGTCTGATCGGCGGTGAGCCCGTTGGGATCGTTGACGCCGAAGGAGATGAGCTGCAGCGGGTCGCGGACGGTGGTGCCGGGGTTGAGGAACGAGGCCGTTGCCCGAGTGTCCGCATCCGGCGCGGCCAGCGCGATGGTCAGACCGTCTTCGAAGACGTTGGTCGTGAAGCGAGCGGTAGCGACCTTGCCGGAGGTGTCGACGTCGTTGATGGTGTTTCCTGACGTGCCACCGATGTTGAGGCCCTGGGCAGGGTTCATGCCCTCCATCCACGCCACATTTGTGACGGCGGTGGAGGTGGTGTTCTTGAAGCTGACGTCGACGACGGCGAAGGAGTCGCCGGCTGCAAATGCGATGGAACGGTTGACCTGGAGGCCGCGGAACGTTCCGGAGACCGTCACGCGGCGGTTACCGACTTCGCTCTCGTCGGTGAGGACGACTGGGAGACTGGTGGCGGCGGAGGCGCCGTTGTTCAGGAAGTTGAAGCCGTTGGCGGTGGCGCCGAAGAAGTTTGTGACGCCGGGACTGGAACTTGGGAAGAGGAACTCGATGTCGTTGTAGGCGACGCCGACGGCGTTGCCGTTCGGGTCTCTTGCGAAGAGCGTTCCGTCTGCTCCGATGCCGGCGCTGACCGAGTCGCCCCGGATGACGACCGGGCGATCGCTGACGCCGGGCGCGACCGTGACATTGAGCGTGTACGCGCCGGTTGTGACCGCGGCGGAGCCGCTGGTGACATCGAAGGGGTCGTACGCGATGTTCGTCGACTCGGAGACGGCGATGTAGTAGGTGCCGCCCGCGGAGAAGACGAAGTCGTCGATGACGGCGTTGAGGGTGCCGCTCAGACTGGCGAAGCGGAGTTCGTTGCCTTCGGCATCGAAGAGCCGTAGGGCGGTATCGAGATTGCCGCCGGAGGTCACGGTGGCGTTGAGCGTGGTGCCCTGGTTGGCGACGAACCTGAAGATGTCGCGATCGAGTACGCCGAAGCCGCCGTCGCCGATGCTTGCCTCGCGGGATGCTGCGCCGGTTCCATTGATCTCGGTGAGCTGCTTGGCGGAAACGACGGTGTCGTTGGACTCCAGAGCGCCAAAGACGTCGTTCTGCAGCGAGAACTCGATGGACCATGAGAGCAACTGCCCGCTGTTGAGCGCGGTGGTGTCAACCATCCGGAGCGTCCAGTCGCCGGCCGCGGACTTTCCATCGAAGCGATTGAGCGGCTGGTCCGGGCGGAACGCGCCGGTGAACGGAGCGGTGCCGGCGGAGACCGCGTTGGCGGCCTCGTCGTCAAAGAGCGTGTTGGTGAGGTTGTCGCCGGAGGATCCGCGCCGGTTGAAGAGGATGGTCTCGGTGCCGTCCGGGGCGGTGAGGATCAGTTGCAGGTCGCCGACAAAGGTGTGCTCGAGATTGATGCGGACGTTGACGTCCTTGATCTGCCTTGTGTCGCGGACGGTGATGGAGTTGGTGGCGACACCGGATGTGCCCACGGCGGGGATCGGGAGCGGGGCTTCCAGTTCATCGGCGACGGTGACGCGATCGTCGGTGACGAGCGCGGTGGTCACGGTGAGGTTGTAGACGCCTGTGGACTGCAACGCGCCGCTGCCGGCGATCGTGGGCGTGTAGTTGGCGTTGCCGAATCCGGAGACGCCGATGTAGTACGTGCCGCCCGTGCTGACGAAGAAGTCGAGGTATGAGTCCTGGCCGAAGAACTGGTCGTTGGCGGCGATCTGCTGGCCGAATGCGTCGAAGAGGCGGACGTAGGAGTCGAGGGTGGAAGCGACGGGGAGACGCTTGGCGATGACTTCGGCGGTGATGAGGCCGCCGCGGGGCAGGTCGATGCGGAACAGGTCAACGTCGCGTGTGGACTGGAGCCCGTCGCCGATGCGAAGGCCGCTGAGCGTGGCGGCGCCGCTGGCGTTGAAGGTGATGGGAACGGCCTGCACGAGCACGTCGTTGGGCTCGTACGCGCCGCTGACGGCGACGACCTGGAAGTTGAGCGTGGTATCAAACCCGCCGGACGTGTTGCCGTTCAGGTAGTTGCCGGCGGTGTCGCGGAAGGCGACATCATCGATCACGATGCGGTAGATGTCGATCGGGAGGCGCTGGCTGGGGAAGCCTGCGAGATTCAGGCCGACGAGAACCGCGTTCGGATTGGTGCCGCTGACGGCGACGGTGCCGATGGGGACGGTGACGTCATCGCCGGTGCCGAAGAGGTCGTCGAGGCCGGCGCCGACGACCGAGACGCCGGAGACGCCGACGAATGTGGGGTCGATCGGCTTGTTGAACGTGAGCGTGAGCGTGTTGACGGCTGTTCCGGTTTCGCTCAGCTGGCCGAAGACGGGGCCGGGCGCGAAGGAGGTGACGACGGGGCCGTCGCGGCTGATGAGCTGCACGGCGCGCCAGACGTTCAGGCGGCCGCCCGACTGCACCTTGCCCTGGAGCGACGGGATCGGATCGGTGGAGTCCATGAGCGCCTGGCGGAGCTCGACGGGCGAGGCACCGGGACGGGCCGATGCGATCATCGCAACGGCGCCGGCGACATAGGGCGAGGCCATGGAGGTCCCGCTGAAGAAGGCGTAGCCGCCATCGGGGACGGTGGAGAGAATCTGAACGCCGGGAGCGCCGAGGTCGACCTCGCGGGCGCCGAAGTTCGAGAAGCCCGCCAGGCCGTCGGAGTTGTCGGTCGCGGCGACCGAGATAATGCCCGGGAGGTCGTAACCGGCGGGGAATGCCGTGCGGTCTTCCTCGGCGATGGCGTCGATGTCGGCGCCGTCGTTTCCGGCCGCGGCGACGAAGACGATGCCCGCGTCGATGGTTCGCTGGATCGCCTCCTTCTGATCGAGCAGGAACTCTTCGAAGACGGCCGGCGCGTACGCGCCGTAGCTGTTGTTGCTGGCCACGATGTTGTGGCCGGCTTCTTTCAGGGTGACGATGTAGTCGTACGCGCCGAGGGTGGCGGAGAAGGGGAACGACCCGGACTCGTCGACCGCCTTGATCGGCAGGATCGAGATGTTCCACGCGACGCCGGCGACGCCGATGCCGTTGTTGCCGACGGCGCCGATGATTCCGGCGACGTGCGTTCCGTGGCCCTGCGGATCGGATGGATCGTTGTCGAGATCGCCGAAGTCCCAGCCGGTCACGTCGTCGACGAAGCCGTTGCCGTCGTCGTCGATGCCGTTGCCCGCGATCTCGCCGGGGTTGCGCCAGATGTTGGCGGCCAGGTCCGGGTGGACGATGTCGACGCCCGTGTCGATGACGGCGATGATGACGGTCTGCGACCCGATGGTGATGTCCCACGCGTTGGTCGAGTCAGCGTCGGCATCGTTGACGCCGGTGCCGCTGCCGCCGATGAACTGGCCGGTGTTGTCGTGGCCCCACTGGAAGGTGAAGAACTCGTCGTTGGGCACGCGCGACGACTTGGCGACGAAGTCGGGGAGGATGGACTTGACGCCGTCGACCATCGAGGCGGTGCGGGTCGCCGAGAGATCGGTGATGCTCTGGGCCGACTGGAAGGAGGCGTATCGCCCGCGGGCGATCGACTGGATGTCGGTCGCCGTGATCTTGAGCTTGGTCGCGATCTCTTGAACCCTGGCGGTGAGTTCCGCCTGGCCGAGGGGCTCGTCGAAGCTGACGACCCATGAGCCGTCCTTGACGTCCATCTGTGTGCCGTACCACGTCAGGGAGCCCAGACCCTCCGCGCCCGAGAGCAGCGTTCGCTGCTCGAGTGAGTCCATGAACCCCGTTGTGATGCGCCCGACAGACTGACCATCGCCGCGCTTCGCGTCGTTCCGAACAGTCGCCATAATTCAGTAACTCCCGCGTTTTTCGGGGTCTATCCGTCCGTGCGAGGCCGCCTGCTGTTGCGGCCGGACGCTCAACGCTCGCTGAGCATCCTGCCCCTGCGACGCGGGCCGCGTCCCCTTTCGGGGTCGGCCCACGTTCCCTGCACCCATCATAGCGTCTTCGCTCCGATCTTGCACAAGGTTCCCATCACCCGAATCTTTCCCTTCAATGGAGGCTTCACCCGCCTGCCCGGCCGGACCACGCCCGGGGAAGCATCCGAGCCACCTCATCGCCCCCGACCAAGCCCATCGAGGTCCGTAGCCCCGAGTCCTGGCTTCCCTCGGGCAGCGCTGAGAGTTCCTGCAGCCAGCGGCGTGTTGCTCGGGCGGCGTCGCGGGGTTTGGACCGAAGATCTTGGGCGATACGAGTGGCCCGCTCGATGGCGGCCTCCGAACCGTCAACCACTTCTGAGACCAAACCGAGGTCCAGGGCATGCTGGCCGGTGACCAGACCGGGATCGAGTTGCAACTCGCGGACGGCTCCGGAGGGGATCTGGCCCGACAGAAATGGGGCGCTGACGCCCGGAGAGATCCCCAGGCGCGTGACGGGGTATCCGATCTTGGCGGCACGCTCCGCGACGACGATGTCGGCCCCTCCGAGCAGCGCGCACCCTCCGGCGACAGCCGCCCCGTGAACGGCCAGAATGACCGGGCAGGGCTGGGCCTGGAACGTTCGAACCGCGCCCCAAAGTCCTTCCAGGAGTCGCCCGAGCACGGCGCCACCGGGATCGTCGCGGCAGAGGTCCAGATCGAACCCAGCGCAGAAGGCCGGCCCTTCGCCGTACATAAGGATCGCGTCGCAGACCGGCCCAAGCTCGTTTGCCGCGATTGAAAGGGCATTGAGCATGTCGGGAGTGAGCGCGTTCCGGCGATCCGGCCGCGCGAGTGCGATCCGCCCCAGCCCATCATCAATGGTCGTGCGGATCATGGTGCGGGGCTTTCCGTGGAGGCCTCACGACCCACGATCGACCGCGCGACACGCGCGGCTTCCGCAAGGCGTTCTCGGTTCACGCCGGTTTGATATCCGGCGTTCTGGATCGCGAGCACGAGTCCTTCGGTCGAGATGTTGCCGGGCGCACGCGTGCCGGGTGTGGATGCGTATGGACAGCCGCCCAAGCCGGCGACCGCGCCGTCGAACCAGCGGATGCCCAGGTCGAGGGCTTCGAGGGCACAGGAGGCGGCGCGTCCGAAGGTGTCGTGCAAGTGGAGAACGGTCGCGGTGTGAGCGGAAGCAGGTCCGCTGCGTGATGTGAAGTCCAGACGCCCGGCGAGCGCTTCTCCGACGCCGCCCAGCATGCGTCGCGTCGACTCGGGCGTCGCCGCGCCGATGGTGTCGCCGAGATCAAGCTCGTCGATGCCCAAGTCCAGGAGTCGCGACGAGACGTCCGCGACGGCGCGCGGATCGATGGGCCCTTCGAAGGGACACGCGATCACGCAGGAGACATATCCGCGCACGCGAAGTCCAGCGCCCCTGGCGTGAGAGATGACCGGCTCGAAGCGGGCGAGCGTCTCTGAGATGGTGGCGTTGGTGTTCTTGCGTGAGAAGGTCTCTGAGGCGGCGGTGAAGACCGAGACCTTGTCGATGAGGCGTCCGCGGATCTGGGCGGTGCAGCGGTCATTCACGGCGAGCGCGGCGTCGAGCCCCTTGTCATTCGGAACCAGTACCGAGAACTCCACGCTGGCGGGCTTGAATGGCGCACACGCATAGAGAACTTCTGAGGCGTCCGCGAGTTGCGGAACCCACTTCGGTGAGACAAAGCTGGTGACCTCGACCTCATCAACGCCGGAGGCGCAGAGCGCCCGCACCAACGCCACCTTATCTGAGGCGGCGACCATGACGGCTTCGTTCTGAAGCCCGTCGCGGGGTGAGACATCCGTGATACGAACGCGACCATTCATGGGGAGCGATGCTAACCCCCCGAAGGCGCGGGAGCCAATCCGGTCCAAGCGACCGCTCGATATGCTTGGACATGCGACTTGTTGCGCTGCTCATCGTGATCGTCGGCGTCGTGGTCGGGGTCTCCCTGATCCGAGCGGGTGGTGGCGGGGGTACAGGGATGTTCGTCTTCGCGATCCTGGCCGTTATCTTTTTCTCCGCGCTCCCGGTTCTGACGGGCAAGTTTGGGGCCAGGCCCGAGTCCCACGTGGACCGCATCCCCGACAGGGAGGTCATTGACCTGAAGCCGACCAAGTCGGAGTCTGACCTCTGAAGGGTGGGCGGCTTTCGTTCGTCGGCTATCCTCCTTTGAGCGGCCCGGTGCCGCGCCATCACCCCGTGGAGTCGCCATGCCCAGCACGATCAATCATCCGACGAGCGAGTTTGAGAAGCGGGACCGTTGCGCGGACTTGCCGCACCGGCCGCGTGTGCTGCTGGGGAAGATGGGACTGGACGGTCACGATCGGGGCGTCAAGGTCATCGCCCGCGCTCTTCGCGACTCCGGGGTGCATGTGATCTATTCCGGGCTCTGGCAGACGCCGCGTTCGCTCGCGATCTCCGCGCGGGATGAGGATTGCGACGTCATCGCCGCGTCCATGATGTCCAACTCGCACCTGGCGCTCGGGCCGCGTCTGGTCGAGTCTCTCCGCGAGATGGGGCGAGGGGATATTCCTGTCTACATGGGCGGCATTCTCCCCCAGGAGGACATCTCGCGTCTGCTGGAGCTTGGTGTTGCCAAGTGCTTCACGACGGGGACCGGGCTGGAGCAGATCGTGGAGGCGGTACGCGGGGCTGTGCGGCCGCTGACGCCGAAGGTTGATGGAGGCCACGCGACCGCTCAACTGGCCCGCGACATCTCGCTGGTGCACGCCGGCACTTCCGTGCGAGCTGATGCGGCGCGTCGTCGCCCTCGCAAGGTGATCGGCATCACGGGCTCGCCGGGTGCGGGGAAGTCCACGCTCGTTGCGCAGCTTGTGGGCGAGTACAGCCGCCGAACCAAGGCCAATCCGAAACTCGGACGATGCGCCGTGATCGCGTTCGACCCGATGAGCCCGATCACCACCGGCGCGTTGCTCGGCGACCGGCTCCGCGTGGACTTCAACGCGCTCGATGAGTCCGTGTACTACCGCTCGCTGGCGATCAGCGGCGAGGACTACCACGCGCTGGACGAGATTGTCCAGCTGATCGGTGGTGCGTACAACGACGACAACGCGTATGAGTTGCTCTTCGTCGAGACAGTCGGCGCTGGACAGAACGAGACACGAATCCGCAAGCATGTGGACCGAACCGCGGTCGTGCTCACGCCGGGCATGGGGGATGCCGTGCAGATGGACAAGGCGGGCATCCTTGAGATCGCCGACGTCTTCGTCTGCAACAAGGCCGATCACCCGGGGGAGAACGAGCTGATGCGCGATCTTCGCGACGTGGCCGGGAAGCGGCCTGTCGTTGAGACCGTGGCGACGCAGGGCAAGGGGATCGCGGAGCTGCTGGATGCCCTTCTGGTCTGACGAACTCCGGCCCTCACCCTCGGCGGCGCAATTTTCTTTCGTTCCGAGCGAATCCGCCCGAATCCCGGATCCGTTGCCGACATCGAATCCTTCATCCCAAGGAGACGATGGTGGTTCCCGAGCCGATCGAGCGCATGCAATGCATGGAAGTCTGGGGCGGCAATGATCACGCCGACAGGGGTGTGGCCATGGCGGGGCTGGATGCCGCCGTGTATTCTGCGCCCGTGGGGCAGAGCGGCTCGGGTGGGGACATCCATTATCTCTCGAGCTGTGCGACCGGCCGTATCACCCGGATCCTGATCGCTGACGTGAGCGGCCACGGTGAGTCTGTCGCCGATATCGCACGGGACCTGCGCGACCTCATGCGCCGCTTCATCAACTTCGTCGATCCGACCAGAATGGTCCTCGGCCTGAACCGTGCGTTCTCGGCCCTCGACTCACGGGGCTCATTCGCAACCGCCATCGTCGCAACGTACTGGGCTCCCACGCGCACGCTCGTCATCTCCAATGCCGGCCATCCGCGCCCGCTCTGGTATCGGGCCAAGCACCGCCGATGGGGCGTGCTCTCGTCCGATGGAGCCGCAAAGGGCCCCGAAGATTCCGGCGTCTACGACATTCCCCTTGGCATCGACGCCGAGGGGCAGTACTCCAGTTTCGGCGTGCGCCTTTCGCAAGGCGATATCGTCCTGATGTACACCGACGCCCTGACGGAGGCCAGTTCACCCGACGGGCGGATGCTTGGTGAGGAGGGGTTGCTGCGTCTGGTTCAAGGGATGCCCCTCTCCGAACCGCCCGATCTGGTTCGAAGATTGCTCGAAGAGGTCAACGCACACCGGGGCGGACTGCCCGCCATCGACGACACCACGGTGCTCGCGCTGACGCCGAACAGCGCCGCCCCTCGCCCCAGCGTCTGGCTGGCGCTCGTCGCAGCGGCTCGGATCGTTCGGAGCAGCATCCGAACTGTTCTTGCCGGCTCCCTCGCTCTGCCCCTCCCTCAGCCGAGCGCGGACGTGGTAGGTGGGGCGATGGTGAATCGGCTGAACGGCAAGCCGGGGACACGCGTGCGCTGAGCGGGCGGCATGTCCAACGCGGGGCACGCCTCGCTATCCTCTGTCCGCGATGATCACGCTGACGCTCGCTCATTCTCCGGACGCCGACGACATGGCCATGTGGTGGCCGCTCACTGGCATGCGCGATCGGAACGGTCGGCCCTTCGCCGGCGTCGACGGGCCGCCCGCGCTCGACACGCTGGGGTTTGATTTCCAGCCGCTGGCGGCTGACATCCAGGATCTGAACGTCCGCGCGATTGGGCGAGGCGACCTCGACATCACCGCAGTCTCCGCCAACGCCTATACGAGGATCGCCGATCGCTACCGCATCACACGCTGCGGGGCCTCCATCGGCATGATGTATGGGCCCAAACTCGTCGTGGCCGCGTCGAGCGCCGCGCGAACACTCGACGATCTTCTGGCGGGCACGGCGGCCTCGCGACTGCCCGTCGCCATTCCCGGTCGCCACACGACGGCGTACCTCACGCTCCGTGTGCTGGCCGGGCGGGAGTTTGCGATCCTTGAGATGCCCTTCCACGAGATTGTTGATGCTGTCCGTGCGGGCCGCGTTGGGGCGGGGCTCCTCATCCATGAGGCCCAACTCGATCCGGAGTCACTTGGGCTGCGCGTGATTCTCGAACTGGGCCCGACATGGACCGCCCGGACCGGCAAGCCGCTCCCTCTGGGCCTGAATGTTGTGCGTCGCGACCTTGATGCGCGATTCGGAGCGGGAACGTGCGAGCGTGTCGCGGGCCTGCTGCGCCGATCGGTCCGCCACGCGATCGACCATGGCGAGAAGACACGCGCGTTCCTCCTTGCCCGCAGCGACGAGCGCCCGGAGTGGAAGGACCGCGGGCTTCTGGATCGCTACCTCGCGATGTACGTGAACGACCAGACTGTGGACATGGGGGAGCCGGGCATCGAGGCCCTGGGGATCCTTTATCGCGAGGGGGCTCGCGCCGGATTGTGCGCGGATCCTGGCCCCATTGACGCCATATGAGCCCACGGGATGAACTTATGGGCGCGGAGACTTGCATGAGCGTTCCGAGCGACACCATCCAGATCGTCAAGACATCCACGGGCGTCGGCTTCGTCCAATCGGGACGAGCTGAAATCCCGCTTCGGCACATCATCGGGATCGGCCGCAACTACGCGGAGCACGCGAAAGAGCAGGCGGCGGATGTGCCCGATCGCCCCATGGTGTTCACGAAGAACCCGATGGCGGCGAGCGTGAACGGGAGCGAGATCGTTGTGCCGAAGATCTGTCAGGATCGTGAGCAGATCGACTGGGAAGCGGAGCTGGCGATCGTGATCGGAACCGACGCAAAGGATGTTGCGATCGATCGGGCCTTGTCGCACGTTCTTGGCTATTGCTGCGCCAACGACGTCTCGGCGCGTTGGTGGCAGAAGGAGGGATCGGGGGGGCAGTTCTGCCGCGGCAAGTCTTTCGACACCTTCTGCCCGCTGGGCCCGCATGTTGTACCCCGGTCCGCGATCCCCGATCCTCAATCCCTGCGCGTCCAATGCCGCGTGAACGGCCAGACGATGCAGGACGGGCATACGCGCGACATGATCTTCAGTGTGGCGAGGCTCGTGTCTGATCTGTCGCAGGGCACGACTCTGCTGGCGGGCACGGTGATCCTGACTGGCACCCCGAGCGGCGTGGGCATGGCAAGGAAGCCCCCGGTGTGGCTCAAGGACGGAGATGTCGTGGAGGTGGAGATTGACCGCATCGGCACGCTCCGCAATCGCGTGCGGTTTGAGTGAGCGGGGCTCGGGTCAGTGACGCTCGCTCGCCATGCCCATCGGCTGCGTCATTGATGCGACGTTCACGCGCGGCACGATCCGCTCCACCTCGCTCGACAGTTCAAAGAACGTCTCGGGCTTGAACGAGAACATGCCGGCGACGATGTTCGTGGGCACCGTGCCGCACAACTGGTTCATCTCGCGGACGTTGGCATTAAAGAACCGCCGCGCCGCCGCGATCCGGTCCTCGGTCATGGCCAGTTCCTGCTGCAGGGCCACGAAGTGGGCGTCGGACTTGAGTGTCGGATAGCGCTCGCACACCACGAAGAGCTGCTTGAGCCCCAGCAGCAGCGCTGACTCGTCGGCCGCCTGCTGGCTTGCGGGGCCGGCGTTCGCTTGCGCCTTTGTTCGCAGTTCGGCGATGCGTTCAAAGACGCCCTTCTCGTGCGAGGCGTATCCCTTCACGGTCTCCACGAGATTCGGGATCAGGTCGTACCTGCGTTTAAGTTCGACATCGATGTCGGCCCAGCTCTCCCTGATGTGCTGGCGAGTGCGGGTGAGGCGGTTGTACGTGGCGATGAGCCAGATTGTGGGGAGCAGCACCGCCACGCCGGCGATCGCCAGCATCACGACCGCGGTGTCTACCGCTGCAAGTGTCACATGGTCCTCCCGGCCGCGTCGGCCTCTTCGATCTGCCGGATGACGTGTCTGGGCCAGAGCCCGAAGAACTCGCTCACCCATGCGGTCATGGCAGGATAATGCTCGGGCTTCCAGCGCGTTGTTCCGTCGGTGATGAGAAGGCGTCCCCGCTCCAACTCAACCACGCCGGGGAGCGACCGCATGAGGAACTCCATCATGGCGGGCGTCACCACGTCGTAGACAAAGCGCTTGTCCTTGCCGGAAACGTGGAACTTCCGGCTGAACTCCGCTGACTCAAAGTCGATGTCGTCAAAGCCCATCGCGCCGGCGATCTTGTCAAAGAGCCCTTCCCGGCGCAGGTACATGTCGGGGATCGATGGGAACGGCGTCTGGAGAATCAGGTAGCTGAAGGTGTAGTGGCTCGTTGTCGTGTTCTTGCCGTCGGTGCGTGTGACCTCATAGTGGAACTCGCCGGCCTTGGCGGCGAATGTGCGGCCGTCGATGGTCAGCGGCCCCTCCATGGTGTTGAAGGCGTAGCGATTCTGTCCCCTTCGGAAGGTCCCGAAGTGCGCGTACTGGTCGTCGTGCGATGTATCCCGGCGCGGGTCGAAGGACCAGCCCATCGAGTGGGCGAAGGCCCGCAGCGCCGCCAGTCGCTTCTGCTCGAGCTTATGGGCGTAGATCATGCCCGCGATGAGCAGCGCAACGCCAACTGCGACGGCCAGGATGACGAGCGCCTTATCCATCGAGTGAACGATGACCTCCCATGCGAAACAGCGTACCGAATCCGACGCGATGGCGAACGCCTTGCGTATCGTTGCCCGGAACGCCCCCGGAGTTTCACGAGGACCCATGGCCGGCAAGAAACCCAAGAACGACACGCCCACCATCGAGAACCGCCGCGCGCGGTTCGACTATTTCATTCATGACACGCTGGAGACGGGCATCGTCCTTGACGGCACCGAGGTCAAACCCATCCGTGCTGGAAACTGCTCGATCACGGAGGGGTACGTCAAGGTCGAGCCCAGCCCCCCGCGTCTGCTGCTCTTCGGCATGACGGTGGGGGAGTACGCTCCGGCGGGCGCCCGCCAGCACGCCCCGGACCGCGCCCGCACGCTGCTTGCCCATAAGGCGGAAATTCTGAAACTCCACCGCCAGGTGATGCAGAAGGGCATGACCATCGTCCCCCTGCGCCTGTACTTCAAGAACGGCTACGCAAAGGTCATGATCGGCGTGGCCGAGGGCAAGGGCGCCCACGACAAGCGCCAGACGATTGCAGAGCGCGAAGCGCGGCGTGACATCGATCGCGCGATGGCTCGGAAGAAGATCTGAGGTCCAGGGTTCGGCTCGCCCGGCTCAGATGCCGCGTCCGCGCCCGGAGCGAGCCAGACGCACGGCCAGAGCGGCGCGACGCTTCTCGCGATTGATCCGTTCGACCTCGGCCTGGCGATCCGCGACGTTGGCGCCGACGGATTTCTTGGAGACCGCATCCAGTTCGGCCTGAGCGTCCGCTTCGACAAGCGTCTCGGTCGGGACCGCCCGCTCTGCGAGGATGGTCAGGGTGTCGCCGGCCATCTGCACGAAGCCGCCGTCGATCAAGTAGGTTCGTGTTCCGCCCGCGGCTCCGCCCTCGGGGAATCGGAGGGACAGCTCGCCAAGTCCCAGGCGCGCGACGATGGGAGCGCGTCCGGGGAGGATGCCGAAAAGTCCATCCCAGGCCGGGATCGAGGCGTACGCCACCTGCTCATCAAGCAGGGACTCGGTCGGGGTGACGAGGCGGCACCGGAAGGTCTTGGAAGCCATGGGTCTGCTCCGAATCGTGACAGCCCGCCGCTCGGCGGGAGGGGACGATAATAGTCCGCGAGCCGCCACTCTGTCCTCGCCGGGTCCAATCCCCCGCCTCGATAGATCAAGATACGCTCCCCGCGTGAACCGCCGGGCCGGCTTTCTTCTTTCTCTTCTTGCGATGGGCCTTCTCGTCGTGGCGTCGGTGCGTCTGCTCCTTGGGAACGGGGGACTTGCGTGGCCCGCGGACCCGGAGGTTCTGGGGCTTCGTTGGCACCGGGTTGCGATCGCTATCGTGTGCGGCGGGGGGCTGGCTGTTGCGGGGGTTCTTCTCCAGACGTTCCTTCGGAATCCCCTCGCGTCCCCAGATCTGACGGGCGTCGCCTCCGGGGCGGGGCTCGGGGTCCT
Organism: uncultured Phycisphaeraceae bacterium; assembly: GCA_964588385.1. Classification (GTDB taxonomy): domain Bacteria; phylum Planctomycetota; class Phycisphaerae; order Phycisphaerales; family UBA1924; genus JAHBWV01. Next base: position 17,590 of record CAZPPG010000066.1, read on the forward strand.
GATGGCGGCGTTGGTCGCCTTCAAGTTCGAGCAGCCGCTTTCGCCGCTGCTTTTCGGTCCGGCCGCACTGCTTGGCGCGATTGCAACTCTGGGGCTTGTCGGTTCGCTGGCGCGACGCGGGGGTCGGAGCGACCCGGTCGCGATGGTCCTCATCGGGGTGTCGATAGGGATCGTGGCGACGAGCGCGGGCATGGTGATCCAGCACCTCATGCCGCCGGACCCTGCCCGCCCGGCAATCCGATGGATGATCGGCTCTCTGGATGAGCAGATGCCGGGATGGGTGGTGACGATCGCGGCCGTCACGGTGGCCGGCGCGTCGCTGATCGCCGTGTTCCTCGGTCCATCATTGGACGCGGCGTCGATGTCTGATGAGGAAGCGTCTTCCGTGGGTGTGCGGGTTCGCGCCCTGCGGCTCTGGATGTTCGTGCTGGCGGGCGTGCTGACTTCGGTCGCGGTGGTGCTGGGCGGA
>CAZPPG010000067.1:0-17052 GCA_964588385.1 uncultured Phycisphaeraceae bacterium
GGCGGCGGCGATCACGTCGCGGCCGACCGGCTGGTGTCGATCGTGTACGAGAAGCTGCGCGCGATCGCCGGAAGCTACCTGAAGCACGAGCGTCCCGACGTGAGCCTCGAGCCCGGGATGCTCGTGCATGAGGCCTACCTCCGCCTTATCGAATCGCCGGACCAAAACTGGGTGGACGAGGCCCAGTTCCTCCGCGTGGCCGCCGTCGCCATGCGCCGGGTGCTCGTGGACCACGCTCGCAGGCGGTGCGCGCTCAAGCGCGGATTCGGTCACGCCCGGATCTCCATGGACAACGTCGCCCCTGAAGAAGGGGCCAGCGAAGCCGGGATCGAAGAGATCGACGCCGCGCTCCGCAAGCTCGAGACCACGCACCCGCGCCAAGCCCGCGTCGTCGAGCTCCGCTTCTTCGCGGGCCTATCGCACCAGGCGATCGCCAACGTGCTCGGCGTCTCGCGCAAGACGGTCGTCGCCGACTGGGCCCGGGCCCGCGAGGCCCTGGCCCGCGAACTGACGGCCCTGAACGGCGCTTTCACGCACCGGCGCGCCCCCGAGCCCGAGCGGGCCGAAGAGCCGCAGGACCGGGGCGACGCCGCATAAGCGGAAGCCTGAACTCACGCCGCGCGGCGCGGTTGCCCCCACGCGCCCGCCCCCGTACGTTGAAACACCGGGCGCCCGTGCGCGTCGCCCGCGCCGAACGGCGAACAGGAGACCGAGCGATGCGCGTGCTCAGGATGGGAATGGTGGGGGGCGGGCAGGGGGCGTTCATCGGCGCGGTGCACCGCACCGCGGCGTGTCTCGACCACGCGGCGCGATTCGTTGCGGGCGCGCTCTCATCATCGCCCGAAAAGGCCCGCGCCTCGGGGCGCGACCTCGGCCTCGACGAGCGCCGAATCTACGGAACCTGGGAAGAGATGCTCGACGGAGAACTCGCGCTGTCGCCCTCGGAGCGTATCGACTTCGTGTCGATCGTCACGCCAAACCACGCGCATTTCCCCGTCGCCATGGCGTTCGCCGAGGCCGGGATCAACATCGTCTGCGACAAGCCGCTGGTGCACACTTCGGCCCAGGCCCGCGAACTGATCGCGGCTGTGAAGCGGTCAGGTGTCGTCTTCGCCGTGACGTACAACTACTCCGGCTACCCGATGGTCAAGCAGGCCCGCGAGATGGTCCGCGGGGGGGAGATCGGCGATGTCCGCAAGGTCATCGTCGAGTACAACCAGGGCTGGCTCGCGGGCAAGCTCGAAGCCACGGGCCAGAAGCAGGCCGACTGGCGCACCGACCCCGCCCGGTCCGGCCTCGGCGGGGCGATCGGCGACATTGGCAGCCACGCCGAGCAGCTCGCGGCGTACACCACCGGCCTGGACATCGACTCGATCTGCGCGGAACTCACCTCGTTCGTCCCGGGACGCAGGCTCGACGACGACGCCAATCTTCTCCTGCGTTTCGCGCCCAGAGGGGGGATCCAGGCCAAGGGCGTCCTTATCGCCAGCCAGATCGAGATCGGACACGAGAACGACCTGCGAATCCGTATCTTCGGGAGCACGGCCTCGCTCGAGTGGCACCAGGAAGACCCCAACTGGCTGGTCCACCGCCCCGAGGGGCAGGCGGAGCGCACGCTTCGGCGCGGCAATGCCTATCTCTGCGACGCCGCGAAGAAAAACAGCCGCATTCCCCCGGGCCACCCCGAAGCGTTTCTTGAAGCGTTTGCCAACGTGTACGCCAACGCCTTTGCCGCGATGCGTGCACGCGAGTCGGGCGGGGCCTGCGGCGGGTGCGGGCTCGGCGGTCCGTTCGACTACCCCGACGTCGTGGACGGGGCGCGCGGCGTGCACTTCATCGAGAAGACCGTCGAGAGCGCCGGGAGCGACCGCAAGTGGACATCCGCGGCGTTTGCGCGTTGAGTCGTCCGTAGCGCCGACAGGAAGCCGCTACCGCACGGCACGGAACGCGCGATTCCACGGCATGAAGCCGAGCATGGTGGCCATGGCGCACGTACCCGAGACCCCGGCGAAGAAGAGCCCCGCGCCGAAGAACCCCGTGAGAAGCACGAACCACGGCGAAACGAACCACGCCAGGATGCTGCCGACCAGCACCGTCCCGCCCGCGACGATCTGGACCTGGCGCATGATGCTGATGGGAACACGCCGGTTCACCACCGTCGGAAGGCCCGCGCCGCGCCACGCCTCGATCCCGCCCCTGAGGCTGTACACATTCTTGAATCCCGCGGCCTCGAGGCGCGCCCGGGCTTCGGCGGAGCGCCTGCCGCTCTTGCAGTGAAGCACAACCACCTGCTGATCGTCCGCCGAGACGGCGCCGGGATCGAGCCGTGAAAGCGGGTGCAGCGACGCGCCCTCAATTCTCTCCCCGGCATGCTCGTCGGGCTCGCGAACGTCGACAAGCCTGGCGCGTCCCTCCCTCACCCACTGGGCGGCGGCGGAGGGGTCAATTTCGGCGCGGGCGGCGGGCGAGGCGGGATGGTCGGCCAAGGGGTTGACTCCTGACGTAGCGGCACCCCCATTTTTGGCACGCGGCACGTTCTCGTACAGCCGGGGGGAGGGAGAACGGAGAACGGAGAACGAGAGAACCGGGAGAGCGTGTGGGATGCTGCCCGGCGTCCGCCACCCCGGAGACCCCTTCCAGAGGGTCCGCCCGCATCCTGGGAATGAGCGACCCGCGTGCCGGAACGGCCCTCCGTTCAACTTGCCTCCACTCGGCGCGGTCAAGCTCGAACGCGAACTCGCCCGCATCGGCGAGAGTGAGGTGAACCTCGCGGCCGGCCGCCTCCGGCAAGAAGCACGCGGGCGTCATGAGCATCGCACGACATCCGTGGATCTCGTGCCGCTTGCAGTTCATGCATAGAGTGCCGTCATGACTCAACCGTGCACACCGTGGTTTGCGTTGCGGACCGGGGCATGGATCCTGCCGCTCCTCGTCTGGGGCTCGCTCTCCTCCGCGCAACCCGACGCTCTGCAATCCCCGCCGCCAACAACGAAGACCCCCTCGGCGACCGCGGCAGAGTCGCCGCTGAGCCCCTTCATTCGACGCATCTTCGAAGACCGCGGCGGTCGTCTCTGGTTCGGGACCAACGGAGACGGTGTCGCCCGCTACGACGGCAAGTCGGTGGAGTTCTTCCGCGTGAAGGAAGGATTCGCCGGCCTCGCGGTGCGTGCCATGGTTCAGGACAAACACGACGCCATCTGGTTCGGTACGGACCGCGGATTGATCAAGTACGACGGCGTCCGGTTCACCACCTACACGACCGAGCACGGCCTCGCGCACGACGACATCTGGTGCCTCATCATCGACCGCGATGGGCTGCTCTGGATCGGCACGTTCGGGGGCGTGAGTCGGTTCGATGGGACCACGTTCACCGCGTTCCCACTGCCCGACGTTCAGCCGGATCCGCTCCGCGGCGTGACGAGCGAGCGCATCGTGCACTGCATCATGCAGGACAGCGGGGGACGCATGTGGTTCGGCACCCCGGGCGGGGCGTTCGTGCACGACGGCAGATCGTGCACGAACATCACGGAGGCGGACGGCCTCTGCGGCAACTCGGTGAACGACATGCTCGAAGACCGCCAGGGGCGGATCTGGTTCGCGACCCATCACAACGGCGTCTGCCATCGCGTCGGGGACAAGTTCACGCACGTCACCACGAAGGACGGAGTGAACGGCACGGAAGCGTGGGACCGGTACGAAGATCCCGCCGGCAACATCTGGTTCCCGCTCGAGAACTCGGGTGTGTACCGCTACGACGGAGAGTCGTTCACGAACTTCGGAGAAGCCCAGGGCCTGACCACCAACGCGGTCCAGTGCACGTACCAGGATCGAGCGGGTCGCTTCTGGCTCGGGGGGTGGCGAGGGCTGTTCCGACTCGACGGCGAGGTTATCGTCAGCGTTGACAAGGACGGGCCGTGGGGAGTCGCGGAGCCGTCTGCCGACTAACCGCAGACCTCGTGCACGCAGGCGATTGACCGCGGGCTGCCGTCTCATGTCGGCCGGACGAGATCGGGCATTCGAAAGCGGGGGCCGAGCGGCCAGGAGCGAGCGACCCGGGCATGAGCGCAGGCCGTCCGAGTATTCACGGGAATGTGAGAGTCTCGCAAGTAATCTCGGGCTTCTTGATCCTCGCCGTTCTCTACGGCGCCGCCTCGTACCACATCCAGCTGGCCTCCCTGTACCTCCTCCGCGAGACCTACCGCCTCTGTGAGGCGGTGGGCGTCATGGCACCGGGCGGTTCGCTGGGCGGGCAGGTGCTCGGCTTCAACTTTCAGCGCGAGCCCGCGTGGGTTCACCCAGTCGCACGCTCGGCGGCCACCGTCATGGCAACAACCCCGGCGCTTGTTGCCGCCCTTCTCACCTACCACCGCCTCGCGTTCGGAAGGCTGGGGTGTCGCGCCACGCTCTGCGGCGCGTGCGGCCGGGCGCGTCGGTCGGGAATTCCCTGCCCGTGCGGCCACCGCGTCGAGTCCGAGGCGCCAGACCTTCGCGCCGGCCGGCTCGCCGAGCGGATCGGCCCGGCGCGGGCGGTGATCGTCCGGCGCGTTTTTCTGTCCTGGATCGCCGCTGTCGTCGTCACGACCTGTGTCGTCACCCGGGATGACCGGCACGAACTCCAGCTCTACTTCCTGAAGCTCGGCCGACAACTCGGCGGCAGGGTCGTCGAAATCAGCATGGTCGTCTACGGTCCCGAAGGTCCGTTCTACGGCGAGGGGCTTTCGCCGAAGCTGCTGAACTTCATGTGGCGGGCCGGGCCGCGCCTCGTAATCCTCCTCTCCGGCCTGCTCGCCGCGCTGCTGGTCTATCACGCCGCGGCATCATGGCTCTGGCGATCCGGCCCGCTGCGCGGATTGTGCGGCTATCGCGGGCCGACGATCTGCGGGCGATGCGGCTACCGACTCGCGGGGAACGTCTCCGGCTGCTGCCCCGAGTGCGGCCGGGAGCACTGACGCGGCTCACGCGGCCCGGGGCAGGGCGCACGCGTCCGGCGCCTGGTCGCTCCACACCAGCGCCCACGCCAGCACGTCGCGCAGCGTGACGATGCCCACGCAGCGCTCCCGCCCATCGATCACGGGCAGACACGAGAGCTTCCGCTCGAGCATCAGCCGCGCCGCGAACGTGATCGACGCCTCGGGCCCGCAGGAGACCAGAGGACGGGACATGACCTGGTGCGCTCGGCGACGGAGCGTGTCGGAGTCCTGCGCTCGCTCGCTCACCCGGCCCAGGAACGGGCTCAGGTGCTTGAGCAGGTCGCGGTCTGAGATCACCCCGACGGCCCGCCCCGATTCGACGACGATGAGGTGGTGGAACTTCTCCCGCTCGAAGATCTCACGGACCAGCCGCAGTTCGTCGTCCATCGACACGGTCTCGATGCGCCGTGTCATGATCTCGGCAACGGTTGGCGCTGTCGACGAGCCCGTCCCTGCGTGCCCGGACGCCTGCGTTCCCGGCTTCATGCTCAGCACTCCGGTGTCCATCACGTGTATCGGCCTCGCGGGGCTCGGCCCTCAGCGATGCCGGGGTACGCCCCGGCAGCACAACCCGTACACTTGCGACGGCGAGGCAAAGGGGGCCGGCATGACCGACAGCGCGGACGATCCACGCAAAGCCGCCTCCGAAGTGCCGACGCGTACCGCCGCGCCGCCCCCCGATCCGCCGCCGCCGGCCGTACCTCGCACCATCGGCGGGTTCGAGATCCGGCGCCAGATCGACGCGGGGGGCATGGGGATTGTCTACGAAGCGGTACAGGCCGAGCCGCGCCGGACGGTCGCGCTCAAAGTGATGCGCCGGGGTCTGGCCTCCAAGTCCGCGCAGCGCCGGTTCGAGTACGAGTCGCAGTTGCTGGCCCGCCTCAGCCACCCCGGCATCGCCGTCGTCTACGACGCAGGGACCCACCGTGAGCACGGCGAGGACGTGCCGTACTTCGCGATGGAGTACATCGCCGGCGCCCGCCACCTCACAACATACTGCGCCTCGCACGGCCTGACTCTCGAGCAGCGCCTCGCGATCATGGCCGACGTCTGCGACGCCGTGCACCACGCCCACCTCAAGGGGATCGTGCACCGCGACCTCAAGCCCGCCAACGTCCTCGTCGGTTCCTCAGGGACACCGAAAGTCATCGACTTCGGCGTTGCCCGCGCCCTGGACTCCGACCTCGCCCCCGCGACCCAGCAGACCGACATCGGGCAGGTCGTCGGGACGCTCCAGTACATGTCCCCGGAGCAGGTCGCGGGCGACCCCCACGAGATCGACGCGCGCTCCGACGTGTACGCCCTTGGCCTCATCCTGCACGAACTGGTCACGGGGCGCCTGCCGTACGACGTTACGGGCCTCTCGACGCCCGCGGCGGTGGCGCTGATCCGCGAGGGAGGGCGCCCGTCTTCGGGCACGGGGCAGAGCACCGGCCAGGCGCTGCGCGGCGACCTCAAGCGCGTCGTCCTCAAGGCGATCGAACGCGACCGGATTCGCCGTTACGCCTCGGCCGACGCCCTGGCCCGGGATCTGCGGCACATCCTTGCCGCGGAGCCGGTCGAAGCGCACCCGCCGACGCTGTCGTACCTGATCGGCAGCGCGGCACGCCGGCAGATCAGGGCACACTCGTGGACGACGCTCGTCCTGGTCGCGATCGCCGTGATGACACTCGCGCACTTCGCGTTCTCCGAAGTGGTCTTCCGGTGGGCGCCGGGGCTGGCCAAGGCCTTCGAAACGCAGGCGGCGCGCGCGCTGCCGTCGCCGGCGTCCGTGCCCGGGCTCGAACGCGTTCGCATCGTCGCGATTGAGGATGGGACGGACTTCGAGGCGTTGGCCAGGAGCGCCGGCGTGGAGGGTGTCAGCAACGACAACCTCTTCAGCCTGCGCCGGCTGCACGGAGAGTTCATGAAGCGTCTGGCCAGCGCCGATGCCGCCGCCGTTGCGTGGGACATCTTCTTCACGGCCCCGACTGCCTACGACGGCGACCTCCGCGCAGGGATCGAGTCTCTGCTCGCCGCGCGGACCCGGGTCGTTCTCGGCGTCGGCACGTGGGACATGGACGCCGCGGGCGCCCCGGCGCTCAGCCCCGGCCTGGCCGCGATCCCCGGCGTGTGGTGGGGGGGATGCACGTATTCCAAGGACCCCCAGATGTCGCTGGACGCCGCGGTCCGCGCCGACCCTGCGGCGCCCGTGCCGTCGCTGGCGTTGCTCGGCGCGGCACTATCCCGCCGGTACGCGGAGGAGTTCACGGTCTCCATGGACCCGGTCCGCGATGAAGTGCGCTTCCACCGCTGGCGTCCTCACCCGGTCATCCCCAACGCCCGGGCACCGGACGGCGCGCCGGAGACGTGGCGCGTCACATCCGTGCAACGAGAGGTTCTGGACTCGACGGCCGGTGAAACCGGCGTGCAGCGCGGCGCATACCTGGCACTCTGCACGGTGCCGATCCCGGAGAACAAAGCCTTCGCGGGCGACTCGATCGGCTACGCGGAGGCGTTCCTCGCGCCGCCCGAATCGCTGCGCTCGCTCTGCCGAGACCGGATCGTGCTGATCGGCGACAAGCGCGCCGCGAGTGGCGACTTCGTAAACCTCCCTGACGGCCGACGCGTCTGGGGCTGCCACCTGCAGGCGACGGGCATCGCCGCGCTGCTCAGCGGGCGCTACGCAAAGGTCCCGCACACGGGCGCATCCTTTGCGCTGACGGGGGCAGGGGCAGTGTTCGGGGTCCTGTTTGCAATCGCTGCTACAAACAGGGGTTGGGTGCTGGCGATCCTGCTCGTCGCGGGTGGTGCCGCGGCGGTGATCCTGAGCCTCGTGGTGTACAGGTACTGGCTTGTGCTTGCCAATCCCACGATCCCCATCCTGGCGATGGTGCTGGCGGGCGGGGTCTCGGCTGGTATACTGCGTCTGAGGCGCATCGGCGCGCCGTGAGTCGGGGGTGTTGAAACTCGTCGCGAACTGTCGCGCGCGTTGCGGTGGCAACCGTCGCGCGCAACGTCCCGCGAGGAAGGGGGTGCGATGTGACGGTCGATAAACCTCTCCCGGCGGCGGCTCTCGTCGGTGCACTGCTCCTCGCCGCGGGATGCCGGAGCACGCCCGCGACGCCCGAGCCGACGCCCACGGAACCCGGCACCGTTTCGGAACTGACGGGCGAGAGCGAATCGGTCGAAGCTTCCGACGCGGCGGTCGGCGTCGCGGACAGCACCGGGACCGACTTCCACGCGCTGTGGGGGCCGTACACCGACCCGGGCGTGGTCGTCAACGCGGCGGTGTCCTCGCCCGACACGAGCATCACCATCAACGCGACGGGCGGCGATTACTTCCTCTACCTGACCGGCCACTTCAGCGGAATCTCGCCGGTGAGCGTGGGGCCGCCGCCCGCCGCGGCGGTGCTTCCGATCTGGCCCATCGTGTACTCGACGCGCGTGAAAATCGGGGCGTCGGGGACATCGTTCCTGCTGCACGTCAACGAGGCCTCGCAGGAGTACACGGTGATCCGGCTGCGCCAGAAGAACAGCGCCGGGGCGTGGGCGGGGGGCGAGGTCGAGGTCCGGGCCGAGTCTGGGGCTTCGGTGCGCATCCCCAAGTCGCTGGAAACGAGCCAGGCGGTGGTGTTCAACGGGCTGACCGGAGCGCTCTCGGGTCCGGCGGACCTGACGGCGAACCAAAGGGCGATCGCGGATGAGGTGATCCGGCGCGCGGGGCTGCGTGGGCTCCACGTGCCGGCGGAGGCGCCGTGAGATTCGAGTTTCGCAGTTCCTTACTTCGTTGACTGGCCGGAACCGAAAGGAGCGAAAATGAACGCGGCGGGCTTGCTGGTGCTGATGGGCGGGATGTGGTCGGCGAGCGCGACCACTGGCGATGTCGCGCGAGACAAGATCGTTCTCAACAGCATGGAGTTTTCAAGCGCGGAAGAGGACGTCTCGATTTCCTTCAAGGACAACGAAGGGAACGACTTCAAAACGATGTGGCGGTCGCACGGCGTAGTGCCGTGCACCGCAACGCTCCGCGCAGATGCCATCTGCACCGGGACTGGTTCAAAGCTCGAATTGCATCTAGAAACTGCGAACTGTACGTTTTCCGCCGTCTTCAGCGGCCAGTTCAACTCGGGACCCACCGAACTGTGTCAGGTTCCGGAAGCGGAACGCGGCAAGGCGAGGGTTCCTCACTGGCCGATCGTGTATACGACACGCGTTTCAGTGGGCGCGCAGGGCACAGCGTTTGCCATCCATCGTGATGCCACCACCGGCGTCGATCGAGTGTACCGTCTAGGCAGTTCGGATGCGATAAACCATCCACCCGGCGGGTTGAAAGTCACCAACCTTGCCAATGGCGCGTTTCAAACGATCGATCCCGCGGCCACCACGGATCAACTGATCACCGTCCTCAGCGACGGAACAATCACTCCAGCGGTCGCAGTGCATCCCAATACTGACCCGATTCTCGCCAGCATCATCGGCCGCGCGAATGCCAAGGCGATTCCGTTGCCTCCGCGTGCCGATCTTCGCTGATCGCACGGACACGATTTTTGAATCGGCGTTGAGAAGGAGCGGGAGCGTGAGCAAGAAACGGCTATCCGGGTGCCTGTTCACTGCATCGCTGGTCGCGTGTTGCGTTTTTGCGTCATGCAACTGCGATGAAAAGGAGGGCCCGATCCGCCTCGTCGTCGCTCCGGAGGAACGCGACTTCGCCGCCTCCTTCAATGATTTCGCGACGCAGCCCAACAAGTTCGTCGCGTGGTGGGGGCCGCACGCCGCGACGGCGTGCGCGGTCGACATGAAAGTCCACCGTGCCCAAGGCACCCACGTGGAGGTCAACCCCCCGGAGGTGGATGACCCGGGCGCGGTGGCCATGTTCGGCGCGGACAGGCTGCTTCTCGAGATCGGCGAGGAGCCGTGCGCGTACACGATCTACCTCGACGGCGATTTCAGGGGCGAGCCCGACCCGGGCTTCCGCGCGCAGTCCGATGCGCGAGTGAAGGCCAAGATGATCCCGGTGTGGCCCATCGTGTACACCCACCGGGTAAAGGTGGGCGCGACGGGAACCAAGTTTTTCGTCCACGTCGATGGAAACAAGCACATCATCGGGAGGCTCAAGGGCGGCACCGGCACGCTGTACGTGAACCGCATCGATGATGGCGTGGACACCGCGACGATTCAGCCGTCGGCGAACGAAGATCGATACCTGGTGTACATCGCTGAGACCGACCCCGGTGATCCGATGCCCGAATTCGGCGTTCCGTTGACGCCCGGCGCCGGGAGTCCGGAGGAAGCGATCTTTGCGGAAGTGCGCCGGCGGCACCAGGCGCATCAGGGGTCGTATCCGCCGATCCCGGACAACCCGGCCAGCCCGTGAACGACTCACGGCAGAGCCCGCTCACTTCGCCTCAACCACCGTCCCTTCGCGATACGCCCGGATCAGCGCCTCCAGGTCCTCGATCTCGCGCCTGATTCGCCGCCCCTCGTCGGTGTCGCCGACCGTCCTTGCCTTGTCGTACCGGCGGATCGGCGTCACGGTCGGAACGATGTCGGCCCCGGCTCGGATCGCGGCCTCCACGCCGTGGAACGGCGCGTGTTCGGCGAGGTCGATCCCTTCAGGGCGCAGCACCAGCGTGTAGCCACGGTCTCCGTACGCCTGGCTGAAGGCCCCGTCGATCGTCACGGCGTTCCCTCCTCGCTTCACGGGGCGCTCGCCCTTCTCGACCTTGACTGGCACATGCCCGTTGACGATGAGCACGTCGTCCCCGGAGCCGAAGAGCCGCCCGATCTTTTTCACGAACGACGCGTCGTGGATCAACTCGAAATACGGGTTCTTGTGCTCCTTGTGCGCTTCTTTCTCGGCGATGAAGTAGGTCTCGAAGGTTGCCAGCTTGTCCTTGCCGAAGAGCGGCGACTTCGGGCCGCCCCAGAGGTACCAGAGCCAGTCGGCGTCGTCGCCCGCTCCGAACCAGCGCTTGCGCATGGCCCGCCGGACGACCAGCCCCAGGGCGTCCATCAGATCGCGCCCGGCGACAAGCCTCCCGTCAACTTTCAGCGACTGGGGAGTGCCGTCGGCTTCGACGGGGACGCAGCCGTGGAAGACAAGGACCTCGTCGCGCCGCGTCCACATCCCGCCGCGGCGCACGATCCATTCCATGTGCGACCGCAGGTGCTGGGACTTGATGAAACTCTCGCGGATGCGGGCCAGGCAGGCCTCTTCCTCGGGGCTGAAGCGGTAGGGGTCGCGCGGGTCCACGGTGGGGAGGCGCTGGTCGAGCATGGCGTAGCGGGTGCCCCCGATCTCGACGCTCACCGCGCGATGGTTCGGCGCGCCGCCCTCGAAGGCGATGCGGTGCAGGAGCCGCCGGTGGTCGAGTTCCCACTCGGGGTGCCGCTCGATCATGCGGCCCTCGGCCTTGAACTGCATCACCGCGAGGGCTTTCTGCATGCGCGCCACCACGATCTCCTCGCGGATCCCCGTGCCCTTGGGGATGAACCGCTCGGCGGGGTCGTCGGCGTAGCACTCGCGGACGAGCTTCTCGAGAGGCGTGGTCAGGATGCCGTAGCCCTCCTCGAGCTGCGCCGCCTTGCGGTAACGAGCGCTGAAGCGCAGCACCGTCAGCAGGCAGGCCTCGTGCCCCAGGTGCGCGCCCAGCCAGATCATGTCGTGGTTGCCCCACAGGAGGTTCACCCGCGGCTGGCGCATCAGCGTCTCGATGACGCGGTCCATCCGCTCGCCGCGGTCGCCAAGGTCGCCCGCGACCAGCAGTTCCGCGCACGAGAGGTTGCGGATCAGCCGCGCCCCGGCCCGCACCGCGGCCCAGTCGCGGTCGTGGCGCGAGAGCGATTCGAGCATGAGGCGGATGTACCCGGGACGCTGGGCGCTGCCCAGCTCGACGAACAGCTCGCGGAAGTGGTGGGGGAGGAGCCGCTCGAACTGGTCCCGCCGGAACGTGGCGCGGAGGGCGCGGACGATCTCGAACTGCAGCGAGAGCGTCTGGTGGCACCACTCGATCCGCTCGCCCGACGCGACGATCTCCGCCGCGAACGCCGCGATCGCCTCGCGCGGGTAATAGAGCACCGCCAGGAACCGCGAGCGTTCCTCGCCGCTCAGCCGGTCGCGCAGGGTCTCATCGACGAGCCGGCGCAGGGCGCCCGAGGCGTTGTTGATCACGTGGCGGAGTTTGGCGTCCTCGCCGTGGATGTCGCTGATGACGTGGACGATGCCGGCGGGGAGGGAGAGCGAGGCCTCGAGGGCGGCGATTTCGGTGATTGCCGACTCGGCGGTGGGGTAGCGCTGGGCGAGGGCGCGGAGGAGAGAAAGGGAGTCGTCGGTGGGTGGGGCGTGCATGGGGGGATCGTACTCGAACACGCTCGGCTGACTCTCGCTTCGCGGCGCGGTGATGGAGCCGGAGGCGGAGCCCCGGATGGCGCAGATGAGCCCAGAGAAGGCCGCCCGGATGAGCCATGATTCGAGGCCTTGGTGGAACACTGAGTCGAGACGTTGATCTGGGTCCATCCGGGTCATCTGGGGCGCTGCCGGTTTGATTCCAACGCGACAACGCAGCGCCGCGCGAAAACTCGCCGCGGCGTACCCTTCGGTTCGGGTCAACACCATTCAGGAGACGATTCATGGCGCGTGCGTTCAACGGCGGTCGGTCGGCTCTTTCGGTTCTCGTGATCGTGGGCGTGGCGCTCGCGTGGGCGGGCGCAGCGCAGCCGCCGGCGCAGAGCACGGCAGCGCGACCCGCGGAGGCGGCGCGAGCACCGCAGGATGCGCGGCAGTCCGCGGGCGGCGCGGCGCGGCCGGACCCTCGCAACGTCGAGGGCGCGATGAAGCTCATCAACCGCAGCCTGCGCCAGCTCAACGCGCAGGTCGGCGACACGGCCAAGAAGGAAGAGAACCTGAAGCTCATCAACGATGCGCAGCGCGGCGCCGTGATCGCCAAGGGACTCGAGCCCGAGGCGGCGCCCAAGGACGACGGGCGGGCCAAGTACCTGAAAGAGTTCCGTCGCCACCAGATCAAGCTGGTGCGGATGCTCCTCGACCTCGAAGTGAGCGTGATGAACGACAAGGCCGATGAGGCGAAGGAACACATGGCCAAGCTCGCGGCCTACCGCGACGAGTCGCACGAGGAGTTCGAGGTCGAGGACGAGGGGAACGGGAAGGGGTGGGAGGAGGCGAAGTAGGCCAAAGCAAGAAGGAGCGGGGCGATGGGGGAGCACTCGGATGAAACGCGGCCGCTGAGCGAGGTGACGACGGATGCGGCGGGGGCGGGGGGAGCGGACGGCGATCGCGCCGGGGCGGCGGGTCTTCGCGCGCGCAGCGCCGCCGGACTCGCGCACCTGCCGCGGGGCACGGTCGTTTCGCGCTATCGGATCGAGTCGGCGCTGGGCGAGGGCGGGATGGGTGTGGTCTCGCACGCCAGGAGAAGCCGGCGCGCGAGGTCGCGCTGAAGGTGGTGAGGCCGGGGTACGCGACCGAGAAGATGCTGCGGCGGTTCGAGATGGAAGCGGAGGTGCTGGGGAGGCTCCTGCACCCGGGGATAGCGCAGATTTACGAGGCGGGGGTGTGGACGAGCCCCGAGCGTGAGCGGGAGGGTCTGCCGCCGACGCCGTTCTTCGCGATGGAACTGGTGCGGGGCGTGCCGCTGACGAAGTACGCGGAAGGAAAGACACTTTCCACGCGCGAGCGGCTAGAACTGGTCGCCAAGGTGTGCGATGCGGTGCAGCACGCGCACCAGAAGGGGGTGATTCACCGCGACCTCAAGCCGTCCAACATCCTCGTGACCGAGCTGGATGCGCCTTCTGACCGCAGCACCCAGCACCCAGCACGCAGCACCCTCGGCCAGCCGAAGATTCTTGACTTCGGCGTGGCTCGCGCGACCGACAGCGACATCCAGCAGACGACGATGGAGACCGATGTCGGCGCGATCATCGGGACGATCCCGTACATGAGCCCGGAGCAGGTGGGGGGCGACCCGGCGGAACTCGATACGCGGAGCGATGTGTACGCGCTGGGGGTGATCGCGTACGAGCTCTTGGTCGGCAGACTTCCCTACTCGCTCGAACGCAAGATGATCCACGAGGCGGCGCGGATCATCCGGGAGGAGGAGCCGACGCGGTTGTCCAGTATCGACCGGACGCTGCGCGGCGATATCGAAACGATCGTGGCGCACGCGCTGGAGAAGGACAAGGCGCGGAGGTACGGGGCGGCGAGCGCGCTGGCGGCGGATATCCGACGGTATCTGAGCGACGAGCCGATCGCGGCGCGGCGGGCGAGCACGTGGTACCAGTTCAGCAAGTTCAGCCGGAGGAACAAGGGGCTTGTCGCGGGTGTGGGGCTGGCGTTCGCGTTTCTCTCCGTTGGGCTAACATTCGCACTCGTGAGCCGGTCACAGGCCGTCGCCGCTAGCATGGCCGAGAAGGAACGTGCGGACCAACTCACGCAAGTGTCCGCATTCCAGTCGGACATGCTGTCACGCGTGGACCCCACGACCGCGGGCGTGCGGCTGAAGGAGGATCTCAAGCGCCGCTTTGCCGAGTCACTCGCCAAGGCCACCTGGTTGAATGACGAAGAGCGTGCAACTGAGCGAGAATCCTTCGACCGGCAGCTTACACGCATCAACGGTACGGACGCAGCCACGGCGTTCATCGAGACGACCATCCTAAGGCCGGGGACCAGCGCTGTGCGGGAGACATTCAAGGATCAGCCGATCCTCGGCGCCGCGCTGCTGGCAACGCTGGCCCACGAGTATTGCGCGCGTGGACTTCACGACTCGGCCTATCCCTTGCAGAAGGAAGCTCTCGACACGCGCCGCCATTTTCTCGGTGACGCACATCCGGACACGCTTATCTCTTTTGCTGCTATGGGCAAACTACTTGCACAGCAGGGCATGCTTGATGAGGCCGAGCAATACTGCCACCAAGCACTGGTTCAACTGCGACGCGTACTGGGGGAAGAGCATCTAGCAACCATCACAGTTACCACCACCCTGGGCAGCATACTCCGCCTCCAGGGCAAGCTGACCGAGGCTGAGCAATATTATCGAAGCAGCCTGAACATATGCAGGCGCGTGCTGGGAGAAGACGATCCGTTAACACTCGATTGCGTCAGCAATCTGGGGAATCTACTTATTGATCGAGCGGACTTTGCTCAGTCAGAGTCGTATTTGCGCGAAGTTTTGGAGAGGCGTCGCCGCGTGCTTGGCGAGGAGCACCCGAGCACGCTGCTATCCATCAACATCTTGGGTACGTTGCTTCACGAGCAGGGCAAACTCATTGAGGCTGAAGCATTCAAATACGAAGCCGTGCAGAAACGCCGCCGTGTGCTAGGTGAGGAGCACCCGGACACGCTCACCTCCATCAACAACATGGGCTCCCTGCTCAAGGACCAAGGCAAGCTCGCCGAGGCCGAGCCCTACTGCCGCGAGGCACTGGAAAAGCGCCGCCGTGTGCTAGGTGATGAACATCCCGAGACGCTCACGTCCATCAATAACATGGGTGCGCTGCTTCAAGAGAGGGGCATGTATGCCGAGGCCCAGCCGTATCAGCATGAGGCATTGGAGAAGCGCCGCCGTGTGCTAGGTGAAGATCACCGCGAAACCATTCAATCCGCTAGCAACATGGGTATACTGCTTCAGTTACAGGGAAAACTCAACGAGGCGGAGCCATATATCCGCGAGTCACTCGAGAAGAGGCGAATGGTATTGGGTGAGGAGCATCCGGAAACACTCGCGTCTATCAGCAAATTGGTCGTTCTTCTGAGGACTCGGAACAATCTTGCTGAGGCCGAGCCACTCGCTCGAGAAGTCATGGCGAAGCGACGCCGTGTGTTGGGAGACGATCACCCAGACACTCTTTCATCAATAAGCGACATGGGATCCTTGCTTTTATATCAAGGTAAGCCCTTAGAAGCCGAGCCGTACTGTCGGGAGGCATTGGAAAAGCGCCGGCGTCTGCTCAGCGACGGGCATCCGCAAACGTTGGTGTCCCTCAACAATATGGGCGGGGTGTTTCAACTTCAGCGAAGGTTCGCTGAGGCCGAGCCCTACTGCCGCGAGGCGTTGGAGCACAGTCGGCGCGTCAATGGTGAACCGCATCCAACGACCATCATGTTCACCGTAAACCTCGGAAAGGTGCTTCGACAGCAGGACAAGCATCAGGAAGCGATCGAACTTCTCGGCCCGGTGGAAGACGCGGCTCGGACGGTGTTCACGGGTACCAATGTGCTGCATTTCGCGTCGCTGCTGGCGAATCTTGGGCGATCCCGTGCTGCCCTGGCGTTTGAGCCCGCTCGCTTCGCCCTTGCCGAGGTGAATATGCTTGAGGCGTTGACGATCTACTCGTCTACGCGTGGCAAGTCAGACAATGACGCACGGGGGTGCTTACAAGCATTGATTGATTTCTACGCCACCTGGGATAAGGCCGACCCCGGTAAGGGCTACGACGCCAAGGCCGCGGAGTGGAAGGCGAAGCTCGACGCGATCGCGCCGCCGGCGGCAGGGGGCGAAACGAAGTAACCAGCGCCGGCCGCGCCGCGTCAATTGCAGCCCGGGCCAGAGATTGTTGCGGCCGCGCTGTACACTGCAGGGGGAGACTGGGGGTGTCCATGCCGGTTCCGGGATCGAACGAGCCGACCGCGCCGCTGTCTCAAAACGCGACAGGCTCGGCTCCCGCCGTGGCTCTCCCGTCGCGGCCGTCACTTGCCCACCTGCCGACGGGGGCGGTGGTGTCCAGGTACCGCATCGAATCGGTGCTGGGCGAGGGCGGGATGGGGGTGGTGTACCTGGCGCGGCAAGAGAGGCCCGACCGCGAGGTGGCGCTGAAGGTGGTGCGGCCGGGGTACGCGACGGAGCGGATGCTGAAGAGGTTTGAGTTGGAAGCGGAGGTGCTGGGGCGGCTGCTTCATCCCGGCATCGCGCAGATCTACGAGGCGGGAGTCTGGACGGGCCCCGAGCGTGAGCGAGAGGGTCTGCCGCAGACGCCGTTCTTCGCGATGGAACTGGTACGGGGCGTGCCGCTGACGAAGTACGCGGAAGGAAGGAAACTTTCCACGCGCGAGCGGCTAGAACTGGTCGCCAAGGTGTGCGATGCGGTGCAG
>CAZPPG010000068.1:0-16960 GCA_964588385.1 uncultured Phycisphaeraceae bacterium
GCTGGTCCACCATCGTGTTGATGGTGTTCTTGAGCTCGAGGATCTCGCCCTTGACATCGACGGTGATTTTCTTGGAGAGATCGCCTCGTGCGATGGCGGTGGAGACCTGCGCGATGTTGCGGACCTGATCGGTGAGGTTGCCGGCCATGGAGTTGACGTTGTCGGTGAGGTCCTTCCATGTGCCGGCGACGCCGGGGACCTGGGCCTGTCCGCCGAGCTTTCCGTCGGTGCCGACCTCGCGGGCGACGCGTGTGACCTCACCCGCGAAGCCGTTCAACTGATCGACCATCGTGTTGATGGTGTCCTTGAGCTCGAGGATCTCGCCCTTGACGTCGACGGTGATCTTGCGCGAGAGGTCGCCCTTGGCGACGGCGGTGGTGACTTCGGCGATGTTTCGGACCTGGGCGGTGAGGTTGCTGGCCATGAAGTTGACGTTGTCGGTGAGGCCTTTCCAGGTGCCGGCGACGCCGGGGACCTGGGCCTGGCCGCCGAGCTTGCCCTCGGTGCCGACCTCGCGGGCGACGCGCGTGACCTCGCCGGCGAAGGCGTTCAACTGGTCCACCATCGTGTTGATGGTGTTCTTGAGTTCGAGGATCTCGCCCTTGACGTCGACGGTGATCTTGCGGGAGAGGTCGCCCCGGGCGACGGCGGTGGTGACCTCGGCGATGTTTCGGACCTGTGAGGTGAGGTTGCCCGCCATGGCGTTGACGGAGTCCGTCAGGTCCTTCCATGTGCCGGCAACACCGGGGACGACGGCCTGTCCGCCGAGCTTTCCGTCGGTGCCGACCTCGCGGGCGACGCGTGTGACTTCCGAGGCGAAGGACCGGAGCTGATCGACCATCGTGTTGATGGTCTCTTTGAGCTGGAGGATCTCGCCCTTGACGTCGACGGTGATCTTGCGGGAGAGGTCGCCGCTGGCGACGGCGATCGTGACATCGGCGATGTTGCGGACCTGCGCGGTGAGGTTGTTGGCCATCTGGTTGACGGACTCGGTGAGGTCCTTCCACACGCCGCTGACCTCGCGGACCTGGGCCTGTCCGCCGAGCTTTCCGTCGGTGCCGACCTCGCGGGCGACGCGCGTGACCTCGGAGGTGAAGACGGCCAGCTGCTGGATCATCGTGTTCACGATGGTCGCGGAGCGGAGGAACTCGCCTTCCAGAGGACGCCCCTCGACGTCGAGGCGAACGGTCTGGAGCAGGTCGCCCTGAGCGACGGCGGCGATGGAGCGGGTCATCTCGGTGGTGGGGCGGACGAGGTCATCGATGAGGGTGTTGATGGATGACTCCATCTCGACCCATGCGCCGCTGGAGCGTTCAAAGCGTGCGCGATGGCGGGTCTTTCCCTGGCGTCCCACGACCTCGCCCACGCGTTCGAGTTCTCTGGCCATGCGGGCGTTGGCGGTGACGATGGAGTTGAAGCTGTCGGCAATCTTGCCGGTGAGGCCTGTCCAATCGCCCGGGAGGCGTACGGAGAAATCGCCCGCTTCCACGGCCTGCAAGCCGCGCAAGAGTGCGCGAAGCTCTTCTTCCGTGAATGAGCCGGTATCGGCGGGAGCGGTTGTTCCGTTGGAGGCGGCGAGGATTGAGTTGCTGTCCATCGAGCGGTCTCGCTTTGGGTTCAAGCGGGGGTCGGTGATCCGGAAGTGTTGCGTGGGGCGAGTGATCGTTCGGCCGTGGCGGGCCCGGGTGCGAGGGTACCGCGCCGCGTCGTACGCCATGTGAGTTCGGAGCGTTTGATGTGGTCACCCGTGCTCAAGCCCACGCTCTTGTTGGAACCCTTCGCGCGACTGGTCGTGTTGAGATCGAGGACGGCGCGAGCGGGTTCGTCCACTCGCGGGCAGTTTATCAGCGGCTCCCACGCGTTGGGGATGAAATGCGGCTCATCCGGCCTTCATGCGTGCGCAATGGTGTGTGAGAAGGGGGACGCAGCGAGAGAGAGGGATGTCACCGATAGCCGGCGGGGAAGCACATCTCTCCCCCGAAGACGCGGCGGATGACATCGAGAATGCTCTGAGGGGAGGAGAGCTTGTCGACCAATCCCCAGCCACCGTTGTCGATGGCTTTGTTGACTGTCTCTTCGTCGTTGTAGCCGCTGTACATCACGACTCGTGTTGCGGGGTTGGTGCGGGCGACCTCGGCGAGGGCTTCGAGGGCGTCTCGTCCGGGGAGGACGAGGTCGAGGAGTACCACGTCGGGGTGGTGCGTGGCGACGGCCTCGATGATTGTGTCCGCGGATCGGAGGGCGCCGACGAATGTCATGTCTTGTTCGGCGGAGATGATGCGTTGCCATGCCGAGCAGAGGCGGGGCTCGTCATCGACGATCATGACGCGGATTGATTGTTCGGGCATGTAAGAGCAGCATATGAGCGCGGGGTGGACGGTGCAACCCGAACACATGTCCTTTGGGCATGAACTTTGATTCACGGGACGACCTTGTATGGAATGGAGTTGTGTTGACACGATGTGGAGAAGGAGCCTGCGCGTGGGCCCACGGTGAGGTCGACGTGAATGATCCTGCGCTGGCTGAGCGGCGCAGGGCATGGTTGCGTCAGGGGCTTGGTGAGCACCGTGTGGACGCGCTCGAAGCGGTCGTGACGTTCGAGGACTTTGTTGTGTATGGGAAGCGGCGGGCGCGCCGGGCACCAGGCGTCGGATCGGAGCGATCGGGCGGGTGTGTTCGCGAAGACCGCGGCCGTGGGGCGGCTGCTGTGGGGGCGACGGTTGGACGGCCATCGGGCGGCGTGTCTCGCTACAGTGGTCGGATGTCTGCGATCATGCCGTTTGAGATTTCACTTCGTCGCACGACCGCAGCGGATGTGCCGCTGCTTCACGCGTTTGAGCTTGATCGGGCGTCGAATGAGCTTGCCGGCACGAAGCCTCGTGACTGGTCGACGTTTCTGACGCGTTGGGAGGAGATTCTCGCAGATGACGACGGGCGGGCGACGGGTGTCACGCCGCGCGTGATCGTGGCAGACGGTGCGGTTGTGGGCGCGGTGAACATCTCGCCGAGCGAAGGGTCGGACTCCATCGGGTATTGGATCGCGCGAGCGCACTGGGGACGCGGTATCGCGACACGCGCGGTGGCGCTGATGCTCCGTGAGTTTCAGAGACGGCCGCTCTTTGCGACGGCCGCGGGACATAATCAGCCGTCGATCCGGGTGCTTGAGAAGAACGGGTTTGAGGTGGTTTCACGTCGGAGGACGGCGGCGACGTCACGGACGGTTGAGCGCGAGACGGTGGTGCTGGTGCTGAAGTGACACGCGGGCGACAGCGTGCTGGCGGCGCCCGGCGATCAAGTCTGTATCACTGGCCGTTCGGCGTTGCGTCCGCGTCGCGAAGTTCGTGGATCACGCCCGTGCTTATCCAATACACGTCACCACCCACGACCCGATCCCATCCCCCGTCCTTCGGATCGCTGATGCGACGGGAGAAGAAGAGGTATCGGCCGTCGGGCGTTACCATCGGGCAATAGTCCAGATCCATGGTGTTGATGCCGTGGCCCAGAAGCACGGACTCGCTCCACTCGCTGGAGGATTCGTCACGGAACGACACGAAGAGATCGCCGTTGCCGGGGCCGGTGGGACGTTCGGATGTGAAGACGATGTAGCTGCCGTCGGGAGACATGCACGCGTCACCCTCCCAGTGCTCGGAGTTGACGGGCTGATCGACGTTGACGGGAGTCTCGAAGCCGCCGCCGGGCCTTGGTGGCGCGAGCCAGAGGTCGCCACCGCCGTGCCCGCCGGGCCGGTTTGAAGAGAACAGAAGCCCTCCGTCGGGCGTCACGGCCGGGTAGGACTCGATGTGCTCGGTCCAGATGGGAGGCGGAATCGGCGATGCGAGCGACCAGCGGCCATCCGTCGTGCGTTCGCTCACCCAGATATCAAAGCCCGGCTTCTCCATCGAGAGTGAGTGCGGGTGGCGTCCGAGGAAGTAGAGGCGTCGGCTATCCGGCGAGTACGACATATCGACCGCGAGCGATGTGGCGTTGTCGGGCCACACCTGCACGTGCTCGGGCGTCGTCCAAGTCCCGTCGGGGCCAAGGGCGCTCCGATACATGCGTGAGATTCCCTCGCCGCCACCGGGCAGCACCGTCGTGCGCGTGAAGAAGAACTCGTTGATGCCGGGCGAGAAGACGCCGTTGAGTTCGACCGCATCGGGCGTCGAGACAATGCTGGGAGCAAACAGCTCCGGGCTGAGGCCGGGTGTTGACTGACCCATGTACATGCCAGCGGGCGCGGCACGGTGCGGCGATCCGGCGCAGCAGGCGAGCACGGCGACGGTTGCGGGCATCAGCACAAGGAACAGGGTTGGCTTTCCGTTCATGGTTGCAGCTTACCACGCATGCGGCAGGCGCGGTCGATGCGGCAGACATCGCGCCGGTACGGGCTTCGGAGGGCCCGGAAGCACGCGAGCGGAACGGGCTTCAGGTTCGGTACACTGCTCTCTCCATGCACCCAGCCGCCATTGGTCCATTCAAAGTTGAACGCGAACTCGGCCGCGGGGGCATGGGCGAGGTGTACCTCGCGCGCGACACGCGGCTCGATCGGCAGGTGGCGATCAAAGCGCTGCCGGCGCACGTGGGGCAGGATGCGGATCGGCTGGCCCGGTTTCAACGCGAGGCCAAGGTGCTGGCGTCACTGAACCACCCCGGCATCGGCGCGATCTACGGGCTGGAGGAATCGGGTGGGCATCAGTACCTGATCCTGGAGTATGTTGAAGGCGAGACGCTGGCCGACCGGCTGGCACAGGGGCCGATCCCGGTCGACGAGGCGCTGAGCCTTGCCAAGCAGATCGCTGAGTCGCTGGAAGTCGCGCACGAGAAGGGCGTGATCCACCGCGACCTCAAGCCCGGCAACGTGATGGTCACGCCGGATGGCGTCGCGAAGGTGCTGGACTTTGGGTTGGCGCGGGCGGAAGAGCGTGCGGCGTCCTCTTCAGGCCTCGCGATCAGCGGGCCGGACTCGCCGACGGTGACTTCACCGGCGCGATACGCGCACAGTCCGACGATCCCCGGCGTGATCATGGGCTCTGCGGGATACATGAGCCCCGAGCAGGCCCGGGGCAAGCCGGTGGACAAGCGCTCGGACATCTTCTCGTTCGGTTGCGTGCTCTACGAGATGCTGACGGGCGCGATCCCCTTTCAGGGAGAGACGGTGGCCGATGCGATCGGTGCGACGCTGCACAAGGAGACGGATCTCGGGCTGCTGCCGGCGGGGACGCCGCGGCGGGTGCGAGATCTGGTCACGAACTGCCTGGCGAAGGACAAGAAGAACCGGCTGCACGACATCGGGGACGCACGGATCAAGCTTGAGCGGGCGATCAGGGAGCCGGGCGAGCCCGATCCACGTTCCGGGGCTTCGGCGATCGGCCCGTGGTGGCGATCGGCGGGCGTCCTCACAACCGTGTGCCTGCTCGCGCTCGCAGCGATCGCGATCACTTGGATGCTCCGGCCGCGGGCGGGCGTGATCGACGGCGCGAGCGGCGGCGGCCAGGTTGTACGAGCGACGCTGGCGCTCCCCCAGGATCTGAGCTACCGGGTCGGCGACCGCTCGGTGGCGCTCTCGCCGGACGGGACGCAGGTCGCCGTTGTCGCGCGGCCGAAGGACAGCCTTTCCGGGACGACCATGTACGTGCGTGACCTCTCGAGGCTGGAGCTCCGCGCGATCCCCGGCACCGCAGACGCGACCTATCCGTTCTGGTCGCCCGACGGCAAGTCGATCGCCTTCTTCGCGAACGCGAAGCTCAAGCGGATCGACTTGGCCGACGGGATCGTGCGGGTGCTCTGCGATGCGCCGGCAGGCCGCGGCGGATCGTGGGGCTCCAAGGGCAGGATCGTCTTCGCTCCGAGCGCGATCGGCGGGCTGTCGATCGTGAGCGACGCGGGCGGCGCGCCGATGCCGACGACGAGGGCCGAGGCCCCTGGCGAATCGCACCGGCTGCCGCAGATGCTGCCTGACGGCGAGCGATTTCTCTTCTACGTCGCAAACATCGAGACGCCCGGGGTCTTCGCGTTCGATCCGGCCACGCAGGAAGCCCGGCCGGTGCTGGCGGGCGAATCCGAGGCGATGTTCGTCGAGCCGGGGCATCTGGCCTTCGTGCGCGACGGCAATCTCTTGGTTCAACCGTTCGATGTCCGGCGCCTGGAACTCGCCGGCGTGCCCCGTCCCATCGCACCGGGCGTGGCCCGCCACGAGACGAGACAGTTCATCAACGTGGGCCTCAGCGCCGGCGGAACGCTTGTGTATCAGCCGCGCGGCGCCGTCCAGCGCTGGCACCCGGCGTGGCTCGGTCGTGACGG
Source organism: uncultured Phycisphaeraceae bacterium (assembly GCA_964588385.1). Classification (GTDB taxonomy): domain Bacteria; phylum Planctomycetota; class Phycisphaerae; order Phycisphaerales; family UBA1924; genus JAHBWV01. Next base: position 6,298 of record CAZPPG010000068.1, read on the forward strand.
AACGCAAGTTCCGATCGAGATGGAGCCGCTGCCCATTCACTCCTCCCACGCGACGCTCTCGCCGGATGGACGGCGCGCCGCCGTGGCGCTGCGGAGCGAGACGGGCAAGCCGTCGATTGCGATCGTCGATCTCGAGCGCGGCACGCAGACCGCCATCGGCGACCCGGCGTGGCGAGGCGCGGACATTCCGGTGTGGTGCGCGGACACGCAGCGCATTCTGTGCACCGCCGCATCGGGAGGAGTCTACAGCATCTGGAGCGTTCCGCTGGCGGGTAACGGACCGCCCGAGGTGGTCTGGAGCGAGCCCGGCATGGAGTACCATCCGGCCTCGCTCACGCCCGACCACCGGACGCTCCTGTTCTCGCAATGGAACAACCGCGACAAAGTTGCCGACATCATGACGTTGAGCCTCGCGCCCGACCAGAAGGCCGCGCCGCTGATGACGACCCCCGCGAACGAGTACCTGCCAAGAGTGTCGCCGACAGGCGCCGCCGTGGCGTTCGCCGATGTTTCGCAGTCGTTCGCCAACGGAACGCTCAAGGTCGTTTCCTTCCCTTCGCCGTCGACGCCGGTGACGATCTCGGGCCCGGGCAGCGCCGTTGCCAACTCGCACCGCTGGCTCGGCGATGACGAGCTGGCGTGGATCGATCCCTCGAGGCGGATGTGGTCGGCGACAATCACAGTCAAGGACGCCGAAGTGGACGTGGGACCGGCCGAGCCGATGTTCGAAGGCAAGCCGCTCGACGAGCGGGTCTGGATCGTCGCCTACGACGGTGCGCGCGAGCGGTTCCTCGCCATGATCGCGGAGAATCCGGAGCAAGAGCCGACGCTCGTGTACGTGAGTGACTGGCGGCAGGACGGTGCGCAGGCCTCGCCGGCCGGTCGTTAAAAGGTGGTGCGACCCGGGGGCGTGTGGGCAGGGATCTGGGGATAGTGTGACGACCCGCGATGCGGAGCGCAGGCGGTACACCCGGCGAGGTAGAATGGCGACGAATCTCATGGCCCGCTTGTCCTCCAAGATCGCGGTGATCACCGGCGCGGCTCGCGGCATCGGGCTCGCGTGTGCGAGGGCGTTCTCGCGCGAGGGCGCCGTGGTGATCGCCACGGACATCGACCTGGCCGGAGTGGAAGCCGCCGTCTCGGGCATGGGGACGAATGCGATCGCCCGCCGGCTCGATGTGCGCTCGGAGAGTGACTGGCTGCGTGTGGTTGGCGAGGTCGTGCGGAGCGACGGGCGCGTCGACATTCTTGTGAACAACGCCGGCATCACCGGCTTTGTCCCGGACATGGGGCCCCACGATCCGGAGCATGCGTCGCTCGAGGCGTGGCATGCGGTCCACGCGACGAACCTTGACGGGGTCTTTCTCGGCTGCAAGCACGGGATCGCAGCGATGAAGCCCCCGCATGGCCGCGGCGGCTCGATCGTGAACATCTCGTTGAGGTCCGGGCAGGTCGGCATCAGCAGGGCGGCGGCGTACGCGTCGAGCAAGGCGGGCGTGCGGAACCACACCAAGTCCGTGGCGCTCTACTGCGCGGAGATGGGCTACCCGATTTGCTGCAACTCGATCCATCCGGGTGCGATCCTGACGCCGATGTGGGAGCCGATGCTGGGCGGCACGCCTGAGTCGCGCGCCGCGGCGATCGCGGCTCTTTCTGCCGAGGTGCCGCTCGGTCGCATGGGCGGCCCGGAAGATGTCGCGCTCATGGCGGTCTATCTCGCCAGCGACGAGTCCGCGTACGTGACGGGCGCGGAGTTCGTCATCGACGGCGGCATCCTGGCCGGATCAACGGCGACGCCGCGCCGGAGTTGAGTGCGTCGGGTGCGCACCCGGTCGGGATGGAGCCGCACTCGCCGAGTCTTGCGACCCGGGGGCGATGCGAATGGCGGAGGCGGGGTTGTGCTCGCGGCGAGCGTGGCCGTCAGAGGATGACGAGTTGGGCGAGGATCTCTTTGGCGGTCCTGGAGGGAACGGAGAGGCAGGACGCAGAACCGGACAGGCGTGTCGCTTGTTGGTATGCTTGGGCCCACGGCCCGCCGGATCCAGTCTTCGTGGACAAGTGCGGTGTGGTATGGAGCATCACATGCGGACGAGCCTTGTTTGGGCTGTTGTGGCGGTCATCGCGATGGCGGCTGTTCTCTCGGGTTGCCACGGCCATCGCTCTTGCCGCTCGGATTCATTTGACGCGTTCAAGCTGCGTCCGCAGGTTGAGGACGCGTACGGCTACACCCACGCAATTCGGGTCGGCAACCGGATCATGATCTCGGGCGCGGTGAGCATGGATGATGAGGGGAAGCCCACGGCGGTCGGCGACTTGTCGCAGCAGATGCGGAACTGCTATGCCGACCTCGATAAGGTGCTGAAGCACTACGGCTGCACGTTTGAAGACGTGGTGGTCGAGAACATCTTCACCACGAATATGGCGGGGGTTCTCGAGCTGGGCGGGATTCGCAGCGAGATCTATGGAACGCGGTTCCCGACCGGGACGTGGATCGAGGTCAAGGGCCTGGCGTTGCCGGAGTTCATGATCGAGATCGAGCTTGAGGTGCACCGTCGCGAGCGATGATGTGAGGCGACCACGCTGTGAGGTGGGCGAGATGTTGCTCTTCCGGATGCTCGCTGACCGGTCAACAACAAACCCCAGCCAAGGCGGCTGGGGTTTGTTGTTGAATAGCAGGCGTGGGATGGCCTGACAGCCTGCTTTTCAGAGCCTTAGAGACACCGCACCGACGTTCGGCCGCCCGGCAGGGCATGAACGGCGTCTCGGGTCCTTCGAAGGCGAGATGACCTGGGAGATTGCCATCCCCGACGAGGACTCAAACCTGGACCCTTGCGTGAGCAGCCGCTCGCACCACCATTGAGCGATCGGGGATCGGCGCTTCGATGCCGATTACGCCTGGGCGGTGGGCCGCCGCCGTATCGGCGATCCCGCTCACGCCATTAGCGCCAGCGTCCGCCGGAACCGCCTCAGCGCGATCGTGAAGAACGCCGCGCCGATCCCCAGAACCGTCAGGAACTGCGGCCAGACGACCTCGAGCCCCGCGCCGCGGTACAGGATCGCCTGGCTCGCGGCCACGAAGTGTGTCGTCGGCGCCGCCAGCATGATCATCCGCACGAACTCCGGCATGCTCTCGCGCGGCGTCACGCCCCCCGAAAGGAGCTCGAGCGGGATGAGGATGAGCACGAGCAGCATCCCGAACTGCGGCATCGACCGGGCCAGCGTGGCCATGAAGATCCCCATCGACGTGGTGGCGCACAGATGGAGCGCCGCGCCCAGGAGCCAGAGCGCGACCGACCCTTCCACGCGGACGCGCATGATCCGCTCGACGATCACCGTGAGGGAGAACGCGGCGCCGACGAGCACGACCAGCCCCATGGCCCAGACCTTGGCGATCATGATCTCGGCGGGGGTCACGGGCATGACCAGGAGGTGCTCGATGGTCCCGTGCTCTCGTTCGCGCAGCAGGGAGGCCCCGGCCAGCACGATCGAGAGCGCCGTGACCATGTTGATGATCTCCATGAGCGAGCCGAACCAGGAGTGCTCAAGGTTGGGGTTGAAGCGCATGCGCAGCGCCAGCTCGACCGGCGCGTGCGACGCGCCGCGGACGCGGGCCACGAACTCGTCCACCTCGCTCCCCACGATCTCCTGGATGTACCCGTTGCCGGAGAACGCCTGGCTCATGCGCGTGGCGTCCACGCTCAGCTGGGCCGCCGGGCTGTTCCCGGCCAGCACGTCGCGCTGGAAGTCGGGCGGGATGTTGAGCACGAACGTGTACATCCCCTCGTCCATCCCGGCGTCGGCTTCGTCGAGCCACACGTACGCCGGCGGCGAGAAGTACGGGGACTGGAAGGCCGTCGTGATGCGTGCCGACAGCGCCGACTGGTCCTCGTCGATGATGGCGATGGGGGCCTTGTGGACGCTCTCGGGAACGGCGGTTCCAGCGACGTAGACGGCCGCGGTGAAGGTGTACGCGATGAGGAGCAGCATCATCGGGTCGCGGGCCAGGCCGCGGAGCTCCTTGACGCCCAGGTGCAGGATGTTCGAGAGCGGGCGTCTGCGCATTCAGCGCTCCTGTTTCCGGAGCAGCATGATCGTGAGGATCATGATGACGGGGATCGACAACGCGATCGCGGCGAACGACAGGTGAAGGTCGCGAAGGTCCAGCACCTTGTTAAACACCCCGCGGCTGACGATGATCATGTACGTCGCCGGGTAGATCCGCCCCACGGCCGCGCCGAACCCCTCCAGCGACGAGACCGGATTGATCAGCCCGGAGTACTGGCTCACCGGGATCATGGTCGCGATCATCGCCGCGAACAACGCCGCGATCTGGCTGCGCACGAAGGTGGAGACGAACAGCCCGAACCCCGTGGCGAACACAATGAACAGGATGGAGGCGATCAGCAGCGCGGTGAAGCTCCCCTTCATCGGGACCCCGAACGCCGTGACCGCCAGGGCCGACATCAGCAGGAAGTTCAGGACCCCCAGGGCGACGTACGGCAGCTGCTTCCCGAGAAGGAACTCCGTGCGCGTCACGGGCGTGACGTAGAAGTTGATCATCGAACCCAGCTCCTTCTCTCTGACGACGGACAGCGCCGCGAGCATCGACGGGATCATGAGGAGCAGCATGGGGATCACGGCGGGGATGATCGCGGGCAGGCTCCGCACGTCCGGGTTGTAGCGGAACCGGGATTCCAGGGTCGCGTTCGGCGGCGCCTCCACGCCGCGCCGAGCCGCCTGCCCCTGGAGCCAGTGCCGGTGCATCCCCTGCACGTACCCCCTGGCGGTCTCCGCCCGCTGGGGCATGGCGCCGTCGGCCCACGCGCCGACCTGGACGTTGTCCCCGCGTTCGAGGTCGCGGGCGAAGCCGGGGGGCAGCTCGACGGCCAGGGCCAGCTCGCCCGTGCGCATCCGGTGGTCGAGCTCGGCGTAATCGGTGAGTGGGGCGTGCTCGGTGAAGTAGCGCGAGCCCGAGAGATTCAGCGCGTAGTCGCGGCTGAGAACGGTCTGGTCCCGGTCCAGCACCGCGTACGGGAGGTTCTCGACGTCCATGTTGATGCCGTACCCCACGACGAACATCAGCAGGACGCTCCCGAGGAGCGCCAGCGCGGCGCGCACCGGATCGCGCCGAAGCTCCAGCGCCTCTCGGAGGCTGTAGCTGAGGCACCGCCGGGGGCTGAAGCCGCCCGGGCGGGTATGCGCCCGCGCGGGCGCGGCCATCGGCGATCCCGCCGGCGCAGGCCGCGTCACGTCGGCCGGCGCCGCCTCGGCCCCCGCCTCGACCAGGCAGGCGATGAATGCCTCCTCCAGGTCCTTCACGCCCCGTTTGCGCACCAGCTCGCGGGGCGCGTCGCTCACCAGCACCTTGCCCGCGTGCATGAGGGACACGCGGTCGCACCGCTCCGCCTCGTTCATGAAGTGGGTGGAGATGAAGATGGTGACCCGGTCGCGGCGCGCCAGCTCGATCATCAGCTCCCAGAACGAATCCCGCGCGATCGGGTCGACGCCGGAAGTCGGCTCGTCGAGGATCAGCAGTTCCGGGCGGTGCACCATCGCCACCGCGAGCGAGAGGCGCTGGCGCACCCCCAGCGGCAGCTTCTCGGGCAGGCTGTCCATCTCGTCCCCAAGCCCGAACCGCTCCGCCACCTCGTTGACGCGTCCGGGGATCTGCTCCCGCGGCAGGCTGAAGAGGCGGGCGTGGAGCGCCAGGTTCTGCCGGACGGTCAGCTCCTTGTACAGCGAGAACGACTGCGACATGTACCCCACGCGCCGGCGCGTCGCGATGTCGTGCGCGTCCACGGGGTGGCCGAAGAGCGAGGCGTCGCCCTCGCTGGCCGGCAGAAGACCGGTCAGCATCTTCATAGTCGTCGTCTTTCCGCACCCGTTGGAGCCCAGGAACCCGAAGATCTCCCCGCGCCTGATGCGGAACGAGACGTGATCGACCGCGACGAAGTCCCCGAACCGTTTCGTCAGGGCGTGCGACTCGATCGCCACCTCCTCCCCTTCCCCGGGCACATACGGGACGATCTCCACCGCGGCGTGCTCCCGGCGCTTGCTCTCGGGGAGCAGCGAGATGAACGCGGCCTCCAGCGAGTCCGTCCCCGTTCGCTGGTGCAGCCCGCGCGGCGTGCCCGTCGCGAGCACACGCCCGGCGTCCATCGCGATCAACCAGTCGAACCGCTCGGCCTCCTCCATGTACGCCGTCGCAACCACGACGCTCATCCCGGGGCGCTCCTCACGCAGCCGCGCGATCAGGTCCCAGAACTGGCGCCGGGCCAGGGGGTCGACGCCCGTGGTGGGTTCGTCCAGGATCAGCAGCTCCGGATCGTGGATGAGAGCGCAGCACAGGCCGAGCTTCTGCTTCATGCCCCCCGACAGCTTGCCCGCGGGACGATCCAGGAAGTCGTGCAGCCCGGTGCTCCGCGTCAGCGCATCGATGCGCCGGCGCCGCTCGGCCTTCGCGTGCCCGAAGAGCCGCGCAATGAACTGCAGGTTCTCCTCGATCGAAAGGGTCGGATACAGGTTTCTCCCCAGGCCCTGCGGCATGTACGCGATCCGCGGGCACACCACCTTGCGATGCCCCGCGCGCGACATGTCGCCCCCGAGTACCTGAACGGCGCCCTCCTGCACCGCCCGCGACCCGGCCAGGAGCGAGAGCAGGCTCGACTTCCCAACCCCGTCCGGTCCGATCAGCCCGACCATCTGTCCGTCCGGGATCTCCAGGTCGATCCCGTCGAGCGCGAGCGTCCGGGCGTACCGCAATCGGACGCCCGATAGCCGCGCGACCGGGGTGACGCTGGGTTCGGCAGTCACGGTGGCTCCGGCGCCCTCACAGTCAGCTCCGCGGGCCACGGCACGCCGGGGTCGAGCCTGATCCACGCGACGCCCGGGAGCCCCGTCTTCACCTGCCGCACGTGTTGCTTCAGCAACTCCGGGGCGATCTGCGCCCGCACCCGGAACATCAGCTTCTGACGCTCCTCCGCCGTCTCGACCGTCTTGGGGGTGAACTGCGCGGTGCTGGCGATGTAAGACACCTGCGCCGGGATCACGTAGTCGGGCGCGGCGTCGAGGACCAAACGCACCTCCGTTCCCAGGGCCACACGCCCCGCCGCACGCTCGGGAAGGAAGAACGTCATGTACACGTCGCTCAGGTCGATCACGTTGAGCGCCCGCCCCCCCGCCGCCAGCACCTCTCCCGGCTGCGCGATGCGGTACTGCACGCGCCCGTCACGAGGCGAGGTGAGGACGCTGTCCCTGATGTCCGCCTCGATCCGCTGCACCGTCGCCCCGCGGGCCGCTACCGTCGACTCCGCCGAACTGGTCTGCGCCCGCGCCGCCTGGATCGCCGCCTCCGCCGCCGCGATCTGCGCCCTCGCCGCGGTCAGCGTCGCTTCCGCCACCAGCGTGCTTGTGCGCTGCTCGTCAACCTCCTCGGCGGCCGCGGCGTTCCCCTCGGCCGCCCGCTCCAACCGCGCGAGGCGCCGCCGGGAGTAGCTCAGTTCGCTCTCGCGCTGCGCCGCCGTCGCCTGCGCGGCGGCGAGGTCGCTCTCACGCATCGCCACCTGCGCCCGCGTCGTCGCCACCGCCTGGCGAGCCTCCTGGAGCATCGCCTCCGCCTCGTCGCGCTGCGCCTCGAGCACGTCCGACTGCATCCGGACCAGGGGTTGACCGGCCGCGACGAAATCGCCTTCGTCGACGAACATCTCCTCGACCCGCCCGGCGAGCTTGGTGGAGACGTTGATCTCGGTCGCTTCGATCCGCCCGTTTCCGGTGACGAACCCTTCGGGTGTTCCGGATGGGCTGCTCCGCTGCCACGCGTACCGCCCCCCGGCGAGCACTCCCACAAGGATGAGCGCGAGGACGACTCTCTTGACCGCGCGGGCGCTCATGCCGCGTATTCTACCGGACTTCGCCCGCGCCATCATGCGGGGCACGCCGCACGACCGACCCCGCCGCCCGCCCACCTCGCTCTATCAAACCTCTGGTCGGCCGCGGCCATGAACGACTTCCGCGACAAGGTCTCCCTGATTTGGCGGGTCTCGGATCATCGCGCAAGCCCCCCGCGAGCGAGAAACCCTCCTGACCCGGGCGGCCAGCGAAGAGAGAGGCAGAGAGACTTTCGACCCAAGTCCCGCCCGCGATGCCGGGGGGCAAGTCCAGTTATGGCCGTGCTGCTCGGCGGAGCACCGATTGGTAGGCGGCCGATGTGGCCAGCGCTTCGGAACGCGGGCCAGAACGCGAAAGCGCCGCCGGGGTCTCTCGGCGGCGTTCCCTGAAAACCAAAGGGCCGGTCGCTGTCGCAACCGGCCCGGCAATAGACGAGGAGGGGCGGTGTGACGAGTTGGTCTTCAAAGCGCCAGAGACGTGCGGCTGGCATGCTCGCTTCCGGCGGGTTCAGCACGGGCGGCGAAGGGCCCCGCCCGGGGTCGCCATGACGAGCCACTCGGCGACGCGCGAGGACGGAGACGCGGCACGTCCCTGCCTCAGCCACTCCCGCAACACGGCGACATGAGAGCCGGCGAGCCGCACCGCCTCCAGAGTTCGTTCCGCTGAATCAGCGCTTGCATCGCGGTCACGGAGCCGCGCCAAGACCAGCTCCGCAAGCGTCTGTTCGATGCACTTGCGGGCGGAGCCGTCGAGCATCTCCATCGCGCGACCCCGATTCTCGGCGAGATGATCGAGCACGAACTGCACCCTTTCGACGACGCCCACTCCAACAGCGGCGTCCGCGAGCGGCGCGAGTATCGGCAACATCACGTGCCGGAGCACGTCGTCCTTGCCACGGAAGTGCTCGTAAAACGTGGATCGTCCCACGCCGGCGCGGCGCGAGACCTCGCCCACGCTCAGCGTCTCGTACCGGCGCCCCAAGACGAGGCTATTGAACGCCGTGGCGATCCACCGCCTCGCATTCGAAGGGCAATCGTTCCCATTCCGAGGTCTGTCAAGTGCTCCGTGCATCGCCGGACATTATTGCGGTTCTGTCCGGATTGGGCGGCGCGCATGGACCCGAAGTGTGACGCGAGCAAGGCTTCCGGCATGAGCACCGCTTCGTTGCCGTCACCGTCAGCCAGCCCGATTCCATCGACGCGCTCATTCCGCATCGCCGGGTGTACGCTCATCACCCTGGCGGTCCTGGCCGTCGTTTTCATGGGCATGCACCCCACCGCGGGCACGCACGACCCGGAGGAGTTCGTGGCGCGTGTGGGGCTCGGCATTCCGGGAAACACGTTCGTCCACGGCTCACTGGTCACGAGCATCCTGGTGATGGCCGCATGCTTCCTGTACCTCCGCGACGCGCTGGGGGCGCACCGCCCGATCGTGCGGGCCGGGATGGTCGCCATGGTCGTTGGGACGGCCGGCGCGGTGGCGGCAGGGCTCGTCAACGGGTTCATCGTGCCCAATGTGGCGGCACGGTTTCTCGATGCCGACCCAAGCCGAACTGCCGCACTCGAGCCTGTTCTCGTGCTGGCCCGTGAGACCAACGCGACCTGCGCCCGTGTGAGCGTAGTCGGTCTCTCGCTCGCGGCCGTCGCGTGGTCCGTGACCCTGCTTGGGCTCCTCGGCTGGCGACGCCTCGTCGGCATGGTTGGATTGCTCTGCGGTCTGACTCCGCTTGCCCTGCACGCGGGGGAGCATCTCCACATGAACATCCCGGGGTATAGCCTCTTCGTGCAGATTCACTCGGTGTGGGCCGCCGTCGCCGGAGTTGTTCTGATTCGCCACCGCATCGCGCCATCAGCCTGCGCCGAGATCAAGGAACCCCATTCGTGAAGCAGCCGATCTCGAATCGCGTCGATTCTGCGACCAGGATCACCAGCCTCATTCCGTACGCCCATGTCATCGACGTCGAGAGGTCGCTCGCGTTCTACGCCCTTCTGGGCATGAGCGTGCGGAGCACCCACGCAACACCGGAAGGCCGCACCGTCTGGGCCAGGACTGAGGCAGGCGAAGCGCGGCTCATGCTGGCCCTCGCGAGCGGTGAGATCGCCGCCGATCGGCAAGCCGTCCTGTTCTACATGCACTGCGCCGACGTTGCGGGCCTTCGAACACGCCTCCTTGCAGAAGGCTTGCATGATGGAGGAACATACCGCGGGCAGTCTGGTCCGAACAACAACCGGCTGGTTGTCTTCGAAGTCGCCCGCCCGTTCTACATGCCCGCGGGCGAACTCCGCGTTCATGATCCTGATGGCTATGTTGTGCTGATCGGGCAACTGGCGTAGGCGCTCGGGCCACGTGAGCCGCAAGCCGTCAGTGTTCGATCGAAACGACAACCCCCGAGTCTTGCGACCCGGGGGTTCATCAAATAGCGGGGTAGGATTGTGCTGCGCTCGCGTTGCTCGCTCCGCAGCGCCTTCGGCGTGAACCTCCGACTTCCAATCGTGCTGGCGCACGAGGAGGTCTCGGTCGCATTCAACGCCGGTCAACAACAAACCCCAGCCGAGGCGGCTGGGGGGGCGGGGGCAGGATTGTGCTGCACTCGCTTTGCTCGCTCCGCAGCGCCTTCGGCGTGAACCTCCGACTTCGTCCGCTTCGCGTCCGAGTCGTAGGTCAGGTCCAATCCCCATTGAACAAAAAGCCGACCACAAGGGTCGGCTTTTTGTTCAAATAGCGGGGGCAGGCTTTGGTATCACCCCCCGAACGTCGGCGCGCCCGCGGCCGCCGT
>CAZPPG010000069.1:0-15948 GCA_964588385.1 uncultured Phycisphaeraceae bacterium
GTGGGGCGAGCGGTTCTTCGGCGCGCCCAACCCGCCCATGGGGGCGGTGATCACGTACTGGGTGCGCGACGACACCGACGAAGACGTCGGCATCGAGATCGCCGACGAGCGCGGGGCGCTGGTCCGAAGGCTCGACGGCCCGCGCGAGCGGGGCATGAACCGCGTCGTCTGGGATCTCCAGCGCCAGGAACGCGACCGCATCGAGGATCCGTCCCGGATGGGCGCGCCCCAATTCGTGCCCGCCGGCGAGTACCGCGTGACCGTGAGCCTGGGAAAAGTGAAGGCGTCCAAGAAGGTCACCGTGCTCGCGGGCCCGGACCCGGGGTGAACGCGCGAGCAAAGAGAAGCTCGAAGGGCTCGAAGGGGACCCGGCCAGGTGCGCCGGGCACGGTCGAGTCAAAGCTCCGCATCCTCGTGTCGTTCAGCCAGCGCTGCGCAAGCCCACCGGCCGCTTCGAGCCCTTCGAGTTGATGCCCGCATCTCCGCGCTTCTCCGCGATCTCCGTTCGTCCGCGTTCTCTTCGAGCCCCGCCCACCCCCGCCGGCCTGCTATCGTGTTGCGCGCAAAGGAGTGCACCCCATGGAACTCGGACTCATCGGCCTGGGCAAGATGGGCGCGAACATGGCCGAGCGCCTCTCCAAGGCCGGCCACCGCGTCGTCGCCAACGACCGCAACCCCGCCGCCATCGCCGATGTGGTCACGCGCGGCGCCGTCGCCGCCGAGTCGGTCGGAGCACTCATCGAGCAGCTCAAGCCGCCGCGGGCGATCTGGCTCATGATCCCCTCGGGCGCTCCTGTCGATGCCGCCATCGCCGACCTCGCGCCGCGCCTGGCCAGGGGCGACATCATCATCGACGGCGGCAATTCCAATTACAGAGATTCGATCCGCCGCGCCACGGAGCTGGCCGCCAAGGGGCTGCACTTTGTCGACTGCGGCACCAGCGGCGGCGTCTGGGGCCTGACCGAGGGCTACAGCCTCATGATCGGCGGCGCGAAGGACGCCGTAGACCGCCTGCGCCCGATCTTCCAGTCACTCGCCCCCTCCCCCACCACCGGCTGGGGGCACGTCGGCCCGCCGGGCGCAGGCCACTTCGTCAAGATGGTCCACAACGGCATCGAGTACGGCCTCATGCAGGCCTACGCCGAGGGCTTCGCCATCATGCAGAAGAAGAGCGAGATGACGCTCGACCTCGCGCAGATCTCCGAGATCTGGCGTGTCGGCAGCGTCGTCCGCTCGTGGCTGCTCGACCTCACCGCCGCGGCACTGAAAGAAGACACGACGCTCGCCGACATCAAGCCCTTCGTCGCCGACTCGGGCGAGGGGCGCTGGACCGTCGCCGAGGCCATCGACCTCAGCGTCCCCGCCCCGGTCATCACCCACTCGCTCATGGCCCGCTTCCGTTCGCGCGACGAGTACTCCTACGCCGACCGCCTGCTCGCGGTGATGCGCAACCAGTTCGGCGGGCACGCGGTCGCGAAGAGCCGGGGGCCGGGAGCCGCGCCGTGAACAACCACGACCGCGCCGAGCCTCACCTGCTCATCGTCTTCGGCGCCACCGGCGACCTCGCGCACCGCAAGCTCCTCCCCGCGCTCTACCGGCTCGAGTCCGACCCGCGCCGCGCCGAGCGCCACGCCATCCTCGGCGTCGCCCGCGCCCGCCTCAGCGACGACGAGTACCGCGCCCAGGCGGTCGAGGCGCTCGTCGAATCGAAGATCGACCGCGCCGACGCCGAGCGCTGGTGCCGCGAGACGCTCCACTACCAGTCCGTGGGCGACGCGTCTCCCGAAACCTACCGCGCGCTGGCCGACCGCATCGCCTCGATCGAGAAGGAGTGCTCCCTCCCCGGCAACCGCGTCTTCAACCTCGCCCTGCCACTCCAGGCCTTCACGCCGACCGTCAGGCTCCTCGCCGGCGCCGGCCTGAACCGCTCGAAGGGCTGGACCCGCATCGTGGTCGAGAAGCCCTTCGGCACCGACCTGGCCTCCGCGCGATCCCTCAACGCGCTCATCCACGAGCACTACGACGAGTCCTGCATCTACCGCCTCGACCACTACCTCGGCAAGGAGACCGTCCAGAACATCCTCGTCTTCCGCTTCGGCAACGCGCTCTGGGAGCCCCTCTGGAACCGCGACCGCGTCGAGCAGGTCGAGATCACCGTCGCCGAGGACCTCGGCATCGAGGGCCGCGGCAGCTTCTACGAGAAGGCCGGCGCCGTCCGCGATTTTCTCCAGAACCACATGATGCAGCTCCTGTGCCTCACCGCCATGGAGCCCCCCGCCGCGCTCGAGGCCGACCTCGTCGCCAACGAGAAGATCAAGGTCCTCCGCGCCATCCGGCCGCTCTCTCCCGGGGACGCGGTCTTCGGCCAGTACCGCGCCGGCTCGATCAACGACAAGCCCGTCCCCGGCTACCGCGAGGAAGAGGGCGTCTCCGAGGATTCACGCACCGAGACCTACGCCGCGCTGCGGCTCCACATCGACAACTGGCGCTGGCAGGGCGTGCCGTTCTTCATGCGGACCGGCAAGCGCCTGGGCCGCAAGGTCTCGCGCATCGTCATCAGCTTCCGCTGCCCGCCGGTGGCCGTCTTCCACCCTTTCAACGCCTGCCTCCTCCACCGCAACCGCCTCGACATCGCCCTCCAGCCCAACGAGGGCTTCAACCTCTCCTTCGAGGTCAAGCACCCCGGCCCCGGCCTCGACGTCCAGACCCAGGACATGCGCTTCCGCTACTCGGAGGTCTTCGGCAGCCTCCCCGACGCCTACGAGACGCTCCTCATGGACGTGATGCGCGGCGACCGCACGCTCTTCGTCCGCTCCGACGAGGTCGAGGGCGCGTGGGAACTGGTCGATCCGCTCCTGGCCGAGCCCCCGCCGATCCGCCCCTACGAGGCCGGCTCGTGGGGACCGCCCGAGGCCGACGAACTGCTCCACCAGTGGGGCGCGCACTGGACGCGCCTGTGATGACCGGCCCCGCGCCCCTCGTCCGCGTCCTCCCCACCGTCGAGGCCGCCGTGGCCGCCGCGGCAAACCGCATCGCCGCGATCGCCGCCGAGTCCGTCGCCGCGCGTGGCCGATTCTCGGTCGCGCTCTCCGGCGGCTCCACGCCCGTCGCGCTCTACCGCCTGCTCGCCCGCGACTTCCGCGACCGCATCGACTGGGCCCGCGTCCACGCCTGGTGGGGCGACGAGCGCTGCGTCCCCCACACCGACAAGGACAGCAACGTCCGCGCCGCGCGCGAGGCCCTGCTCAATCACGTCCCCATCCCCGCCGCGGGCATCCGCGCCGTGCCGACTGATCGGCCCCCCGTCGAGGCCGCCGCGGCGTACGAACGCGCGCTCCGCAACTTCGATCCCGCATCGCCCCTCGACCTCGTCCTCCTGGGCATGGGCGCCGACGGCCACACCGCGTCTCTGTTCCCGGGCGATGATGCGCTGAACGAAAAAAACCGGTGGGCGATCAACGTGCAGGCGCCGCCGTCCTCCCCGGTGCGAGACCGCGTCACGCTCACGCTGCCTCTTATCGCGACCGCCTTCCACGCGCTCTTCCTCGTCACCGGCGCGGAGAAGCACGACACGCTCGCCCGCGTGCTGTCGCCCGACGATCGTGACTTGCTCCCCGCGGCGATGGTCCGCTGCCGCGGTCCGGTCGAGTGGCTTATCGACAATTCCGCGGGAGGCGCCTTGCGCCGCATGGCGTGATCGGACGCGGGCCGCCCCGTTATGCGTCGCGCCCGCCGGTCCGAGGGCAATAGACTCCGACCATGCCCGACCCTGTGCACGTTCTCGGCGCGGCGGGGAATCTCCCGCTGCTCACCACCATCGCCGCGGCGTTCGCCGCCGCGTGGGTTCTCGGCCTGATCACGCAGCGGCTTGGGCTCTCCCCGATCGTCGGGTACCTCCTCGCGGGAGTGGCGATCGGTCCGCACACGCCGGGCTTCGTCGGCGACGTGCACCTGGCGCAGCAGCTGGCGGAGGTCGGGGTCATCCTGCTGATGTTCGGCGTGGGCATCCATTTCAACCTCAAGGACCTCATGGCCGTGCGGCGCATCGCGATCCCCGGCGCGATCGGCCAGAGCCTGGTCGCCATGCTCGCGACGGTCGCGGTCTTTCACGTGCTGGGCTGGCCCCTGATGTCCACGCTCGTGCTGGGGATGTCGCTGGCGGTCGCGAGCACGGTCGTGCTCCTCCGTGTGCTGATGGACCGGAACATGCTCGCGACCAGCCACGGGCACGCTGCGGTCGGCTGGCTCGTGGTCGAGGACGTCCTCACGGTGCTCGCCCTGGTGCTGGTCCCGATGATGGGGCCGGACCGTGCCGGCGCGCCGGGCTCGCCCGCCCTCGCGATCGGCTGGGCGGTGCTCAAGCTGGCGCTTCTGGTCGCGCTCGTGCTGCTGGCAGGCTCGCGGATCGTGCCGTGGGTGCTCACCATGGTCGCACGTCTGCGGTCGTCCGAGCTGTTCACGCTGACGGTGCTGGTGCTCTCGGTCGCGATCGCCGTGGGCGCGTACACGCTGTTCGGGGCGTCGGTGGCGCTCGGGGCGTTCCTGGCGGGCATGGTCGTGGCGCAGTCGCCCGTGAGCCACCAGGCCGCGGCGGACGCCCTGCCGATGCGCGATGCCTTCGCGGTGCTGTTCTTCGTGTCTGTGGGCATGCTGTTCGATCCGGCGTTCCTCGTGGCCCAGCCGCTACTGGTGGCCGCGGGGCTGGCGATCGTGCTGGTGGTCAAGCCGCTGGCGGCGGTCGTTATCGTCGCGGCGCTCGGCTATCCGGCGCGCACGGCGCTGACGGTCGCGCTCGGCCTGGCGCAGATCGGCGAGTTCTCGTTCATCCTGGCGCAGGTCGCGCGGGGCAGCGGGCTCCTCGCCGAGAGCGGCATGCACCTGATCGTGGCGATCGCGATCATCTCGATCACGCTCAACCCGCTGCTCTTCGGCTCGCTCGACCGGCTGGAGAACGCGGCGCGCCGCCGCCCCGCGCTGTGGCGGCTCCTGAACGGCCGGGCCAACCGGCGCGCAGCCGCGCTCAACGCGCCCGCGCAGGCCGCGGCCGCGTCGTTCGAGAAGCCGCCGACGCTCATCGTCGGCTACGGCCCGGTCGGGCGCGTGGTGGACGCGCTGGTCCGCGACGCGGGGCTGCCGACGGTGATCATCGACTCAAACATCGACACCGTTCGCGGCCTTGCGAAGTCGCGCCGGGCCGCGATCTTCGGCGACGCGACCCGGCGCGAGGTGCTGGAGCAGGCGGGGGTCCGGCGTGCCGCGCACATGGTCGTCACGCTCCCGCACTCCGAGGGCCGCAGCACGCTGGTCGCCGCCGCGAAGGAACTGAACCCGGCGATCGAGGTGACGGTGCGGGCCCGCTATCTCGCCGAGCACGACGGCCTCCGCCGCGCCGGGGCCAACCGCATCGTCTACGAGGAGGGCGAGGCGGGGATCGCGCTGGCGCGGCACGTCATGGAACGCCGCGCCGTGGACCCGGCGGTGATCGAACGGCTCCTGAGCGCGCTGCGGAATCTGTGGCGGATGCAGGATTGAGGGCGGAAGTGGGCGTGAGGTCGTCGGCGCCTTGCGGGGAAGGGGAAGAGGAGAGCAGGAGAAGAAGAGGAGAGCTGGAATCCGCGTGGTCGCCGGAGGCTCCTCTCCACGATAGCAATTAGCCCCTGCATTGCAGGGGCTTGCGAAGCGAGGCGCGCGGGATTCGAACCCGCAATCACCGGATCGACAGGTCGATCCGAGTCCGTAGGGGGTTGGCTTCCAGCTGCACCGCGTCCTGCCCGGTCACCTGCGGTCGCGTTGCGTATCACCGACCACGGGGAATCCCTTGGTCTCGGAGAGTTGATCCGGCTGGGTCTGTGCCGCGCGATGGAGAAGCGGAGGTGGGCTTTCACCATCAGGGTACCCTACGGACCTGAAGGAGTGCGACAAATGTCACGACACCCCACCGGTCGTCGTTGCCCCTCTCACCTTGACGTGGGGATCTCACGAACCGCCGGGACGCTCGGGTTGTTGGCGGTGTTGGCGTTCTTTGGCTGCGCGGGACCGTCACGACCGGTGCTGTCCGAGGCAGAGCTCAAAGAGCGGGCCGTTGCGGATCAGGCCCAGATGGCGTCCGGCCTTCACGACGCTATTACGAAGGTGATCGCTCGCGTTGAGCGCAGGGCCGAGGCGTCGCCGGGTGAAGTTCCGACCGTGAACATCCTGGCGATGTCCGGCGGAGGCGACTACGGAGCCTTCGGCGCCGGGTTCCTCGTCGGCTGGGGGGCCATCTCCGACTCCCGGTGGCGTCGGCCCGACTTCGACATGGTGACCGGCGTGAGCACGGGCGCACTGCTCGCCCCGTTCGCGTACATCGGCACCGACGACGCGTGCTTCAAGGTCGAGTCGCTCTACCGCAACCCGAAAAAAGACTGGGTCCAGGAGAGCGGGTTCCTGTTCTTCCTCCCGTCCAACCCCTCGTTCATGAGGATCCCCGGTCTGGAGCGTGATCTGCGCGCCGCGGTCGATGCCCAGATGATCGCGCAGATGGCCGAGCAGTCCCGCGCTGGCAAGGTGCTTGCGATCAGTTCGACGGACCTCGACCTTGGGCGGCAGAAGTTCTGGGAGGTCGGTGCCGAGTCGGAGGCGGCGGTCGAGACCGGCGACTACGACCGCGTCCAGCGAATCATGCTCGCCTCCGCCGCGATTCCGGCGGTGTTCCCCCCTATCCAGATCGGCGATTCCCTCTACGGCGACGGCGGCGTGACCGCCAACGTGTTCTTTCGTCTGGACATCCGCAATCCCAGCGCCTTCTTCCCGCGTTGGAGGGCTGCGCACCCGGGCAAGCCGCTCCCCAAAGTTCGCTACTGGGTCATCATCAACAACCAGTCCAGCCACATCCCCAAGACCGTGCAGGCCAAGTGGCCGGAGGTGATCGGCCCAAGCCTTGAGGCGGCGATCCGCTCGGCCACGCTCGCAGAAGTCCGGTGGCTTTCGGCGCAGTCCGACTACGTCAACGCCAGGTACGGCACGGACATCGAAGTCCGCGTCGTCACCATTCCCGATGACTGGCGTCCGCCTGTAAAGGGCGACTTCCAGAAGGAAACCATGGAATCGCTGACAGACCTGGGTCGAAAGCTGGGCGGCGATCCCAACTCATGGACGTTATGGACGACGCCGGAATCGAGTGGCGAGAGCCGCGTGCCGAGCGCCGCGAACCACTGAGTCTTGTCGAGCCGGCGCGATCGTTGTCGCTGCGTCCGTCGCACTGCCCACGCGAGGGGGAGACAAGACCATGGCTGCTGCCACTGCTCGACACCATGCAAGGCTCATCTCTCCCGCTTTGATCGTTGCTCAGGTGCTGCCAGCCGGGTGCTGCCGGGCGCAGACCGCAACGACACCGACGCCGGCACCCGCAGGCACCGGCGCGCGGTTCTCGTCAGCGGAACTGTCGAACGGTGGCAAACCTGGATTCGAAATCATGCACAGAGCACTTCTGGTCCTCGTGGTCGCATTGATCGGAGTCGGTTGTGCGTCCGATCACTCCTCCTCCACGGCGGCGGAAGAAGCCCGGCCCAAGCCGAACATCCTCTTGATCGTCGCCGACGACTTGGGCTACTCGGATCTCGGCTGTTTCGGCGGCGAGATCAAGACGCCCAACATCGATGCTCTGGCCGCGCGGGGGATGCGGGCGAGCAACTTCTGCGTCGGCCCGACTTGCTCCCCGTCCAGGGCGATGCTCCTGACCGGCACGGACAACCATGTCGCCGGCCTGGGCACCATGGCTGAGTGGATCGTGCCCGCGCAGAAGGGCCGGCCCGGCTACGAGGGTCATCTGAACTCCCGCGTGGTCACATTCCCCTCCTTGCTGAGCACCAGGGCGGGGTACCTCACGTTCATGGCCGGCAAGTGGCACTTGGGCGAGGACCCGAAATCGTGGCCCGCGGCCCACGGGTTCGCCCGCGACTTCACGATCATCGACGGAATGGGAAGCCACTGGTCGGACATGTCCATGCTGAACCCCGGCCGGCCGAAAGCGATCTACACCCGCAACGGTGAGCGGGTCGACTCGCTCCCGCCGGGCTACTTCTCATCCACGAACTTCACGGACTTCACGATCCAGTGCATCGACGAGGCCCGCACCAAGGGACAGCCCTTCTTCGCCTACCTCTCCTACCAGGCGCCCCATGGCCCCCTCGCAGCGCCCGAAGATTGGATCGACCGATACCGCGGCGCATACGACGCCGGGGCCGACCGGATCGGCGACGAGCGGCTGGCAAGGCAGAAGGCGATGGGGATCGTCGGCCCGCAGGTCACGCGCGCCCCGCGGCCGCCGGGCGTGCCCGCATGGCCCGACCTGTCGGCCCAGCAGCAGCGGGAGTCGGCGCGGAAGATGGAGATTTACGCCGCGATGGTCGCGCACATGGACGACCAGATCGGCCGTCTCATCAGCCACCTGAAGGCCACCGGGCAGTACGAGAACACGCTCATCATCTTCATGTCCGACAACGGGGCAAACGGCGAGGACCACGCCGAGCTGCTGCTGGGGAGGTTCTCCGACCTCAGGCCATGGTTCGAGAAGACATACGACAACCGCCTTGAGAACTGGGGCCGCCCCGGCTCGTTCATCGACTACGGGAGGGCGTGGGGACGCGTCGGCAGCGTCCCGTTCCGTGGATTCAAGGCGAACACAACCGAGGGGGGCATTCGCGCGCCCTTGATCGTGAGCGGTCCGGGCGTCAATCACGCGGGCTCGATCAACACCTCAGCCCTGCACATCATGGACATCGCCCCGACGCTCCTGCAACTGGCGAGTGCTGAGCATCCCGCGGGTGCAAAGGACGGTCGTGTCGCGCCCATCCAGGGCAAATCCATGCTGTCCGTGCTTGCCGACCGCGAGCGTGCGATCCGCAGCGACTCGGATTGGAACGGCTGGGAACTCTTCGGCAGTCGGGCGGTCAGGCAGGGCGATTGGAAGCTCGTCTCCATGCCGAAAGCCGCGGGCGGGACCGGCGACTGGCAACTCTTCAACCTCAAGGACGATCCTGCCGAGTTGAACGACCTCTCATCGAAGCACGCCTCAAGACGCGATGCCATGCTCATGCTCTGGGATGAGTACGTCAAGACCAACGGCGTGATCGAGGCCGGTGTCGATCCCTTTGAGAACCTCAACGACTAGCCAAAGCCTCGCCCCCGACTCGAAACGCACGTCGCGCACTCGCTTCGTCCTTCCTCATGATCAGACACCCGATCGTCACGGCCCAAGCACATAGGAGTCCCCCCGATGTTGCCGAGCAAGTCACTGGACATCATCCTCGCGGTGGTCGCTGGCACTATGGCGGTGCCAGCGGTCTGGGCCCAGGACAAGGATGCCGCCACCGCCCCGCCCGCCGAGGTCCAAGGCGCGGCGGAGCCTCCCGCTGCGACTGAGCCGAAGTCGCCTGCGGGCCTCGTGCCGCTGATCGATTACACCGGCGACCTGTGGACTCGCCCGCGTTTGCTCGGCGACCTGGGCGGCGCCCGAACTGATCTGGCCAACAAGGGCTTTCAGTTCGACATCAACTTCACCCAGTTCGTGCAGTCGGTGGTTGATGGCGGGCTGGACACGGGCACACGCTATGGCGGGACGCTCGATTACAACGCCTTGTTCGACCTGCACCGCATGGGAGTGCTGCCGGGAGCGATCGTCAAGTTCCGAGCCGAGTCTCGTTACGGCGAATCGGTGAACACCATGACGGGCCAGATCCTGGCGGCCAACTCCGACGCGTTCTTCCCGTTCACGCACACGCCCGACGAGGACATCCCGTTCACGGTCACGAACCTGGCGTACACGCAGTTCCTGTCCGAGCACATCGCCTTTCTGATCGGCAAGTTCGACACCATTGATGCCGACCCCAACGAGTTCGCATCGGGCCGCGGCACCAGCCAGTTCATGAACGCCAACTTCACGTTCAGTCCGGCGATCAGCCTGATGGCGCCCTACAGCACGCTTGGCGCGGGCATCATCGTGAAACCGACGCACGCTGTGAAACTCTCGAGCGTGGTGTACAACATCAAAGACTCCTCCACGACCTCGGGCTTCGAGGACATCGGCGACGGGGCGGCCTGGGTCACCGCAGCGGAGTTTGAGTACACACTGGGCGAGTTGCCGGGTGGACAGAACGTGACGTTCGGCTACGCCTTTGACAGCAACTTTGTGGACCTCAACGACCGCTTCGTGTTCACGCCGGGCCAAGGGCTCGCTCCGACCACCAACGACAGTACTTGGGCCGTGACCTGGAGCGGGTGGCAGTACTTGTGGGTGAAAGAGCCATCGGATGCTCCCATCAACCTCACCAACGGCGAGCCTGATCGGCAGGGTTTGGGGCTCTTCGCCCGGGCCGGCTTCGCAGATCAAGACACGAACCCGATCGGGTGGAGCGCCAGCGGCGGAGTCGGCGGCAAGGGGATCATTCCTGGCCGCGAGCGGGACACTTTCGGGGTCGGCTATTTCCACATCAAGTTTCAGCCGGACCGGCTGATCGAGAGCATCGGCGTCGACGATCACTCGCAGGGCTTCGAAGCCTTTTACAACGCGTCGATCACGCCCGCCGCCAATCTGACCGTTGACGTGCAGGTCCTTGACTCGACGCAGCCGGATGTCGACACGGCGGTGATCCTGGGCCTGCGATTGGGACTGAAGTTCTGAACCGACGCGGTGACGCGAGCAGTTCGAAGAAATGCACGCTGAATGCCTTCTGCCTGGAGCACGACTGATACCCAACTCGTCGGGTGCCCGGCTCAGCGTGTGAACGATAAACCCCTGCCAAAGCAGGGGTTATCAAGCGAGGCGGACGGGACTCGAACCCGCAACCACCGGATCGACAGTCAACGGGGCGAATGCCCGAACCCCCGACAAAACGCGGACTTGCGCGACATCCCCCCCGGCCCAGCAGCGCCGGGAGCAGCGCCCGGGGCCGAAACTCCCCTGCCGCCCGACCTGGCCGCCGTCGTCGCGGCATGGCCGGCGCTCCCGCCCGCCGTCCGCGCGGGCATCGCGGCGATGGTGCAGGCCTCCGCCCCCGGGCGCTGAACGGGCCGGTTCGCCCCCCGGACCAGCGGCACTGCCGTCCACAGTTCGCCACGTTTCGCAGTATCCGCCAACGCTGCGCCATGGGCGGAGTCTGGCGAATGTGGCGAAGTCTGGGCGCGCCGGTCGTCGGAGGCCTGGCGGCCGGGTCGCGTAGGTACTTGGAAAACGACCGTCGGCAACCATGCCCGCGGGAACAGCCGCGGTTGGCGACAGAGTTTGTTTCGCGTGTCCGATCGCCGACGATACCGATTCTGCAACGGCTTCGCAGGAGGATGCTCTGTGGGTACGTGCTCGATCGTGCATAGCATCGCAGATCGCGAGGAGGCACCTCATGCAGTCGTACGCGAACTCCGGCGGCAACTCCGCAGTGACGGCATACGAGTTCGACGATGAGTCCATCACCGTCGAGTTCAAAGGCGGCGCGACGTATTTGTACACATACCAGAGCGCTGGCTCCCACCACATTGAACAGATGAAAGTGCTTGCTCAGGCCGGTCAGGGCTTGGGCACGTACGTCAACAAGAACGTCAGGAAGTCCTACGCGTCAAAGCTCGCCTGACCCTCGGCGCGACTCCATTTTCATCACGGCTTTTGGGTTCGCCAGGCTTGGACGACTGGCTTGTAGTCTTCGGCTTCCAACCGCTCGGTCCAGCCTACACGCGGTTTGCGATTGCCCATTTCGTCCTTGTCAGCGATGACCTTTGGGTCTTCGCTGTCGGGGCGGCGCTCCTTGGGAGGCAGGTCGATCATGGCCCGGACCGGCAAGTTTACGGATTCCCCGACAATCAACGCTTCACCCGTCCGCAGAATCGGGAGCATGGCAAACAGGCCCTCGAGACTGTCGGATGAGCACGACCGAACGTGACTGCGATCACCTTCGTTTGTCAACCGCATCGCGACTGTGGTGCCGCACTGCGAAAGGATGGTGCTGTCAAGTTCCGAGGGCCGTTGGCTGACCAGCATCAGACCTACGCCATACTTTCGGCCTTCCTTGGCGATCTGGCGAGCGGCTGATGATGCCCGATTCTTGGCCTGAGTCCCGAGATACACATGCGCTTCTTCAAGCACGATCAACAATGGACGGTGGCGCCCGCCCTCCGGCTTGCGCCTCCCCCAAAACACCGCGTCATACAGAATCCGCAGTATCGCGCCGACGAGATCGTCAAGCACCGCCTTTGGAATCCCCGACAGGTCGAAGACCGACACGGGCGTCGTCGCGCCAAGCCAGCCGGCGAGGAGGGTATCAAGGTCGGCGGCGGTTGAGCCATCTTTCCCTACTGACCACACTCCGGGCTTGTACAGAAACGCCATGCGCGGGTCTCGCAATCTCACTTCGAGCGCATCAAGATGGCCACGCGGAAGCCCAGAGTGCTGTCCCTTGTACACCTTCGGGTTAGCACCAGCACTCTGATCGACCGGCATGAATTCTGGACGAGTCAGCGTGTCACTGTCACCTTTCGCGTCTACCGGCGGCGCACCAGTCTTGGCATACGCACGTGTTGCATCGCCCTGGTTTTGATTCTCGCTGACTGTATGTGTCGAGCACTGCGTTGAGTAGAGGTGAAGCCAGAGCTCATGCACTGAGAATGGAAGCGGCGTGTCGATAGTGACGTCACCGGTCGGAAGACCGTGGTCGCTCCCGGCAGGGCGGGCTCTTCTTCGCGCTGCGAGAATCCACTCTTGTACCATTGCCAAGGGCGTGCCTGCGACGCCACCCATCGAGATTGCGATGAATTCTTCGGAGGTGAGCGCCCAGAACGGCACGTGCAGGTCTCGCTCCCCCGTAGCAGTATCAGCGCCCACCCGAAAGACTGTCGCTCGATCGCCGAAGGCCTTGACATACTCGCCGTGCAGATCAAGCAAGACCACGCGAGCTGCTGGAAACTTGTTCTCGTCAGAAATCGCTGATAGCAGGCTGGCTACCGCCGTGGATTTGCCTGCGCCGGTGCTGCCGACGACGGCGGAGTGGCGACTCACCAAACGATTCAGATCGACGTACGCCCGAATGCCCTCCGCGCTTGCGACGCGACCGATGGACACATGCGACTCCGCATCCGTCGGCGCGTAGACTGACCGCAAGTCCGACTCCGTTACCACATGGGCCGCATCTCCAATTGACGGGTACTGCGAGATTCCCCGCTCGAACTTGCCGCCACGCCTCCCTTCACCCACAAGTTCCACGCGGAGCCAACGTGTTCCGAGTTGGGCCGCCAGTTCCGGCGGTCCGGGCGCGGCACCCGCGCCGACCTGAACAACGATTCCGAACAGATCGACGTACCCGGCAGGAATCCGTACGAAACTTCCGACCTGACCGACTCGATAGCCCTCGCCACGGACGAACAACAGACCGTGTCCGGTGTCCTCGTCCAGCTTGACGCTGATGCGCGAGCCCGAGACATCCTCAACCGTCCCCAGGCGAGTTGGATCAGTGGCTGTGAATGGCATGATCAGGCTCGCTCCTGTGACCGCTGATCTGTTCCAAGAACAGACCAAAGTGATGGAAGTCACCGAGATGGCTTCGGGTGACTCTCTCTGGTGTCGCGGCACCGGCCGCCGTCACGTCCTCGTCATAGAGCCAAGGCTTGTGAGCTTCGCCGCCGGTCGTCCCATCGCGATACAAGCCACTTCGGTTGCCAATGATGGCCCCATCGCGAGCAATGAGCGACAGATTGTGCAGTTTCTCAGCACACGCCACCGCGGGACCAACATCGGCGAGTTTGCCAAACATCAGCGCGAAACACTGGGCCTTGCGGTTCCCACGTAGACCATCGAGCAGCACCTCATTGAGGTGATCATCAAGGAAGGAATAGCCACACACGACGAGGAGCGGCGGGCTGCTGTCCTTACGGTTCGCATCCGAGCGGAAAAACGCTCGAAGTCGATCGAGCATGGCCAGATACGGCATGCGGCGGCTCTGATCGTACTTCAGGTGGGAGGGATAGATCATCACCTTGCTGGCGTCCGCCTCGCGGGTTACGCGCACAACGCGCGTCACGGTCTTCCCCGCGACGGTCTCGTCGAGACGCTCCCAATTGATTGACCCGTGCAGCTTCCACAGCCGGGTCCAGCGCGTCGGGATGGCATCGTGTTCGATGGACGCAAGGTCGAAGAAGGGTTCGCGAGAACCAACGAAACCGTCGAAGTGAGGCAACGGATGCTGTTCAAAGGCTTGCTCGAACAGCAGGTCATAGTTCGGTGTGAATACCTCGACTGGGCTCAACCGCTGCACTCCTCCAATCCACGATGCGAACCGGTGGTATGAGCAACGGTGTGCAGGGAGCGATTGCTTCATTGCCCCCATAATCAGTCCGCAGACCTGCTGATCGAGCGGGCCGAGATCGGCCTTCTTCATTCCCGACACATCTCCCGAACCTCGACGGTTCATGAGCGTGCGCAGTTCGGTGAGTATGTCCTCCACCGTTGGATCGGGGGCGCCGCTGCCCTTGCATTCGGCCGCGATGCAGTCCCAGTGCTTTTTGAGGGCCGAGCCGGCACCCTTGCTCGTGTCAAGAGCCTCAAGCTCTGTCGCAATCTTTCGCGTCAAAGGAATGACGGCGGGGATCAGACCCAGGCTCTTTTCCTCTTTGTAGTCGTAAATACCGAGTGGACACCCGGCTCCGAGAAAGAACCCAATGCGCTGTTTGTCGTCCTGCAGCGCAGTTCGCAGCAAACGCGCCTGCTGGCTCGCGTCGTGGACCTTTGGGTGCGACGATGCCGAGGCAACTGATGGGCCAGCAGCAGCGGCCGTCGGTGACGCGGGGGTGGTGGTGACAGATGTTGCTGGTTTGGACATGGCGACTACTCTCCGTCACGGCGCACGGACGATGTGTCCAACGCCCTGATTTCCAGACCCTCGATTTCCTGTAGCGTTTTTCCTGCGATTGCCTGAAGGTCACCATACATACCGACCGTGGAGATCATCACCCGTTCAATCTGTTTCGCTCTCTTCTCCCACTGCTTCGTGATCACCCTGCGCTCGGCATCCAAGTCTTCTTGCATTGTGGTGAAGGCATCCTTGATCGCTTCGACGCGCTGTCGGAACTGCGGGCCGGTAAGGTATTGATACAGAATCGCCATCTTGTCCTGCTGGCCCTCCGTTGCGCGACGGGCCAGCGCCGCTTCGATACGGAGCGCCGCCGCGAGCGGCACCGCCAGCGCCGGCGTCGTCACCCACACACCTTCGATCTCGCCAAATGTGTCCACGCCCGGCGGCATGGCCTGGGTGACGATCACCGCAAGGTCGGCCTTGGCCGTCCGCTGGTCCTGCTTGAGCTTGTCCGGCCATCCACCAGCCCAGTTCTTGGTACGTTTGGACTCCCAGAGGATCGTGCCACACACCGTCCCCTGCGGCCCATGCACGCGGTGCAGTGCATCACCGCCGTGCTGACCCTTCGGAACCGGGTCGATGCCGTCGCGGACGAATGCCTCACGGAGCCGGTTCTCCAGATCAAGTTCTTGCACCTCGCCTTGCTGCTGCTGCGACCCTTGCTCGGCCTTCCGAATGGCATCCTGAAGCTTGGCTTGGAGGTCTGAGATGGTCTTCTCTTTGTCGAGAAGCTTCAGCCTGCTCGCCTCTTCGGCGTCCTTCTTCGCCTTTTCCAATTGTGGAGCAACCAGCTCTGCCGCCTTCTTCTCGGCGGCGAGGTCGAGCTCCCGCATCTTGTCGTCGAGTTCGCGTTGCTTTCGCCGGAACTCGGCTTCCTGCTTGCGCGCCTCGGCAAGCTTCTCATCCTTCTCCTTCAGCCGCTCCTCAAGTTCGGCCTTTTCTTCGTCGCGCTCCGCCAACTTCTCGTCATACTTCTCCTTCGCCTTCCTGGCCACGTCGCGCTCAATGGCCTTCCGCTGTTCGGCGACCTGCTCGGCCACGATCTCCTCAAGCTGCTCCTTCTGGCTGGCGATGGCCT
>CAZPPG010000070.1:0-15344 GCA_964588385.1 uncultured Phycisphaeraceae bacterium
CACTGACAGACGTATGTCAGTGAGAGGCGCAGATTCTTGGGACTCTGGGGTGTTCGGGGGGATGGCGGAGGGACGCGACTGCGGAGGACGCCGCGAGCGCAGCGTGGACGTGGAGCAGAGGGGAGCGGAATGAGGAGGCGGGAATCGCGGAAGAGGGGCGATGCGATCGCGTTTGGCTTCGCGAAAGACCGATCGATGGAGGTCACGGGGAGGGATCGGGTCGCGTGCCGCGGTCGTTGGTGGCGAGCGGCTTGCCGCCGACGGTGAGGTTTGTGTGTGCGCGGCCGGGGTGTCCGAACCAAGAGTTGACGCCTTGCGGGCCGGGGTAGTGCGCGTCGAGGGTGGAGGCGACATCGGGCATGGCGGCCTTGGCGGGAACCCAGCCGCCGTTGACATCCGGGAAGTCGACGGCGCAGTTGGCGCACTTTTTTTCGTTGTCGAAGCGGATGGGGCACCAGAAGCTCTCGACGTTGCGGAGCATCTCGGTGCCGAGGGACCAGATGCCGGTCATCCAATCGCAGTAGAGGCACCAGATGAGATCGTGGCCGACGAGGCCGTCGAACTTCTGGCGCGAGCAGTTGACCCATTCGCCGGGGTTGTACTTCGGGAAGCGCACGAGGATCCGGATGCCGGGCCAGAGGAGATACTGGGCGACGCGCACGATCCAGAAGATGGGGACCGCGCCGGCGGTGAGCCAGACGGCGGTGTGGTTGCGGAAGGGGCCGACCTTGCGGTTCAACACGTGGACGATGCGGGTCTTCCTGGCATCACCGGTGATGCGATTGCGATGGGCGAGTTCGTGCAGCACGGTCCAGATGCAGACGGCGGCGACCTGGCCCGCGACAGCGCCGAGGAGCCCGATCCAGCCGGCATAGATGGGGCCGAAGAAGAGAGGCGCGGCGGTGAAGTATGTGATGGGGAGATCAAGGAGCGGGGCGCGACAGAACGCTTCGGAGAGGCGACGGCCCGGTTCACCGAGACGGGGCAAGAGGTGCAGGAGTCCGGCGCCGATGAGCAGCGCGCCGGCCACGATTCCTGCGGTCAAGAGGAAGGATTCGAGGAGGGGGTGGAGTTCCAGGTCGGGCATGGTCGAGGATAGCGCGTGGGAGGCAAATAGAGCCGGCCGACGCGTGTGCGCCGGCCGGTGTGGAAGTTTGGGTGTGTTGGAAGGTCGGCGCGTGTGCGCCGAGAGGGGGAAGATCAGCGGCCGCCGGTGACGCCGGCGTGGGACGAGTCGCGTGTGTAGGCGATCTCCATCATCTTGTACTCTTCGCCGGTGAGCATGTTGGGGCCGTACATCTCCATGACCATGGTGTCGGGTCCGGTGACGCGCTCGATCTGACGCATGGTGACGGGTCCCTTCTTGACGGGACAGTTGAAGGTGAGGGTCCAGGTCATGGTCTTGCCGTCGGAGGAACGCTCGCCGGTGCCGGTGGCCATGCCGGTGCCCATGGTGTCGTACCAGATGGCGGTGTATTGCTTCGAGACGTTGTCGAAGCCGTAGACGCCGTGTCCTTCGAACATGCCCATGGGGCCCATGTCGCTCTTGGACTCGCAGGCGAAGAAGCGGCCGCCGAGGACGGAGGTGATGGTGCTGACGCAGTCGGCCTTCATGGGCTCGGAGTCGGGGATCGGCATGTACATGGTCATCTTGCCGTTCCAGGTTCCAACACCCTGGGCGAGGTGGGCGTGCTCGGGGCCGGGGGTGGCGGCTTCGCCGCACATCTGCATGCAGAGGGCCATCTGCTCTTCGGGTGAGGGCTTGGCGGCGTCGGTCTTCTTTGAGGGCTGAGCGATGGCGATGGAGCCGGCGGCGAGCACGACGAGGGACGCGAGGATGCCACAGTTCCGTTTGGTTCGCACGTGAATCTCCTTGTGTTGGGGCGGCGTGCTTGACGCCGCGAGAGAAACTGTAGAAGGGCTTGATGGTCGATTCCGTTCTGATGCGGCTAGGGCGTTTACCCAAGGAGGGGCCGCGAGGGGCCAGCACGGGTGGAAGCTCGAAGCGTGCGTCCGGATGCGGACGTATCATCCTGACGATGCCCAATCGTTCCGTTGAAAGCTCGGGTTCGATGACCGACCTTGCAAGCCGCGTGGAGCAGGTGATCAATCTGATCCGTCCGGCGGTTCAGAGTGATGGCGGGGACGTTGAGTTTGTGGAGTTGACGCCGGACCGGGTGGTGCGGATCCGGTTGCACGGGGCGTGCGTGGGGTGTCCTTCGAGCAATGTGACTCTGCAGATGGGAATTGAGCGGAACCTGCGGGCGCACGTTCCGGAGATCACGCGGGTCGAGGCGATCGACTGAGCGGCGGCGATAATGTTCGCACTTTGTAAGGCACTTTGACTGATTGTTTGCGCGATGCTTGCGCCTTTCTGCAGCAAGGTGCGGGGGAAAGTCCGTGGACAGGATGATGAAATGTCCTTGTGGTTACTGGGTTTGTGGTATACTGCCGTGGCTCTTGAGGGAGCCGGACGGTGGGACGTCCGTACAGGAAAGCGGCGCTGGAGGCACCGATGCTCGTCATCACACGACGTGAAGGGGAAGAGGTTGTGATCGGAGACCCGCGGAACCCCATCGGGGTTGTGCGGATCGCATCGATCAAGGGGGAGCGGGTGCGGATCGCGTTCGACTTCCCGCGCGAGGTGGAGATCCACCGGCGCGAGATCGCGGACCAGATCGTGCAGGAGGGGCCTGCGGTGGTTGCGACCATCGGGCCGAATGCAGCGGCCGGCACGTGAGTGGTCCGGACAATCGATGAATGATAAACGACGCGGGCCGATCGGCTCGCGTCGTTCGTTTTTGCGTGTGGTGGCGGTTGGATTTACTCGGGCTTGCCGGAACCGAAGTCGTAGACCCACTGCTCGACGGCGCGGTTGATCTCGATGACCTCGCCCTGCTTGAAGAAGAGCTTGAGCTCGCGCTCGGCGGCTTCGGGGCTGTCGGATCCGTGGATGAGGTTGAAGGAGTTGGAGACGCCGAAGTCGCCACGGATGGTGCCGGGGGCGGCCTTGGAGCCGAAGGTGGCGCCCATCATGTTGCGGCAGATGGTTATGGCGCCGATGCCGCGGACGGCGAGAACGAGGACGGGGCTGCTGGTCATGAATCGGACGAGGCCGGGATAGAAGCCCTTGGTCTTGTGGGCCTCGTAGTGGGTTGCGGCGAGTTCCTGGCTGATCTGCATGAGCTTGCAGCCGACGACCTGGAGGCCCTTGTCTTCGAAGCGGCTGATGATGCGTCCCATGAGGCCGCGCTGGACGGCGTCGGGCTTGAGGATGATGAGGGTCGTCTCCATGCGTCGTAATCCTTGTTTGGGGATGGGTTTGCGGGCTGCGGCTCGGACGGTTTCCCGGCCGGTTTGGAAGGGGGAAAGGATAGGCTGGCGGGGTGCTGGGAGCGGCAGCACGAGGCAACGGGCGTGCGTAACCGGCGAGGGCGACGTGTTGTGCAACGCCCGGGCTTATCGCAAAGGTCGGAGGGGAACGGTGTGGAGGAGGGTGTCGTGGGACCCGTCTGGGCGGAGATCCGATCGGAAGAGGTGGATCTCGGAGACCGAGATGGCGACGGGCTCGATGGGTGTTTCCGGGAGGCGGGGCGCGTCCGGGTGTGAGGAGCGAGCGAGGGTCAGGTGGGGTTTGAAACGGTTGCCGCGTTTGCGTTGCTCGCGCGTGGCCAGACGGTGAAAGGCGCGGCGCTGGATCTCAAGCATGTCGGGCGGGGCATCGGTGAGCGCGGTCAGGACGCGGGGCTCGCCGCGTTCCGGGAGGCACGCGAGGCGGTCGGCGGTCAGGCGGAACGCACGAAGTCCGGCGGCGGAGCGTTCTACGGATTCGATGATGTCGTCCAGACGGCGGAGGTCGGTCTCGCCAAGGAAGTGGAGTGTGAGGTGGAGGTGGGACGCGGAGACCAGGCGCCAATGGAGGGGCGCGTGCTGGTGGGATGACGGGATGCGGTCCAGGAGCGTCTGCGCGATGGGGTGCGGGATCGAGATGGCGATGAAGAGGCGCGGCACGCGGCGGACGATAGCGAGGGAAGCGGAAACGGGCCGCACACCCGATGGATGCGCGGCCCGGTGCATGAAGTCGCGTCAGTACTGGGGAGGTTTGACACGACTGGATTTGACTGCGGCGGCGAGAGCGGCGACGGCCGAGGCGGCACCGGCCCCTCGCGTTGCGACCTTGAGGAGTCGAAATGGTCCGATGATGCTCATGGCGGCGAAGGCGGCGCCCGCCAGCACTCGGGGATCGGAGAGGGCCGCTTCGACCTGCTCCTTGAGTGAGTGGATGCTGTCGTTGTCGTGGGGCGACTCGGGATCCTTGGGCGGGGGATCGAACGCGACAGAGAGCTTTGCCTTGGCGGCGTCGATGCGGGCCTCGTTGAGTGTGGCGGACGCGCTGTCGCGGCCGATGCCGGAAGCGATGGCGCATACCAGCAGACCGACCGTGATGGTGATGAGACTGACGAGCAGCATGCTCCACATGAGGCCGAGGTGTGGCGAGAGCGCGATGATGATCGCTCCCGCCACACCGAGCACACCGTACGTTGCGAGTACCAGGCCCACCACTCGAAAGGCAAGACGATGACCCGCGGCGCGGATGGCCATGACGCCTCGGTCGATTTCGGCGGACGCCAGTTCGTAGACGGCTTCCGAGCCGCGTTGGATGCGTTGGATGATGGTCATCGGTTTTCGCCTCAGATCTAGAAGGGGAGGGGGCGAACATGGGCGATCGCGGTGGGATCAGCGGCTGAAGAGTCGGCCGATGATGGCGCCTGCGCCGAGGGCGATGAGGACGGAGGCGGTCGGGTTCTTCTTGACGTAGCCGCACATCTGCTCGTGCGCGGTCTCGGCGCGATGGGCGATGCCCTGGGCGGTCTGCGCGACGGTGTCCTTGGCGACGACGGCGGAATCGCGGGCGAGATTCTTGACGTCGGTGCTGACGGCGGCGACATCGGTGCGGAGATCGGACATGCCGGGGCGGGGGTTGTAGGACGCGGTTCCGGAATCGTTGATCTGGCTGGGCATTGTGTGCTCCTTACGAGTTTGCGGCCGAGGTTTTCGGCCGGAGGGTGTGATCGGGAACGCGTGCTCCTCGATCGATGCAGTAGGATGCGTGCCGGTTGTGACGGGCGCGCGAAGGCGGGGTGAAATCGGGCTCAGGGTTGGTTCAGGGATAGCGCGTCAATGGGCCGCTCACGGGCGGAGCGGGCGCGCCGGGGAACTCGAGCGCGTGAGCGTTCTCGCGCATGGAACCGCGAATGCCGCGCCGAGGATCGGGGCGGTGAGATAGACCCAGAGCGACTGGGCGTGGCCGGAGACGAGCGCGGGCGCGAGAGAGCGCGCGGGGTTCATTGATGCACCGCTGATGGGGCCGGCGAAGAGGGCTTCGAGGCAGACGACGGCCCCCACCGTCACGCCCGCGGTGAGACCTCGTTCCTTTGCGCCGGAGGAGACCGCGAGGATCACGAGCATCAGGATGAAGGTGAGGACGATCTCGAGGACAAGCGATTGCAACGGCGAACCGGCGGGGAGCGTTGCACCGAGCGTCTCGTCCATCGGAAAGAGGAACCGGAGGAGCACGGAAGCGGCGCACGCGCCGGCGACCTGGGCGAGGATGTAGCCGGGCAGGTCGCGAGGTGGGAAGCGTCCGGAGAGGGTGAACGCGATCGAGACGGCCGGATTCAGGTGCGCGCCAGAGATTTCGCCGATCGCGTCGATCATGGCCATGACAACCAGACCAAAGGTCAGGGCGATGCCGACGTGCGTGACGATGCCGCCTGAGACGTTGTTGACGACGATGGCGCCGGTGCCGGCGAAGACGAGACAGAATGTGCCGATCGACTCGGCGAGCAGTCGGTTCACGGCTTCTTCGCGGCGACGTCAAGGCTTGTGATGTAGTCGCTGGCGCGCGAACCCGCGGGGAGCTTGGCGAGAATCGTCTTGTAGAGCGGATCTTCCCAGTTGGTCATGGCGTCGATGTACTCGGGCTTCGGGGTGAGGATGATCTCGGTGAGACCGGCGGCGCGGGCCATGGCGCGGGTCTCCTCGACGAGCACCGCGCCGGCGACGCAGCCGACCAGGGCTTCGACATCGGCCTTGACGGTTTCGGGCAGTGGCGAGACGAGAGCGAGATCGGAAACGGCGACGCGGCCGCCCGGCTTGAGCACGCGGGCGATCTCTCGCCAGACGCGGGGCTTGTCCGGAGAGAGGTTGAGGACGCAGTTTGAGATGACGACATCGACGGAGTTGTCGGCGACGGGGAGGGACTCGATCTCTCCGAGGCGGAACTCGACGTTGTTGAATCCGGTCTGCTTCTGATATGAGGCGATGTTGCGGCGGGCTTTGGAGAGCATGTCCGGGGTCATGTCGACACCGATGACACGGCCGGTGGGGCCGACTTTGGGGCCGGCGATGAAGCAGTCGAAGCCCCCTCCGGCGCCGAGGTCGAGCACGGTTTCACCGGGCTTGAGTGAGGCAATGGCGGTGGGATTGCCGCACGAGAGGCCCATGTTGGCGCCTTCGGGCGTGGTGGCGAGTTCGCCCGTGGAGTAACCGATGGCGCGGGCGAGGGCGTCGGGGTCGAAGGTGGTTGCGCCGCAGCAGCCGCCACCGGCGGCGCTGGGGCCGCACGCGCCGCCCTTGGCGATGGTGGCGTATCCCTCGCGGACAGCTTCACGGATGGTGTCTGGTGTGGCGGCGGCGGCTTCGGACGGGGGGCAACACGAGTCGGAGCAGCACTTGCGGGAATCGGTTGACATGGCGGACTCTCCTTGGAGCGATTGGGGCAGCGTCTGGATGAACGCTCGGACCTGGTCGCGGACGCGGCGGTAATGCGGCATGGCGTCGTCTTCCGAGGCGGCTGCGCGGGCGAGGTAGGGCGGGTCGTCGAAGCCGGCGTGTATGACTTTGGCGTGGCCGCGGAAGATCGGGCAGGATTCGCGTGCGTAGTCGCAGACGGTGACAACGTAGTCGAAGGCGATGTGTGAGAGAGCTTCGACCGACTTGGAGGATTGAGAGGTGATGTCGACGCCGGCTTCGGACATCGCGCGGATCGCGAGGGCGTTCTTGCCGTGCGGGTGGGTGCCGGCGGAGTGGGCCTCGATCGAATCGGGGTGGAGGGCGCGGGCCCAGCCCTCGGCCATCTGGCTGCGGCAGGAGTTGCCCGTGCAGAGGAAGAGCACGCGGAGGGGTTCAGCAGCACGGGGCATGGTTCGCCTGGCTCCTTTTCGCGGGGCAGCAGTCGTCGAGGGCCGCGGCGAGCGCACGCAAGGCGGCGGAGAGGTGGGCGTAGCGGACGAGGTAGCGCACGGTGCGGCCGTCCTTGGTCGCGTCGAGGACGCCTGCGCGGGCGAGCTGGGCGAGATGGCGAGAGACAACCGACATGTCGACTTCGCAGCACTCGGCGACTTCGGAGACGGAGCAGGGCCGGGAACACTTGGCGATGCAGGCGATGAGGGCCGCACGAGTAGGGTCGGCGAGGGCCTTGAAGAGCTCCGGATCGAGGAGCGTGTCGAGCGGGCCTCGGCAGCACGCGGCGAGGGCGGGGGTAGCGGGGGGCGGGGCGGCGGTGGAATCACGGCCCGCCCGTGGGGCGCGCGTCTTGCCGGCTTTCTTGCGTACTTGCGTCATTATGCAAGTGTTGGCGGAGTCCGGTTGTCTGTCAAGCGCGTGGCCTGGCCGAGTTTCGGCGTGGACGTCTTGAACGCACACGCCGCGTGTCGTACGAGGCACTGGATTACCCTTGGTTGTACACTGGGGGCGCATGCACCCAGCGAACATCGGTCCGTACCAGATTCAGCGCGAGCTCGGGCGTGGCGGCATGGGCGAGGTGTTTCTCGCGCGTGACACGCGTCTTGACCGGGATGTGGCGATCAAGGCGTTGCCGGCTCACCTGGCCGGTGATCCGGACCGGCTGGCGCGATTTCAGCGCGAGGCCAAGGCGCTGGCGGCTCTGAACCATCCCGGGGTCGGAGCGATCTATGGGCTTGAGGAGGCCGGCGGGCACCAGTACCTGGTGCTTGAGTACATCGAGGGCGAGACACTGATGGATCGGCTGGGGAGCGGGGCGATCCCGGTGGACGAGGCGTTGTCGATCGCGCGGCAGATGGCCGAAGCTTTGGAGGCGGCGCACGAGAAGGGGATCGTGCACAGGGATCTGAAGCCGGGCAACGTGATGGTGACGCCGGAGGGCGTGGTGAAGGTGGTGGACTTCGGTCTGGCACGGACGGCGGAGGGGCCGATGTCGTCGACCAGTCTGCCAGCGGCGGCGGATTCGCCGACGATGCCTGTTCACTCCCCCACTATTCCGGGCGCGATCATGGGGACAGCGGGGTACATGTCGCCCGAGCAGGCACGGGGGAAGCCGGTCGACAAGCGCTCGGACATTTTCTCGTTCGGGTGCGTGTTCTATGAGATGCTGACGGGGAGCGGGCCGTTTCCGGGTGAGACGGTGACGGATTCGCTGGGCGCGATTCTGCATCGGGATCCGGAGTGGGAGCTTCTGCCGAAGGCGACACCGCCGCGGGTGCGCGAGCTGCTGCGAAACTGCCTTGTCAAGGACCGGCGGAATCGGCTGCACGACATTGGTGATGCGCGACTGGAGCTGGACCGGGCGATCGCGGGGCACGAGTGGGCGCACGGGGGGGCCGCAGCCCCGGCGCGTGCGCACCCGATGCGATGGGCTCTCGGCGCGGTCGCGGGCGCGGCGCTGCTCGGCGCGGGGTGGGCGCTGGCAGTCGCGTTCAACCCTCCCGCGCCGCCTGCCCAAGCACAGACCTTCCACGTCTCGACTTCGGTCCCGCCGAAGCCCTTGCCCTACTCCATCATCGGAATCTCTCCCGATTCGAGATTCGTCGTGTACAAGGGCTGGATCGAGCAGCCCGCGGACAGCACCACTCCCGGCGGCGTGCTCGTCGTTCGCCGCCTGGATCGCGATGAGACACGGGTGCTCGACGGCACCGAGGGAGCTATCGGCGCGGCGCTCTCGCCCGACGGGCGCTGGCTCGCCTTCTCCGCTGCGAAGGACGTCGCGCAGACCAAGGTCGTTCTCAAGAAGCTCGCGCTCGACCAGGGACGCGTCATCGGCGCCCCGGAGACGCTCTGTGACCTGCCGGCGAGCCCGGACATGAATCTCTGCTGGTCGTCGGACCGCGAGATCATCATCGCGACGGCGTGGCAGCAGACGATCCTGGCGGCTCCGGCGTCGGGCGGCACGCCGCGCGTCGTCGTGCGCGAGGAACAGTCAAAGGAGATCGACAACTGGGGCTCGCTCAACCCGCTGGTGCCCGGAAAGTCGATCCTCGCGAGCCGCTGGGCGCTGGTCGGCCAGGCCATCAAGGAGCGCACCGAGATCGTGGACCTGGCGACCGGAACCCGGACTCCGCTGCTTGAGGGCGCTGGGGGCGCGCAGCTCGTCGGTGATGGCTTGCTCATCGCGCGACGGAACCAGAACACCATCATCGCGCAGCGATTCGATGTTCACTCGCTCGCGCTGCAGGGCGAACCCGCGACTGTGTGGAGCGGAAAGCTCGACGGCAGTCCCTTCTTCGTCTCTACGAACGGCACGCTCGCGATGACCTCGAACCAGGGCGACTTCTCCGAGCGACGAATCTCGTGGCTCGACGAACGCGGCCAGCTCCAGCCCACGGGCGCACCGGCCAGGCCATACGGAGCGGTCTCGATCTCGCCGGATGGCGGACGTGTCGGCATCAGCCTGCTGGCGCAGGATGATTCTGAGATCGGGGCCGACGTGTGGATCTACGACATCGCCCGACGCACGTTCGGGCGCTTGCCCACGGGAGGGGGTTCGTGGGAGTCGGTGTGGAGCAGGGACGGCCAGCGCATCGCGTACTCCCTCGTGGCGGCAGACGAGTTTTCGATCTGGGAGCGGCGGGTGGACGGCTCCGGCGAGGCAACCAAGCTCTACGCAAGCCCCAGCCCCCAGGTCTTCGCCTTTCCGATGAGCTGGTCGCCCGATGGAAAGACGCTCGCCTTCCTGCAGGTCGACCTGGCGGACACCGACGATGACGTGATGATGCTCGCGCAGGAGGAGGGCGGCGCTACGTGGAAGGCCTCGCCCTACATCAGCTCGGCCGCCAGCGAGCACGCTCTGGGCTTCTCGCCGGACGGCAAGTGGGTCATGTTCTGCTCGACCGAGTCGGGCAAGCACGAGCTGTACGTGCAGCCGTTCACGGGAGCAGAGTCGGGCGCCGCGGATGCCCGGAGCGGGCGTGTCCAGGTCTCGACAACCGGGCACGACGGGGTCAGCTGGTGGAGCCCCGACGGAAAGGAGATCCGCTACGTCGACGGCGACAAGCAGGTGATGAGCGTCGAGGTGCAGACCGAGCCGGCTTTCTCGGCGTCGGTGCCCAAGGCGCTGTACAGCATCAAGGAACTCAAGACGTCGGGCTTCTCATGGGCGCCGGATGGGCGGCTGCTCGTTGTGCTCCAGGGCCCGAACGAGCAGATCACCAAGATCGACCTGGTGCTAAACTTCATGGACGAGGCGCGGGCGAAACTGGGCGAGGCGGAGTGATTCGGGAGAGCGCGGACGGGGATTCGGCGCGGGCGTCACATCAGGGTGCTGCGCTTCCACTCGCCCTTCTTCTTGTTGGCGGCGGCGACCGCGCTGGTCGCGTCGGGATGGTCCGCGGCGAGATAGACCATCGTGGTCTGCCCGATCTTGAGCTTGTCGCCCTCGTTCAGCGCGGTGTCGAGCAGGATCTGCTTGTCGTTCAGGAAGACGCCGTGCACGCTCCGGTAGTCGCTGGCGACGTGCTTTCCGAGTGCGGCATCCATGCGTATCTGCAGGTGCTTGCGGGAGACGAGCGGGTCCAGGACCTGGAACGTGCAGGTATCGTCCCGGCCGATGGAGACGATCGGCTCCGTGATCGGAAAGTGCTTGCCCTGAGCCGGACCCTCGATTACCACGAGTGAAGCCATTTGGTCACCTCTGCGGGATCGTACTCGGTCGCGCACGCGGATGAGCAGCGGTGGGCGTCGGTGGCGGCCAATCGCGATCCCGGATACGAGAGCGGACGGCCGTGGCCGGACGTGTGGGGCCGCTTCTTGTCGAGACGGGAACAAAAGAAAGACCCCTGCCGAAGCAGGGGTCATGAAGCGAGGCGGACGGGACTCGAACCCGCAACCACCGGATCGACAGTCTCGACCCAATCGGCACAACCCGAACACCTTGCACCCATTCGCGGCAACTCGCGTAAGTCCGCCTTGTCTAGCGGCTTAGAAACGGCATGCTTCCAATGAGAAGATGCGTTTCGGTGCGGATGGATGCACCTTGACGCGAGGAAGTAGTAGCCACGCGAGTAGCCACGGTAAGGGGTTCGTACCATGAGTCGCCGAACGGAGCGGGTGGTCAAGTTCGAGAAGGAAGCGCTCGCGGCCCTCCCCGCGCCGGAGGCTGGCGAGGTGCGATGGTTCGACTCCGAGCACCGGGGCCTCATGCTCCGCGTCGCCTCCACGGGGACGCGGACATTCTGGTTCTATGCCAAGGTGGCCGGGAAGGTACGGAAGCGGTCAATCGGCCCGCTCGCGGAGTTCTCCGTCGCCCGCGCCCGCGCCGAAGCGGGGCGCATCCGGGCGGAGTTCGAGTCGGGCGCGGCGGATGCCCAAGCCGCGCCGGAGGCTCCCGTACCCCACCGCCCCACCTTGGGCGAGGTGTTCGAGAAGTTCCTCTCCGACCGGAAGGGCCGAAAGAACACCCCCGAGCGGAACGAAGCCCTCCGCCGCGAGAACCGCGCGCAGTTCGAGAAGTACCTCCGGCTCGTGCGGGCGAAGCCGGTTGACGATATCGACGGCCCTTGGCTGGAGAAGTTGCATCGCATCGTGGCGAAGCCCAAGCCGGGCAGCAATCGCAAGGGGCACCCCGTAGCCGCGAACCGGCTCCTCCGAATGCTCCAAGCCATGTTCAAGCGCCACTATCGCGGGGTGCGAAACCCCGTGAGCGAAGTTCTCGCGGAGACGTGGACGGAGGAACGCCCTCGCAAACACAACTTTGAGGAGCACGAGTTCCGGGCGTTCCTCGCGGCCATTGACGCTTACGAAGCGGAGGAGCCGGGCGTTTCCGGGAGCAAGCCCCTAGACCCCGAGAAACTCGCGGGCAAGGTGGACAAGGCGCGCGCCGTCCGACGCATCGCGGGCGACGTGCTCCGCGTGGCCGCGTGGTCCGGCCAACGCTTGGGGAACATCGTGGCGATGCGATGGGAAGACGTGAAGATTCCCTCGCGGACGTGGCATATCCCCGGCGAGGAGTTCAAGACGGGCGAGCCGCATATAGCAGCGCTCCCCGCCCCCGCTATGGAAGTGCTCCAACGCCGATGGGCCGAGCAAGGCAAGCCCCGCACGGGGTACGTCTTCCCTCCGGGCGGCGCTCGCGGCTCGTGCCCGCACTTTGTCAACTATCACCCCGCATGGGAGCGCGTGCTCGAACTGGCGGGACTCGCGGGAAAGGGCTACCGCCCGCACGATCTACGCGCGACGTGGGCAACGCTCATGCTGGAGAAGGGGAAAGACGTTCTCATCGTCTCCCGCCAACTCGGGCACCGCCAACTCACCACTACCCAACGCTACGCCCGCAACGTCACCGCGAAGATGCGCCGGGACGTAGACGACGTGGCCGCGTTGCTCGCCAGTGGCGAAGAGGAGGCAGCGTGAAGGCTCGCCCCCTACCCGACAACTCCCCGGAAGGTGTCCAGCGCCGCGCCCGAGCGAAGGCGGACGCGGAAGCCCTCGCCAGCCGCAAGCGCCGGGAGGCAGAGATAGAGGCCATGAGCGCGGAGGAGCGAATAGCCGCGCGGCTCGTGGAGCGGGCGGGGGGAGCAATCTACCGCCCCGCGTATGAATCGCTCGTGGCGAAAGCCTTGGCGGATGGTGGAGTGCTGAAAGACCCCCACGGGGCCACGGCCCGTTCGGAGAAGGTGGTTCGGAATGCTCGCGCGGCCCTCCTCCAGCATCTACAGGATGAGGAGGCACGGCGAGCCGGGATCGGGGGCTACCCACCCACCGGGCGAATGTCCGTGCCCATGACGCGCAAGGCGATTCAAGCCCTCGTGCTCGCACGCTACCCCCAGCATCCAAAGAACCGGCCCGCGTGGTGGAAGCAATACATAGTGAAGCCGGGCATCGTGGTAGACCCGGCCCACTACCGCGCCGTCCGCATCGACCTTGGGCAACTCCGGGCATCGCTCCCCAAACTGACGGAGGAAGACGTAGCCCCATTCCTCGCGGCGAAGTGACGCCGAAGTGACGGAACCGCGATCGCGCGTTTGCGCTGAAGCGTGACCCTCCCATCGCAGAAAACTAATCTCCATTGGTGGAAACCAGTTCCACGCTTTGGAGCATGATGCGATGAGCGGTCAAACGAAGGAATCAAAGACGGGACGGCGCGAGCGGCGCGATCAAGGCGCGTTGCTCGCCCTCCCGCCCGAAGCCCCTATCACGCTGGCGGAAGCGGCGATCATTGCCTCTATCTGCCCCCGGCACCTCGCCCAAGAGCGGGCGCTCGGGCGTGGCCCGAAGTGCTACCGGCTCGGGGAGAAGGCGATCCGTACCACCGTGGGCGACGTGCTCGCGTGGGTCCGCTCGCGGGCGGAGGTGGTGGCATGAGCACCGCCTACCCCGGCCCCATTGATGAGGCGCGGTTCCTCACCGTCGCGCAAGCCGCGTCTATCACGTCGCTTTCAGAGAAGACGATCCGAAACCTCATGGACCGTGGGGAGATTCCCTTCGTCCGCATCGGCAACTCGATTCGCATTCCCCTCCGTTGGCGCGACGAACTTCTCGCGCGGGCGGGTTCGCACCGTCCCGACGAAGGGAGCGCCGGAGCGTGAAGTCCGAACTCCGCCGCGCCATTCTGGAGCACGTCTTCGCGCATGACCACGTTTCCTTCGCGGAACTTCAGCGCGAGTTCGGCTCCCGCTTCAACCTCAAAGGGCACATGGCCCTCACCCCCGAGTCCTACCCGACGATCCTGTATTGGGCGGGCATGAGCGCGGAGTTCTGCGACACGATCCGCGAACTCACCGCCGAACGTGGGCCGCTCGTGAAGGTTCCGTGCCCCGTGCTCGTGTACCTCATCGACGGTTTCACCCTCACGCTTCCGATTGTGAAGCGACCCATCGCGTACAAGTCGGATCATTGGTTACCCGTCATTCTGCGCCCGCGTGCGCGATGCGAAGAGGAGGAGCGGAAGGGACGGGCCGCGCGAGCATGAGCACCTCTCCGGCCCAACCCTCCGCTTCCTACGCCGCGTGCGCGCCGTACACGAGCGTTGAAGGCATCTCGCCCCGCGCGGCCGACATCGCGGCATTCCTCCGTTTGTGGCCCCAAACGCGGTTCGTGGTGGCCCTCCTCAACCCGGAGGCGAAGCAAGCCCTCGCGTTCACGTTCACGCGGGCGGAGATTGACGCGAACGCGGCGGGCATTGCGAAGGCGAACGCTGGCGGGTGGAACGCATACTTCCGGCCCAACGGCTACGGCTCCGATGCCGACTTCACCGGCTCCACTCACCCGGAGAAGGCGGACGTTCGCGTGGGCTTCGTATCGCACATCGACGCGGACGCGCCCCCGGAGTTGAAGACGGACGCGGAGCGGTTCGCATGGTGCGAGGGCAAGGCGAAGGAACTTGAAGGCGACGGCGCGTCGCTCGTGTGGTTCACCGGAGGCGGGGTGCAAGCCGCGAAGTTCCTCCGCGAGCCGATCATTCTGGGCGCTGACGGCACCGCCCATGAGGAGTTTGAGGAGGCGAACGTCGCGTGGGCCAACGCTCGCGGGGGCGATCATTGCCACGATTGTTCGCACCTCCTCCGGCTCCCCGGCTCCGTGAACTGGCCGAACGCCGCGAAGCGCAAGCGGGGCCGCGTGCCCACGCTGGCCCGTCTCATCGCGGACCACCCGGAGCGCCGCGTCGATTGGGTATCGCTCCCGCGTGAGAAGCCCAAGAGCAAGGCGAAGCCGAAGACCGGCAGCGCCCCCACCATCGACCCGGCCAAGGTGAAGCGGGTTTCGCACCCCGACGAACTCGGGGCGGGCGTCTCCGACTTGTGCAAAGTGGTGATTGCGAACGGGCACGATCCCGACTTCCCCGACCGTTGGCCCTCGCGCTCCGAAGCCCTCCTCTGGGTGGCGTGCGAACTCATGCGCTCGGGCATCCCCGATGAGACGATCTACGGAACGCTCACAAACCCCGCGTGGGGTATCTCCGCCTCCGTCCTGGACAAAGGCGCGGGAGCCGAGCGGTACGCGCTCCGCCAGATTGAGCGGGCGCGGGACAAGGTGTCCGACGATCCGGTATCCGCGATCAATCGGGACTACTTCGCGGCCACGGAGGGCGG
>CAZPPG010000071.1:0-14867 GCA_964588385.1 uncultured Phycisphaeraceae bacterium
TGATTGGGCTTCGGGACGAGAAGGTCGCAGGTTCAAATCCTGTCACCCCGATTTCTGTAAGCGACGCTGAATACGCGAGTTGCGTATACCCGCCCGGGAACGAGCGGTGTAGCTGGACGCCAAAGCAGCGCGGTGTAACACCGCGCTCGGCTCCGGAGTGCACCCAATGACCGGGAAACAGCGGCGGAAACCCACCCACAAGCAGTTAGAAAATGCCTCGAAAGAGGGCGTTTGCGTGCGCGAACCTCCGACCTTCTCGTACCAAAAGCGCAGGTCGCAGGTTCATCGACCAAGCCCCGTGGCAGGGCCAAGGTTCCGGCGTACCGAGCGCGGCCGGAGTACGGGCAGGCGATCGTCACGCTGACGGACAGCCGCTCGGGGGCGCGGCGGGGGCGCTGGAGATGGTGGACCCGCTGAAGAGGCGGCGAGGCGAAGCGGACGATCGGAAGAGGGTGCTGCCGGTGCCGCAGGACCTGCTGGATGCGACGCTCCCCCAGTGCTCGCACCAGGTCCGTGCGCTGGTCGAGTTGCAGTTGCTGACCGGCGCGAGGCCCGGCGAGTTGGTCGACCCCGGGGCGGCGGCCGTCGTGGCGGCCTGGCTCGTCGAGCGCGGCAGGGCGTGGGCGTCCTGGTGCTCACTTCTCAGAATCGCCGGGCATCTCCGGTCGGCGCGCCTTCATCTGCGCGGGGGTGAGCATCTGCAGGCGGTGCTCGGCAACTTCCGGGGGGCCGTAGAGTCGGCGATTGGTCGCGAGCAGATCGGAGTTGCCCCACGCGGTGAGCATGTGGTTCAAGACCGCTGCGGCCTGGTTGTCAGAAAGCCGGTCCGCATACGCCGGGTGCCTCTCCAACCCGTAGAGCAGAAAGTCGACCAAGTAGGCCCGCCCGCCCTCGGCCTGGAACATGTCCACGGCATGCCCGCTCAGCGGCGGCACGTGCCGTGTCCCTCGACCATCGGAGTGGCACGATGCGCAGTTCGCTTGGTAGGTCTGCGCCCCAATCGCCCGCCAGTCGAACGCCAGCCGGCCGGTCACTTCCGCCGCGGGAGGGGGCGCCGCCGCCTCGGCGCGAACCGGAGCCGGTCGGCTCCGCAACCAAGCAAAGGCCAAGGCCGAGGCGAGCAACATTCCCGCGATGAGCAGCACTGCCTTGTTGGTGTAGATGCGACGCATCCCACGTTCCTTCCGCTGTCAAATCAAGTTGAACCGCTCCGCGTGCAGGCGAGCGGGCGGGACGCCCATCTCGCGGAGCGCCGCATCCACTTTGA
Organism: uncultured Phycisphaeraceae bacterium; assembly: GCA_964588385.1. Taxonomy (GTDB): domain Bacteria; phylum Planctomycetota; class Phycisphaerae; order Phycisphaerales; family UBA1924; genus JAHBWV01. The sequence continues at coordinate 1,268 of CAZPPG010000071.1, forward strand.
CGATCATCGGGTCCGGCCCGCAGACAAAGACGTCGCGGCTGAGCGTTTCCCGCGGCCAGTACCGCTCCAGAAGCTCTCGCGTGACCCAGCCGGTTTCGCCCGTCCATTCCGCCGGCGGCCGCTCGAGCACATAGACCACGTCGAGTTGCGTCCGCGTCCGCTGACGGAGCGCATCGAGTTCGTCGCGGTATGCCATGCTTTCCAGGTTCTTTGCGGCGTAGATCAGACGCGTCGGCTGGCGGTCGCCGCGGTCGACCATCGTGCGGACCATGCTCAGGATCGGGACAATGCCGATGCCTCCGGCGATGAAGACATAGCCGGCGGACGGCACGCGGTCGATCGAGAATGCGCCGTGCGGGCCGTCCAAATACACCGCGGTGCCGGCCTGCACCGTCGGCAGTCTCCTGGTGAAGTCGCCTGCTTCCTTGATGCCGAACTCCAGCCGTTCGGGGCGCTCCGCGCTGGAAGAAAAGGAGAAGGGGTGCTCGTCGAGGCTGAACGCACGTCCCAGTTTCAGCCACGCGAACTGGCCCGGCTCGAAGCGCAGACCCGCGTGCCCGACCGGCTCGACCACCAAGGACCAGATGCGTTCGACTTCGGGCTTGATCTCGACCACGCGATAAGGGTGACGCTTCTCCAGCAGCGGCCTCATCAGCCGCAGAAAGGCCAGCGCCGTCGCACCGAGCCCGACGAAGACGATCCAGAACGCCAGCTTCCAGCCAGCGGTCACATACGGGCCAATCAGAGCCATGTGCGCTACTGCCAACCCAGCTGCGGCAAGCGCCAGCACGGCATGGCTCGTCCGCCACCGCTCGTACGACAGGCGGAGTGGCCGGCGGAAGACGGACAGCAGCACGAGCATCATCAGCGCCAGCACCGACCAGACGCCGGTTCGGCTGGCCCAACTCCCGCCCAGCGGGTTCAGCAGGGAGAGCATCGCGGGCTCACGGACGACAAGCACCAGCGGGTGGGCCAGGATCACCAGTACCGCCAGCGTGCCAACCTGCCGGTGGTAGTACATGATCGCGTCGATGCCATAGGGTGCGGTGACCCGCCTGAAGCGGGCGATCAGAACAAACTGCACCGCGAGCTGCGCCAACCCCAGAAACCCCATCGCCAGGGAGAACTCGATCCAGAAGCCGCGACTCTGCTGCTCGACATCGACCGGCATCAGGACCAGCGGCGCGATGACCAGCATCAGGTACAGCGAGGCCCACGCGATGCCCGTCAAGGTAGTGGTGCATGCCGAGCGTGCTCCTGATCGCATCGACGATGGTAAGCGCCGAGATCGATGGGCTTCTGTCGGCACTGTGCCCTTGTCGTGCCGGAAGGAGCCGTCAGGGCGCGTATGCACTCGGCCACGCGCAGGCCGATTCGCAGCCTGCGTTGACGACAGGATGTCGACGACGCTCCTGAGTACGTCAGGTGGAATCAGGCCGTCGTTCCCGGCTTTCGCTATTGGCTCGTCCCCCGGAGGCGGCGGATCTCGCGTGGGGCGTCACCGGTTCCGGCAGCACGCCATCCACGTTCCGGCTTTGCGTTCTGCCGTCTCCATGAACGGAACCCGCGACGCTCACGCGCGGTTGACGCGGCCGCCCGCGATATGGAGCGATACGTCTCGTGCCATCGCCTCGGCCGTTGCAATCTCCTCAACCGTGATCGAGTTCGCTCCCGCACGGATCGCGCTGAGACCTTGGCTGAGGAACGTCGTGCGGACTGCAATATGCACCGCGGGCGCCAGGCTCCGCGCCGCGGCGCAGGCTCGCACGGCTTCCTCGCTATCAGGAATCGTGATGGCGATGGCCGCCGCGGTTGCGACTCCGATGGCGCGGAGCACCTCGGGGTCTGTCGCATCGCCACACAGCACGGGCACGTCCAGACTCTGCAACGTACGGGCTGTTCCAGGATTGGTATCGACCACCGCAAAGGGAACGCGAAGCTTGACGAGTTCATCGGCAAGGGCGCGACCCACCGGCCCATACCCGGCGATGATGACTCTGCCTTGCGGCTCATCTGCTTCTGCACGCGGCGTCTGCCGGCCGGGCGTCTGGGTGGATGTGTGCACGCGCCCGGCGTGTTCTGCGCTGGACACGACGTGAGAGCCTCGCTGACGCGGTGCCCGCCCGTTCCGGCGAGCGCGCGAGTCGCCCGGCTTCACCATGGTGGCCAGTGCAGACTCCAGCTTTCGAGAGGCGATATCGATGGCTGTGTACAGGTCGCTCGCGCGAGCCCTGACAACCACGGGGCGCTGATTATGCACATGGGCTTCCATCCGGCAGCTCATATGGCTTCTGCCCCGCTTCGGCCCGTTCATGTCCCCGAGATGCACTTTGATTGCCGTCATCTGTGTGCTGAACCGACGCAACACCCCGCGCAGCTTTCGGTGGATCCAGGACTCGATGGCAATGCTGGTCCGGAGGTTGCCGGCCCGAATGTGGATGGGCATGCTGGATGCAGTCGTTTCCATGTGGAACCTCCTCACGATTTCAAGTGGTGCTCATCGATCGAAGTGCCGCTCTCTCTCGGGCTGGTACTCGATCCACTCTACGGTTACACGCCGGCGCATGCGACCACCCGCGCATTCGACGCTCTGGCCTTCTCTGGACCCGAGCAATGCCGCGCCCAAGGGCGAGAGCACAGAGAGCCCGCCGCCGGTGGAGTCTGGAAACGCAAGTTCAAACGTCTCCGCTTCGTCGGCATGCGGGTATCGCACCCGCACTCGCGAGTTCATGGTGACCACGTCGGGCGGCACCTTGGGCGGACCGACCCGGCGCGCACGATCAAGGACTGCACGCAGCCGGAGCACGGGGGCGTCGATGGCGGAACTGGCGAGCAGCGGCTCGAGCCGAGCGATGTCGAAGGTATTGAGAATGGGACGTGTGTTCATGATGCAGTCCTCCGGCACGTCTTGCGCGCCCGAAGCATTGGCAGAGTCTGGACGGATGCGGCCCCGTCCATCAGCGGCGGAGTTCACCGGCCGCTTCCGGCTGGTACAACAAGCTCAGGATGTCGCATGAGCGCTCGGCGCCACCGGGGACTCGGAACGTGACGTGCTGTCCGACGCGGCAGCCCAGGAGTGCGGCACCCAGAGGGGCGAGCACAGAGATGCAGCCTTCCTCGGGGTCTGCGTTCTCCGGGAACACAAGCGACATGGTCCACGTTCGGCGTCCGTCGCGCAGTCGGATCCGCGAGTTCATTGTGACAACGTCCGGCGGGACCGCGTCCGCGGCGACCACCACCGCGCGGTCGAGCTCGGCTGCGAGCGTCGCCAGGTACGGTCTGTCACGGTCGTCACCTCGCGAGCCGCTCTTGGACCTCGCGAGAACGGCGCGGAGAAGTTCCATGTCGGCCTGCGTGACGTGGATGGTGCGGTCGATGGGTGTGCGGTCATACATGGTGCTCTCCTGTGACTTGAAGTTGGCTCCGCGGTGTCGCCTCGACTTAAGGGAATATGCCGCGTTCGGCGTATACGTTTGCGATGCGCTTCAACGCCGCGGCGTACGCTGCACTCCGCCAATCCAGGGATCTCTCCACTGCCATCTCCTTTACGCGGACATACGCCCGCTCGAGAATCGCTTTGAGCCGCTCGTCCACCTCTGCGGCGCTCCATGCGGCTCCGCCGCGGTTCTGCAGCCACTCGAAGTAGCTCACGATCACCCCACCGGCGTTGCACAGCACGTCCGGCAGCACCGCGATTCCGCGCTCTCGGAGCACCGCATCGCCTTCAGGCGTGGTCGGGCCGTTGGCTCCCTCGGCCACGAGGCGAACTCCGAGCAACCTCGCTGTTTCGAAGGTCACCTGGTTCTCCAGTGCGGCGGGGATGAACACGTCGGCTTCCGTCGCGAAGAACACTTCCTTCGAGATCGCTTGTGCGCCGGGGAACCCGGCGACGCCTCCCGTCCTCCTTACGTGATCCGCGAGCGCGTCGGCGTCCAGCTCGTGATTCGTGTGCGCCTTGATCGAGCCGGTGGCATCCTGCGCCGCCAGGAGGCGTGCGCCCTTGTGCTGGAGGATGCGGGCCGCCCACGAGCCAACCTTGCCGAATCCCTGCACGGTGAACGAGAGATCACTGACTTTGCCGCGCTGGTCGGCCGTCCACATCTCGATCAGATCGACCACGCCCTGCCCAGTCGCCTTCTCGCGTCCGACGGAGCCGCCCGCGCTCAGGGGCTTGCCCGTGACCACTGCCAGCGCCCGGTAGCGTTCCTGAGGTGGCAGGGTGGCCGCGTACGTGTCGACGATCCACGCCATTGTTCGGGCGTCGGTATTCACGTCCGGTGCAGGCACGTCATATCCGGGGCCGATGTTTGGACCAAGGGCGTACACAAAGCGGCGGGTGAGCCGCTCCACTTCGCGCCGGCTCAGCGTTGCGGGGTCCACTTGAACGCCGCCCTTGCCGCCGCCGAAGGGGATGTCCACCAGTGCGCACTTGATCGTCATCCACGCCGCGAGGGCACGCACCTCGTCCAGGCTCACGTCCGGGTGGTATCGAATGCCACCCTTGAACGGACCCAGCACGTTGTTGTGCTGCACGCGATATCCGGAGAACATCTCGACTCGTCCGTCGTCCATGCGCACGGGGAAAGTCACGCCGATCTCGCACGCGGGTGAGGACAGAATCTTGCGAACTTCGGGAGCCAGGTCGATCGCTTCGGCCGCCCGATCGATCTGATCTTGCACACGCTGGAACAGGCGCGGCTGCTCGGAAGGAACAGTGCGTGGGGTAGGGGCTGGTCCGGCTTCCGTTGCGTTCAATGCGGAAGGGGTGAGCGTGGCGGTTCCGTTATCCATCGTCATGGCGGGCTGCTCCTTGAGTAGGCGACATGACGCGAGATGCAATCGCCGTGCCACCCTCGGATCACGCTGTGCACGCCTCTGAAGCGGGGTGCAATGCGTTCCGGAGCCGCCGCGCATGGGGAAAGACACCCCGGTGGGGCGATTCGCCCCGCTCAGAACGAAACTCCGAGCGCGCGGTGCTATTCGGGAGTCGTGGTGTCAGATGAGTCGGGATTCGCTGCCTTCAGCCGTTCACGCAAGGACTTGCGGTCAATCCCCAGAATGGCAGCCGCCTTCGTCTTGTTCCCCCCCACGCTCTCGAGCACCGCGAGGATGTGCTCGAGTTCCACCTCGCGGAGGCTTCGATGGGGACCGGCAGAAGTGCCGGATGGAGATGACGAAGTTGCCACGTACCTCATGACTGTCGGAAGGTCTACGGTGTCGATCACGCCAGCATCGGCGAAGATGACGAGGCGCTGCGCGAGGTTCTGCAGTTCGCGCACATTGCCGGGCCATGAGTATCGGCGGAGCGCCTCGATGGCGGCGTCCGTGGGGCGGGGCTCGGGCGTCGAGTCCTGCTGGGCTGCGGTTGCCAAGAAATGCCGAAACAGGAGGACCACATCGCCGTCGCGTTCGCGCAGCGGCGGAAGCTCGATGGGCAGAACGTGGAGCCGAAAGAACAGGTCCTCACGAAACTTCCCTGCCCGCGCGAGACTTTCCAAGTCCTTGTTCGTGGCGGCGATCACCCGCACGTCAACCGTTCGCGGCTGGTCGGAGCCGACGGCCTGGACCGTCTTCTCTTGGAGCACACGCAAGAGCTTGGCCTGTGCGATCGGAGAGAGCTCGGCGACTTCGTCGAGGAAGAGCGTGCCGCCGTCTGCGGCGACGAAGAAGCCGTCGCGGGCACCCGTTGCGCCGGAGAACGCGCCTTTGGTATGGCCAAACAGCTCGCTCTCGATGAGCGATTCGGGGATTGCCGCGCAGTTCACCGCGAGGAACGTGGCAGAAGCGCGCGGGCCGCGGTAGTGGATGGCCCGTGCGACCAGTTCCTTTCCGGTGCCGCTTTCGCCGGTGATGAGCACCGGGACACTGGCGCCCGCCGCTCGAGCGATCAGACGATAGACGATCTGCATTGCAGGGGATGTGCCTATCAGGCCGTCCGGCGCTTCGACCTGACCGGGAGACTCAACTTCCCTTCGCAGTCGAAGCTTGTCGATCGCCGTTCGAACCGCGTGGCGCAGTTCCTCATCGGAGAACGGCTTGGGCAGGTAATCGTCCACCCCCTCGCGCATGGCTGAGACCGCTCCGCCGACCGTGGCGAAGCCGGTGACCATGATGACGCCTGTCCCGCGGCAGTGGTCGCGCACATGGCGGACCAGCTCCATTCCATCGCCACCCGGCATTCGCATGTCCGTTATGACAAGATCCACCGTACTCTTTGCGAGGATCGCCAATGCCGCGGATACACTGGCTGCCGTGACGACCTCGTGCCCATCCGCGCGCAGGTTGCGCTCCAGAACCTCGCGAGTGCCGGCTGAATCATCAACGACGAGAATGAGGGCGGGTTCGCTCATCGTGTTCACTTCAGTGTAGTCGAAGCGGAAGTCGCCCCCGGCAATGGGAACCGTACGCGGAACGCGCTTCCTCGTGACGGCTCCGAGTTCACCTCGATGGTTCCGCCGTGCGATGAGACGATGCCCTGGACGACAGCAAGGCCGAGCCCGGTTCCCTGCCCCACTTCCTTCGTTGTGAAGAAGGGGTCGAAGACCCGCCGGAGCACCTCTGGAGACATGCCTGATCCGGTGTCCTCGACGGCGAGCACGGCCGCCCCATGCTCGGCGTACGTTCGAACCGTGATCGTTCCGACACCGGCGATTGACTGCATCGCGTTGATGACGAGATTCGTCACCACTTGCCGCACCTGCACCGGATCGGCTTCAATCGGGGGGAGCTCAGAGCTCAAGTCGCGAGCAAATCGCACGCCCGGGTTCTCGCACCCCGCCTCGAGCAAGAACATAGCGTCTTCGACCACCGCGTTCATCGCTGTCGGCTGTTTGGAAGCAGGCGTCTGGCGGGCGAAGACAAGCAGCTTGCGAATAATCTCGCGACCGTGAAGCGCGGCCTCCGCGATCCGTGCCAGATCAGACTGAACCGGTTCGGGCACGTCCACCACCTTCAAAGCAAGCTGCGCGAAGCCCAGCACGTTTCCGAGCGGCTCATTGAGTTCATGCGCGACCCCGGCTGCCAACTGTCCGATGGTCGCCAGCCGATCGGCGTGCCGCAGCGTCGCTTCGATGTTGGCACGATGCTGCTCGGCCTCCATTCCTGTGACGAACACCCCAATCTGGTGCGCCACCGTGTTCAGGAGGGCGCGTTCCTCCGTGAGGAACGCGCCGCTGCCTGCCATATCTGTCGTGCCCGTATATGCGATCGCCACGCTGCCTCGCTCTCGACCACCAACCAGCAGTCGAGCTTCAATTCCTGAGGTCATAGGTTCCATGCGATCCGGAGGCCATGCGACATCAATATCGTCCATGCGTACACGGGCTCGTGCTCGCGCCGGAAAGCGGCATGCATCTGGAAGAATGGCGACGACCCTGGCCAAGCACTCCCCCAGCGTGCCCGTGCGTTCAGCGAACACCGCCGCGACCTCATACAGGCACTTGAGTTCCTTCACCCGCTCTCCGAGGTCGTGAGCGGAGTCGCCTGGAGAGGCAGGGGCAGTTATTGGGGAGTTCTCGTCCATCAGGTGTCGCAGATCCTACACCATCGGCGCGTCGCCTCCCGCACTCTGTCGGCCCAACGGCGACGCCGGGTCGCCGGGGGTCGCTGTTTGGGAGGATTCATACCATGAACCTGACACGCCTGTCGAGATCTCAGTCCGCGTGCGAAGTTCGTGTCAGGGCGAACAGCCACGTCGATCGTGCGTACGTGAGGCGTCGCGCGCAGGAACCCACGACTCGCCGAGAAGCAGCACCCCATGTTGAACTCAGACACGTCGGACGTCGTAGGTGCCGGGCACAGCAAGAGTCCCGAGCAGATGCTGCTCGACTTCCTGAGCGAGAACGATGCGGCCTGCCCGGTGTGCCGCTACAACCTGAAGGGACTGACCCGACCAATCTGCCCTGAGTGCCGCCAGGATCTGATCCTGACCGTGGGCGTGACACGGCTGCGTCTCGGATTGCTCCTCTTCGCCCTTGCGCCGGGCGCCTTCTCCGGGATCGCTGCCTGCTTCCTCGCCATTCCCACCACCGGGATCTACTTCGAGGACGGGAAGATTGCTTGGCCGTTCGTCGGGGCGATTCTCTTTGGATGGTGCAGCGCGGCCTTCGCCATCATGCTGGCCAGAAGGCGCACCTGGTTCCTCGCTCGATCGAGCGGCCAGCAGCGATTGATGGCAGCGCTCGTGTGGCTCGTTCACTTTGCAGCACTCGTGCTGCTCGTCGTTGCTCTCGCTCCGCTCATATGACGCGCAAGCGGGTCGAGTTTCAGCGATGCGTGCGACCGCGTCGTTCTCGATCTGATGTCACTCTCACGATGCGTGCGACCGCAGCCGCAAGCTGTTGAGGACCACCGACACGCTGCTGAAGGCCATCGCGGCGCTCGCGATCATCGGGGACAGCAACCACCCGGTGAGCGGGAACAGCACGCCCGCGGCGACGGGGATGCCCACCACGTTGTAGACAAACGCCCAGAAGAGGTTCTGCCGAATCGTCCGCATGGTTGCGCGCGAGAGGGCGATGGCCTGCGGGACCGCGCGGAGATCGCCCCGCATCAGCGTGATGTCCGCCGACTCCATCGCGACGTCGGTCCCGGTGCCGACGGCGAGCCCAACGTCCGCCTGCGCGAGCGCCGGCGCGTCGTTGATGCCGTCGCCCACCATGCCCACGACGTGCCCCTCTCTCTGCAGTGACCGAACCTTGTCGGCCTTGTCCTTCGGCAGCACCTCGGCAAAGACCTGGTCGACCCCGACCTGGGAAGCCACGGCCTCCGCCGTGAGGCGGTTGTCGCCGGTCATCATCACCACCCGCAGACCCAGCCCGTGCATCGTCTCGATGGCTTCCTTGGACTCTGGGCGAATGGTGTCCGCGACGGCCACGATCCCCGCTTCGCGCCCGTCAATCGCGACGAACATCGGGGTGCGGCCCAGCGCCGCCAGTTCCGAGGCCTTCGCCGCGAGAGTGATCGCGACGCCGCGCTCTTCGAGCAGCGCGGCCTTGCCGATGAGCAGCCGCTTCCCATCCATGCTCGCCTCGACGCCATGGCCGACGACTGCGCCGAACTCCGTGGGCTCGACCAGCCGTTGGGTCCGGACCGTCGCCTCGCGAACGATCGCCGTGGCGAGCGGGTGCTCGCTGTGCTGCTCCGCGGAAGCGGTGAGCCGAAGGAGTTCCGAGGCGTCAACACCCGAGTTTGCCGCGGCAATGACGTCGGTCACAGCGGGCTTTCCGTGGGTGATCGTTCCCGTCTTGTCGAGCACGATCACGGTCAGCTTGTGCGCGGTCTCCAGCGCTCCGCCGTCCTTGATCAGGATGCCATTCTCGGCCCCGCGGCCCGTGCCGACCATGATCGCCGTTGGCGTTGCCAGTCCGAGTGCGCACGGGCACGCGATGATGAGCACCGAGACGGCCGTGACCAGGGCCATGCGCAGGCGCATGTCTGTGGGCGATACGAACCACCACATGATGAAGGTTGTCAGCGCGATGCCGATCACGACGGGTACGAAGACGCCGCTGATCCTGTCGGCGAGGCGGGCGATCGGCGCTTTGCTGCCCTGGGCCTCTTGCACAAGCCGCACGATCTGCTGGAGCGCGGCGTCGGCTCCCACCTTGGTCGCGACGAGCCGCAGGGCCCCGGTTGTGTTCATCGTGGCACCGAAGACGCTGTCGCCAGCATTCTTCTCCACGGGCAAGCTCTCGCCGGTCAGCATCGACTCATCGACCGCCGACTGTCCGCTCTCGATCGTGCCGTCAACCGGGACTTTCTCGCCGGGCCGCACCAGCACGCGGTCACCGACCACAACGGTCTCGATCGGCACGTCCTGCTCTTGGCCGCCTCGCACGACCCGGGCTGTCCTGGGCTGCAAGCCGATCAGCCGTTTGATCGCTGCGGTGGTTCGGCCGGTGGCCCGGGCCTCGAAGTACTTGCCGACAAGGATGAGCACGATGATGACCGCGGCGGCCTCGTAATACACGGGCACCATGCTCGCCACGTTCGTCGTATCCGCGGCGTGCACGCCGTGTGCCGCTCGGTCCGCCCCCGCCATGCCGGCGGTCACACCCGCGAAGAAGGACGGCCAAACCGTCGCGGCCAGCGAGTAGAGGTACGCCGCGCCCGTGCCCATCGCGACCAGTGTGTCCATGTTTGCGCTGAAGTGCCTGAGGCCCTTCCAGGCGGAGCGGAAGAACTGCCACCCACACCAGAAGAGCACGGGCGTGGTCAGCGCGAGCTGGAGCCAGTTGATCCAATGTGAGAGAGGGGCGACGTTGAACGCCTCGATCGTGCCGTGCGACATCGCGATGACAAGCACCGGCAACGAGAGGGTCGCCCCGACGATGATCTTGTGCAGCAGTCGCTTTGTCTCGGCCTCGCTTGCGTTCATGTGGGCCGAGTGGTCGTCTGCTCCATCGGGCGCGTGCCGCCCGTGGGCATGTGGCTGCGCTCGGTGCGGTTCCGGCTCACGCATCATCGCCGCGTGATCGTGGCCGCGTTCACCGTGCGCTGCTTGGGGCGCGGCAGGTCGGGCCACCGGCACCATCGCCTTGTACCCCATGTCGTCGATGGCCTTGGCGAGGGCCTCCGGGCGGTTGGCGACCGGATCGAACTTCACTGTTGCGACCTTGGTGGCGAAGTTGACGCTGGCGGAGGTGACGCCGGGCTGCTTGGCCAGGCGTTTCTCGATGCGCATGGCGCACGAGGCGCACGTCATGCCCTCGATCGGCAGATCGCAGCGTTCCACCGCTGGCTGCGTCGGTTGCGATCGCGTGGAGGGATGAGAGGCATCCCCGCCATCCGCGGGCGCACGGTGATCGCCGGCGTTCGTGCTGCTCATGGCTCTTGCCCTTGTGCATGCTCGCGTGGCGCGCCGTCGCGCTTAGCGTGCGATCCTTCCGACCAGTTCGATCAACTCCTCGATCATCGCGTCCTGCTGGGGCTTGTCGCCGTGCATGGCGCGGCTGGCGCAGTGCCCGAGGTGGTTCTTCAGCAGATTCCTCGCCACGGATCGGAGCGACTCCTGCACCGCCGCGCACTGCTGGATGATGTCCGCGCAGTAGCGGTCCTCCTCGATCATCGCCGCGATGCCTCGGACCTGGCCCTCGATGCGTCTGAGGTGCCGGAGGTTGGCGGCCTTGAGGCCGGCATCGACGCCCGCGGCGTGCGCGCCGGGACCGAAACCATCGAGCGTCGATGGCGCCACGTCTGTCGCCGCGCAGCCACAGCAAGCGGCGGCCCTTGCGCCGGCCTCCGAAGCGCCGTCAGCAACGTGTCGGTTGCGGGATGGGCTCGCAGTCTTGCTCTTCGAGCCGGACTTCTTGCGTCTCTTCATGACTGATCATCCTTCAGACGAGTTCCCCATGAGAGGCCCGGCACTTGCCCTCATTCAGCCGCAGCAGCCACGCCGGGCGTTGCCGGGATCGGCGAGGCCGGCGCACGCCCTCTGCGACGGCGTTTCGCTTGAGGGCTTGCTCTCGCTGATGCGCACCGGGTATCCCGCGTCGTCAACCACTGCGAGGGCCGCCGCGACGCTCGGTCCATCAGGGGCCTCGATCTCAGCGCGGCCCACGGCGACGGACCGCACCGTGATGCCGGGCACCTTCCCGAGCGCCTCGGAAACCGCCCGGACGCAGTGGCCGCAGGTCATGTCGTCGATGGCGAGGGTGTACCGGGCCGCCTGTGATGGGATCATCGTGCTCATGTGAAGCTCCTGGCAACCATACTCCCCTAGAGTATGCGTCACACCTGTGATGCTCTGGTTCATCTGACGTTCCACCGATTGGCACATCCGACCGCCCTTCGACTGACGCTGCACATCTCCAGCGACACGGAGATCCTGACGGACGGGCGGCCTCTGACACCGCGGTGGCGGCGCGGGTCGCGGCGACATCGGTGGCCTTCAGCGCGCGAACCAGTCCAAGCATGTTCTCCCGGGCCGCGCTGAATGACTCCTGATCGCGGAGCGACATGGACCCGAGTTCGATCATGCGATGCGCTTCGCGACAAGGCACGCGGCATCGTCGTGGGTCTTGCCAAAGCGGCGGATGATCTCACGGACGATCGTTGTTGCCTCGTCGGTGTGCCGCATGGGTTAGTCTTCGGAGCGGAATCGCGAGCTGATCCCGTCCGAGTGCATGACGAGCACGTTGCTGGGCAGGCATGTCGTTGGCTCCACAAGAATGCCGGGCGTTTAGTACGCGGCCGGGAGCGGATGCAATCGTCACACCGATCTCGCGCCGTCGGGATCACGGTCCGACGAGCGTGGCGGTCGCCCTTTAGGATCCGAGGCGCGCACGCACCAGGCCGTCGAACATGGAGATCGGCGCGGGCTTGCCCGTCCACATCGTGAACTGCATCGCACCCTGGCGCACGAACATGGAAGCGCCGTCGATGATGGTGGCGCCGGCGTCGGCTGCGAGCTTGAGCATGGGGGTGCGGACGGGGTTGTAGACGGTGTCGAAGAAGATCGCGTCGGCCGGGTTGCAGCCGGTGAGGGCGGCGGGCTCAATGGGGCAGGCATCGGGCGCGGGTCCGCCATTCATGCCCAAGGGCGTGCAGTTGATGAAGATCATGGCCGCGGCGTGATGGCGACCTTCCCACGGGGCCGCGTTGATGTGCGGGTTCTTGTCGGGGAGGGCGGTGGTGAGGTCTGAAGCGAGCGACTGGGCCTGCTGGGGATTGCGGGCGTAGATCGTGACCGATGCGCCTGCGTCGGCGCAGGCGTAAGCGGCGGCGCGGGCCACGCCGCCTGCGCCGAGAATCGCGACTGCGCGGCCGGCGAAGCCCTTCGTTCCTTCCGCCATCCCCCCCACTGCTGCTGAATCACGGAGGCAATCTGTGATCGCGGGGGCATCGGTGTTGTCGACAGCGATGCGCGTGGGTTTGCCGGCGGCGTCGCGGGTGATGGCGAGGGTATTTGCGGCGCCGATCGCTGCGGCTGCGGGAGTGAGGAACCAGTTGCGAGATTCGCCCATTTCGCGTGCAAGGCGGACGAGATTCTCTTTGTGCGGGATCGTGACGCTTGCGCCCGAAAAGTCGGTGCCGTCATGGTCGATGAGTTCGAGGACCGTGGCTTTGAAGGACTCGTAGTTCCCGGATTCCGGGTCAGAGGAGGCACGGGCCTCGGAGGCGATCGGCAGCGGCAGGTACACGCCGTTGTGGCCGACGGACTCGAAGCCCGCGTTGTGGATGAGCGGCGAGAGCGACTGGCCGACGGGCCAGCCGATGACGCCGTAGACGCGCGTGGCCTTGTTGATCGAGCGGAAGCGGTAGCGTTGGAGGATCTCGGTGATCGTGGGCTGGCCGGGCGCGGTCGCGGAGGCATCGCGGAGGGAAGCGAATGTGAGGAATGCTCCGAACTTGGGCGCAAGCGCGCGGCTCATGAGCCCGAACTCGCCCATGCCCAGGGCGATCGTGGGCCGGTCGGACTCGCGGATGAGATCGAACAGCTCGAGATTGTCACGCAGGGAGCGAGCGCGGAAGGCGACTTTGAGAACCTTCGCTGCGGGCTCGGCCTGCATCGCGAGGAAGCGGCGTGTGAGGTCGGCGGGACGACGCTCGAAGTCGTGCATGGAGAGGATGAGGCCGGTCTCGAGTCCACGCATCTGGC
>CAZPPG010000072.1:0-14259 GCA_964588385.1 uncultured Phycisphaeraceae bacterium
GCCTTCCGGGCTACCAAGCTAACATCTATGACATCTTCCCCATCGGCAGCCCAGAAGGTGGCACCTACGAATGGTCGATTACCGGAGACACGGAAGCAATTGTGTCCATGTGGGGCGGCCAAGCGATGCGCCACTTCGTTCTCGACTTCTGGCAGACGAGCACAATCCATATCGAGGTCACTTATACCGTGGGCAGTTGCACGACTTCCGCGTCATGCTCAATCGGCGGAGGTCCAGCGGCCCCAGACACGGACGGGGACGGGCTTCCGGATTACATGGACCCTTGCGGGCAGGATCCTGACTGCGATGACGACGGCTTCTCCGACAGATGCGAGGTGATTCTGCGCAGCGATCCGCTCAACGCGAACTCCACGCCCGATATCGGACGAGATAGCGATCTTGATGGTTTGAGTGACTTTGAAGAGGTCTGCACAACGAGTCAGACGAATCACCTGCGGTTCGACTCGGACATGGACGGAGTACAGGACTACGCGGAGATCTTGCTGGCTTCCTGGGGCTACGACTTCGATCCGAACAACCCCGACACGGACGGTGACGGCCTGAAAGACGGAGAGGAAGCGAGCTACGCACTCTTCGATGCCGACGGTGACGGCATCATCGACGAGTATGAACGCGATATGGGCTGGGACCCATCACGGATCGACACGGACGGTGACGGAGTATCCGATGGTGTGGAAATAGGTTCTGGCGATTCTCCGGGCGGGGGAAGCAGCGACGGAGCGGGGGCGGGAGACGTTATCTCCTCCCACTGTCCACCCGGCTCAAGCGACAGAGACAAAGACGGGCTCTGCGACGCGCTGGAAGCGCTGCTTGGCACTAATCCCGATTACTTCGACAGTGACGATGACGGACTTCCTGACGGTTGGGAATACGAGAACGGGCTCGATCCACTGTCGGACGACTCCGATGGCGATGGACTTGAGGATGGCCTCGAAGACAGCGATGGCGATGGGCTGAACAACTTCGATGAATACACCTACGGCACCGATCCATTCGATGCCGACAGCGACAATGACGGAGTGTCCGACGGCGACGAAGTGGATCAAGGTAGCGACCCGAACGACATGTCGGATGGGGGGGAGGCACCACCGCCTAATGAACTGGTAGAGGTAAATCTCCGGGTGGGTGACCACAGCACAAGCGAGTCGGAGCGGTGGCAGCTCAATGTCGGGCCAATCCGGCATGCCGGCAAACTAGGCACCGTGACACCGCCACGGACGTATAAGTTTCGCACGGGACGGACGTACAAGGTGACCTTGCAGCACCGTGGATCCAAGATCTCGCCGCCCGACATGGACTGGACGGCCAATGTCTTGCCTCTTTCAGCAGCGGCCAGGGTTGCGGATCCAGAAGACTTACTCGGTGTGCACAACAGTCCTTCCGCGTATGCTGGAAAGGTCGCTTGGCTAATGGTGAATGCATCATGCGCTAACAGTGGTCGAGAAGACGTTGACATACGAATTCAAGACGCGCCCATTATCGGAACTGGTGGATCATGGCTAGAGAATGCCGACGAGTGCACTATTGGCGCTCAGACCTTCGTGAATCTTGATAACGATGACAACGACAGCATGTTTGATATCGATGACGACGACGGTGTAACCGGCGACAATGAGTTGGTCCCGCTGGAAGTGAACATAAGTGGCAACCTGCCCAATGGGAAGGTCAACATCTCGGGTGGCTCGACGGTTCGATTCTGGAAAGATGCGAATAAGACCACAGAGTTCCTTCCCTCGACGCAGTTGGTTCATCCGGACGACTTTGCTTCGGGATTCCGCCTCTGGGCCGAAGGCATTGCGCCGGACACCGCGACAAGAGGAACGAGGATTCAGGCCACCTATGTCGCAGACGACGACCCCGCTATCACGCTCTCGGACTCCGTTGCTCTCACCGTATTGGGCGTCGAGAGCGTAACCTGGGTAGGTAGAGAGAACGCCGTAGACGACAGCGACACGCTCGACGCAGATCCGAAGTGGCCACCCGGCATGACAATCGCACCCGGGGTTCCCTTGCATAGTGTTCGAGTGTTTCCGGATGCGAGGTACGTCGCTGGTGCGATTGAGCCGGACCCACGACGGTTCGTTGATGCCAGAGTCACGTTGACCGCTCGCCCTGCTAAGCCCGTGACCGTGTATTTACGATCGTTCGATGTGGACGACCCATCCGCGGCTGTCGCTCCGCTGGATAACGAAAGCGTTGACGATGACAACCGGGGAACCACGCCCGCTCGTGTGGGTGAACTTGTGGGCGTCAAAGCAGCAACGGGCGTCGCAGACCTCTTCCTCTCCGATCAATCAGCCAGCATCGGCTTCATGACTACAATGCAACCAGGCGACAACTTCCGTGTAGTGGCAGGTGCGGAGTCGGCGTTCCTGCAACAGCTTGAGCATGTAGATAGTGCCTTGGGCGTGGACACGAGCGACAAGCAACGAATTATCAACACGCACATCGGCGCGGGTTCAGCGGCCGACCGAGAGATCCGCGAGGCAGCGCATTACGCGAGTCCGGTGCTGACTGTGTGGCGGCGACTCTACCTAGAGGTTGATGTGATGGCACCGGTGACCGGCAACAGTGTGATCGCGACGGTGAACGGTCTGTTCGTTACCGCTCCAACGCCGCCATACGATGCTGAGTGGTACATCGCAGAGAATCTTGATGATGGGTCGCCACATCTCGACGTTCCGGGCGGCGGAAGAGGGCGCTTCGAGCACGGTTCAATGACTGTTGCCGGAACCCATAACTTGACTGACTTGTATGGCAATGCTCCTCAACGCATCGTGAGCGGGACAGGGGGCGCGGATCTATGCGCAACACCTTTACCATTCGTAGCAGTGAATGCTGGAGGCACGAACACGATGACCGGCACTGTGACGGCTATTCAGAATGCCGGCCCACAGTTCCTGCTGAGCGTTACAGTGACCGGCTACAGTGCCGGCGGTCCCGCTGACTGGTCCGGCTGGATTGGTGGCAGCGCAACCATTGGAGGAGGCGATGGAATGCAAATAGTTGCAGGGGATATGGTGTCCGGAACGCTAGTAGCCGCAACACTACGCGTTCCTGTCGAGCTGTTTGATGACGACGCCCCGGAGAATACCGTCCTCTTGCGACCGGATACATCGCAATTGGACTTGGCGATGGCGGAAGCGTACATCGTGGTCAAACAGAATGAGTTGGCCGGAGATGACATTGTATCGTTCTCGTCTAATGCGTCAGCCGGAGTATGGTCGGATTGGTTATTCTCCAACGCAGTCCATCAGAACAATCCGTTGCTTTGGGTTGTGTACCTGCGTCAGGCGTTTCAGTATGTTCCATTTGAAGCAGCTCGTCGTTATGGAGACGGCGATCCCGATGATCAACGGGTCGAACGCCCAGTACTGGGGGCCACCCCTGACCTGACTACATGGCTTGGAAGCAACTACGGAGCAGACACATACTTTGAGAGTCATCATGAAGCAGAAAGACGCGGAATGTCGCCGCCGAATTTGCCTTTAGGTTGGGGATACCGAGAAGAGGACACGGTTGCGCACGAGATCGGCCATGTGTTTGGATGCGATCATGCTGACGGTGGAGTGATGGGTGATGATGATGTTGGACTGAAGGATTCAGCGTGGTATTCGGACATCAGTTTGGACATCATTCGTAGACGTATTGTTCCGTAGTCCGGACTGCACTATGTGAGGTGCGTTATGCGTCGATGTGACATAATAATGGTGTTCTCTACTATAGTGACCGCGAGTGTATCGACGGCGGGCGCTACCGTGCGGGAGACTTACTACCGTCAGGCTGATCTCCAGGTAAGCGCCTTCGTCCTCGCCGAGCCGAGAGCGGTTACGAGTACTCAAGACCTGTCACAGGCGGCGGAATTGCAAGAACTGCAGTTGACTCGAGGCGATCCGGTATCGTTACGGATTTATCTGGCGAACGTAGGGGATACACCAACAGTCCCCACTCGATTGATCGGTCAGTCAGTTGGAACGATTGCAGTCATGGTAACGAGACCCGATGGCACTGTGGTGCAAGCCGTTCACTTGGGTCGCGGACCTCACGTAAACACAACCGCGCCCGTCCTTCAGCCGATGCAGCCCGGAGAAGAACAAGTTCTGGATACATTTCTGTTCGAGTTCAAAGCTCGAAGCAGCCAAGGCGTTACCACTCGTTCGTATCTGTTTTCTGACCCCGGCGAGTATACGATTCAGGTCACGTACAAGATTGGTAACCCCAGCGCACACATCCTGTTTGAATCGGGCAAGAGCCAGGAACAACCTCCCGTTATTAACAGTGCTCCGATTACCGTGAGCGTGCTACAGGACGCAATTCCGGGCTGGGAGCAGCTTGTTGACGCAGGTATCGCAGACGCGATTGGCACCTCGGTCTGGCCCTCATCCGATGGCATGGCACCACATGCCACCGCCGAATCCCTTGTGACGGTCGCAGACCGCGAATGGATGACTACGTGGTTTGAGACCACAGTCAAGCCAGTCGATCCGAATGATGAGTAGACATAGTGACCGAGGCAGCCTTTTTGATTGCGGCGCTTGGTTCGGACCTACGAACTTGAACTCGCGCGCTGCTCGCCCCTCCATCCCCCGGTGCCGCTTTGGTCGCCGGAACGAAGCCGCGGGATGCTCCCGCGAACGGCTCCCCGAGCGGTAACCCCAGCGGGAGTAGCGGGATGCGAGGACGGCGAGCGAGCAGGAAGGACACGGGTAGGGGGACGCGGCAGCAATTATCTGATGTTCCCGACCAACGGGCCGCACGGGCCGCATGGGCCGCGGGCGAGCGCGTCGAACGAGAGAGCGCGAAACAAAGTGTCGCACGTATCGCATGTGTCGCACCGGAAGAACGACTGGGGGAAACCTTGGCCGCATCGGCCGCATCGGCCGCACGGCCCCAGCGTCGGCCCAAGCCCAAGCGACGCCTGCCGCCCGAGGTGCTGACGGACGAGGAAGTCCGGGCCCTGCTCGACGCCTGTGGCAGGTACACCCCCGTCGCGCTCCGGAACCGGGCGCTCATCACGCTGATGTACCGGGCTGGGCTGCGGGTCTCCGAGGCGCTCGCCCTCCAGCCCAAGGATGTGGACCTCGAGAACGGGATCGTGCGCGTCCTGCACGGGAAGGGGGACCGGTACCGGGCCGTGGGCCTCGACCCCGGGGCGGCGGCCGTCGTCGCGGCTTGGCTCGCCGAACGCGGCAGGGCCCAACGGGTGGCGGCACGGGCGAACGGGGTAGGCGACCGCCAGCGCGATCCCCTCTCTGCCGCTCCGCTGCTATGCACCGCCTACGGCACGCCCGTCACGACCGGGTACGTGCGGCGGCTGATGAAGCGGCTGGGTCGCCAAGCCGGGATCGCCAAGCGCGTTCACGCCCACGGGCTGCGGCACACCCACGCCGCCCAACTCCGAGAGGAGGGCGTCGATGTCGGCATCATCTCCCGCCAACTCGGGCACCGATCGCTGTTGACCACGATCAAGTATTTGGATCACGTCCAGCCGACGGCGGTGGACCTCGATGCCGTTCTGGAGGCGATGGTGGGGGTTGCGAGCCAGTCCTCCATCCGCGGCACTCAGTGAACATGCTGACAACAAGTCAATCCGGAACTGCACCTGCGACTACCGCACACGCGCACACGCATCGGACGACGGTATCGACATTGTTGGTGACGTCTTTGATGCACCGTGCCGCATTGGGCTGGGAAAGCGTTGGTGCATTGGCCGCCAGATTGCTGTGTCGTTTTTGGCCCGGCGCATACTGCTCAACCATGAGCCCGCGGAACGGCTGTCCGGGGGGATTCCACTTCTTGGACAGCCACACATGCGGTCCAGAGTCGATCTGTACCGCCACCTCGAACTCGCCCCGTGACCACGCAACGAGTTTGGTCGTCTGACCGGTTGGCGGTCCCAACACCTGCGAAATCCGCTCGATCAAGGCCGCTGCGCTCTGTTCGTTGACTGCCATGACCTGCCATCCGTTTGGGAAGTGGAAGAGCGGTTACCGTTGGAGCCGAAGGTCGCTTACGTGACAACTTAGCCGCTTCGAATGAAGGGCAACACCAGCGTCGCAAGCGTGGCAGCGGCCAAGAGGCCGAGCAGAATCGACTGAAACAGAACCACGCGGCTCAACCGTCGCAACGACCTATCGGAGGCGGTCTGCGCTGATGCCATCGCGGCGGTGGCCGCGGCGAGGTCGGACTTTGTCGCTTGGACGCTCGCGTCCATTACGCCCTGTTGCAGCGAGTGCAGACTTGCGAGCCTCGCCTCCTGCACCTCGGATGCCCGAGCCAAAGACGCGTCTACGGATCGTGCAATGCCATCATGAAACTGGTTGAGCCGGGACTGGAATGACGCGATGCCCTCGGTGAACTGCTCTCGGCTCTGCTGTGCCAAGCGATCGAGCAGCGTTACGGACTGGTCGTGCGCCTCCTTCAGCAAGGACATGTTGGACTCGCTGATTGACGACAGCGAACGATCGATCTGTTGACTCAGAAGGGCTGAGGTCTCCTGCCCATTCTGCCGAACATCCGCAGAAAGTGCGTCGGCACGAATCTGCATCGACTCGACCAGCTCCTCCAGTAGTTCCCGGAGGGCGGCGACTCGCGTCAGAACCTCGGGCATGCTGAGGGACTTGAGCGTCTCGCAGGACTCCGCCGCGCCGATCGCCAGTCGCTGTCCGGACTGAACGAATGCTCGCAGGTCTTCTGCAGCCCGGTCCAGAGACACCTTGGCGGCGCTGTATCCGCCCATCTGGTCCTTGAGTTGCGTGAGCGTCGCGAGGAGATTGTGGGTTGCTTGCTCGGCATCCAGCAAGCGTTGTACTTCATCCATGTGTTACCTCTCCGCAAGTGCGAGAACAGAACTGCGCAACTCATTCATCAGCACGGCGGTTACCGCTGCTGTTAGGCGACCGGGATGCTGCGCGAGCATCCACCTTGCTCCCGCTCGCCGATCCGCACCCCCTGCGAAGATGCCAGAGAGCAGTGCACATGCCATCTCGGGGCGATCGTCCGCAAGCATGAGGACGCAACGAAGCGTGGCATCGTACAGCATCAACGGTGGCAGGTCGTACTTCACATGCGACATGTGCGCGGCGGCCTTGGCATTCTCAACGATCGTGTTGGTGTCGGGGTGACTCGTGAGCGCCTCAGACGCGGCACGTAACAGGAGCAGGCCCGGATAGTCGGGATACGCGCCGAGGGCGCGAGCCGATTCGCCTCGCACTTCCGCCGCGTCAATGGAGGACCGGATGTTGGCGACGATCTCGCAGACGCCGAACACTCCTGCTGAGTCCAGCGAGGGCAGCTCATTGATGGACTGCGAGAACCGTGACTTCTCCAGATAGTCCAGAATGCCTCGGCGAACGTCTTCGCCCTCAGTGGCATCTTCCAGAATCCTGAGCATCTCGCTGAGGTTGCGGCGGCGTCCGCGCTCAATCACGTCATACACGAACTCGATCATTTCCTCTGCGAGGGAACGGACGAACGCGATGTACGGCCGCTCCAGCCACTCACGCGCACGCCGGATGGTGGCAGACGCACGCTGGCGCTGATAGGCGGCCAAGTACCGATAGAAATGATCCAGTATCTCTGCTCGGGTCGAGCCCGCGATCGCGACGCCGAACTCCTTCGCCGAGTAATCCACTGTGTAGTCCCGAACGACTCCAAGAACCACGAGCCGATGAATGGCTCGCTCCTCCGCGGCCTGAGACTCCCTATCAAAAGGGACGGCGACGCGGCGTGCCCGCGTCAGATCGCCGAGAGCCTCGATAGCGTCGTCGATCCCGGCCATCTCCTCCTCAATGCCACGAAAGGAGTTGATGTGGAAGTAGAGCATGCGGGTAATGTCGTCGCTGGCTGGCCGCTTCGTGTTGTCGATTGCATCCCTGACATCCTCCACTTCGGTAGCGGGAGAGAGCAGGTGCTGGGACCGCTGGGGGTCGTCGTTGGCAAACAGAACGGCGCACCGGGCCTTCCGGCGGTCACGTCCTGCCCTTCCTGCTTCTTGATAAAAGGACTCGATGCTTGCCGGTAGGTTGAAGTGAATGGTGTACCGGATGTTCGGCTTGTCGATCCCCATTCCAAACGCCTTGGTACAGGCCATGAGGGGAAACTCGTTGCGCTTGAAGCCCATAGCCGTCCGGCGCTTGTCGCTCGTCCATGTTCTCGTTGCGAATCCCTTAGGGGCCTGACCGGAATAGAACGGGACCGGCCGCTGCAGGAGCGAGGCAACACACGACGCCACCTCGACCACGCCGTGATCACCATTGGTATGTGGACAGAAAAGCAACCCTCCCGCGGTGCGATCAGCCGCTGGCTCGAAGAAGCGATCCTGTGACAGCGCGAACTGCTCCGGAAGGCCCAGCAGGATGCCATGCAGCTTGCGGGTCTTCTCGTCAGAGCGGCACGGGAAGACCTCAAACGTCAGCTCGGGACGATCAAACGTGCGTGGCGTGATGATCGCCTCGTACTGGGCGATGCCGAGTTCGCGTTGAACGTCCTTCAACACAGAATGCGATGCAGTTCCGGTGAGTGCCATGAGGGGCGGCACCCCGATGCTGCTCCGGCAGTAGTGGCGAGCGTTTCGGGCAAGATTCAGGTATGCCGTGCGGAAATCGTGACCCCACTCCGAGACGCAATGAGCCTCGTCTATCGCGACGAGCGCCACGGGCGTGTGAGCCGTCATGGTGAGGAGACTGCTGCGGAAGTTGTCGTCCTGGAACCGCTCGGGCGCGACATAGCAGAAGAGGAACTCACCCCGCTTCATGAGGTCAAGAAACTCCGAACGCTGTGGAGCGGAGAGGTTGCCCGTGATCTGTATGACGCGGTCGATGCCTGCGGATTGGAGATTGTCGATCTGATCGTCGATGAGACTCAGGATCGGATCGACAACCATGCAGACGCCCGATCTCAAGAGTGCCGCAAGTTGGAAGGCAACAGACTTGCCGGATCCCGTGGGAAGGAGCACCACGGAGTCCAATCCGTTGAGGGCGCGTTTGATGGCCTCGAACTGACCCTCGCGAAATGCGGAGAATCCAAAGAGGCGAGTGAGGACGCGTTCGCAGCCCGATTCGCTCACCTCTCCCGGGCGGCTGGTGACGCCCTTCGGCAGGCCCGCGGAGATCGGGACCGGGACGTATGCGTCCGCGATGTATGCTGTGTCTGGGCGAGTTGCCTCGTTGAAATCAAACCGCAGGCGAATGTCTGCGCCATCACGAAGGACGAATGTGGATACTTGCTCCGCCTCGCCGCGAGCCGAACAGATGTCGGTCGAAAGGGCGGAGAGATCCTCTAGTACTGCTGCCACGAAGGCAACGGGATCCGCTATCAGCGACTGGACAGCATCATCGAGGACAACTTCCACGTGAACCAGCGCGAGTTCCTCCGGCGAAAGACGCGCCGTGGCAAGCCATTCAAGCACCGCCAGTTGGATCTGATGGGCTCGCTTGCACAGAAGCAGCCACCTCGCGAGCGGCGGCAGATCGCGCGCAGCAACTGCGGGCAGTGACCGGAGGCGCTCCACGAGTGACATCAGGGCTGCGCCGGTACGCTGCCGCACTTGCTCTGCGGGAACCCGCACGACTTCAAAGCCGGCGCTCGCCAGAGCACGGTCGCGAGCCTCGTCTTGCTCTCGTTGCTGTGCATGCTGCTGGCCATCGATCTCAACGACGAGATGGAGGCCGCGCGGGTGAAGCACCGTGAAGTCCGCCCGTTGATTGGCAGCGAGATCTGTCGGGTCGCCCGTGAGCGATCCGATCAGCACTTGGGATAGCACCCAGCCACGAGAGTGGGGTCCAACCATGACTCCTAGGACGTCCGTGTAGAAGTCCGCCTCTTCGTCGCTCTCCGCACTCTCCAGCGTGGATGTCGCGGCACGCGCAAGATCGCCTAGACAGGCCGCCGCCTGCTGCAGTTCCCGCTCCGACCACTCCACGTTTGCTCCGACCAAGATGCGAAGATGCTCCGCCAAGGGCTCGGACATAGGCATGATTCGACCGCGCCGAAGCAGGGCGCGCGCGACCGTCAGCCACGAAGGCACTTGGCCGTTGCCTGTTGGGAGATCGAGGGGGAGTTCGAGCCGCCACTGGCTCACCGCCCGGCGAAGCGGCTCCGTCAAGGCGCTGCCGACTCGTCGGACGATTCCTTTCGGGACAGCCGCGCCTTCAACGAGAAGGAGGCGGTGGGTGGACGCATGCGGGGCAGCATGCATCGCTCGCGGTCGATTTTGCGATGTCCAAGTCAGCGTCGATGCATCAGCGGCGTTGTCATCGTTCTCTGTGGTGTGGAGCGGGCGTGTTCCACGGCACTTGGGGTAGCTTGGGCACCCCCAGAACCAACTGCCCTGCCTCGACCGGCGAGCACTCATGGGTTGATTGCACTTGGGGCAGAGGGGGCTTTCACCAAGGTCTGGGGGAGGCTCAACTGCGACCGCCGGAGATGCGCCTGCTCCTTCACCCATAGATACCGTGCCCTTGCAGGCTGGGTAGCCTTTGCACCCGAAGAACTGCCCTCCCGCATTGGCCCCTCGGCGCGCGGTGCGTGCCATCATCTCGCCCCCGCACACCGGACACTTCGGTGCGGTCGTGGAGGGAACAGGCGTGGCGTTTGCCGCTCCCTGATCGGACCGGATCTTGCCGGTCGCATGCTCTCGTAGAAGCCAACAGTGATCGTCCCGCTTTAGGAACGACGCGGGGTCACCGTAGAGCAGGGGGTTCACATCGGAAGTCTCACAATTCAAGGCGCGAGCAAGGTCCTTCGCCGTAAGCCCTTGCGGGGCCTGAGCCAATAAGTTGAGGATGTTGACCCGAAGTGACATAGGCGTGGCGAGCAGCTCCAGATGCAGCGGGACAGTCTATGGAAAGCCGATGGAAGCTGCACGCTCATGCAATCCGATGCGAGGAAGTGCCGCTCGCGCCGGTGAGGGGAGCAGGTCGAAGGGCTTCCATTGAGTACTAATCGCGCCCACGGCGGTGTAATTGTTGGGGATCGTTTACGTGGTAGTCCCGATCCCCGGCGATGGGGCGGCCACTGCTTCCGCCGCGTCCCGATTCATGCGATAATCCCCCAACGCGAAAGGGGGACCCATGCGAGCATTGAAGTCCAAGGTTGCCAAGATGGAACAGGCACGGCGGGTCGAGTCCGAGGCAGGCCGCGACGACCACCGCCGCATGATGCACATGCTGAACGCCGCGATGGTCGCGCACCAACCGGGGCTCGAACAGGTTCTCCCCGAGCACACCGACCCCGACACCTTCCGCGACATCCTAGAGACCCTCGCTTGGGCGCGGGGCGACTACGCCGAAGCCGAGCGGCTGCACGACCTCGACCCCAACAAGCCCATCCCGCGGCAGCCCGGGACACCGTGGGAGGAGCAGATGCGGTCAGCCCGCGAGGCGCTGGATCGGACCTTCGAGGACGCGAGCAACAGAACGGAGCGGGTGCGAGCAGCTGTTCAGGCCGCCATGGCGACAGGCTTCGGCGCTGCCGCGTGATCGCATCGCGCGGACAGGCCCCATCGAGTATGCTGACGATCTCCGGCCCATCATCCGGGCCTTCGTGAGGATTGCTGATGACATACCTGCTCGGATTCTTTCTATTCGTCGCTCTCGGCGGTGTCCATGCGATGATCCTGAGCGAGGACGCGCCCGCGCTTGAGTTGCGTCTTCACAAGCACTTTCTGCTTAATCAGATCAACAAAGTCAATCACCGCAAGGAGTTCTTCCGTGCGCTCCTGGGCGACATCCGGCGCGAGATTGAGTCCCTCGGCATCGAGGCCAAGTGGACAATGATGGCCGAGGCCATCCAATACCGCGAGACGCTCGCCATCGAGCGAGCGATCCAGTCCGACCCTGCAGCGCGGGAGGCATGGATCAACCGTCAACTCACGCTCGACCCGGTCGAATACACGGAGATGGCCGGGGTTGCTGAGGACGAATAGTGGAGGCGCACGGACTAAGGCCGGGGTCGTTGCGGCTAGGCGGCAGGTGCGGGTCAAGAGCACGGCCCACCGTCTACCCTGCTGGCCTGCGCCATCGGCGACGGAGGTCCCCGTATGATGTGGTCATGGGCTGGAGGTGGCGAAAAACCATCGCACGGGGACCGTTCCGCTGGACGCTTTCCCGGGGGGCGCCGGCTGGAGTTTTGGACTACCCGGACTGCGGTACGGGCAATCTTCGTCAGGGCAGCATTATGTTTCGATCGGAATTCCAGGAACGGGGCTTTATTGGATAAAGTCCTTGAACGGTAGCAGTGCGGGATCGCGCCATGGAGGGCGGCTTGGAAGAGGAAACCCAATGAACCAAGAGCCCTATTCCGGATTCAAAGTCACCGAGCAGGAGTTTGCGGACAATCCAGATCCGCGCGCACCGTGCGTGCTGCTCTTGGACACTTCCGCTTCTATGTCCGGTGAGCCGATCGCGGAACTCAATCTGGGGCTACAGCAATACCGGGACGAACTCCTGATGGACAACCTCGCGTCGCGACGCGTGGAGGTCGCGATCTTCCGGTTCGGCGGTGACGTGGGGCTTGAGCGAGACTTCGTCACTGCTCGCCAGTTCGATCCCCCAGCACTACAGGCGAATGGCCACACGCCAATGGCAGAGGCCATCATGCGGGGCATCAAGCACCTTGAGGAACGAAAGGCGACGTATCAGTCGAACGGCGTCGCCTACTACCGGGCTTGGATATTCCTGATCACAGACGGAGAACCAACGGACGACGATGAGGCATGGCGGGTGGCTTGCGAGGCCGTCCGTCTTGGGGAGCAACAGAAGAAGTTCACATTCTTCGCGGTGGGCACTGGCGCAGCCAACTACGACAAGTTGCGGCAGTTGTCCCCGACTCGTCAACCGCTCCGACTCAAAGGCATCGCCTTCCGCGAGATGTTCCGGTGGCTCTCAAACTCGCAGACACGAGTCTCGCAGTCGCAAGTCGGTACCCACATCGCGCTCCCGCCGGCAACTGGCGATGGCGGATGGGCCGATGTCCCAACCTGAATCATGCGACCGTGGCGCGTAGCACAGGCAGCCGCACTGGGCACCAGCCACCTTGCCGACTCGGTCCCGTGCCAGGACTCGCACCTGGTGGACTTCGTGGTCGCAGGTGAGCGGGCGAAGTGGCTACTCGTCGCCGTAGCCGATGGCGCGGGCTCGGCTTCGCTGTCCCACTTGGGCTCGCGCATAGCGTGCACGACGGCGATCCTGCATCTGAAGTCGCATACCGACGCCCTCGCCAATGCCGAGACGGCGGGGGAGTGCGTTCGGCAGTGCTTCGCCGCCGCGCTGCGCGAAGTCGAGGATCTCGCCCAGCGGGAGGGGGCTCCCCTGCGGGAGTTTGCGACGACGTTGCAAGTTGCTGCTATTGGGAATCAGCATTCCGTCTTCGGACAGGTGGGAGATGGCGCAATCGTCTGGGGAGAGCCGGGCGAACTTCGCGTGGCGCATTGGCCCGATCAAGCGGCGCTCAACCTGACGGACTTCATCACCAGCGCCCCGCTTTCGGAAACACTGCAGATTGCCATCGCGCCTTCTACGATTCGCCGCGTCGCGTGCATGACCGATGGGCTTGCTCCGTTGCTGCTCGACTTTCGCACGAAGGCCCCTCATGGTCCAGCGTTTGAACGGCTGTTCGCCACATGCACAGCCGCGCCCGACCCGTCGGACCTGTCGGAAGACCTCGCAAAGTTCCTGGACTCACCACAGGTAAACCACCGCACCGATGACGACAAGACGCTCGTGCTCGCCGTGCGCGACGAGGAGGATGCCGCGTGACTCTGGCTCGCCTGAGCAGCGGGCAGGAACTCTCCCTTGGCCGCAAGCTCGCGGAGGGCGGCGAGGGAAGAATCCACGAACTCAACGGCACTGGCGATCGCCTTGTGAAGTTGTACCACAAGCCCGTGGACGACCTGCGGCACCGCAAGTTAGTCGCAATGGCGCAGATTCGCACTGCTGCGCTCGAAGCAGTCGCCGCCTGGCCGATCGACGTCGCATATGACGCACATGAGGACTGCATCGGCTTTGTGATGCCTCGCATCAGCGGCCCGGGCATCATCGACAAACTCTCGCACCCCGCGGAGCAGCGCATCGCGTTCCCAACGATCGACTACGGATTCCTCGTACATGTGGCGATGAACCTGATGCGTGCTGCTTCGACTTTGCATGCTTTCGGCTGTGTAATCGGAGACGTGAACGAGAGCAACGTCTACATCCTGAACGATGGCACGGTACGGTTCATCGACGTTGACTCCTTCCA
>CAZPPG010000073.1:0-14098 GCA_964588385.1 uncultured Phycisphaeraceae bacterium
TTCCTTGACGCCGAAGTACCGCGGCGCGTAGGTCGCGGTCTCGACGGGCTCGCGCTTGTCGAGCGCGGCGACCAGGCCCTTCCAGTACTCGATCCGCTCGGCGGGAGCGATCACCAGCACGCGGTCGGTGTTGGGGCTGGCCAGGACCTCACCCCGGATCGCGTCGGCGCCCGCCGCGGCGCGCTTGGCGACCACCTGCTGGAGCAGGGGCACGAGCTGCGCCGGGGTCAGGAAGCGGGTCTCGACTTCCTCGAGAATCATCTCCGAGGGAACGTCGAGGGCCTCGACCAGCCGCTGGGCCTGGACCACCCGCGGGGCCAGGTCGGAGACCAGGATGAGCCCGGAGTCCGCGAGCGCCGAAGCCACGCCCCCGTCCTTCGAGAGCACGAGCTTGACGCTCTCGACCAGGTCCTTGGCCGGGCGATGCCGGGCCCGCAGGAGCGCGCTCGTGTAGCCCGGCGCAACCCCTTCGGGCTCTGGGGCGGCGCCTTCGCCAGGCTCGCCAGTGAGCGACGTAAACCCCTTGGCGTCGGCGATACGGACGACCGAGAGGCCGCGTCGGCCGGGCGGCCGCACGGTGGTGAACCCGCGCGCGGCCAGGGCGGAGTTGGTCAGTTCCCACAACTCCGCGTCGGTGAGCCCGCTCTCCAGGCGGAGCGTGACCACCCCCTTGAGCGCCGACGCGTCGTACTCGATGGGCACCTTGAGCCGTTCGGCGGCCACGTCGACCAGCCGCGCGAGTTCGATCTGCCCAGCGGGAATCACTTCCGAGGTAGAAGGACGACTTGGCCCCGGAGGTTGAGCAAGGGATTGTGGTGGCACCATCACCGCGATTACGGCCAACATCAACCAAACACCGCGTGATCGGCAAGCCGGTGCGCTTCGAGTGGAGATGGGAATCCGAATCTCGACGAGAAGTCTCTCCTTGGCAAGCTAACGTGAGGCGCCGTCGGAAAAGTCGTGCTCCGCTCACTGAGTCGTGAGATTCGCGGCAAAGACCGCTTGGACGGCGGCAAGATTGGCTACCACTTTGGACTTCGCCTCTATCACGTCGGACCGGCTGTTCAGGACGGACATAGTTTCAGCCGCTTCGTTCGGTGCGGGCTTACCGGTTACTAGAGATCTGCCGGCCGTTCGGATAGCGCCGGATGCCCGTCGAGCCGCCATCTGGGAGAGGTCCGAAACACCCACTGAAGGCGGCAAGGTAGTCGCCCCACGACCCAAAGCGCGGACCACTCGTGCGGCCTCATCCTGGTCGATTCCTTGCAGTCCGGCCAGGAGCAAGGCGCGGCGAGCCTCCACGAGTTCAGCGCGCGCCTCGGCGAGCGACGTCTCCAAGGAAACGCGCGACTCGATCAGCTGGGGGTTTCCCGGGTCGGTCTCCAACGTCTCGAGCACATCAACCAAGTTGGCCGAGATCGCATCAACACTCGCCCACTTTCCTCGAAGGGCCTGCTGAGCCGCAGACGCATCTTGAAGATTCAGCAAGAACGAATCCGTCGATGCGGCGGTCATGCCCGCCGCGGCGCAGGTCTCGGCTCCGATACCGAGCCTGATCGCAATGTGTGCGCCCGAGTTTGGCCCGGCATGAAGCGGAGTGTTTCCTGACAAAAAACCGAGGAACACTATACTGGCACTGCTGAATATCATGACGTGCGCCTCCAATCGGGGGTCTGTTCCAGCCTGTCAATTGAACCCGACGCCATTCCCACGGTGTACCGTACTGCGGCTACTCCGTCAAGGTTGCGACGTTACCGCGCAACAAGCCCACATACGCGCGCAAGTTACTCTGCCACATGGACTTGGCTGTACCTGCCATCCGACACACACACGCTCGAGACCGGCATTCCGGGCAGGCGCCCTTCGACTCCCAATCGCGGCTTGGCCCGGTGTACTCGTTTCGTCAACTCTGCTCCCCACATTCGTCTATCGAGTCGAACCCGAGAACAGAGGTTGACGGTCGAAGACCGCGGCTTGACAGGAACTTGTGCCATAGCCATGCTGCCAACCCGCAGCTCGGTGCAACCTTGAATCGCCCCTCGTCGTACACCGGTCATTGGGTCTCAAGCGAGTTGGTTGAACGTCGGAGATCCTTGACGGCTCACGGAGAATTCCAATGGAAGCGATCGTTGATGCAGTGCCACGCGGCCAACACTCGATCCGCCAGTCCAAGGAATCAGAAATGGGCGTTCCTCACTTCCTCTGCACAACCCCTGGTCGGCGCGTTTGGAGCATTATCTTCGTGTTCGCCGTGTTGCTCTGGGTGTTGCCCGCGAGTGCGCCCGCCCAGGGTAGTTTGGGCATCGAGCGCCTCATGCGCGAAGCGCAGTCGCGCAAGTCACTGCTCCCGGGGTTCCCTTTCAGCTGGCCCTCCTGTTGCGGGGACAGCGGGGAAGCTCCAGCATACCCCCCTGATGGGTTCTATGGGCCCGATATCGACGAGGAGTGCGCTCTGGGCTTGGCGACGGCCCTCGCCAGCGCCGTCGGAACACTAATCCCAAACTTTCTCGATGATAAGGACTCAGAAACTCTTGGCCAAGGCGGCGAGGACTTCTACATTGACTACTTCACCGTCTCGGATTTTCCGGAACTCGCCGAGGCTGAAACCGCCAGTGAGATCATTGCCGCATGCGCGGCAGTCCTGCCGCATCTTCACCTACGAGAAGTGATTAGCGGTTTGAGTTCTGAGACCGAGACATGGGGTGGTGCATGCCTTGAGGACGGCGGGGGGCCGTGTACGTACGAAACGTGCACCAGCCTGTTTCAAGCGGTCGACACGTGCATGGATCCATCTTACGTATGGACGCCGGGCGGTGATTCGCCCCAGTACGAACTCAGCTACAATTTCTACGAATGCGACAACGACCCAGACCCGTCGACTTACGGTGGCGGAGGCACCGCGTATGCCATCCGCCAGCGGTGGTCTTTCAACTACTCGGGCTTCAGCGCTCGGGCTCACATTTACCTCAAACTCGAGGAAGGGGAAGAATGTACGGCTCAGAATGCTCCGGTCGCCATGAATGCGTACTACAAAGTGACCACAGCCTCCGCGGGTTGGTCCTCCTGGGTAGGAAGCAACACCCCCAGAGTGCCAAACGACTGCCCGGGGAATGCGTGCAATTCGTGGTGGACGGTTGGATTCGGCGCAATTGCAGACTTTGAATTCGAGCCACCGTCAAACAGGGCGGCGTGCGATGATGAGACAGACCTTGATCTTTACGCGGCAGCGGCAACAACCGCGAGTTCTTCTGAGGGGTCCGCGAGCGGACATGGAGAGTGTGGCGGCGGGGGCGCGGGCGGTGGACCGGGCGGTCCGTCGGGCGCTCCGGGTGGCGGCGGCGGCGGCAGGTCGGGCGGAGGGCATTCTGGTGGCCAAGGGTCTCAGGGCGGTTCTGGCTCCGGATCTGGTTTTCCAGAACCGCCATTCAAGATCTTCCCGATTCGGTTTCCTTACACGTGGGATCCGGTTTCAGCGGCGACTGGCGAGAAGCTCGAGTCGGCTGTTGATCTCACGGCGCGAGTGCAGTGGGGGACGTTTTCTATCGCGCGAGATTACACGAGCAAGCACGACATCGGCGGGTCCGGTCTGGTTGGGGAGCACTGGTCGCTCTCGGTTTTTCAGTTCGTGAGACTCAATCAGGCCGAGGACGAACTTTCGCTGGACGGCTGGCCTTTGCGCTCGAAACTCGTGTACACAGAGACCGCGACAGCAACAATCTGGTCGGCGGGAGGCGCCACCGATCAGACCATGTCCGAGGCGACCGTCGTCATCGACGAAGAGACGATTGACACTTGGACCTTGCGTCAGCCCGGCGGATGGAGCCGCCACTTTTATCGGGGTAACAGCAATTCCTCCGTGCCTGATGAGCTGGATGGGTTCTTGCTCATGGATGAGGACGCGTGGGGGAACCGTTGCGTCTATAGCTATGCGTTGCTCGGGCCTTGGAATAGCAAGAAGGCTCGCCTTGTTCGGATCTTTCTTGACGGAACTCCCGCGACAGGAGGGTCAAGCGGGGAAGTCGTCTTCTACTGGAACCAGTTCGGTGCGAACGAGCCGAACAACGGGCGGCTCAGCACAATCGCGCTCATCGAAAAGGATGCGGAGGGCAATGCTGCCGTTACGCGCCGAGTCGACTATGTCTACGCGGACGACGATTCGGACCTCGGGACCGAGGGCGACCTCGTGCAGGTCACGACCCGTACCCTGGTCGATGCGGCATCGTCCGGGGCGCCGTACCGACCGCTCGTGACCCAGTACAGGTATCATAACGGCACGACATTCTACGAGAGCGGCGACGAGCGGCTCGACGTGCAGGGCGGTGCCCACCAGCTCAAGAGCGTCTTCGTACCGCAACAGATCGAGTTCCTGGCCCAGGAGCTCACGCAGAACGGCCAGTCATGGGACGCGGATGAAGCGGTGATGAACGCCGCGGAGTACCTCCGCGGCAAGGATGACGACGACGACGTGTATTCGAGCGCCCCGAGGAAGGTCGTGGACTACGCGGCGAAGATCGTGGGGTACGCGACCTCGGGTGAGCGGCGCGTGACCGCTCAGTACTTGCAGAGTTCGTGCGGCTGCGCCGGAGCCGCGCAAGGCCTCAAACAAGCCTTCAGCTACCACACGCAGGCTCACGGCCCGACACTGAAGATCATCCAGTACCAGCACAACGGGACCAACTTTTCCACCGTGTTCAACACGGTCTATTGCGACATGCAGGAGCTCGGCGACCTCGACGTGCCCTATCTGATGAATATCGCCGTCATCGAGCCGGGCGGCAGCCCGCGCGCATGGGTCTGGCACTACCAGTACGACGAAACGACCCGGAATCTTGAACGGGTCATGGCGCCGTCGGCGGTCGCATCGTACACGCCAACCGATGTCGGGACGTACGCGATCTCGTTCCACTCCGACGCTGGCCTCGTCGAGGCGTACGCCTACAACAGCGACCATCGGCTCACCGAGGTTCGTGTCGGCGAGGGAAACTTGACCAACCACGGGGACTTCACGCTCGTGACCAAGTACACCTACCAGACGGGAGACGATCCGTACCTCCTTGCCAAAATCGAGCGTTTTGCGGACGACACCAGCCCCACGGCAGACGAGACAGAGACCACGAACTTCGAGTACGGCTTCCACTCCACGGCCTCGCAACCTGGAGCACAGGCCCCGGTCGCCTACATCCGCACCATTGTCGAGTCCGAGCTCGAGAGCGAAAACGGCCGAGCCGCTGGCGGTTCGGCCAACACCGAGGACACCTTCGATCTGTTCGACCCGCAAGGCCGTCTCCGCTGGACACGCCTCGAGGACAAGACATTGACTTACAGAGAGTACGACTCCACGGGTCTGGTAGTAACCAAGGTCGTACGGAACGCGGACCCCGAGGCACCCGACGGCGACGAATCGCGAGCCTTGGAGGGCACGGACTTCGGCGAGGTGGACACCGACGGATGGGACCAGGGCACCGGCGGTGAATTGGTCACGACGTTCGCCCACGACATTCTCGGGCGTGTGGTCGAGACGACCTCTCCCGGCGGTGTCAAATCCTACACGATCAGGGAAATGCGGGAGTTCTTTGAGCGGCCCGACATCCTCTACTACGCGGAAGTGACGCTCCCATTCATGCTCGCGAACTCCTCCTTCGACGGGCCGGCAATCGTGTCGTGGATGGACGCCAGCGGAAGCGCCATCGGCCAGAGCGAGTATGTGCTGGACGACAACGACTACGACCCTCCTGCGCTTGACTACACGCTCGACACCGAGCTCTCACGGCGCACGACGCAGCACCTGTTCTCGGGGCTCGTCAATTCCACGCGCGAGTGGTACGACATCGCCAACAACTGGAACTACAAGACTTCGTACACCTACGACAATCTCGGACGCCTGCTCACGACCACGCGCTCGCCGCAGAAGGAGGGCGACAGCAGCCCGACGTACTCGATCACCAAGAATTCCTCGTACGACGCCCTAAACCGAGTGCTCGAAGTCCAGATGGGGACGGACAACGGGAGTCCCGGCGACATGATCTCGGTCGCGCAGTATTTTTACGACGGCGGAGCATCCGCCGTCCAAGGGCTTGGCGACGGCAACCTCACCATGGTCCGCCGGTTCACGGGGGAGCCGGGCGGCGGGCTGTCGGGGCAGACCCGCGACACGATCTATGGATACGACTTCCGCAACCGGAGGCAACTCACCGAGAACCCCGCCGCGCCCCACGAGTGGGTCGAGCACGACAACCTCGGGCGTACAGCAAAGCGAGCGCTCTTCGGGTCCGTGCCCTCGGGAATCGGCTCGTCCGACCGCGGGCTCTACACGACGATGAGCTACAGCCAGCGCGGGCTGGTGTACCGGCAGCAGGTCGCGATCGATCCCGGCGACCTCGGAGAAGGGTACCTCGAGACCAACTCGTGGTTCGACGCCAACGGCCGAGTTATCGCCGAGTGGCGCCCGAACTCGCCAGGCGTAAAGCGCACGCTCGACGGCCTGGGCCGCGTCGTAACGTCCTACACCACCGACCGCGGCGGCGATGCCAAGCCGGGCGACTCCGGCAATTACGCCGACGCGGCCGGCCTCGACGATGACACCGTGCTCGAACAGACGAGCTACCGCTACAACGATCACAACCTGGTCGACCTGTTGACCACACGGCGACGATCGCACGTGTGCACGGACGACGGCGACCTGTCCACGACCGACGCGGTCGCGACCTTCATGGGCTATTACTACGACGACGCCGACCGCCGGATCCGGACTGTCAACTTCGGGACCAACACGACGGAGAACGAGTTCCGCACGGGCGGGAGCGCGCCCGACTGGCCGCCGGAGGATCCCCCGGACTTCGACACCGAGGACTACGAGAACACCATCGTCACCGGCGCCGAGTACAACGCGCGCGGCCTGCTCGACTCGACGACCGAGCCCAAGGCGGCTCGGGTCACGAAGTACCTGTACGACGACCTCTCGCGCCGGATCGCGGTGGTCGAGAACTACGACGACGCGACGGTCTCGTGGTCGTCGGGAGACGGACGCTGGACGGTCTCGGGCATCACCGACGCCGAGCCCGACACGGACCGGGTCACGAGCTTTGTGCTCGACGGCCTCGGGAACGTGACCAAGCAGGTCGCGCACGTCCCAAGCGGAACCAGCGAGTCGGTACAGGTCACGCAGTACCTCTACTCAACCAGCGCCGCGTCCGGGTCTGCGGAGACGGATTCTCTGGTCAGCGCCGTAAGCCTGCTCTCGGAAGTCCGTTACCCCGACGAGAGCACGGGCGAGGCCGGGTCGACCGACGCGTACAAGGTCAAGTACTCGTACAACGCCCTCGGCGAGCTCCGCTCGGTGACGGACCAGAACGGGACTCGCCACGCGTACCGGCGCGATGATCTGGGGCGTGTCACTTCGGACACCGCGTCCGCGCTCGGGACCGACATTGACGGCGCGGTGCGCCGCATCGGCGTAACGTATGACGACTTTGGGCGGCTCGACAAGGTCGAATCGTACTCGGACACCTCGGGCTCCACCGCCGTGAACGCTGCACGGTTCCGCTACACACCGCTGTGGCAGGTTGCGCAGGTTTATCAGGACAACAACGGCGTCGTGCAAACCACCGGCGGCGACGACGGCCCGCCCAGCGGCGACACCAAGCGGGTGCAGTACTCGTACGAGACCGTGAAGGCCGAGGAAGCGGACGAGACGGACCCTGGCAACTTCAGCCGCGTCTCGACGCTGGTGTACCCCGACGGGAACGCGGAGAGTTTTCTCTATGCCTACGCATTGAATTCGCGGATCAGCCGCGTGGACAGCATGACGGCCGACGGAGTTCCCTGGAGCAGCAATCTCATCGAGTACTCATATGTCGGCCTTGATTTGGTTCCGATTGTTGACTATGTCGTCGCGAGCGTCCAGCTCGACCGCACATTCAGCCACGACGGCAAGCGCCGGTACTACACGCTGAACACGCAGGACGCGGGCGTCTACCCGGGGTGGGACCGGTTTGGGCGCGTGCAGCGCCAGGCTTGGGTGGAATCGGCGCTCACGGTCCACGGAAGTTCCGTCGTGGTCCCAAACCGACCGCCGCTTGTCGAAACCACCTACCAGTACGACGCGGCGAGCAACCGACGCGACGCCGTCGATGCACGGCCGGGCGCCTCGTGGGACACGCGCGATTTCCTGTATGTGTACGACGAGCTTGACCGATTGGTTGAGGCCAAGCGTGGCGTCGGGAGCTATGGCGGTTCTTTCACTCCCGGCAAGGGTGGTCAGCAGTGGGTGCTCGACATCCTGGGCAACTGGAACACGGTCCGGAACGACAACAACGGCAACGGCGTGTACACCAACAGTCTCGAAGAAGAGGACCGCACGCACAACAAGGCCAACGAACTGACGCAGCGGTCGATCTCCGGTCAAGTCGGTGGTCCCAAGGCCCTCAATTATGACGCCGCGGGCAACATGACCGAGCAGCGCAAGGGGACGAGCACGGCGAAGCACCTGTACGTCCATGACGCGTGGAACCGGCTGGTAAAGGCTCAACTCCACAGCGGCATCTACCCCTCGACTCCGGCAGATCTCGGAGTCTACACCTACAACGGACTTCACTGGCGCATCCAAAAGGACGCGGACACCAACGCCACATCAGGTCTGGACCAGCGGAGGGCGATGTGGTATTCGGCGTCCTGGCAGCTGCTGCAGGAGGACGTCGATGACTACACGGATGGAGGCTCACCCAACGGGCTCAACCGTGTCGTGCAGGAGTTCTGGGGTCTGCGGTACATCGATGACCCGGTTTACCGGCGCATCGACGCCGACCACAGCGGGGCCTACGACGACCACGCCGACGACCGCGCCTTCTACCATCTGACCGACGTACAATTCAGCACGGTAGCCATGGTCAGAGATCTCGATGCCAGCTTGGCGGAGCGGGTGAGCTACTCGGCGTACGGCGAGGCGAAGTTCCGCTGGCCGGGAGATGTGGACAACGACAACGACTGCGATTCGACGGACGGAAGCTTGATATCCAGCTTAGCGGCCGCGAACTCGGGCGCCGGAACGGACATCGCGGAGGGCTCGTACGTCGTCGAGGCGGACCTGAACCACGACGGCGTGATCGATTCGGACGATTCGAATATCTTCACCGGGGACTGGCTCGGGAAGACGCCGGTGGCAGGGGGTATGATTTCGGACGCTGTGAGTTCGGACAACGTGTTCGGGTACGACGGATACGTCTTCAATCACGAGCTCAAGAGCTACTCCGTGCGGTTCCGGTGGTACGATCCGATGCTGGGAAGGTGGTTGGAAAGAGATCCGATCAGCTATGCTGCGGGATCCATGCTTCTATACGAATACACAGAATCAAGTCCAACCTTCCAGAATGATGCCAGCGGACTTGAGCCTCCGGGATGGGCACACTGCGTTCCACTAGCGATCGGCGGAGATCCGAATCAGCTCACAGTGCAAATGACCAAAGAGGAGCACACAAAGCAGCATAACTGTCTTGCTCGTGAACTCATCGGCAACGAAACAAGTCGTAACTGGTCCAAAATGCGAGAAGCCTTTGCCGCTCTTACAGAAGAGCAGCGAACTGAATTGCTCAAGAGGAGCCTAATTGAATCCGGCATGGATCCTAAACTCATTACAGATAAACTTCTTAAAGACATGCAGGCGGGTTGTAAACCTGGTACCAATCGCACGTCCGAAAGATCCAAATGGAAGAGGAAAGCGGCAATCAATATGAAGGGGCAGTTCATTGCTGGATCGGCCGGCTTGGCGTTCGCGATCGCGACAGGGTTCATTGCGGTCAAGGAGGCCGGAGCGGCACTTGATTCACGATCTTGCAAGAAGATGCTCGAAGCTCTTGCAAAGGCAAGTAAGAGTGCCAATGGAGGCTGCCAACCTGTCGACTGTAGTGTCTTGTCAGGCGCTCGCAACGATGCGGAACAGTGCGCGATCGATTTGGGAGTTGCCGTGAACGACGCTGGAGTAGGAGGCAATGGAAGCGGCTTGTTGGCAGGAGGGCTTCTGGCGCGATGGGATCGTATGATTGATCAATGCAATAAAGCAAATTGCCCGACATCTAGTACCACCGGGGCGGAAATCAGTGCTTCGAAGCGCTAGGAATATTCTACATGACTACAACTACGTTATCACAATTTTCAGAACTGCTGTCTCAAATTGAAACACTCGCGTTGCGGGCTGGTGTGCGGCGGTCCGATTTGAATAACGGCATTGACCGTGCCTTGGGACACAGTGCCGTATCGCTGCCAGCGGATTTGGATTGCTTTCGTCGCTGGTATGATCCGCTGATTTGGATGTGGTTCGTCGATCGGCCTTCTCATGATGCTGGGTTGCCACCAGCAAGCGAACCGGCGATGCCAGCGGCGCGTGTTGGCAATTTTGCCGGTGCGATTCCGTCCATACGCGTACTTGATTTGAATAGTATTATCGCGGTTGACGCTGAGAACACCGAGTATCTTGGTTATAATATACATGAAGCCATAGCTGCATGCGGGTTTGTCTCGTCATGGCGACAAGCGTCTGTAATTCCGTTCGCGCAAAGTGAGTTTTTAGAACCAATCGTCTATATCTTGAGCGCGCCAGGCCAAAAGAGCGGCTGGATTGCTGCATGGGTCGATAATGACGCTCAGGTGCTATTCTTGGGCCGTAGTATGTTTGATTGGATTGATCGGTTGTCCCGTGCAGGCGGAACTGATTTGGCCTTGTTTCCTGCTGAAGCAGCAGCCATTGGGGCGTCTGTCCTTACCAAAATCAGAGCAGAGCTCGGCGCCATGAACCCGCATTGCACGTGGCTCGTCGATAGGGACCTCTGAATAACCCGGCGCAACCATCGCCGATCGTGTAGCGTATTGAACCTGCCCATCTCCGGTGGACACCAGCGATCGATAGGCTTAGGCCTGTCGTCGGGCGGTGCATCGGATGGGCAAGGGTAACGTCCTGAATCTTGCGCACATTTGCGGAAGCGGCTCTCCCGCGGGAAGGTGGAGTTGTGTGACCCACTTCCAGCAAGGAGAGCCGCATGTCGAGCGTAGCGCAGTCCGCGGGAAGGGCAAGAGGAGCGTCGAAGGAGGCCAGGCGTGTGATGGAGGCCCCGGTGGTGACGACCGGGGCGGGTGCCCGTGAGGCCGTGGCCGATGGTGGATCGGCCAGCGCCCTCTCCGGCGCGATCACGGTGGAGCATGGTCTGGAGGATTGCCCACGGCGGGCTCTGAACTGCTGTAGCGATCGAGGAGTTGCGCCGCATCAGCGGAAGTCACGCAGGCTGCCGCTGCACGTCGCGATCTGTCACGAACGCCGCCAGCTCGCGCTGAAGCTGTTGGTTCTCTCGTCGAAGGGTGGACTGCTGGTCATCGTGAAACAGTTCCGCGACCGATAGCTCGTCGATGCCCTCTCGGTCGATGTACCGCTGGGGCATCTTGCTCGTTGTCGTCCAGCCGAACCGCTTGCAGAACTTGAAGTAGGGGAGGCGGTTGCACCAGAATGTCGCGGAGGTGTGGCGCAGCAAGTGCGGATAGACATGCTTATTGAGTGCCACGCGGCCGATGCGGCGAAGGAGGAGACGGACAGCGTTTTCCGAGATTGGAAAAAGCGGGGCCTCGGGGTCCGCTGCTGCGAGCGTTCCGTCTGGTCTGACCACTGGTCGTTGGGCGTGCGCCTGTAGCCAGCGCTCGAGCCACTTGCTGCTGGCCGGCATGGGCAATGGCACGGTACGTCGGAGGGTCTTTGAGAACGGCACGCGCAGGCAGAAGCAACGTGCGTCGGGGTCGCCTCGGCGAAAGTTTCGGACTTCGACGTGCCGGAGACGGATGTTGAGCAACTCTCCGATCCGGAATCCTCCATCGAAGAGGACTTGAACGAGCGCTTTGTGAACGGGCCGCGCGCAGTGGTCCACGAGCCGTTCGACTTCAGTCTCGGTGAGCGCCGCGATCTCCTTGGCCTCGACGAAGGTGTCGATCCACTCGACAAGCGGGGGGTAGACCTTGGACTGGCCCCAGAGCCACTTGTAGAACTTCTTGATCGTGACCTTGATGTCGGCCTTGTATCGTGGGCTGAGCAATTCGCCTTCGGTGCTCGGGTGCCCATTTCGCGACGCTCGCGAGCGGATCACATCAGCGTCCAGCGCTTCCACGAACCGCTCCACATCCGCCTGGGTGACGGCGTCCAGGTCCTTGTTGACGTAGAGAATAAACGGGTACAGCTGCGACAGGTACCCCAGGAGTCGAGCCGGACCGATCCGCTTCTTGGCGCGGCCGATGATCGTCTTGCCGAGGGCGGCATCGCGAGTGAAGCTGAGGAGAAGTTCCTTGTTCCGCGGGCATACGCTCGGATCGGCGTGCAGCCGAGCGACCGCTCGCTCGTACTGCTGCCGCGTGTGCCGGATGTCGATGTAGACCTCTTCCATGTCGTTTTCGCTACGACCCCTCCTTATGGGCCTTGTCCCGAAGTGCGGGACGCAGGGCGGCCGGCGCAAGGCTTATAAAGCCGCCGTGGCTGTCGGTGTTGGCGGTTCCGGGCAGGTCACGCCGGACCAACGCGGGGATGCCGGTGATGTGCGCGAGCACATCCTCGGAACAATTCATTCTGAAGAAAGCGACAAGTAGTCGCGTGGGATCAGCGCTCCCACCGGGGGCAGAGCCAATAGCTCTACTCATCGCGCATGACGTAACGTAGGCACTCGTGCGCGCGAGGCTTCGCTGAAGCGAAGCAGTCGCGCTGAGTGGGATAAGCATTGACATTCTGTGGCGCAGGTAGACCGCGTGGTTTATATAGATTGTGGCGGTCGAGGCGCTATGACCGTCAAGGCGTTCGTCTCTTCAGAGTGGCGACACTCGCATCGTCGTCGTGGTAGTCCTTCAGGCAGCGCTCGCTGCAGAAGTGGAGCATGTCGGCCACCGGGACGAATCCCCTGGTTCCGACCACTCCCTCCTGTAGACCGAGCACGTCGTGCCCGATCTGGAACTCTTTGCGGCAGTTGGTGCAGTTCATGGTTGACCTCCGTGCTGCACGGAGCAGCGACGCTTATATACGTCTTCACCCGGGATGCCGGACCGCCCATCGTCCCGCGTTTCAGTTCAAGGTTGAAGAAGCCCGGCGACGGCGGCTGGGTCATGCGACTTGCACTCCACTACCGGCGTCTCATGGACAAGGCCCGCCTCCGCGGCGCCCTGGCCAGATTGCACCAACCGCTGACCACGCTGCAGCTGGCACGGCGCGAGGGACTTGACCTGGACCGCGCTGGGTACCTGCTCTGGGAGCTTTCGCTCCACGACCTGGTCACCTGTCTCAACCGATCCGCTCGCCAGAGCCGTGTCTACTGGCTCACGGACCAGGGGGCCAGGGTTCAGCGGCACGCGAGGAACCTGCTCCGTCTTCGACCGATCGAGCCCGACTTTCCGCGAGTGAACTGGGACACCTACGGCTGGAGCTGCTTCCGGCACCGCTCGGCCATTATCAAGGCGCTTGACCGGCCCTTGCGGCCCGTCCAGATCAAGCGCCGCGCGCGTCAGCGGGACCAGGAAGTCCGCATGAGCGCCAACAACGTGCGCGACGCCATCAAGCTTCTTCTTGCCCGGGGCATCGTCCAATCAGTGGCGGTGCCCCGCGAGCCCAACCCCAGCTACGAGCTCACAGGAAGCGGTCGGGCCATCCGTGATCTCCTTCTGCGCGCGGAGGTCACGCCGACGTAGATGCTCGAACTCGATCAGGTCTACGCCTTGGAGGCCAGGGAGGGCCTTCGCCAGCTTGAACCATCCTCGGTTGACTGCGTGATGACCTCACCGCCCTACTGGCGCGCCCGCGACTATGGCGTCCCGGCCGTGCTCTGGCAGGACGGGTCGGATGTTCCGCTCGGGCGCGAACCCGATCCGGATAGTTACGTGCGTCACCTCTGCGAGGTGTTCGATGAAGTCTGGCGAGTTTTGAAGGACTCGGGCACGTTGTGGATCAACCTCGACGACGTCTATCGGATGGCGGGGCGAGAGGCCCCGATCCGGTCCGGCACGTCGAGCACCGCCCGCGAGCGGCCGCGTTCCACACATCCCCCCGAGAAGTGTCTTTGTCTGATCCCCGAACGCTTCTGCTTGGCGATGG
>CAZPPG010000074.1:0-378 GCA_964588385.1 uncultured Phycisphaeraceae bacterium
GCGACGCCGCGCCAGCGGGCCAAGACGAAGTTCAAGTTCTCCGAGGCGAAATAGCGGCGCGTGGTTCGTTGGGCGACCTTGCCCGCGGGGGATCGGAGCACGGAGAGCGCTGACCGCCGGCGGCCCGGCCCCCCTCGGGCCCCGGCGGCGGCGCACTGGGAAGAGAGTCGATCCAAGGCCGCGTCCTAGAGCGGTGTCTGCGTCCTCACTGTGCAGGCCTGGCAAGAATCCCCATGCCTTACCCGTCTGACACGCCTTTGCTTTGCGTGGGATCAGGGCCGAATTGCCCGCCTTCGACCTGCCTGACCGAAGTCGCGGATTCGAATCGAGGGCCCGCGTTCCCAGCAACCTACGACCGTCCTGCCACTCCTTCAGGTT
>CAZPPG010000074.1:388-13948 GCA_964588385.1 uncultured Phycisphaeraceae bacterium
AGGTTCTATTGGAGCCAGCTACGTGTTCGGGAACGGTGTTGAAAGGGAGGAGCCGCCGAAAAGGCCCCTGTCGAGCTCGCCCCGCAGATGTGACGCAAACTCCAGGCCAGACTACAGTCTTGTAGTCTGGTCATGGTCAGTGGACTGCCTGCCTGTATTCTGACCAGCCGGAGAGAACATGATGGCGATGCTCCTCTCAACCTCCGTCGTCGCGGGTCTCACGGGTGCGACTGTGCGCATGGTGGACCATT
Source organism: uncultured Phycisphaeraceae bacterium (assembly GCA_964588385.1). Lineage (GTDB taxonomy): Bacteria > Planctomycetota > Phycisphaerae > Phycisphaerales > UBA1924 > JAHBWV01. Next base: position 640 of record CAZPPG010000074.1, read on the forward strand.
GGGCGCGTTCCGGTCTTCTTCGGCCCTCGGGCCAGGACGCCACGGGACGAGGCTCTCGGCGCCGATACACCTTCCAGGACGTGGTAGTCTTGCAGGCTGTGCAGAAACTCAGAGAAGGGAACTGCCCGTTACGAAGGATTCGGACGGCGATCCGGTATCTGAAGGCTCACTACCCAGACACTCCTGCGTCAGAGGCGCTCGCAAAGCTGACGCTCTTGACAGTCGGCCGGCGAGTCTACCTCTTGAATGACGAACACGAGATGATGGAGGTAGTGACTGGTCAGCTCCACATGGTCTGGGCGGTACCGGTGGGGCGGATTATTCTGGAAACGACGCAGCGGCTCGAAAGCTTGCCGCAGACCTGGACTGAATCGGCGGTGCTCAAGGGGCGCGAATTCAGAATCTCGATTAGCCGCGAAGGCCGCGGCCGCCCTTTCGTCGCGAGATGTCACGAACTCCGGGGCCTCATCGCTGAAGCAGGGTCAGCCGATGTCGCCGCGGCTCAGGCGAGGCAGCAGATCCTTCATGTTCTAGCTCGCGACGCTTCCGCCAGGGCACGCCAGCGGACTCGCCGAAGGATTGTTGCTTGAATCGGCGTGCGACTTTTCGGAGCACCTGGGGTCGTCGGCGATAATGCAACTCGACACCGCCCATCAAAGGCTCGGTTGGCCCTCGCGTGGCGAAGTCTTGCACCCCTCCGGGGCCGGCCCGGCGGTCTACGCGCGGCTCGTCCAATCAAAGCTTGGTACGTCATTAGCGCGTCGCGCCGACGTCAAGGGGGTCCGGGCCGGGGTGCTCGCCGCGCACTCCAGAGCGGATGCAACCGAACCGCCGTTGGCAGTGGTCTGTGAATTCAAGACGATGGCGACGGATGGCGCGGTCGAAGAAGCGCACCGTTTGGCCTGGAATCTCTGTCGGTCGCCGCTCCTGGTGACTCTCGAACCCCACCTGGTTCGGGCGTGGACGACGTGCGAGCAACCCCGCCGACACCCAGCCGGTCGGTTGCCAACGACCGAGATCGAGCAACTGCGATTTGATCCTCGCAAGCCACTCGACGCGTCCTCCATGGCAGCACGAGGACTCAGTTGGGTGTCGCTGGTTTCGGGTCAACTTTTCCGGGAGTTCGGGTCTCGGTTTCCACGGAAGAAGTGTGCAGACGAAACCCTGCTCCACAACCTGACGGCGGTCCGGGACGCTCTACGCGACCAAGGCCTCTCGGTCGAGATGATTCACGACTTGCTTGCGCGTCTCATGTTTGTCCAGTTTCTTTTTCACCGGAAGGACGAGGACGGGCGGGCCGCCCTGACCACGGAGTGGCTTGACCGCCAGCACCACGAGGGACGTCAGTTTTCCCTCGCTCACTCAGGGCTTGAATCCGTGCTTCGCCATCACGCCGATGCCTACGCGCTCTTCAAGATGCTCAACGAACGGTTTAACGGCGACTTGTTTCCCGGCAAGGCCAGCGATCCTCGCGAACGCGATGCCGAATGGCGCGCTGAAATGGAACAGGTTCAGCCACGACACTTGGACGTGCTGGCTGACTTCGTCGGCGGGACCATGAAGATTGGCTCGGGACAACGCAGCCTCTGGCAGTTGTACTCCTTCGACGTGATCCCCCTGGAGTTTATCAGCAGCATTTACGAGGCTTTCGTCACCAAGGACAAAGGAACCCACTACACGCCCGGCTACCTCGTGGACGTGGTCCTGGACACCTGTCTCCCGTGGAACAGCAATGACTGGAATGTGAAGGTCCTGGACCCCGCGTGCGGCTCGGGGATCTTCCTGGTGAAGGCGTTCCAGCGCCTGGTTCATCGATGGCGTCGCGCACACGCGTTTAGGACGAGACCCGGGACCGATCTGCTGCGACAGTTGCTCACCGAAAACCTCTTTGGCGTGGACATCCAAAGAGAAGCGGTTCGCGTCGCCTGCTTCAGCCTCTACCTGGCTATGTGCGACGAGCTAGAGCCGCGGTACATCTGGAGCCGGGTCAAGTTCCCCCTCCTTCGCGGGACGCGACTGGTGGAGGCCGATTTCTTCCAAGAGAACGGAGTAGGCTTCCGCACTCTCCATGAACGTGAGCGTTACGATGTTGTAGTGGGCAACGCCCCCTGGGGTACCGGGACCGTGAGCAAGAGCTCACAGGCCGAGCAATGGGGCAGGAAGCATCGTTGGCCAGTATCGTACAAGAACATCGGCCCGCTGTTCCTCGCGAAGAGCGCGAAGCTCGCAAAGCCTTCGGGCCGGGTGTCGATGCTCCAGTCATCGGGCGTGCTGTTCAACTCCACGGGCACGGCCGCGGACATACGAAAGAAGCTTTTCGCGGAACATCGCGTCGAAGAGATCATCAACCTTTCGGCGCTCAGGTTCGGGCTCTTCGCGAACGCTGTCGGACCGTCGTGCGTTATCTGTCTCCAGCCCGCACGGCCGAATGGGAGCGCGGTCACGTATGTATCGCCCAAGCCGTCTTACACGGTCGACGATAGCTATCGCATCGTGTTCGACGCATATGACTATCACTCCGTGCTTCCGGATGAGGCGCAGAGGGATCATGGGATCTGGACAGCGTTGATGTGGGGCGGCCGGCGGGACTACGAGCTCGTGCAACGGCTCCAGCGGAACGACTCTATCGAAACCCTCGAGCGCAAGAAGATCGTCACGACCCGCACGGGAATTATCCGAGGATCGAACCCGACAAAGCGGTGCGAGGCGATCCTGGGGCGCCGCCTGCTGGACGCCGATGATTTTCCGGGCGCAAGCTTCCCGTATTTGGAAGCGAGAACATTGCCGGTCAACACCGATCCGATGATTCATGGGAAGGACTCGGTCAGTTGGGACGCGTTTGAGCCGATGCAGCTGCTGATCAAGCTCGCTTGGCGTCGCTCCGACAACCGCTTCCACGCCCGCATCGTGGTACCCGATGGTGGCCGTGGATCCCTTTGTTCCACTAGCTACGTGAGTGCACGGTTTCCAGAGGAACGGCAACGTGACATGGAGGCTGCTTGCCTTGTCTACAACAGCAAGGTGGCCATGTACTACTTGCTCCATACTAGCAGTCGATTCGCGTCGTTCCGTCAAGAGGTGAACGCAGATGAGCTCCTACGGGTTCCTCTTCCATCGCGGCCTGTTGGGCTCGATGGCGTCACCTCACCAGAACAGGCGGACGCCGCGATGCGCCATGGGTTTGGCTTCAAGGCCGCAGAGTGGACACTCATCGAGGATGCATGCGACTACACGCTGGCGGCGTTCACTGCCGTGAAGCGTGCAAAGAGAATACTGAGCTCTCCTACGCCCAGCGCTACCGACACGGAGGCCGACCAGGCGGTGCTCAATCGCTACGCAGAAGCGTTCACGCGCGTTCTGCGCGCTGGCTTCGGAGCTGACAAGCGAGTGCGGATCACCCTGTTCCACCCCACGGAAGCATCTTCTCCTGCTCACTTAGTAGCCATTCATCTCGGCTGGCCCGGGAACGATCTCGGAGTTCAGCGGAGGAACGTGGAAGCCGGCGAACTGCTTGGGCGGATCACGGCGTTGTCGAAAGTCGTTGAACGACATTCCGCCGATGGCATGGTGGTTCGACGTAGGGTCCTGATGGCCTATGACACCGTGGTGCAGGGCGGCAAGAGGGTGCCGACCGTTTTGTTGTGCAAGCCGAACCTGGCCCGTTACTGGACTCGGTCCATCGCGATGCGCGATGCTGATGTGGTGAGCGTCGATCTTATGCGCCTCGGGGCGGCTCATCGTGCCAAGGGGAGCAGGGCCAGTGGGTAAACGGCAGCTGCGTGGCAAGACTGTCTTAGAAGCGATGTACCCCGCGGCTCCAGAGGAGCTCGTGGCGCTGGCCGAAGCGTGGGTGAACGACGCTTCGACAGTTATCATGAACGCCATCTGGGGCGGATTCGACGCGCTTGCCGCGAACCCGGCCTTCAGAACGGCACTCGCTGACGCGACCGACGACCTCGAACGGGGGATCACCCGCCTGCTGTACTTGGGGATTGACGATCTCCTTTCGGGCGATGAACCCTTCCGAGCGATTCATGGAAACCAGGAGGATGAGTCTCGCAAAGCGGCACCCGCAAGGCCCCGGGAATACGACATCGGCTTTGCGATGCGATCAAACCCGCGGGTCGTATGGCCGCTCGAGGCAAAGGTCTTGGGAACGCCCATGGCACTGGCCGACTACGTAAGAACGGTTCGCGAGAGGTTCCTGACCTGTGATTACGCACCTTTTGTCTCGGAAGGCGCAATGGCGGGATATCTCCTGAGCGGAACGCAATTAGAAGCATTCGGTGCCATCGCCAAGGCGCTCAAAGCACAGTTGATGGCGGACCCCAGATGGCCGAACAGAGATCACAGGGTGTCAAGGCACAGACGAACCGTGCCCAAGGCAACACCATATCCGAGGGTGTTTCGGTGTCACCATCTCATGCTGCGGGTGCGCTTCTAATCGGATTCCACTACGCGTCATCCGACTGGAGGTCAGCCGCGAGCGTCATCGGCAACGCTGAGACGCACTGGGGAGACCGTAACCCGAGGTGCTCCAACCAGGCCTGCACTCCATCTGGGTCTGTTGGTCTCGCGGTGAGCGCTTCGTACAGGCTGACCGCTCGCACCGCCAGATCCCTCATGGCGGCGAGATCGATCACCATCAGGTCATCGCTCGGGCTGGCGGATGCCGTCACCGGGAGAACCCTACCCACGAACGCCAGATCGACCTTGCGACTGGGAAGTGTTGTCGTCAACCACTGGCGATGCTCATGGACCTGCGCGGTGTCGTCCTTGGTGTAGTTTGACCGCTCCTTTTTGTCCGTCTTGGCCTCAAAGCCCCAGCCCGAAGCATCGTCGACAGCCAGCCACAATACGTCGGGACCCTTCCGCTTCTCCTTGTCGGGCCTGCTGGCTTCAAGACCGAGGAGCTCGCCAAGATCGCGAAGCGCCTGTTCGGCGAGATTGGTGGAAGGTCCGAAGGCCAAGTCATCGATGAGGCTTTTCGCCCTAAGAAGAGCCTTGGCTCCGCGTTCTCTTACACGGTCTGCAATCGCTCGAGCCTGCCGCGTCGCCGAGCCCTCGACTTGGACAGGCTTCATCGTGTTCTGGAGTTTGGGTCGGCCTAGAGAGCCGCGCTGATTCGCGGCCGCCAGATAGGCAGCAGCTGAAAGGTCGCCCTTGCCGGCGCGCTCCCAGCAGTACCCCTCGAAGTGACGGTCCCATGCTGCCAGGTCGGCGTCGTGTTGAGCAGCTCCTCCCGCTGCCTCGGCATACAGGCCGGCCGCACCCCCAAAGTCTCCTGACCACAGCAGCCTGTGCGCAGCCCGTTCGAGCTTGATGGCATCAGTCAGCCACGCGGGGGGCGTCTGTACCGCCTTGGTTCCGAATTGGCCGATGTTTTCGCGATAGAATTCGTCCCAACTCCTGGTGCCCTTCAGGAGTTCGTCCAGAATGTCCGCGGCGGTGAACTCGCCACTGCGGATTTTCCGGTCGATTTCAAACGCAAGATCGAGCTGCTGCTGCAGTAGCGCGGGCAGGTATGCGCGGTTTGCGGGCGACGCCACCCAGTGTTGAAGTGCCGTGCCTACCAGAACGACGGCGCCATGATCCGTGTTGCTCCGGAAGATGCGGCCTACCGCTTGCACGAATCGGATTGCCGTGGTCGCCGCTCGCACAACTTCAATGTGCAGCGTCTCGTTCAGATACCGAGGCAGTAGAGCCTCGCCGCGGGGCAAACCGTCAAGCACCAGAATTCGGCATGCGTCCCCCGGCAAATCGACGCCGTCGTAGCGCGCCGCCATGACCAGTTTTTCAGGTGACTTCGCTTGGGCGAAGCTCTCGATCCGATCGTGACCGTCGGTCGTGCTGAACTGCGAGGCGATGTCCGTCCACTCCGCAGCGATCGCGTTCGACGCGGTCAAGATCAGGGCCTTCCGGTCGGCGAGCAAGATCTTGGCGCTTTCCCGTTGCTGATCGTCGTCCGCACCAGGAGCAGCGAGGAATACACGCTGGGCTTCTCCCAAACGCCCCACCGGCCGAATCGTTTCCGGGAGAACTCCGAAGGTTCGGTAGAACTCGATCGGAGAGGGAAGGGTCGCGGTAAGGTACACGCGCCTGATTCCCTTGCGGAAGAACAGCGTGTGCTCCGTGGGTGCGCATGCCGGGGCGATTTCCAGGCGGTCGTGGTTGATGAGGATCACGCCCCTGTCCAAGTGGTCTTTGAGATGCGCCCACGCGAATTTGGTCTCTTTGGCGTCCCCGACTCCACCCTTGACGAGCGTCTCTTGCATGATCTGGGCGTGCTTTGACGATTCGAACAGCGGCACGAACAGCAGTTCGCGGTTGCCACCTGACACGACTTCGTCAAACGTCAACTGGTACCCCGACCGGTTGAAGTACGGGCGAAAAAGCTTCGTGATGTCGTCGTACATCGGAGTCGACCGCGCGACTCCCAACGTGAAGCACTCGCGAATCACGCCGCCGGCAGCGTGCGCGTCATCCAGCACAATCGCTCCGAGGTCCCGCTCGCGGAAAATGCTGAGCCCGTTGAACAGGGCCTGATGCGTGGTCAGACATGGTCCGGTTGCCGACGCGGCGATGTCTTCATTCGCCCACACGCCCCCGTAGTACGTCGCCGTCTCGATGCTGCACTCGCGCGCGCGTGCGGCGGTCTGCTCGACCAGTTGCTTTGTGGGCGAGGCATAGAGGACCATCTTTCCGAGTTCGCGGGCCAGAGACGTAGCGATCAGAAGACCGACAAGGGTCTTACCTCCCCCGGTGTTCATTTCGACGGAGATATCCTCTTTGGCTCTCGCAGCATGCCACTTTTGCAGGGCATCGACCTGTGGCGGCCATAGGTCGTTCACGCCGCCTCGCAGAGTCAGCGAGTTGAACATCTTGACCGGGTCGAGTTCGGCACCGGCCTTCGAGTGGTCGATCTTGAACGGCTTGAACCCCATGCGCGGCTCCTGACGGATCAGTATACCGCACACGAGGGAAGCACAGTCCACGTTCCAAAGCGGCCTCTCGCCCGCCGCACAGCGCAAGCTTGCTTGTTGATCTCAACCGATGCCCCAGGACTTGACGACTACCATCTCCTCGGGCGGGCCCGGCACCAGGACCACGCGGTCGGGTCGAGACGAATTTGTCCTGCCCCGCTTCAGGGGCTCGCCGACTGCGTCCCCCAGGATCCGGAGCAGGCCGTGGCGAAGCCGGCGTTCTAGTTCAGAGCCTCAAGGAAGAGTTGCCTCTTCAGACGCTGGCAATTGCCAGCGTTCGCACCGCGATGAGAATGCGAAATTGCCCTTCGCCTCGCTCTGCGTGTCATTCAGTAGGCACCTTTTCCAGATGCGCCTCCTTTTCCTCACCGGCCCCCGGAGTATTCGGCCCGTGCACTTCGGGGCCCGCCCCGCGTTGCGTCTGTGTTGTACGTGGCAGCGCTACCCGGGCGAAGAGAAAGCAACTGGCCACCACGTCGAAGAACGCAAGTAAAAGCAATACGACGATGGTGTTGTATACAAACGTCCCCGGTCGAATAGTGCCGATTCGTGGGAGTCGGTATCTCAACGAGCCGGGTTTCTGTGGTTCGCGCATCACATCAGTCGTCCGTGAGGCGCGCGGATCGTACCAGGGGACATCGGCAGCCGCGCCCTCTCGCCAACCCAAGCGGCTCTCAATTGCCAGCATGCGATCTCGGCTTCGTTGGTAGTACAGATGCGTGCGAGAAATTGAGTGGACACCTAGCAGTGCGATCAGGAAGCCTACAAGGAATAGTGAACCCGCTAAGCCAAGCCACGCATCAGGCAATCCGAACTTTAGAATACCTATACCAGCAGTAATTATCGCGACATTGAGGGTCAAGAAGTACTGAGCTCGGTCCCATCCAAGGCGGATATTGAAGCGACATTCATCGACAGCAATTTTGTAGACCTCGAGCCATTCCTTGCCATTCTCGGTGGACGATCTCGTTTGCATTGGCGGGCTCATTGCCAGGCGCAAGCCTAATCTATGGGTGCGCACGACGGAATAGCACGCGGAATGTTGGAGTGAAGTGATCTGGATCTGTAATCAGCATGGATCGGATGTCTGCAATGTCGAACGCAGTGAAGTTCGCGATGTGCGAACGATCAATAGAGTTCGGCGGAGACGGAAGACAACCAGAGAATAGCCCGATGAACTTAGTGCTGTTGCGGTCGACCATCCGCACGGTATCAACTGCTCGTAACGCTGGGGATTGAATCCGTAATTCCTGCCTGATACGACGCACGATCGCTTGTCGATAGGTCTCACCGGCAAACAGATACGCCGCCACGGATGAGCCCCAGCGCAGCGGGTGACGGTCGCGTGTTGCGGCGAGCCGTTGAAGCCACAACCGCCCGTCCAGAGCGTACAGGAATGCATGGGCGACTCGAAATCCCCCCCCCACTTGCTCAACTTGATCACGACGCTGCTGACCGATCACCCGATTCTTGGGATCGACCAAATCGATGGTCATCAGGGGGCTGGGCTGCGGAGGCATAACCTTTGGGGTTAGGGTTTTGAGCGGCTCATTGGTGAGCTCTTTTGTCTTGCCACGATACCGCCTATTGTACCGATACGGTTCCACGGCACAAATGGTTGAGAATTCTAGACTTGGGCGCGATGAACTCGCGAATTGCCGACCTGCCAAAGCCACGTCGGCGGTGGGGGCGAGTATCCTCGGGCTGGGCAATTGCATTGGGTCCCTGGCGATTCGGCGGTAGGGGGTTGCATTCACGCTCGTGCTTGCCGTCCCCCAACGAGCTGGCATTCGATCTCGGCGAACAAATGTGAAGCGCGGTCGCGACTGGTGTTGAATTGGACGACGTGAGAGCTCGTAGAAATCGTATTTGTTCATTTGTATATAAAGGGGTGCTGTGCTTTATATTATTTTCGGAAAGCAAGCGTCCGTGCCCAATACCCTGAACAGGGAGCAAAGGCATGGAGATTCGAGCACCAATTCTCACCGCTGACCCGCAAGGGCCATCCTGGCGCGCGCCCATTCCCGCCACGCGTGGGTTTCCCCGCGGAGGGCGACTTCAATTAGGTAGTCGGTGGTCGTGTCATCGGTTCTCCCCGATCGTACTTGCAGCCTCGTGATCGCCTGCACCGTCTGGATATGGCCAGGGTAGACCTCGAGCGCGGTGCGGTAGGCGTCGAGAGCCTCGCTCACCCGCCCCGCGCGCTCGAGCACGAGGGCGAGGTTCATGCGGGGGTCGGGGAGCCCGGGGAGAAGCTTGCGGGCCCACTCGAACTCCCCGGCGGCACCGTAGAAGTCGCCCGTTCTCAGGAACAGAACGCCGAGGTTGTTGTGCGCGGGGCCGTGATAGAGGTCGAGGGTCAGGGCCTGGCGCAGGAGTTTTTCGGCTTCCTTGGGGTCCGAGTCCATCAGTTCCACGGCGCGGAGCGTCAGGCGCTGGGCCTCGGCGGGGTTCCTCTCCCCCTCGGACTGGGGCGCGTAGGGACCGCTCGACGGCACGGCGCACCCAGCCAATGCGACGCCCGCGACGACGCACCAGATGCAGATTGCACGCGCTCGGATCATGAGTTCCCTCGCGGGGGTTCTGCGGACAGCGATTCGATTGTCATGCTCACGCGCAGCGAAAGGTCCGCCCCGGGCGAGGCGGTCGAGGTGCCGTCGGGCGCGACCTCGATGGTGGCCACGTTCCACCCCGGCTCGGTGCGGCGCCACGCTGCCAGGAACGCCCCGAGTTGGGGGAGCGTGATCGGGGTCAGGGTCACGGCCGCCCGCTGCCTGGTCACCTTCCCGGCGCCCGGGAGCGTAACGGATTCGCTCTGCGGGGCCAGGGACGAGAGCGACGCGGCCGGAACACCGGCGCTGGCCAGGACGTGGGGGATCCGGGTCGCCAGCCCCTCCCCGCCTTCCGGGGCGAGGGGAAGCCTCTCGGCAGACCGTCGCAGCCGTTCGATCTCAGAGACCTTGTCGCGGATCGAGCGCAGCCGCGCCAGCTCGAAGTCGGCCGAACGCCGCGCCCCGGCATAGCCGCGCCACGCCGCGATCGGACCGCCCAGGGCGACCGCGCCGCACAGCACCCAGAGCAGGGGGAGGGCCTTCACGGTGCTCCCTCCCGGCCCGGTCGCGGCTCGGGCTTCATCTGGAGGCTCAGGCGCGTGATCCCCGACGCCGAGTTGATCCGCGGCTCGCCGAGCGTCCAGCCGGCGGGCGCTCTTATGGCCTTTAGGAAGCCGCTCGGATCGCCCTCGATCGACACCGACGCCATCATCGACGTGGGCGTCACCGAGAGCGATTGGGGCTTGCAGGGGACCTGGGCTGGCCAGGCGGTTAAGAGCTGCGCCAGGTGCAGCGCCGCGTCCGGAGACGGCACGGCCAGGTCCGACGCCTTCGCCCGGGTGCGCAGGCTCACGAGCTCGGCGTCGAGTGATCGCTCCGCCCAGGCCGGGTCCGGGTTCGGGAGTACGCGCTGCACGACCGCGTTGGCCAGCGTCCGCGCCGCGCCGGCCTCTTCCACGCAGCGGGCCGCGCGCCGTGCCAATCCCAGCGTGACCAATCCCCCGACGACGACCGTTATTGCCATCCATGCCAGGTGACGGTACTGGCGGCGCCGCCTGGTCGGGACCGGCTCGAAGGGGCCGACGAGGAAGTTGAGTCCCGACACCTCCGCTTCGACTCCAAGCTCGTCCGGGATCGACTCGGGCGCGAGGGAGAGCACGTGCCCCGGTACGCCTTCCAACTCGTCCCGCATCGCGGCGCAGACCAGCGTCCTGCCGCAGGCGGTCGGGACCGCGATCGCGAAGAGTTTGTCGACATCGACCGGCACGTCGTCCCCGAACTCCGGCAGGAGCGCCGCGGGCAAGGGACCCGAGGGACGGGCCGCGGGAACATCCAGAACGGACCAATAGAATCGCTCCCAGGGCCACCCGACGTGGGGAGAACTGGACGCGATCACGGCTTTCCCCCCGCCGCGCGAAGGGCGCGTTCGATCGGGGAGTCGACGCCCTTGGTCTCACGGAGCGCCAGCGTCCGCAAGTGTTTGCCGTCGCGGATCTCGACCGAGCCGGCGGTGACCCTCTCCACGGTGCGCGGGCCGAGCGGTTGCCCCGCCCTGACCCACGTCGGCCGGTCGGTATCGGGGTCGTAGAGCAGCGCTCGGTCCCCCTCGGGATCGCGCGCGATGGCCAGGATCTGCAGCCTGAGGGGAGGCGGCGGGGTTTCGGGCTTGGCCTCGACCTTGGGCGGAGGTGGGGGCGGCGCAGGCGGAGCGATCCACAGCGGGGCGTGGAAGGCGCTCTCGTCCAGGGCCACGAGTTCCGCGCTCGCGCCGCGGGCGACCTCTTGCGCTGCGACGACGCCCGAGCCCACCTCCACGGGAGGTAGCGGTTGCGACGCCCACCACGCCAACGCGGCGACCACCACAACGACCGGGGCCAGCCCGATGAAGAGGCGCCGCCGCGCCGGTATCGAAGATCCAGAAGGCGGCCGCGTCGAAGTTGGTGCCGGCGTCATTCCGGCACCTCGTCGGTGGCGTCGATCACCCGGGCGATCTCTTCGAGCGTGGTGACCCCCGCGCGGACAAGCTCGGTCCCGGCCCGGTGCAGGCTGACCATGCCCCCCCTTTGCCCCCTTTGGGCGGCTATCTTGATCTCGACCGCCGAGGCGCGGCGGACGATCATCTCGCGGAGGGCGTGGTCCAGGACCAGGAGCTCGAACACGCCCGTCCGCCCCTTGAACCCCGAGCCCAGGCACTCGGGGCACCCCTCGCCCGAGCAGGCGCGGTGCACCGTCCGCACCAGCCGCTGGGCCAGCACGGCCGAAAGCGAGCTGGCGACCAGGAAGGGCTCTACGCCCAAGTCGAGCAGCCGCGCCACGGCGCTGGGGGCGTCGTTGGTGTGAAGGGTCGAGAGCACCAGGTGGCCGGTGAGCGAGGCCTGCACCGCCATGCGAGCGGTCTCCTCGTCCCTGATCTCGCCCACCATGATCACGTCGGGGTCCTGCCGGAGGATGTGCCGCAGCCCCGCGGCGAAGGTCACGTTCTTGCGGGGGTCGACCTGCGTCTGGCTGATCGAGAGGCCGGGCCCCGAGAGGTCGTACTCGACCGGGTCCTCCACGGTCAGGATGTTGAGCTCGCACGCCCGCGCCTGCCCACCCCCACCCCCGCCCCCACCCCCACCCGCGCTCTGTCCCGCGTTGGTCGAGCAGATCCACGCCAGGGTCGTGTACAGCGTCGTGGTCTTGCCGCTGCCCGTGGGGCCGGTCGAGAGGACTATCCCGCTGGTGCGGCCGACCAGTTCCTTGTACCTCGATTCGAGCGCGGGGGGCATCCCCAGCGCGGTGAAGTTGAGGAGGTGGACGGACTTGGCCGGGTCCAGGAGCCGCAGCACCACGCGCTCGCCGGAGGAGCTGGGCAGCGTGCTCACCCGCAGGTCGATCCGCCGGCCAGAAGTCGGCCCGCCGCTGCCCCCGACGCTCACCGACGCCCGGCCGTCCTGGGGCGCCCGCTTCTCGGCCACATCCAGCCTGGCCATGACCTTGATGCGACTTACGACCGCCGAGGCCAGCGAGCCGGGGAGCTCGCGGACGGTGTGGAGCGCCCCGTCGAGCCTGTAGCGCACCAGCGTGCGGTCCCGCACGGGCTGCACGTGCACGTCGCTGGCCCCCCGCAGGATCGCCTCGAAGAGAAGCAGGTCGACCAGGCGGACCGTGGGCGCCTTGCCGCTGGTCGAGAGCACGTCCTCTTCGCGCTGGGCGGCCGCGATCGCCTCGCCCAGGTCCCCCTCGACGTCCCGCGAGCCTTCCACGACCACGGCCGGGGCGTCGCGGTCCTGGCCCGATGCCTGGCCCGACCCTTGGCCCCCGCGAGCCCGGGCCGAGTACGCGAGGTCGATCGCCGCGGCGATCGCTTCGGGCTCTCCGATGTTGGTGTGCACGGCCCGCCCCAGCGCGACGCCCACGTTGACGACGGCCGCGGGACGCGTGCGCTCGGCGACGAGCAACTCTTCCACCCCGTCTCGGGTCCCCGCGCTGAGCACCAGGTGCCGCCGCGCGAACTCGTGGGGAACCAAGCGCAGGAACTCCTCGCTGGGAGCACCGGCGGCGGCGTCAACTTCCGCCACGGGCTTGGGCTCGGCGACGCTCTCAGCCGGTGATGTCGGGGTGGTCGTGGTCACGAGTTCTGGGCCAAGAGGCAGGTGAACGATGGGTTGAGGATGGTGGAGGTGGTTCTTATGGGGGTGGGTGGGGGGTGGGGGTTTAGCGGATGATGAGGGGCTCGACCTCGGGGAAGCCGTCGTCGATCGCCATGTCGGTGGTTCGGCGGTCGCTGACGTA
>CAZPPG010000075.1:0-13696 GCA_964588385.1 uncultured Phycisphaeraceae bacterium
TCTCCCAGAGTCCCGGCGACCCCGAAAGCGCGATGACCTGCGTGGGCAAGGGAGAGTTCAAGACCTTGCTGTACGACAAGAGCGTGCGACTGGTCTTCGACCTCGCCGGCGACAAGCCCGCCCCGACCTTTGTCCTTCACGACGGCGCAGCCGCCCTGACCGCGAAGCGGAAGTAGAGCGGCCTCTTCGCCTTCGCGCTGCGCGGCCGCGCTTCGTGGTGCAAGGCGCATCTCTCCGATGTCCGTGTCCATCCGCGTTCAACGGCATCGACCTGTGGCGCGCGATCGACGTGGCGCCGGCGGCTTTCCGATGTGCCCACGCCTCGTGCGCGAGCATGAGGACCAGAGCGCTCTTTTCGCCATTCGGCATCGAACCCGCACGTTTGCGGTTCAGGACTGCCCCGACCATCAGGGAGTGGGTCTCCTGTGCGGGATGCCGCGGCGGGACTTGGGGCGGCGGGGGCGGGCGATAGGAACACCTTGCCTGGCAACGGCTTGCATGCTCGGCTCGCTCGGCGGCGCCACTGAGGGACGGTCCTCGAACCAAAGTGCTACACGGCGCTTTTGTGATACCGGAAGGCGGCGGCCTGGAGCAAATCGAATGGTCGAGAGCGCAACGAGTCAGTACACTCGCGTGAATGTGCCAGACGGCCCGCGTACGAGAAAGGGGACCAGTGAGCCGCCCGACCTTTCCGCAGCTACAACGGCTTGCTGTGCCTGCGACGATATGGTTTTCATTCATCGCGTCTACAGCAGCCCAGGCGCAGTGGAGTGTGACCAGTCTGCATCCAGAGGGGGCCACCGAATCCATTGCGTGGACAGTCAATGACGGCCAACAGGTTGGTTACGCTGCTTTCGCAGGGCAGCATCGGGGGAGCGTGTGGAGTGGCACTGCTCAATCGCGGGTAGACCTTCACCCTGCCGGGGCGCTGCTGTCAAACGTCTACGGCGTGCACGCCGGGCGGCAAATGGGGCAAACGTTCATCTCGGGGTCCTGGCGTGCAAGTTTGTGGAGTGGTGACGCAGCCTCATACTTCGATTTGCATCCTCCGGGAGCCTCCGAGTCGTACGCGTACGCGGAGGCTGACGGTCATCAGGTAGGTCAGACCCGACTGGACGGGATCGATCGCGCCAGTATGTGGACAGGAGCGCCAGCCTCCTGGGTAGACCTTCACCCCGCGGGCTCTAGCTTCTCGAGCGCTGTGAGCGTGCGAGACGGCCAGATTGTCGGATTTGCGATCATCGACGGCTGGCGGCACGCAGGGCTGTGGACAAGCACAGCATCGTCGTTCGTGGACCTCCACCCGATCGGGGCCTCCGAATCCACGGTGTACGCGGTTTTCGCGGGTCAGCAGGGAGGACGTGCGGTCATTGGTGGAAACGATCACGCCAGTGTGTGGTATGGTTCGGCGGAGTCGTGGCTTGATCTCAACCCTTCCGGAGCGTCCGAGTCCCACATCTCAGGCGTCCACAGTGGCTTGCAGGTCGGATGGGCGCGAGTCGGTGGAGTCGTGCGCGCCAGTATTTGGAGCGGGACGGCCGCCACCTGGGTCGATCTTCACGCCTCCTTGCCGTCCAACTACACTGAGTCCCGCGCCCGCGGAGTGTGGCAGAACGCGGGCACCACGTATGTCGCGGGCTCAGCGTTCAACAGCACGTTCGGTCGAACCGAGGCCGTCCTGTGGACGGGCGGCCCTGGCTGTCCCACCCTCATTCTTCAACAGCCGCAGTCGCAGACGGTTGATGTAGGCGCGCACGTCACCTTTCAAGTGGAAGTGGCGACTCCACCGCCCGCGACGTACCAATGGAAGAAGCACGGTGTCAACGTGCTCAACGGCGGTCGTATCAGCGGCGCGAAGACAGCGTCTCTGTCCATTAATGGCGCCGAGCCGTCTGACAACGGCGAGTACACGGTCCTCGTATCCACCGGCTGCCCTGCCTTGAGCACCGCGGCTATCCTTCTCGTCATCTGCCCCGCCGACTACAGCCGCGATGGCTTCGTGACTGGCGAGGATTTCGACCAGTTCGTCGCGGACTTCGTGCTGGGTCTTCCGGCCGCCGACGTCAATCACGACGACTTCGTGACGGGCGAGGACTTCGACTTTTTCATTGAGCGGTTCGTGGAAGGATGCTGACGGCGAGGCGACCGTTGAGAAGCAACATGCAAAGCAGGCTTGCTTGGGCGATGGGCGCGCTGACCGCGGCGTTTCCGGTATCGCTTTGCAAGGCGCAATCCTCGTTCCGCGGGATCGGAGCGCTGCCGCCCTTCAGCGACTCAGCGGCATACGGCATCTCGGCCGACGGAACCACCGTAGTCGGCATGAGCGCCGCCTTTCCGATCCGCTGGACCGCTGAGACAGGAATCAGACGACTCGGGGAAGGCACTGGTGTCACGGGTCGGGCGAACGCGGCGAGCGGGAATGGCGCGGTCATCGTTGGTCAGGTGTACGACCCTTTGTCGTTTGTGAACCGCGCGTTCCGGTGGACGAGCATCGACGGTCTGCAATACCTCAACGTGCCCAGCGGATGGCACTTTGCAAACGCTGAGGGAATATCGGCCGCTGGCGACGTGATCGTCGGCCAGGGATCGAATGGCGCCGGGACGGGGCTTCGGTGGACCGCGTTAGGCATCACTGTTGTGGGAGGTGGATGGAATTCGTCAGACGCCTCGGGCGTTTCTGCGGATGGCTCCGTGGTTGCAGGAAGGTATCAGCCAGCGTCGTACTACCGCGCCCTTCGCTGGACGGGCGCATCAGGAACAGAAGACCTGGGTTCACTCGGTCAATCTTCCGCGCTTGATGCAATCGCGTTCGCGGTGAGTGGCGACGGCTCCGTGATTGTCGGGATTGCGCGCACGCCGATTAATGTCTACCGAGCGTTTCGATGGACCCAGGGTTCCGGAATGGTTGACCTCGGACTGCCAAACTCGGTCGAGTCAAACTATGTCTCAGCGACGGCCGTTTCGTACGACGGCACCGTCGTCGTCGGATTCGTCAATAACGACTCGGGAGATCGCGCCTTTGTCTGGACGCAAGCCAACGGAATGCGACTCCTGCGTGACCATCTGGTGGAAGGTCACGGACTTGATGTTCGCGGCTGGTGCCTGAGGCAGGCGACCGGCGTCTCCGCCGACGGCCGGGACATCGTTGGCGTCGGCACGAATCCGGCCGGTGTCGGGGAGGGCTGGGTGGCCCACATCGCGTCACCGCTGAGCGTCCCGGCCTGCGACGCCGACTGGAATCGCGACGGCTTTGTCAGCGGCGAAGACTTTGACGAGTTCGTCGCCGAGTTCGTCGCAGGCGGACGGCCGGCAGACTTCGACGGCGACTGCTTCGTGAGCGGTACGGATTTCGATGACTTCGTCGCGGCGTTCACGGCCGGGTGTTGAGCCTCAAGAGCATTGTGGAGACATCGCGCGGCTGCTCAGCGGGCTTCGGATTGTTCGGCGCCGATCGGATTGAGATCCACCCACGACTCGGCGGTCCCGCTCCAAAGGCTGGCGTGCTGCCACACCCCCACGCGCGCCATGCCGACCTGATGACCATCGCGAATGCCTCTGGCGTCGGCTCCTGTCGTACCCGCGGGCGTCAGGTCCACCCAGGTAGCTGCGCTACCGCTCCAAAGGCTCGCGCGCGAAACCCCGTTTACTTTCGCCCAGCCGACCTGCCGCCCTCCGCTCACGCCGACGGCCTGCGACTCGCTGGCGCCCGCCGGATTGAGGTCGATCCACGAGGCCGCCGTGCCCGTCCACAAGCTTGCGTGATTCACTCCATCGATACCACCGGCTCGACCAACCACCTCGCCATCCGCTGCGGCTCGGGCGTAAGAGAAGTACGCACTCAGGGGGTGCAGATCGACGTAGGAGCCAGCCGCACCGCTCCAGGCAAGGGCGTGCCCGCCGGCATCGAACGCGGCATAGCCAACTTGGTGCCCACCGTCCGCGCCAAACGCTTCCGAGATATCCGCTCCGGGAGGATGGAGGTTGTCGACTGTCCACTGCGCGCTCGCGGTCGTAACCAGCCCGCGCACGACTGTGAGTGCGACAAGCACGCGGCACGCCCTTGACGTTGATGATCCCATCCCCAATCCTCCTAATGCGGTCGAACCGCTTGGGGTCAGTATCGCGCATTCGGCGCGGCGGAACAAGCGTCAACGCCGCGATCGGGGCCAATGCATCGCCCGGCCACGTCTTTCTTCGGGAAACGAGGCCCGAGTCGGGTGGTGGTATGCTTTCTGAGTGTGGAGTGGTAGCGTGGAAGGCGGTCCAGGGACGAGAATGCGCATTGGCGAGGCGGCATGCTGTTTGAATTCGATCACATCGTACCTCTTCGTGACCAAGCAAGCGTCTGCGCTTTCTGCACGACGCCGCTTGAAGCATGGTCTGATCGACACCCACTCAAGTCGGACCAGCGAGGCACGGTTGACGCGCTTTCGCTGACGGTCATGCAGTGCCCGACGTGTGGTTGGTGGACCGCTTCAAGGAGTTGGACACGCAACTGGCACATTCCAAACTCAGGTCGCTCTCTCCACGACATCCAAGAATGGCGCGCCTGCGGCGTGTTGAAGCAGCTTGACCTGAGGAGTCTGGACACGCCGCTCCAAGAAGTGCGCGACTATCTCTCCGCGCGGTATTCGGAGCGGGGTAACGTGCACCACCGCATGATGGAGATGGTTGTCGAGAGTATTCTCAAGAATTTCGGATTTCGAACTCTTCTAACGCCTCAGTCCGGCGACGATGGGATCGACGTTCTGCTATACGGGCCAGATGATACCACCGTCGGTGTGCAAGTGAAGCGCTACAAGAACGCAATCACGGCGGAACAGATTCGCGCCTTCACCGGTGCGTTGATGCTCGGCGATCACGTAGGAGGGCTCTATGTGACGACGGAGGGCTACGAGCCCGGCGCGCGGCGTACCGCAGATCGGGCTTGGGCAAAGGGCACACCGATACATCTAGTTGATGCCGAGTCATTGCTCGCCGTGCTTCGGGTTGCACAACGAACCGTTCCGCGCAACACCGAAGAGCTAAGGAAGCTGGCGGGTCGATTGAATGGGCAGGATCTACTGGCACACGAGTTCTTCTCGTGATCGTCGCAGCGCCGAGCCTCGCTCCGCGGTGTAAAGCGCGGCTCGGCCTCGACCCCGCCGGCGTTCACCAGCGGAGCAGCTTTCAGCATCGTCCCCCGACAAATCGCGCTACCCGGCCCTGTTTGGGTATGCTGACGGCATGTCCGAGGGGGCGACCAGATCGATGGGCGGCGGCGGGGAGCCGACGCGGCCGACCGCGCCGGCGGGTGGCGCGCCTCGTTCTGCGCCCGCCGCGGACGTCCCCGCCCGCATCGGCCACTACGCGATTCTCCGCGTGCTGGGTGAAGGCGGCATGGGCACCGTCTACGAGGCCCAGCAGGAGAGCCCGAAGCGCGCGGTCGCCTTGAAGATCATCCGCGCCGGGTACCTGGCCCCCGCGCTGCTGCGGCGGTTCGAGTTGGAGTCGCATGTGCTGGGGCGGCTCCAGCACCCGGGCATCGCGCAGGTGTACGAGGCGGGGGTGGTCAGGGACGAGCGCGGCGGCGACCTGCCCTTCTTCGCGATGGAGTTCATCAAGGGCGTGCCTCTTACGGACTACGCGACGCAGCGGAGCCTGGGCACCCGCGAGCGGTTGGAACTGCTCGCCAGGGTTTGCGACGCGGTCTATCACGCCCACCAGAAGGGCGTGATCCACCGGGACCTCAAGCCCGCGAACATCCTTGTTGACGACTCGGGCCAGCCCAAGATCCTGGACTTCGGCGTCGCAAGAGCCACCGACAGCGACCTCCAGCAGACCACGATGCAGACGGATGTGGGCGCCATCATCGGCACCGTGCCGTACATGAGCCCCGAGCAGGTGGGGGGTGACCCCGACGACCTTGATACCCGTTCAGATGTTTACGCCCTGGGCGTGATCGCGTATGAACTGCTCGCCGAGCGCCTCCCCTACGACCTGCAGCGGAAGATGATCCACGAGGCGGCGCGGATCATCCGGGAGGAAGAGCCCACACGGCTGAGTTCGATCAACCGCGCCTTGCGGGGCGACGTCGAGACCATCGTCGCCCACGCGCTGGAGAAGGACAAGGTTCGCCGCTACCAGTCCGCCGAGACCCTCGCCTCCGACATCCGCCGGTACCTCAAGCACGAGACCATCACCGCCCGCCCGGCGAGCACGTGGTACCAACTCCAGAAGTTCAGCCGCCGCAACCGGGGATTGGTCACGGGACTGGTCGCAGCGTTCCTGCTGCTCATCGCCGGCGTGATCGGCACGAGCATCGGGCTGCGGCAAGCGGTCAGAGCCCGTGACGCCGAGTCGGTCGCGCGCAAGGAAGCCGACACCCAGCGCGACGCCGCCGTTGCCGCGCGCAGCGCCGAGGAGCAGCAGCGCAAGACCGCCGAGGCCCAGCGCGACAAGGCCGAGAAGATCGCCGAGTTCATGTCCGACACGCTAGAAGGCGCCGGCCCCAGCGTCGCGCTCGGCCGCGACATCACGATGCTCAAGGAGATGATGGACGCCGCGGCGGCGCGGATCGACCGGGGAGACCTGAAGGATGCGCCGGAAGCTGAACTGCGTCTACGCTCGACGATCGGATCAACGTACCGAGAACTTGCTCTCTATCAACAGGCGTCGCAACTCTTGGCGCCAGTAGCGTCCATGTCGCGTGCGCTTTACGAAGGAGATCACAGGGATACAGCCGCTGCACTGACCGCAATGGCGCTCCTGCTGAGAGACCGTGGCGACCCGGCGGATTCCGAACCACTTATGCGAGAGTCCTTGGCGGTGTACGAGCGGCTCTCTCAGGGGGACCACGGAGATACTGCAACCGCAATGAACAACCTCGCGCTCGTGCTGCAAGACCAAAACAAACTGCCTGAAGCCGAGAGACTCTACCGCGATGCGCTAGGTGTGTGGGAACGCCTCGCGCCGGGCGACTCGTACAAAGTGGCGACCACCCTCACGAACTTGGCGTCGCTCATTTACGCTCGTGGTGACTGGGCCGAGGCGGAGCATCTCTGTCGTGAAGCGCTAAGCATGAAGAGGCGCCTCTTTTCTGGCGACCATCCGGACGTCGCAAACGGCCTCAACAATCTGGCACAACTGTTGGTGTTGAGCGATCCGGCAGGCGCAGAAGAACTGGGCCGCGAATCGCTGAGCATGTTCAAACGGCTGTTCCCGGGCGATTCACCCGAGGTGGCAACCAGTCTGCACAACTTGGCGCTGTTGCTAAAAGGGCGACAGGATTTGGCCGGGGCAGAACAACTGTGTCGTGACGCGCTGGACATGAGGACACGATTGTTTTCTGAAGAACACCCGAGCATTGCCGCTTCAATGCGCGAGCTTGCTTACTTAGCTCATGAGCGAGGCGATATGGCGGGTGCTGAGCCGCTCTACCGCGAAGCGTTGGCGATGAGAAAGCGATTGTTCCATGGCGACCACCCTTATGTGGCGGCCTCTCTTCGTGACCTAGCGGAGTTTCTTCGGGTTGCTGGCAAACTTGTGGAAGCCGAAGCCCTCTTCCGCGAGGCGGTGGGTATGTACCAACGTCTGAAGTCGAGCGACCCACTCGATCTGGCAATATGTCTCAACAATCTGGCTTTCCTGCTCTACACGAGCGGTGATTTGTCCGAGGCTGAGCCGATCTATCGACAGTCGCTGGACTTGCACAGGCGCGCGCTCCCACAGGACCATCACGATATTGCCACAATCGTCAACAACCTTTCGGCCCTGCTTCTGGCCCGCGGTGACCCCGCGGGGGCCGAGCCGCTCGCGCGCGAGGGCGTGGCGATGTACGAGCGCACTCTCGGCAGGGATCACTGGAACACCGGGAATGCTCGACTCAAGCTTGGTCGCTCGCTCACGGGCATGGGCCTCTTCCCCGAGGCCGAACCCGAGCTTGTCGAAACCGAGCGCGTGCTGTCGAGCGCCAGGGGCGTGCCCGCGGGACGGCACGCGCAGGCCATCGAGGCGCTGGTGGCGTTGTACGAGTCGTGGGACAAGGCCGACCCCGGCAAGGGCTACGACGCCAAGGCCGCGGAGTGGAGGGCGAAGCTCGGTGCGGTCACGCCGCCGCCTGAGCCCGCCGCCGCGACGTCGCCCGCGCCGAAATAGCCCGGCATCTTCCGGCCTCGCCTTCTACCGCTCGGGCTCCAGGTCCCGCCGCCACACGATGACCCTCGGCGCCGGCCCCTTGCCGCCGCACGCCCGGCAGGATCCGCCGACGCCGGCGGCCCGCTCCAGCCGCTTCACCCGGTGCTCAAGCCGCATCGCCGCCGCCTTCCTCAAGCGGCAGGATGATCACGCGGCGGGGGCCGCCGAAGGCGCGCCCGCACCCGGCCCGCGCCCGCGGCACACGCGGCAACCCGCCGGCGCGGCTGCCCGTTCGATGCGTCTGACATCAGCCCCGCGCACCCTGCTCCCCCTCACCACGACTCCCGCAACTCCCCCACAATATCCCGCGCCAGCGTCGCCACCGTCGCCGTCCGCCCCACCTCCGGCCGCTCGCCCACCCGGATGCTCGGCCCGAACGTGTCCATCGCGGCAAAGTTCTGACGCGACACCATCACCCGCCCCGTCCGGTTGTCGCGCAGCTCGAAATCCACCCGCACCTCGACCCCGACCTCCTGCACCAGCCCCGTCTGACGGTCCGTCGAAAGCGTGCGGAAGTCCGCCCCCTGCACCACGCCCGACAGCGTCGCGTCCGCCGCGCCCGCCGAGGAAATCGTCCACCCCGTTGTCCGCTGGATCTCCTTGACGATCGCCTCGGTCAGCTCCACCTCCACGCCCGTCGAGTACGTCCGGTTGTCGAAGATCGGCACCGCCACCGTGCGGATGCTCTCCGAGTGCGCGCCCTTGAACGAGTACCCCTCCTTCGGGTCGGAGGAGCAGCCCGGCGCGATGGCCACCGCGACGAGCAGGAGCGCTCCCCGCGCGACGACGGACAGACTCGTGAGCCGCTTCACTTCGGGGCCTCCGCCGGCGTGCCCGTCGCAGGCTTGTTCTCGCGCGGCTCGGCCGCGGGGCTCTCGATCGGCACCGGCCCGCTCGCGGTGATCCCCTCGCCCTCGACCCCCTGCTCGGGCGCCTCAGGCGACGGCGGCAGCCACCCCTTCTCCGCCATGATCTCCCGCCCCTTCGCCGCGGCAACCGTCTGCGGGTGCTTCCGCTGCAGCCGCTTCAGCGTGAACCGCGCCGAGACCGGGTCGTCACGCCCCATGTACCACTCCGCGACGCGGAGCATCTGCGCCGCGGCAGATTCGTCCAGCCGCGCCACCAGCGCATCGCTCATCCCCGCCCGCTCGGCCTCCGCCGGGTAGAGCGCCGAGAAGTTGCGGATCAGGTACCCCGCCTCGACCAGCCCGCTCGCGTCGTAGTCCGGGCCCTTGAAGCGCGCGATGTTCGCGAACACCTCGCGCTGCATCGCCTTCTCGCGGAACTGGCTCTTGGGGTAGAGCTGCCGGAAAATCCCGTACGCCTCGGCCGCCTGCGAAAGGTCGCGCGTGCGGTAGTAAAAATCCGCCAGCTCCAGCAGCGCCTTCTCCGCCAGCACGCTCCCGGGCATCCGCTCGCTGACCCGCAGCATGATCTCCTCGCCCAGGGACGAGGCGTCCTCGAGCCGGATCCAGAAGATCCGCGTCTTGAGCCCGTTCAGGTACCGCTTGCCGATCTCGAACTCGCGCTCGACCGACTTCTCGAACAGGTCCGAGGAGCGGAAGTTCCGCGCGATCTCCTCGTAGTCGTACAGCGCCCAGTACTCGTCGCCCGTCGCCGTCCGCGCATCGCCCCGGAGGAAATACGCGTCGGCGAGGTACGGGTTGGCCGTCTCCTCGTGGTTCTCGATCCAGCCCGAGAGCAGGCCCTTGGCCTCGGAGGCCTTGCCGTCGGCCAGCAGCTTGCGCGCCTCGGCCATCACCGCGGCATCGGAGCCCGGCGCCGGCGTCTCGCGGGCGACCCACTCGCCGTCCTCATCGAGCGTGTACTCGGTCTGCGCCGAGGCCCGCCCCGCGCCGCCGAGCAGCGCGCCAAGAGCCGCCGCGCCGGCCGCAAAAAATCGAACGCGCCGACGGGTGAGCGTCGGCGCGTCCGACACACTGTGCACGGGTCGACCGCCGGTCATGCCGGCAATCATACCGAACGCCGCCGCGCTCCGGAGGTGGTGAACCGGAGTCGCTCGGGTCCAACGGGCGTGGGTGGTGTGTCACCGCGTTACGGTGAGCCACGCCCATGGTGCACAGGCCAAAGACGCCCCCAAATCCCCGGGCGTCGAACCTCTCCCATCTCCATTTCGTTCGGTCGCCGTCCTCGCGCCCGCGTGGCCTCGCCGGAACGCCTTCCTCTCTTCGACCGGCGTGCCAACCACCTCCCAGAAGATGCCGCGTCTTTTGCCGATTGCCAGCGCAGACCGAAAAAGCTCGCTGAATTGGCAGAACTCGGGAACCGACGCGGCGTTCCTTCTCTGGATGAGCCCCGCCCCACCAGATTGCTGGCATTCCGCGGGATCCGTGGCATATTCCAGGAGGGCACGGGCGCGCAAGGTGCGCCGGCTCTCGGGCGGCCACCGCCCTGTTCCCGCGGCTTCACGCCCCGGACCGACCCGGCCAGCGCCCGGATCGCCCGCCGCGGCAAGGGGGGCCGCCCCTTGAACCCCGTCACGTTCTCCGACTGGATCTTTCTGGCGGTCGGCTTCCCGCTGGGCGCGATCGGCCTGGTCGTCATCCTTCTGGCCCTCTTCAAGGACCGGGCTCGAGGCCGCGAGCGTTGCCCCCGCTGCTGGTACGACCTTCAGGGCGTGCCGCGCATCGACACCGCCGGCGCGACCTGCCCCGAGTGCGGGCGCGCGAAGATCACGCCGAAGCAGATGCGAAGAACGCGCCGGCGCTGGTGGCGGGCCAGCCTCGGCGTGGTCGTCATCCTCCTGGGCGCGGGGCTCGCTCTCACGCCGACGGTCCGCTCGAAGGGCTGGCCGTCGATCGTGCCGATGACCGTGCTGGCGTTCTTCGCACCGGTCGATGAGGGGCCGAACGCGGTCCGCTTCACGGGCACGACGGCTCCCACCGTGGTGACGATCAACAACCGGCAGGTTACGTTCGGTCCGAACTCCTTCATGTTCCCCCCACGGACTCCGGCGGAGCAGTTGGAGGGCGAAGCGTGGACCCGGGTCTCGAACGGCGAAGCATGGCAATGGCAGGCGGACGTGCTCGTCCATCGCTGGCTCAGGACCCGGCGCATCGTACCGGAGGAGTTGTTTATCGCACCGGCGCGCTGGCCGGCCGGCGAGCCGATCCTCGTGTACTTCCGTCCGTACAGCAATTCGATCCACGGTGGTGTCATCGAACTTTCCCCCGGAAGCGACGATCGTCGCCAATGGGACCGGAACACTCGACTCGCGACCGCGCCCGCTCAGTTCCCGGGCTCGACGTGGATCGAGCCCCGCGCATGGTTCACCGTGGGCCGGATGTCCGTGCCGCTGGCATCGTTCCGGCTTTCGTGCGAAGCGGTCACTCGCGAAACGCTGCTCGACCGGCTCGACAGCGCCGAGATCAACGCGCAGGTCGAGTCGCTTCTCAACCTGCGCTTCGGACTCCTGGGCTTCGCGGAGCGGCCGGTCATCATCGCCGGTGATCGCGGCACGGGCGTCGAGTGGCGGGCGGTTGATTTCGCCATCGCTTTCCGCATCGCGGTCGTTCTGGACGAACGCGAAGTCGCGCGGGGCCGCGGCGAAGTGAACTGGGATTACCCCGTCTGGAAGGAGTGGCAGGAAGTCACGCTGGCGTGGGAGCCCGGGGCTTTGGAACGGGTGCTCGCCGCGCCGGGCGCTGCGCGGCTTGTCGTCACCGGGGACTACGACGCCTCGGTCGAGGCGTACATGAAGTGGCCGTTCTCGAAGTCGCTTCCCGCGGCGTGGACGGGGAAGTTCGAGCGGCCCCTCCGCGTTGAGGACCTGGGCGAGTTCAAGTGAGCGCGTTCCACGTGGAACATGTCCGCGTTCTTGCGCGCAAACGTGGAACTACGAGCGATCGGGAGAGATTTCGATCGGCACGCGGGGCGGAATCGGGGAACGCGGCGGCGGAACCGGAGTAGTCTGTGGCATGGATCTCGGGGGCGGCTCATTCTCGTCGTGGATGATCGGGGCGGCGGCGCTGGGCGCAGCGGCGATTCTGTTTGTGGCGCTGTTCGGAGATCGGGCGCGGGGGCGGAAGCGCTGCCCGAAGTGCTGGTACGACATGAGCGGCGCGGCCGGCGCGACGGGCGGCGGGACGGGAGACGGGGCGATCGTGTGTCCCGAGTGCGGCAAGCGGATCGCCCGCGAGAAAGAACTCTTTCGGACGCGGCGGCGGTGGGGCGCGGTGTGGCTGCTGGTGCTGCTCGGGATGCTGGGGTGGTGGCTGCCGGGCGCGGCGAGGCGGGCGAGCGCGCGGGGCGTGATCGGGCTGACGCCGACGACGGCGCTCGTGGTTCTCGTGCCGCGGCTTGAGGTCGATGATGGAACGCCGAGCGCGTGGGCCGATGAGTTGCGGGAGCGATGTGAGAAGGAGGGCCTCGCGTCATGGCAGCTGCGGGTGCTGTGTGAATCGGTGCTGGAGTTCAGGCACCGGCGCAAGGCGACGGTCGGAGCAAGGGTGCGGGTTTTCGTCGAAGAGCCTGGCTGGCTTGCCGCGGCGGTCGCGTTCGCGATCCGGGTTGAGGCCCAGCCGTGGCGGTACGGGGATCCGCAGGAGGACCTGCTGATCCCGGTGGACCGGCTCGGCGAGAGCGCGACGCGTTTGCACATCGTTGCGGTCACGGCGAAAGGAAACGTGAAGTGCGAATTCCAGCGGACGATGCACACCGAGGGCGTGGGGACCGTGGCCGAGGCGGTCGAGCCCGTGGCCTCTGCGGAATTGAACGCGCGGATCCGCGGGGCGCTGTCGTTGATGATCATCCCGGGGATGCGCGAGGAGCCCGGGTCGCGCGTCAGCCCCGATGCGCTCTTCATCAGCATCGACGATTCGCTCGATGAAGAGCTGAGCGCGGTGGCGCTGCCGCTCACGGTCGAGTTCCGGCGCGACGGTGTGCCCGCGGCGCGGCACTCGCTCATGCTCGCGGGCGACTGGCACGTGCGGCAGGATGAGTGCTCGGCCGTCGACAGCGAGTTGCCGGCCGAGCTTGCCTGGGACTCGCGCGACTCGGACGAGATGGCGAAGTGGACGGTCCTGGTCCGCGGCGAGCCCGAGCGGGGCATGGAGGACCCACGGCGGACGAAAGTGTGGGCGGGCGAGTTTGAGGTGCCGCTGACGAAGG
Organism: uncultured Phycisphaeraceae bacterium; assembly: GCA_964588385.1. Taxonomy (GTDB): domain Bacteria; phylum Planctomycetota; class Phycisphaerae; order Phycisphaerales; family UBA1924; genus JAHBWV01. The sequence goes on from CAZPPG010000075.1 coordinate 13,306, forward strand.
TGCTGGGGGAGGGGTGGGAATAGCACTATCTCAGGGCGTTGGTCTGACATAGTTGTATTGCGCGCGACATCCGCGGCCGCGGTCTTCGACGTGATGCGGTGGTAGACTGTGATTGAGCCCGCGGGGGGTTGTCCATCGCGCGGTGAGGGCGGGAGCAAGGCTGTGCCAACGCCTCGCGATGACGATGTGACGGGTTCGCTCGGGGCGCCGGGGGGCGCTGCGGAGGTGCCGACGGCGTCGGGAGCGGCGGGGTTCGGCGCTCGTGGGGCGGTGCCTCGGGGCGCGTTGGCGCCCCTGGCACCGGGCACGGTGATCTCGCGGTATCGCGTCGAGAGCGTGCTGGGCGAGGGCGGGATGGGGGTGGTGTATCTGGCGCGGCAGGAGAAGCCGG
>CAZPPG010000076.1:0-10532 GCA_964588385.1 uncultured Phycisphaeraceae bacterium
CCTCCCACGACCAGATCGAGATCCTCCAGACGCTCCACAAGTCCGGGCGCCTGCACGCACGCCTCGTGGTTGACTGACGGAGCCCTCGCCATGGATTCCTCCACACTGGACAACGCACTTCTCGGCGGCACGCGCCCGAGCCTCGGGCTCGGCGCCGCGCCCCGCTCCGGGCGAGGCCCTTTCTCCGCCGGTCCCGAACGCGCCGGCACCGAGACCGGCGCGCAGCGTTCCTTCGCCGAGATCCTCTCCATCGCCGACCGTGGCCCCCTCGGCGCGAGCGCATCCGCCAAAGACCCACGCGAAGTCGCAGAGACCTTCGTCGCCGTCGCCCTCGTGCAACCAATCCTCGCCCAGGCCAGAGAGTCCGGCTGGGCCGCTCCTCCCTTCCAGCCCTCGCAGGCCGAGAAGCAGTTTGGTGCGCTCATGGATGCGCATGTTGCGCGTGAGATCACGCGTGCGGCGCGATTCCCGCTGGTCGACCGGCTGGCACGCGATATGCGAAGCGGATAAGCGGAACCCCCAAGGGCACGCCCCGTTCGAACGGGCTGCCCGCGTCGGAGACGCTCCATGGCGGCGACTCGCTCAATGCCGAAGCCCTCAGCCCCAGAGTCCGCACCCCCGGATGCGGATGCGCTCGGCGCCACCCTCGAAGCACTGATGCGCAACCTGATCGCCGCCCATGAGCGCCTCCTGGACGCGATGGAGGCCCACCGGCTCGCCCTGACCCGCGCTGACAGCGCGGAGATCGGCGCCGCGGTCGAGCTGGAAACGGACGCCCTGACAGAGATCGCCGAACTCGAGCGATCCCGAGCCACGCTCATGGGCGACGACGGCCCGCGCACCATCACGCAACTGGCCCAGACTCTCCCCGACGGCGCCCGCGACCGCGTGCTCGGCCTGGCCACCCAGCTCCGCGAGCTGATCCACGAGCTGCGAGGGCGTCAGGCCGTCGTCCGAGCCGCCAGCCGCTCGCTCCTCTCGCACACGCAAGGCCTGATGGCCCAGGTCGGCGCGGCCCTCAGCCACGCCGGCACCTACGGCCGCGCCGGCAAGGTGCAGTCAACAACCCAGGCCTGCGCCGCTCTGGATCTCTCCTCATGAGTCTCTCCGCCGCCATGCAGATCGGTCGGACCGCGCTGAACACCAGCCAGCTCGGCATCGCCACCACCGGCAACAACATGGCCAATGCCGCCACGCCCGGCTATCGGCGTCAGATCGCCACGCTCACGCCCATGAAGGGCGCGGGCCGCGGCCTGGCCGGCTCTGTCGGCATGGGCGTCGCCGTCTCGGACATCCGCAGGCAGGTCTCGATCTCGCTGGAGAACCGCGCCCGCGGCGCACTCTCCGACGAGCACGCCGCGTACGCCCGCCAGAACATCATGGGCGCCATCGAGACCACCCTCGGAGAACTCGGCGACAACGACCTCTCCTCGCAGCTCTCCTCCTTCTTCAACGCCTGGTCCGAGCGCGCCAACCTCGTCCAGTCCAGCGCCGTCGTCGTGCAGGAGGGCCGCTCGCTCTCCTCATTCGTCCAGCGCCTCCGCACCGACCTCACATCTCAACACTCGCAGATCGACCAGGAACTGTCGATGACCGCCTCGCGGGCCAACGACCTCCTCAGCCAGATCGCCTCCATGAACACCTCGATCTCGCAGTCCGAGGTCGGCTCAACCACCGCCAACTCACTCCGAGACCAGCGCGACATGCTCGTCGAAGAGATCTCCACCATTATCGACGTCAGCGTCATCGAACGCGGCGGATCCATCGACCTGCTCGTCGGCTCTACGCCCGTGGTCCTCGGCGGCGTCAATCGCGGCGTCACGCTCGATCGCTCCTCCACCGGCGCCATCCGCCTGGCCACCAAGGACGACGGGTCCCTGCTCGCCCCGACCTCGGGCGCTCTGGGCTCGCTGCTGACCGAACGCACCGGCACCATCGACCGCTCCATCGACGCCCTCGACGGCCTCACCTCGCGCCTCATCTTCGAGGTCAACAGCATCCACGCCACCTCCATCGGCGACTCCTGGCTCCGGTCCACCACCGGCACGCTCGCCCTGCCCACCGCCGACCGCACCCTCGCCCTCAACGACCCCGCCAACCGCACAATGGCCGACCTGCCCTTCGGCCCGAAGAACGGCGGCTTCAGCGTCAATATCCGCAACACCGCCACGGGCGCGGTCACGACCGTCCGCATCGATGTCGACCTTGACGGGATCACCGCAACGGGCGCATCCGGCACCGGCGACGACACCTCCGCCGACGACATCCGCGCCGCCCTCGACGGCATCGGCGGCCTCTCCGCCTCATTCGCTCCCGACGGCACGCTCCGCGTCGACGCCCAGTCCGGGTTCGAGTTCTCCTTCTCCGAAGACACCTCCGGCGCGCTCGCCACGCTCGGGCTCAACGCCTATTTCACCGGAACAAACGCCTCCGACATCGGTGTCGCCACCGCGCTGGACCAAAACCCCTCCATGCTCGGCGTCGGCACGTGGAGCGACGGCGCGATCGTCGCCAACGCCGGCGCCCTCGCCATGGCCGGGCTGGAAAGCAAGAGCATCGACGCCCTCAACGGGCGCACGCTCCTGGGCGCATGGCGCGACCACATCACCGTCACCGCCTCCGCATCCTCCGCCGCCGAAGTCGAGGCCCAGGCCGCCACCGTCGTCCGCGAATCCCTCGACGGACAGCGTGCCGCCGTCAGCGGCGTCTCCCTCGACGAAGAAGCAATCAACCTCCTGAACTTCCAGCAGCAGTACCAGGCCGGCGCCCGCGTCATCGAGGTCGCACGCCAGTTGATGGAGACCCTGATGAGCGTCGTGTAACGGCTCACCCCGTGCACGCACCGCCCCTGAAGGCCGAACCATGAGCAGCATCCCCCCCGGACTCTCCCGCGTTCCCAACCTGCTCATGAGCAGGACCTCGCTCAGCACCATCTCGCGCACCAGCGTCGGGCTCTTCCGCGTCCAGCAGCAGATCTCCACCGGCCAGCGGATCTCCCGACCCGGAGAAGACCCCGTCGCCGCCGCGACCATCTCCGTGCTCGACGCACGCCTCGAACGCTCGAACCAGGTCGTCCGCAACATGCACCACGCCAACGCCGCCCTCTCGGCCCTCGACACCGCCCTCGGCGAGGCCTCCGACCTGGTCAACGGCGCCAAGCAGATCGCCTCCGAGCAGGTCAACAGCACCTCCAGCGCCGCCGAACGCTCCGCCCAGGCCACCGTCGTTGACTCACTCCTCCGTCAGCTCTACACACTCTCCAACCGCAGCGGCGTGCAGGGCCACATCTTCGGCGGCTCAACCCCCGGCACTGCCCCCATCTCCGAGTTCTTCGGCGGCTATCGCTCCATGAGCTCCGGCAGCGGCCTCGTCACCGACATCCGGCTGGGCTCCACCGCACCCATCACAATCGGTGATGGCGGCGCGATCGGCTCAAACACGGGACGCGTCTCCGGCTTCGCCGACCTGGACCCCGCGCTCTCCGCCGCCACGCGCCTGAGCGATGTCGCCGGCGCACGGGGCCTCGGCGTCTCCACCGGCACCATCCAGATGCGCTTCGACGGTGGGCCTGCCGTCGACATCGACCTCTCGGAAGCCGACACCTTCGGCGATGTCGCCGATTCGATCACCGCCGCCATCCGCCAGTACGAGACAGACAACAGCGTGACCATCCTCGGCTCCGGCGGCGTCAGCTTCGTCGGCGATGCGCTCTCCATCGATGTTGCGGGCGGCGCACCCGAGCCGGAACTGACGTTCACCGATGTCGGCTCCGGCGTCACCGCCAAGGACCTCGGCCTCGCCTCAGAAACCACGGCCGTCGCGTTCTCTGCCTCATCTCCCGACGCGCTCGGCGTGGAGCCCCGCATCACCTGGACAACCCCCCTCGCGGAACTCACCGGCCTCGACATCGCCGGCGATGGAGCCCTGGGCAGCATCCGCATCTCCAACGCCGGACGTACCGGCGAGATCGACCTCTCCGGCGCGGCCACGCTCCAGGATGTCAAGAACCTGCTGGAGACCGCCGGGCTCGGCATCCGCGTCCAGATCAATGAGGCCGGCACCGGGGTCGATGTGCTGAGCGAGGTCTCCGGCAGCCGTGCCATGGCCCTCTCGATCACGGACGCCGATGCATCCAACCCCACCGCCACGCGCCTGGGCATCCGCTCCTTCGCGGGCCAGACCCTCGCTTCGAGTCTCAACGACGGCCGGGGCGTCCGAATCGTGCACAACCAGACCGATCCGATCTCGGGCCTACCGGACCCGGCCCGCGACGTGGACTTCCGCGTCTCCCTCGGCGACACGGCGGGCACGACCGTCGATATCGATCTGCGTCCGCAGGACCTGACGACCATGGACGCCGTTCTTGCGCGGATCAACGCGCAACTGGACGCCGGAGCCACCGCGGCCGGATATCCCACCGGCACGGTCCGCGCTTCCATCGGCGCCACAACCAACGGCATCATCTTCGAACGGACGGGCACGTTCCCGGAGCCCATGGCCCTCGACCGCGCCAACAACTCGAACGCCCTTGAGGATCTCGGCCTCCTCAGCGTCGCCATGCCGACCGGTGGCACGACGCTCACCGGACGCGACGTCGCCGCCGTCCGCGTTGACAGTCTCTTCACCGCGCTCATCGACCTGCGCGAGGCGCTGGCGACCAACGACACGTCTGGCATAGCGATTGCGGGAGAGCGAATGGAGCGTTTCGTCGATCGCGTCGCGCAGGAGCGTGCCGTCGTCGGTGGATACGCCAAACGGATCGATCAGGAACTCGGCTACGAGCAAGGACGACAGACAGTGGACCTCACGACCAAGAGCCAGCTCCTCGACACGGACTATGCCGAGGCGGTGACGCGCATGTCACTGCTCCAGACGCAGTTGTCCGCGGGCATGCAGGCGACCGCCGCGGCCACAAGCCGCACGCTTCTGGACTTCCTGGGCTGACGCCCGGATAAGCCCGTTCAAGGACTGACCCTCTCCCCGGCCCGGCCCCGGGGATGAGGAAAGCGAGCGTGGCCCACCGTTGGAGGGTGGGAGCCGCTCGCGGGACTAGGCCGCGGGATTGGAGCGCACCATGGACGTGCGGACGACTCGGTTCGGTGTCATCCAGATTCAGGACGATCGGGTGATCACCTTCCCTGCGGGTCTTCTCGGGTTTGGGGGTCGGACGCAGTTCTGCCTCCTCGAACCCGGTGAGGACGCGTGCTTCTTCTGGCTGCAGTCGCTGGACGATCCGGCGCTTGCATTCGTGGTGACGGATCCGTCGCTGTTTGTTCCGGAGTACTCGGTGCCGATCCGGGCGGAGCAGATGGAGTCGCTGTCACTGGCGAAGCTCGAGGACGCCCAGGTCTTCGTCATCGTGAACAAGGTCGACGGGCAGCTCACTGGAAACCTCCAGGGCCCGCTGGTCGTGAACACCATGACACGCACCGGCGAGCAGATGGTGCTCGCGGAGAAGCGCTGGACGACTCGCCATCCGCTCATGCGGGTCGGCCAGCCGGCGGCGCGAGCGACCGCCTGAGCCAGAGCGCTCGGGCATCGCGGAAGAGGGTCGGGACGTCCGACGCGCCACGGCGTGTCGGGGGCATATCGCACGGACGCGAACTTTGAAGGAGCACACGGATGCTCGTGCTCTCACGACAGCGGGACGAAACCATCATGATCGGCGACGAGATCGAGATCACGGTGGTCGACATTCGGGGCGACAAGGTGCGCCTCGGGATCACGGCGCCGACACGGATCGCCGTTCATCGCAAAGAGGTCTACGAGGCAATCAAGCGCGAGAACCAGCAGGCCTCGCGCATCGCCCAGGACCAGATCGGATCCATCGGGAAGGTCATCTCTCCGGGCCCCGCGCGGACGCGGGTCTCGGCACTCAGCGCGGGCAACGCGATCAACCGCGAGGACACCCTCCCGCCACGCGCCGCCACCGGATCTTGAGGACTCGCACACTCTCACGGGACCATCACGGAGGATGCCCATGACACGCATCAACAGCAACATACCAAGCGTCATCGCCCAGGCGAACCTGAGCAAGACGAACCAGGAACTCGAGGTCCGCCTCCAGCGCCTGTCCACCGGCCTCCGCATCAACCGCGGCGCCGACGATCCCGCCGGCCTCATCATCTCCGAGCGCCTCCGCTCCGAGATCCAGGGCAACGAGCAGGGCGTCAAGAACTCCGAGCGAGCCTCCTCCGTCATCGCGACGGCCGAGGCGTCCCTCGCCGAGGTCAACGACCTGCTCAACTCGATCAAGTCGCTGCTCGTCGAGGCCGCCAACACCGGCGCGTTCTCCGACGCCGAGATCGAGGCCAACCAGCGACAGCTCGACTCGGCCATCGAGTCGATCACACGCATCTCCAACACCGCGTCCTTCGGCGGGCTCAAGCTCCTCAACGGATCGCTGGACTACACCCTCTCAGGACTCGCCACAGACTCCATCTCAAAGGCTCGAGTCAACGGCGCATCCTTCATCGGGCAGTCCTCGCTCGAGGTCGAGGTCGACGTCGTCGCCTCCGCACAGACAGCCGCCCTCTACATGCGAGGCGACCTCCCAACACCCGGCGCCGTGGAGAATGGGACCATCCTCTCCAGCATGAACCTGCGCATCGCCGGACCACGCGGCGTGGTCGAACTCCAGTTCGCCACCGGCACGTCCCTGACGTCGGTCTCCGAAGCCATCAACAAGGTCACCGGGCTCACCGGCGTCGAGGCCGAACTCATCAACGGCAACGCGGTCTCGGGCCTGGCCTTCCGCTCCGAGGGATATGGCACCTCGCAGTTTGTCTCCGTCGAACGCACCAACCGCCCGACCGATCCCGATGACGACTCGTTCGCAACCTACTCACTCACCAACAACGGCGAGGTCCCCGGAACCCCCTTCCCGTGGGCAGGCGTCGGAACCACACTCACCGCCGACAACCGCGACGAGGGCAAGGACGTCGTCGCACTCATCAACGGATCGCTCGCAACCGGCAAGGGACTCAATATCTCCGTCAACTCGCCCTCGCTCTCCGTCGACCTGCTCCTCGCCGAAGACTTCGCCACCGATCCGACACTCAGCACCACCGCCTTCCACATCACCGGCGGCGGCGCTCTCTTCCAGCTCGGGCCGCAGGTCACCAGCCAGCAGCAGGCAAACATCGGCATCCCCACCGTGGCTGCCTCCCTGCTCGGCGGAACCCTCGTCGACGGACAACTCCAGTTCCTCTCCTCGCTCCGCACCGGCGAGTCCAACTCGCTCAGCAGCTCCAACCAGCGCAAGGACTTCTCGACCGCATCCGACATCCTGGAGGCCTCGATCGACGAGATCACCATCATGCGGGGCCAGATGGGCGCGTTCGAACGAAACGTCATCCAGACCAACGTTCGCTCGCTCCAGGCCGCGTTCGAGAACCTCTCGGCAAGCCACTCCCGCATCCGCGATGCGGACTTCGCGGCGGAGACCAGCCAGTTGACACGCTCACAGATCCTCGTGTCCGCCGGCACCTCCGTCCTGGCCCTCGCCAATCAGCAGTCGCAGCAGGTCCTCCAGTTGCTCGGCTGATACCGGCCCCTCCGCGACGCCCACCCGCGTCCGGATAACAACGCAACAGCCCGTTCAGGGGCCCCGCCGAACGTTTCGGCGGGGCCCCTTCTGCGTTGGAACACGCACATTTCCGCTCTTTCTCGTCCTTCTTGACTCAACCCGCCCTTTCCCGCCGTCGATGTCCACACCTGACTCCCGGCGCGGTGCCGGACCAAGGGTCAGCAAGCCCCGAACGGATCTCGGGGTCAACGGCCGGGTGAAACCGGCTACACGGTGGGAAGGGCCGGAAGGTTCGGCCCCACCGCCACGCGGGCGGTCGGCAAACCACAACGGGCCGAACCAGTCACGGAGGATGTCATGAGTCGCATCAATACAAACGTCGCCTCTCTTGTTGGTCAGCGCGTCCTCGGAGGCAACAACGCCTCCCTCGGCAACTCGCTCCAGCGCCTCAGCACCGGTCTGCGGATCAACCGCGGCAAGGATGATCCCGCCGGTCTCATCGCCTCAGAGAACCTTCGCTCAGACCTCCGCGGCCTCAACGCCGCCATCGGCAACGCCGAGCGTGCCGACCAGGTCGTCAACATCGCCGAGGGTGGTCTCCAGGAGATCTCCGGCCTCCTGACCGAGCTCCAGGGCCTCCTCACGACCACCGCTTCCACCGCAGGCCTCTCCGACGAGGAGAAGAAGGCCAACCAGCTGCAGATTGATTCGATCCTGCAGACCGTTGACCGCATCTCCTCATCGACCTCGTTCCAGGGCTTCAAGCTCCTGAACGGCAACTTCGACTACCAGGTCTCCGGCGTCAACTCCGGCGTCGAGGGCTACACCGTCAACGCCGCCAAGCTCTCCAGCGGCGGCTCGCTCGACGTCGACGTCCTCGTCACCCAGTCCGCTCAGCAGGGCCAGCTCTACATGTCCTTCGCTGGCTCCTCGATCGATCTGGGCGGCTCCGGCGAGTCGTTCACGATCGAAGTCTCGGGCGCTCTGGGCTCTCGCGAGCTCCAGTTCGCCGAGGGCACCTCGCTCGACGACATCCAGGCCGCCATCAACACCTACTCCGACGTCACCGGCGTGACCGCCTCCGCCTCGAGCACCGGCATCACGCTCCTCTCCAACGAGTTCGGCAAGTCCGAGTTCGTCTCGGTCAAGGTCGTCGATGACGCGGGCGTCACCGGCACCGGCGTGGGCATCTACGGCTTCGAGACCGACGACGCCAACACCCTCCTGACCACCGCCACCAGCACGTTCGCCGCCGCCGGCAACGGCGTCCGCGACCTCGGCCAGAACGTCGGCGGCACCATCAACGGCCTCGCCGCGACCTCTGACGGCAAGACCCTCCGCGTCAACTCCGACTTCCTCGATGTCGAGCTCACCCTCGACACCGACTCGGCTCAGGACCTTGACACGGTCAACGCGTTCTCGATCACCGGTGGCGGAGCCGACTTCCAGCTCGCCGGCGCGGTCGACATCGCGGGCAAGGTCTCTCTGGGTATCCGCGACGTCACCACCCGCAAGCTGGGTGTGTCCGGCACGGGCTTCCTGGCCGATCTTGGCTCGGGCAAGAGCTTCAACGTCGTCGACGGCGACATGTCCGAGGCCCAGAAGATCGTCGACAGCGCGATCAGCTCGATCTCCGGCATGCGTGGCCGACTCGGCGCCTTCCAGAAGAACGTCGTCGGTGCGACGATCCGCTCGCTCAACATCGCGGTTGAGAACACCTCCGCCGCAGAGAGCGTCATCCGCGACACGGACTTCGCCACCGAGACGGCCTCTCTGACCCGCAACCAGATCCTCGTCTCGGCCTCGACGAACATCCTCGCGATCGCCAACAGCCAGCCGCAGGCCGTCCTGCAGCTCCTCGGCTAAAGCGATCGACGGACCGATCGTCCGAGGAACATCCCTTGATCTCACGGCCCCGGGGCTCACGCTCCGGGGCCTTTCTTTGTTTTGGAAGCCCGCACGCCGCCCGGACCGATGGGAGCCGTCCAGTGGCCGCACGCACCTCCCAATCCCGCCCGCAGGCCGACATCCCCCCCGCGCTCGCACGCGAGATCGATCTCTTCCTCGCGTACATCCGCGTCGAGTGCGGCTTCCGGCCCAACACCATCCTTGCCTACGCCCACGACATCGCGATGCTCGCCACCGATGTCCATGCTCGGGGCCTCACCTCCTGGCCCGCCGTCAACGGTCGAACCCTCGCCGAGCACCTGGCCTCGCTCCACGCCGTCAACGGCATGGAGCCCTCCAGCGTCGCCCGACACCTGGCCACCGTCCGCGTCTTCTTCCGCTTTCTCCATGCTCGCAGCGTCGTCAATGAAGACCCCACGCTGCTCCTCGAACGTCCCACCCGCTGGAAGAAGCTCCCGGACGTCCTCTCACCCAAGCAGATGCGGGCACTCGTCGAATCTCCTCAACCCGCATCCAGCGCAGCCGCCGCGCCCGATTCTCACGCGTCACAGCCCCGCGCCCTCCGCGCGCCCGCCGAACTCTGGATGCGCGATCGCGCCATGCTCGAACTCATGTACGCCTGCGGCCTGCGCGCCAGCGAAACCGCCGACATGCTCCTCACAGACTGGATCCCAACCGTCGGCGTCGTCCGCGTCCGCGGCAAGGGCGACAAGGAACGCATCGTCCCCGTCGGCGCACCCGCCATCGACGCCGTCGAACGCTACCTCGAGCACTGTCGTCCCAAGCTCGTCAAGCCCGGAGCCAAGGACAAAGGCCGCCTCCTTCTCTCCGTCCGCGGCTCACCGCTCGAACGTGTCGCCATCTGGCAGCTCGTGCGCAAGCACGCCAACGCCGCGGGACTTCGCAACGTCCATCCGCACATGCTCCGCCACTCGTTCGCCACGCACCTGCTCATGGGCGGCGCGGACCTCCGCGTCGTGCAAGAGCTGCTCGGCCACGCCGACATCGCCACCACGCAGATCTACACGCACGTGGACAAGTCGCGCCTCCGGAGCGTGCACAAGAAGTTCCATCCACGCGGCTGACGGATCAGGAC
>CAZPPG010000076.1:10542-13479 GCA_964588385.1 uncultured Phycisphaeraceae bacterium
CACCAGCGCCTCGGACTCCGAGAGCCCCCCCACCTCAACCACCTCGTCGGCCAGCGCGAGATAGATCGGATCGCGCTTGGCCAGCAGACCCTCGATCTCATCCAGCACCCCCGCCCCCGTGAGCGACGGCCGGTGCGCATTGTCGGCCCTCGACAGCCGCACCCGCAAGGCATCCGCATCCGCGCGCAGATAGATGATCGTCGCCTTGGCCTCGCGCTGCTGCGCGAGCAGCATCTCGCTCGCCCCCGGCGCGGTCGGCGTGCCGCCACCCAGCGCCAGGATCTGGCCCGGCGTCGACAGCGCCTTCAGCAGTGCGCGGGCCTCCGCCTTGCGGAACTGCTCTTCACCATCCTTCTCCCACGCCTCGGCAACGGTCGCGCGCCCGAGCATCCGCGGCGTCAGTTCATCCAAGTCAACGAACTGCTTGGCGGTCTCCAGCGCGAGCGTGCGCCCGAGCGTTGTCTTGCCGCTGCCGCGCAGGCCGATCAGGATGATCGTCGGGTCCACCGCCATGGGCCCAGTGTACCGGCCGGGCGTTCCCCGTGAACGAACAGACCCCGGCGGGAATCGCCGGGGTCATTGAGCGTGTGAACGTCCGGCTGGCGCGCGCCTTGGATCACGCGCGAGAGAGGTACGACCCGTCGGCCGTGGAGATCTTGATCTTCTCGCCGATCTCGATGAAGGCCGGGACCTTGGTCTTGAGACCGGTCTCGCAGGTCGCTTCCTTCAACTGGTTGGTCGCGGTCGCGTTCTTGATGCCGGGTGGCGTGTCGGTGACGGTGAGCTCCACCGCCGCGGGGAGTTCCACGCGAATCGGGTTGCCGTCATTGCACAGCACGATGACCTCGGAGTTCGGCCGCAGGTAATAGATGGTGTCGCCCAGGAGCGCCTTGTTGAGCACGTGCTGCTCGTAGTTCTCCAGATCCATGAACGTGGAGCCGGTGTTGTCCGTGAACAGGAACTCCATGGAGCGCCGGTCCAGCTCAACGACCTGAAGGTCCTCGGTGGGCTGCATGCGCTTGTCGAGCTGTTTCCCCGACATCACCTCGCGGTACGTCAGCTGCACAAACGCGCGGAGGTTTCCCGGGGTGCGGTGCTCGATGCCGACGACCACGCACAGCTTGCCATCCATGTTGAAGCCCACTCCGGGCCGCATATCGCTGACTCTCATCGCAACGTTCCTCAAGCTTGTGGGCAATGTTCGGAATGGGTCAGGGCCGATCGACTCCGACCAAGGGGAGGGAGTGTAGGCGACGCACCCGAAGCGATGGGCATCGGGTACGCTCACAGGACGCAGCCGGGCGGCCCCCGGTTCCACTCAGGAGCAACCATGAAACGCAGTCCCTCTGAAGCAGCACTCTCCGGGGCCTTCGATCGGCGCGGGTTCATGCGAGCGGCGAGCGCGCTGGGCCTGGCCCTGTACGCGGGCGGCGCTCTGGCACAGCCCGGACGCGATCGGACCCGTCCCGGCGATCCCCCGGCTCCCGAGCCCGCCCCCGCGACGCCGGACCTGATCGATCCGGCCCCGCCCGAATACTTCGCCTGGGCCGCGCTCTCCGAACGCGTGCTCTTTGCTCCCTCCGACGGAGGCAACGCCCTCCTCATCCTCGCGCCCAAGGGCGGCTCCGCGGTTCTCATCGATTCCAAGATGCCCTACATCGCCACCACGCTCCGTCGCGAGGCCGATGCCCGCGGCGGCCGGATCGAAGCCCTGGTCAACACCCACCACCACCTCGATCACATCGGCGGAAACCTGGCCTTCTCTGCGGATACAAAGATCATCGCCCACGCCAACGCCAAGCCGCGCGTCGCGCCGCAACTGGATCGCCTCAAGCAGTTCCTGAAGAACGGCGTCCGCACCGTCACCAACGGCGAGAGCGCAAACAAGGACGCCGCCCTCAAGGACGTTGAAGCCCTCGCCTCGATCGGCGAGACGCTCACCGCTGAGCGCTGGATGCCGACGGAGACCTTCAGCGGCAGGATCGGCTCGGCCAACCTCGGCACCATGCCAATCGACCTGCACCAGGTCGGCCCCGGACACACCGACAACGATGTCATCGTGCACGCGCCGCAACTGGACGTGATCCACATGGGCGACCTGCTGTTCCATAACCTTCACCCCTTCATCGATCGCGACTCGGGCGCGAGCGTCAAGGACTGGATCAAGTCGCTCAAGTACGCCAAGCGCCTCTGCAAGCCAAAGACGATCATCGTCCCCGGACACGGCGACGTCACCGACAGCAAGGGGCTCGACGGGATGATCGATTACTTCGAGAAGTCGATGGCCTTCATCGAGAAGCAGATCCGCCAGAAGAAGACGCGCGAGGAGATCGTCGCCATGACTGTCCCCGGCATGGAGGAACGCGGCTTCCCGCACATGCGCGAGCGCGCGATGGGCACGATGTACGACGAGATCAAGGGGTGAGCGAGGGGAAAGCGTTCACCAAGGAGGGCCGCGGGAGGCAAGTGACGGAGTAGGAGTACGTGGAGCAGCGGGGAAGGGAACGGGCAATGGAGAAGGCGCGGCGTTGATCTGATCGGGTGGCATGGCTGCGCTTGCGCAGCCATGTGGGGAGTCGGCTGCCTCAGAACATGCCTGCTCTTCGAGCAGGCATGCCACCTGGGAGGAGTTCGCATCGTCCCTGAGGGACGATGCGAGGGGGAGATTGGGGAGAGCGCCAGCGGGGTAAACCCGCTGGCTGGGGAGGGGAGAGGCGGACGCAAGCGCGGACTCGTACGACATGTTGATCGCACTGGTTGGCCCCCCCACGGCGCAACCAGTGGCATGGCTCTTTGCACTGGCTGGTTCGGAACATGCCTGCTCCTCGAGCAGGCATGCCACCCGAGGGGACGCGGTACGAGATGCGTCTTTTGCGCGGCGCAGGTCGGCCTCGTTGACGGGGACGATGCGGGCGAACTGGAGGAGGAGCCACGCGG
>CAZPPG010000077.1:0-13346 GCA_964588385.1 uncultured Phycisphaeraceae bacterium
CTCACCACAAACCTTGCCGGCTTCGACGCCAAGGTTCTCGGCTACGTGGGCAATGTCCAGGACGGGCGAACGGTCGACAAGTTCCTGCTCGACTCGGTCATCTCTCAGCTCACGAGCGCGTACAACGCCGCGGGCGTGGACATCCGCATCTCCACCAACCCCGCGGACTTCGAGTTCCAGGACTACTCCACCGTCTTCCTCACCAGCCAGTTCGACGATCTGAACTTCGTCAACAGCGGTTTCTCATTCTTCGGCCTCGGCACGATCACCAACCAGCCCTTCGGCTACAGCGAACGCTCCGATCCGCTCAACACCAACACCCGCGACGAGTCGGTCGTCTTCATCCCCTCGGCGAGCGTGCTCGGATACAACCAGAGCCAGGCCGAACTGGAAGAGCTCAGCCAGGCGCTCACCGCCGCCGTCGGCCGGCGCGTCGGCGAGATGCTGGGTCTGCGTGTCTCAAACTCGTACGGAACGGTCGTCGACGCGGACATCATGGCCGCCAACAGCGTCCAGACCATCCCCGGACTCGACCAGCCGTACCGCTACTCCAATGCCAGCCGCCTGCTCTCCAGCAGCATCGACCCCATCGATGACACCAACTTCTTCTTGGGACGCCAGCGCAGCGTCTCTCTTCTGGACCGCATCCTCGCATCGGATTGACGCGGACTGACCACTGCCCCCCACACCGCGCTCGAGCGGCGTACGTTCGAGTGCGGACCCCCTGCGGACCCGCGTCCTGCTCACGCAGGGCGCGGGTCATTTTCTTTGACCCCGCCCGTCGAACGCCGCGAGCGCCGGTTCTTGATTCGCCCGGGCCCAAAGCTTTCCCGCTCAGCGATCCGGCGTTCGGGCCGCTTCGGCTCGCCGGACCATCGCTTCAAGCGCTGCGCCCGCGTGCTGCGCGTGCCCGAGCAACTGTCCCAGCCACGCACCCAGCCGTTCGGCGTGCATTGTCGCGCCGCGGAGGTTGTCCTCGGTGGCCACGAGCACGGCACGCGAACGCCGCTCAAGCTCGGACACCGCGTCCGCGTCGAATCCGTCCGCAGACGCTGATGGAGGCGCCGGTGGCGACGCGGAAACGGCCGCGGGCGCTCCGACAGCGGTCATGGACTCGGCCGCCTGTCGCATGGCTTCTCTCGCCTCTTCGGCGCGAGCCACGGCCTCGTCCAGCTGTGTGCGCAGCCGTTCGGCGCCCTCAATCCCGACCCCCAGTTCCCGGGCCAGCGTGCGAACGGGTTCAAGTGTCTCCGGCCGCACGAGCGCCTCGGCGCGTTCGACCACCGACGCAAGGTCGCGTCCCGCGTCGGCGCACACAGCGATGCACGACGCGGACTCGGAGCTGATCCGCTCGGTCCCGACTTCAACGGCCCGCTCCACGCTGGACAGTCCATCCGATGCCGCTCGATCGAGCGAGGCGGTCGCTCCCGCGGCCTGTTCCTGCAACGCGCGACGGATCGTGCTGGCGCGATCCTCAACTTCCGACCGGATCCGCGACTCCACATCCCGCACGACGGCTTCCGCCGCGAGCGTCGCCGCCCGCTCCGCGGCTCGTTCGGACGCCCGGCTTGCCGCTTCGGTCGCGTTCGCTGCTGCGCGGGCCGCGCCGTCGCGAACGAGTGATTCCATGACCGCCATGCCATGGTCCGCGCGCTCGTTGACACGGTCGAGCGCGTCCTGCCCCGCACGCGAAAGACGCTCCACCGCCCCGCGCTCCGCCTCTCCCAGGCGTTGCTCCGCGGCCCCGAAGTCCACGGATGCCAGTCGCTCGGCCCGGGACGCGGCCTCTTGCGCCGCTTGAACCTGCTCGCTCGCGCGCGCGAGCAACGACTCATTTCGCGCGAGGCGCTGGTCGATCATCGCGACGCTGCGCGAGAGCGTTTCGGACCGCGTGCGCAGCTCTTCCAGCGTTCGGGCCGCCAAGACCTGCGCAACCCGCAACTCCTCCGCCGCGCCGCTCTGCGCCGCCGCCGACCGGACCAGGGTGCCGAGGTCCTCAATCAATGCGGCGTATCGCTCCGCGTTGAGCACTCGCGGCGTGATGAGGATCTCTTCAACCGCGGCGGCCGCTTGATTCCGGGTGACTCTCTCGGCCATGGCCGCCCTCCGTGACGACGCCTCCGGGTGCCCACACGCCGGGTTCCACCGGCTCCTTGACACACGATACGCATAGACAGGTTACACGAGGAATGCCCGGCCCGTGCGCTACACTCCGCCGTGCACCACCCCCTCAAAGGCCCCCAGCCCGGCCGAGCCCGACCAGAGGATGAGTACCGCAACGCCGCCCGTGGCGAACGCCTCCAACGCGTCCTCGCCGATGCCGGTGTGGCCTCACGGCGTGCGTGCGAGGATCTGATCAAGGACGGAAAGGTGAAGGTCAACGGCAAGGTCCTCACGGACCTGCCCCTCTGGGTCAACCCGGAGACCGACCGCATCCTGGTCAACGACCGCCCCATCCGCCCGGTCGTTGAGCCCGTCTACATCATGCTCAACAAGCCGCCCCGCACGCTGTGTGCGGCATCGGATGAGCCCGGCGCGGACCGCCTGACGGTGGTCGATCTGGTGCGCCACCACTCCGGGGCGAGACTGTTCCCCGTGGGCCGCCTGGACTACGACGCGACCGGCCTGCTGTTGCTGACCAACGACGGAGATCTGGCCCACAGGCTGACTCATCCCAAGTTTGGCGGCCTTCGCGCCTACGAGGCGGCGGTCGTCGGGGTTGTTCCGCCTCGCACGCTTGAGGAACTGAACCGCCGGCTTGGGTCACGGAAGCGAAGCGAGGATGAGCCGCCCCCCGTCGCCATCATCGGCTTCGAGGACGGAAAGACCCTCCTCCGGATCACTCTTCGCGAGTCCCGCGGTCGCTCCGTGCAGGATCTGCTGGCCAAGATCGGTCACCACGTCAAGCGTTTGGAAAGGATCGCCTTCGGCCCGCTTCTTCTGCGCGGCATCGCGCGGGGCGAGTGGCGCGAACTTGATCGGCACGAAATTGTCGCGTTGCGCCGCGGGGCGACCGAGCCCAGGGAACTGCCAGATCGTCCGCGGACGACCGCCAAGGCCGGGAAACGCAAGCCCCGATTGAGCACCCGAGCGGCGCGGCCAGCCCCCGGCTCGACTCGCCGCAGCGGGAGCGGCACGGTGAGCCGCTCCGACGCCCCGTCCGTCGCGAAGCCGCCACCGAAGCCCGCTTCGCGGCCCCCTGCCAAGCCGCCAACGCGTCCCTCAGCTCGGCCAGCCGCAAGGCCAGAGGCCCGTCCGGGTGCCAGAAGTGGCGGGCGGCGCACCGGCCCCGTCGGTGGCTCCGATCGTTCCAGAGGGGGACCGAAGCCCGCTTTCGGTGCCAAGAATCGCTCGGGCGCGAACCGGAACCGCCGGAAGCCGGAATAACATCCTGCCCATGCTGGACCGCCTTCGAAGCCTCCGTGCTCCCGTCTGCTTCACGCTCGGCGCCTGCGCCGTGCTTGTCGTTTGCGGCGGGTGCTACAAGCGTGTTGTGAAGGCCGAGGGCATCGGTGCGGACGGAATGGCCGTCCAGCCCTCCAATCGCTCGAACAGCCTTGTTGACAAGGCCATCTTCGGCAGCGACGAAAGAACCAACTCCAAGCGCCCGTCCGGGTACACCCCGCGCGACTGAGGCCGGCACGGCCCCGACCTTCGGCACCCCTTTCAAGGGGCCGACCGGGTCATCGTCCCTTCACAGAACCCTCCTGTCCTCAAACCCAGGAACTTCATGCACGCAGAAAGACAGACCGAGTTCTCCATCTATCTCGACCAGCGTCCGGGTGAGTTCGCGGGCGTTCTCGGGGCGTTGGACCAGCACGGCGCCCAGCCCTCGGCCGTATGTGTCGCCGAGCACAACAGCCGCGGCGTCGTCCGCATCATCGGCCGCGACACGGAGACCCTCCGCCACGCATGCGAGTCCCTCGTCGATTCGGGTGTCAGCCCGATCGTCGAAACGGAAGTGGTGGTTGTGGACATGTCCGACCGCCCCAACGCTCTTCGGGAGATCGCTGCGGCCCTCGCCGCGGCCCGGGTCAACATCCGCTACGTCTACCTCGCCCAGCGCGGGCCGGGACTTGGCCCCCGGTGCATCCTGAAGGTCTCCGAGATCGAACCCGCCATGGCCGCGATCGAGCCTCTGCCTTAACCCATTGCCCATTGCCCATTGCCCATTGCCCATTGCCCCTAGACTTCCCCCTCTGGAGTTCCCCCCATGGGCATCGAAGCCGCACTTCCCACCGACGCGATCCTGACCACGCAGCTCAAGCGCGTGATCAACTGGGCCCGCCGCTCGTCCATCTGGCCAATGCCCTTCGCGACCGCCTGCTGCGGCATCGAACTCATGGCCACGGCCTGTTCCCGCTATGACCTGGCCCGCTTCGGCGCAGAGGTCATGCGATTCAGCCCGCGCCAGTCGGACCTGCTCATCGTCGCCGGACGCATCAGCGTCAAAATGATGCCCGTCCTCCAGCGCATCTACGAGCAGATGACCGAGCCCAAGTGGGTCATCTCCATGGGCGCGTGCGCCTCCACCGGCGGCGTCTTCGACACCTACGCCGTGGTGCAGGGATGCGACCAGTACATTCCCGTTGACGTCTACGTCCCTGGTTGCCCGCCACGCCCCGAGATGCTCATCGAGGGGATCATGGCGATCCAGCGCCACATCGACAACGAGGGCATCCCGCCCAAGGGCCCGGACGGCAAGCGGATCCCGCTGAACATCGCGGTGCAGCCGACCCACGTGGTGCGCCCGCAGCCGCTGCCGATCGGCGTGCGCTGAACGACCCATCGAGCATCGGACCATCCGTTGTCTTGCGACGCCGCTCCTCGGTGGCCTCTTTTATTTCCTTGATCGCTTCGACGACTTGTCGGATTTGTCTTTCGGCGCGGCGATCACCTTCGTCGCCAGCGGCTTGCCGGTTTCGATGTTGAGCCCGCAAGACGTGCAGATCACGCCGTCCTTTGGCATCGCGGCGGCACAAGCCGTGCACCGCTTGCCCTCGACGGCCACACTGCCCGAGAGCCATGCCGGTGTCCCGCCGCTACCCGCGCCGGCTCCTGCCGGTGCCTTGCCAGGCTTGGCCGCTCCGCCAGCTGCCTTCGCTTCTGCCGCGGCCTTCGCGAAGCACGGCTCGCACCAGTACCGACCCTTGGCGTCCTTGTGACGCTTGGCCTGAGAGACATCGATATTGCACTTGCAGCACGTCTTGCCCGCGGCTTCGCCAGTCATGGTCGTCCTCAGCGCCGTTTATGGGCCGAAATGGCCCGCTGACCACAATACCAGATTGTGCACCCGGCGTCATCAGGTTCCCGATTCCGATCCAGATAGCATCCCCCGTCGCTGTCCGCCTCCTCCGGAAGGATCACGAATGGACCTGGGACTCTCCGGCAAAGTCGCCATCGTCACCGCCTCTTCCAAGGGGCTTGGGTACGCCGTTGCTCACGCTCTGGCGTCCGAGGGATGCCGCGTCTGCGTCAGTTCCCGAACCGCCGACGCCGCAGTCGCCGCCGCCCGAGCGATAGCCGCCGACACCGGAGCCCAGACCCTCGGCCTGGCTTGTGACGTCACCAAAGCCGCCGACTGCGAGCGCGTCGTTCAGGAGGTCGCCAGGCGGTGGGGGGGCACGGACATCCTCATCAACAACTCTGGAGGTCCCGCCCCCGGCCCGTTCGATGCCGCGGATGAGAACGCCTGGCAGGCCGCCATCGACTCGACGCTCATGAACGTCGTTCGCCTCTCGCGTCTGTGCATCCCGCACATGAAGCAGAAGAAGTGGGGGCGCATCATCACGATCACCAGCACCTCCGCCGTGCAGCCGATCGATAACCTCATGCTCTCGAACGCCCTGCGCGGCGCGGTCCACGGCCTCTCAAAGACGCTCGCGACGGAACTGGGGCCGCATGGCATCCTCGTCAACTGCGTTCTTCCTGGCATGCACGCGACGGATCGCCTGACACACCTTTCGGAGGCCCGTGCCAAGGCCTCCGGCCGCACGCCCGCCGAGGAGTACGCCATGCTGCCCCATGCGATCCCCCTGGGACGCCTCGGCGACCCCACGGAACTCGCTGCGGCGGTCGCTTTCCTCGCCAGCGAACGCGCATCGTTCATCACCGGCACGAGTCTGCTCGTCGACGGCGGAGCGACGCGCGGGCTGACGTGATCCGCTCGCTCGTCCTCACAGAGTTGGCGCCGGCCCAAAAACAAACTCGCCCCGGCAATGCCGAGGCGAGGGGAATCGGCTCTAACGAAGAGGAGTCGCGAAAAACTACTTGTCCGCGACGTTCAACGAGCGGCCGGCCGCACGCTTGCGGTTCATCAGCTTGCGCCCGTTCTTGGTCTTCATGCGCGCCCGGAAGCCGATGGAACGCTTCCTCTTCAGGCGGCTGATGCGGTGTGGATAGTGCATAAACGTCTCCTGGAACAGCCCCAACCCCGATCTGCAAAGAGCGGGACGCGTGGGGCAGAGACAATAGCCTCGAATCGGCCGATTGACCACTCCGCGTCCCTCACGCTGCCGCCCCATGGTGCCCCGTACCCACGCCCGGGTTCGGTCAGGTCTACGTGTTATAGGACGTGTCGTCCTCCATCCGGGATACCGAAGGATCGATTGGCTGGATCAAAACCGCCGATGCGTGTATCTTGATTCGGTCGGGTCTAGGCCCGGCCGCAGACGCGTCCGCTCCTCTGCCGTCGAATCCGTTCGGTGTTCGCACGGACGACAGATGAGCGCCCGCGTCCGCAAGCAACGGATGGATATGCACCATCCGCGACGGAGGGCCGGCCCCAAGCGGGCGGCAGGCGGACGAATGGACACATCCACTCTGCGGGCGGCGGAAGCCGCGATCGGCTACACCTTCAAGCAGCAAAAGCTGCTCGACCTGGCGCTCACGCACGCGTCGGTCTCTGAGGACCGTCTCAACTCCAACGAACGTCTGGAGTTCCTGGGCGATGCAGTCCTTGGGCTGGTGGTCTGTGAGATGCTCTATGAGCGCTTCCCCAACCTGCTCGAAGGCGAGATGACCAAGATCAAGTCCACGATTGTTTCACGGCGCACCTGCGCACAGATCGCGTCGCAGCTCGGACTCGACTCGCTGCTCTCACTCGGCAAGGGGATGCAGACGGCCCGCGTCGAGGCCCTTCCCCCATCGCTTGCCGCCGCGGTCCTTGAGGCCGTGATCGCGGCGGTCTATATCGACGGAGGCTGCGAGGCGTCCCGCGCATTCCTGCGCCCGCTGCTGCTCGGCCTTGTCGATCGCGCCGCGGAGAGCGGCCACCAGCACAACTACAAGTCCGTGCTCCAGCAGCACGCGCAGCAGACGTTCAACGAGACGCCGACGTACAAGGTGCTCGACGAAAAGGGCCCGGACCACGCCAAATGCTTCAAGGTCTGCGTCGAGATCGCCGGCCGCAGGTTCGAGCCCTGCTGGGGCCAGTCAAAGAAGCAGGCCGAACAGGAAGCAGCGTTGATCGCTCTGCACGATCTGGGCATCGTGGCGCACGCGGGCGATGGCGAGGTGCGCGTCGTGAAATCCATGAACGGCAACTGACTCAATGACTGCGTGACTTCGTGACTTGGCTCTTACTTCCTGATCCTCACATCCACCACCACCGGCAGGTGGTCGCTCGAGCCCGAATCCTCGCGGTCCAGACCCATCCGCGCCAGCGACGCCTCGCTCAGTCGGCGCGTGTCGATCGAGAACGCGTTCTCGACCGTGCTTCCTGCGCCGCTGTAGAGCACCCAGTCAAGCCGCCCGGGGGAGAACGGCGTGCCCCAGTCCACCCACGTGTAGGTCGCGCGATCACCAAGCACACGCACAGGCGCAATCTCGAGGTCTGAGCCGTCCACATCCAACCCGCGCCCGATCTCCTCCAGTGGCGTGCGCGTCCCCACGAGATTCATGTCGCCCGCCAGCACGCGGATCCACGTCGGATCGCCCTCAACCGCCTTTCCCAGCGTCTTTGAGATCATCCGCGCCTCCGCGATCCGCGTCGCGTCCTCCGCGCTGGTCGCCGAGCCGCAGCACTTCAGGTGTGTGCTCCCGACCACGATATCTCCGACCGCGAGCGGCACAACCCCCGCCACCAGCCGTGCCGAGTGATCACGTCCGTTGTGCGGGAACTCGATTCCATCGATGATCAGCGGCGTGATCGGGTGCGGCGCCACAATCGCCACGCCCCACGACTTGCCATGCAGCGCGTGCCACGAGCCCGTCGGACTCTCAACATGCTCGGTGAACCAGCGCGCGATCTGCGCCGGCTCCTTTGTCTCCCACTCCTGGAGGAGCACCACGTCCGGTCTCACGGCCTCGATCACCCGCACGAATCCCGCCGCGCTCTTCTCCGGCGCGTTCCGGTGGATGTTCCAGTTCAGCACACGGATCGCGCCCGTCGGCTTCGCCGGCAGCGCCACGTCCGCAAGAGGGGGCTGCTCCGTGGCAACGGGCTTCGACGCCAGGAACGCATCAGACCAGCCGCGAAGCTCACCACGGTCATCCGCCAGCGTGATGATCCCCTCCCAGGGCCCGTCGCTCTCGAGCGCGGTGGTGTCCGTGCCCGTCGCGACATGGCGAGAGATCCTCATCTCGTACCACTGCGACGCGTATGTCGGCGTGAAGGCAAGGTCCAGAGCGGCAGTGGGGACCTGCGCGCGAGCGCCCGTCGCGTCCACGACATAAGCCGCGGCCCCGCTCGCGAGCGACCCGTCGGGCTTGCGGGGCGAGAAGGTGATCTCCAGGTCCACGCCCATGCCCGCGGCATCGATCGGGTCGAGCAGCGTCGCGCCCGTGCCACCGTTGCCGTCGATATCCAGGTGCACGGTCACGCTCTGGTCAGATGCCTGCAGCGCACGCGTGTCGCCCTCCACAGAGAACCGCAGATAGAGGTACGCGTCGTCGGCGAACGCGACCGTCTCCTTCGGCCACTCTGACACGTCCCCATCCAGCGTCACGGGTCCGGCCCACGGTGCGTTGGACGTGCGCCCACCCATCAGTCCCAGCACCCCGGATCTCGGCTCGGTTCCTCCCTCGTCGCCCGACTCACAGCCTGCAAGGAGAGGCGAAACCAATGCCAGCGCCCCCGAGAGCGCGATCAACCGAAGCACGGAACGGGCGGACGCATGACGCATGGACGGACTCCTGACGGGCGGCGGATGCTCACCGCCGGAACCGGATAAAACGGCCCTCATTGTTGGACTTCCAAAGACGCCCCGCCGGGTCAATCCTCGGTGACCAGCTCGATCCAATCAAGATTGAACAAATACCCCTTCTCACCGCGGAACGTGAGCCAGAGATCGTGCGTGCCTCCCGGCGTGACAACCGGGGTCTCGATCTCTTTCCAGGTTGTCCACGAGCCGGTAGACGCGACTTGGCCGACGCCGATCAACTGACCCTTCGCGCCTCCAACCCGCATCTCGACCACACCGCCCGAGGTCGCCGAGGAGACGCGCACACGAACGGCGCGAACCCCATCCATGCGCACGGGCGAGAACGTCGCGCTGTCCCCGTCCTCAATGAACGCCAGAGCGGTCGTCGGCTTGCCCGTTGCATCATTCTTCGACTCAACCTGCGTCCCCTTGGTCGCGGTTGCGCGCTCGGCCTCGATCCGACGCGTCTGAAGCGTCACCTCGGCTCGCCCGCTCAGAGCCCCCACGCTCGCGCTCCCCTTGTCCGTGTATGTGGCGGTCAGCACGATCTGTGGCTTGGTGTTGGGGTCGCCTTCCGGCTCGGGCCCGAGCAGCAACTCGCCGGAGACGCCATCCGCTCCATCGATCACGGTCACCAGGTTGCCTCGCTTCAGCCCCAGTTCGACCTTGACACGCCCGTTGTCGATGTTGCGCCCGTCCTCCGGATCCTCGACGCGCACGCGATACGTCACGCGCTCGCCCTCACGCACCAGCGAACCGGCCTGAGGCAACTCAAAGCGCACGCGCGGCCTGGTGTTCCCCGCGTGAACCTCCACGCGTCCGATACCCTCGATCCCCGCGCTATCGCGGGCCCGAACCACAACTCGCTTCTCGCCAGCGCCCTCAAACGTGTGCGTGACCTTTGCACCCTCGGCGTCGGACTCTCCATCCCCATCAAAGTCCCACGTGAACGCCAGCGCCTTGCCCGATCCGGCCCCGGACCTCGCCTCGCTCGCCGAGGCGTCAAACTCCACCTTCAGCGGCACCGCACCGTCCGTCACGCTCGCGCTGACCACAACACGCGGCGGGCGCTTTCCGCCCTCATGGAAGTCAATGCGTGAGATCCGGGAGTCCGTGTTCAACCCGCCAAACTCGCTTCCCCACTCGATGAGATAGAGCCGCCCGTCGGGCCCGAGCTCAAGCTCGTGTGGCCGAAGGAACGTGCGATCCGAAAGGAACGGCTCGATCTCCAGGGCGTTCCCCTCCTCGTCCGTCCGCACGGCGTAGAGCTTGCCGCGGGCCCACTCATACATGAACGTGACGCCGTCCATCGATGGCGGCAGCGCGTGCTCGTCGAGATCGCCGTATCGCTCCTGCATCCATGCTCTTCGATACGTCGGCCCTCCCATCGCGCATCGGCCGCCCGAGCCCATCACCGGATACTCGCTCGACTTCCCGTAGGGGTACCACACCCACGCCGGCGTCGCCGGAGGCAACTCACGCGTGCCCGTCCGATTGGGCGACTCATTCACGGGCGCGTCGGGATCAAACGCGTCGCCCGGCTTGTTTGCTGCAAAGTCGTAATCGCGATACATCTTGTTGTTGCCGATGAAGTACGGCCAGCCGAAGTTGCCCGCCCGGCGCACCTGGTTGAACTCGTCGTGCCCGCGCGGCCCGCGCTCCGCGGATTCAGAGTCCGAGTCCGGACCCACATCCCCGAAGTACAGCCAGTTCATCACCGGATCAATGCCGATCCGGAATGGATTGCGGCAGCCCATGACGTAAATCTCCGGCCTTCCTCCCGAGCCGTCCTTCGGAAAGAGATTGCCATCGGGAATCTCGTACCCGCCCGCATCCAGCGGCCTGATTCGGAGGATCTTTCCGCGGAGGTCGCCCGTGCTCGCGCTGCTCTTCTGGGCATCCCACGGCATCCGCCCCGCGCGCTCGTCGATCGGCGCGAAGCCGTCGGACGCGAATGGATTGGTGTTGTCGCCCGTCGAGAGGTACAGCAGCCCGTCCGGACCGAACGCGACCGATCCGCCGCTGTGGCAGCACTCCAGGCGCTGCGTCGGCACGTCGAGCACCACGCGCTCGCTCGCCATGTCCAGCGTGTCTCCGACCATCGTGAATCGCGAGAGCCGATTGTGCGCCTTGGTTCCCACCGGCGAGTAGTAGATGTAGATCCATCCGTTCTCGGTGAACGCGGGATCGATCGCCATGCCCAACAGGCCGTCTTCCAGCTCCGTCGTCACGTTCAGTGCGCCGGCGACCCGTGTCCCCGCATCTTCCGACCAGATCTTCACAAGCCCGCCGCGTTCGATGAAGATCACCCGTCCGTCCGGTGTGATCGCCAGTTCCATCGGATCCCGCGTCTGGTCATCAATGGTCACGACCTCGTAGCTGTCGTTCGCCGTGCCGCCCGCGTCGTGAGCCGCTGTCGCATCGGCGCCCAGAGCCCACGCGATGCCGCCGCGCAGGTGCTCGATGAACGCCGGCTCCGCGAACGATTCCTTCGTGTGCCCGAGGCCGGTGTAGAACGCCCGGCCTCCGTCGTAGATGTGGCACCACGCGATCGGATGATCGAACGGCGGCTCCTTCGACATGATTCCGCCTTCGTAGCTCGACTCATCCAGCGTCATCAGGACGTGGACGTTGCCGCGCGGACTCCTCTGGTAGTCGTACCACTCATCAGTGCGTGTCCACCGGGCGGGCAGGTGACGCGTCGACGGATGGGTGCGATCGACCACGTGGATCGTCGCCGGTTGCGTCGCGGGATGGCTCTTGAAGGCCGCTCCCACAAGGCCCATGTACCACGCCCACTCGTACTCCGTGTCCGCCGCCGCGTGGATGCCCACCCAGCCGCGACCCGCCCGGATGAATCCCTCCATCGCTGCCTGCTGGGCGTCATCAAGCACGTCTCCCGTCGTGCTCAGGAACACGACCACGCCGAACCGGGCGAGTTCCTCATCGCGGAAGATCGCGCCCTCCTGCGACCACTCCACCTCAATCCCCATCTCCTTGCCCAGCTTCATCAGCGCCTCGGCCCCGACGGTGATCGAGTCGTGCCGGAACCCCGCCGTGCGGCTGAAGACCAGCATCCGCTGCGGCACATCCGTGCTCGCGTCCCCGGCGAACGCCGAAAGGGCGAGGGACGAAAGAAATGTCCACAGAATGCCAACAAACAGTCCCGCCGCGGGCACGGGCCTCCGGCAACAAGGCATCCAATACGAGAGCGGAGAAGGGGTTGTGTTCATCTCGCGCCAGCGTACCCATCAGTCCTGCTCCTGTCATTCTGTTCCGATCCTCTCCCGTCCATTCGCACCTTCGCGGCAATCACACGGCCTTCTCGCCGTTTCCCTGACGGAGACCGCCTCCGACCGCATCTGATCTCTGTAGAACAGGGGTCTGGACCTCGGCTCCGCCTCAGCGCCGGACCATTGCCCGCCGCTTTCGATCATTCCCATGGCAGCACTCATCGAACTTATCCGCGTCCTCGCCGTCGCCCTCCTGGGCATCCTTGTGCGGGCCGCCGCCGGCTCCGAGGGGGTAGTCCACACGCCCGGCGATCTCCCCGACCTTTCCTATACGCTGGCGTATGAGCGGGGCGAACTGCCCGCCCTTTCCGTCGGACTCGACTTCAAGGGCGAGGAGGACGGGTCCAGCACCATCTCATTGCCCGAGCAGTGGGGCGGCATCGACGAGCCGGCCGCGGACATCGCGTCGATCGCCGCGATGACCGACGAGGGTGAGCCGGTGGCGATCACACGCTCCGGACCGCGGACCTGGACCATCTCACACGCGCCCGGGCAGCGCGTCCGCTGTGAGTATCGCATCGCGCCCGGCACGCGCGAGCCCTGGACTCGCGGCAACGACTATCGCACAGTGGTTGCTCCCGACATGGTCCACGTGATCGGCAATCTCGCCCTCGCCTACCCCGACCACATGCGCACGCCCGAACCCCGAGAGATCGCTCTTGATATCGCGCGTCTCGCCCAGCCCGGCTGGAACGTCGTCACCTCTTACGGGCCCGGTCCGGAGAGGAAGGTCGTCCGCATGCCGGGCGAGAAGTTTCTGCATGCCGCGTTCATCGCCGGCAACGGCCGCCTGATCGAGCGCCAGATCGGTCAGAATCGTCTGGGTGTCTATATCCACTCCGACGTCTGGAGCTTCGATGATGCTCCGTTTGCAGATCTCTGCCAGGCCATCGTCCATGCCGAGCGCGAC
>CAZPPG010000078.1:0-13343 GCA_964588385.1 uncultured Phycisphaeraceae bacterium
ATCAGGTCGCGGAAGTCCAGGGTGTCTCGGACCGCGTCGAACGTGCGGCCGAAGCCGTCGGCCTGCGACGTCCCACGCTGACGTCTGCGTCCACCGGCGCCGCGACGCGAACTTGAAGCGGCAGCCCTGACGGTGGTTCTCGTTTCGCGCTTCATCGGTTCCTCGGGGGGGGGGGGGGAGAAGGAACAGGAGAGCAGCGAGAGTTCCCTCTTCTTAGCCAAAAGCCGCAATCGGCGCGGGGCGGTGCGCGAAACCATGCGGCGTGCGGCCGATGTTGACGGCGATGACGCTCACCTATTGATCGCGTGCGGTACCCCAGGCGTTACACAGCGTCGCTGGATTTGACTGCACAAGCCAGCCCGCTAGCCTTCCGGTGCCATCAGCCACCTCCGGAGCAAGGAGTGCGCGATGGTTCTCAAACATCTTCCGAGCCGCGTCCTCAACCCGGCCCCTACAACCCACGCCGTGACCGGCGGCCCGGAGAGACGCTGAACATGCGGATCGGCCAGTTGGTCGGCGGCCACCAGCGCCTCAAAGTGCTCATTGCTCATGGCGCCACGTACGCGCACGTCAGCGTGGTCGACCTGCCCATTGAGCGCGAGAAGGCGCTCAACGTCGCCCTCAACAAGATCTCTGGCGACTAGGACCAGGGGAAGCTGGCCGAACTGCTCGAAGAGCTCGCGCGCGTGCCGGACTTTCACGTCACTCTTAGGGGCTTCGAAGGGCTTCGACACTAGCGAGTCCGACTCGCTGATCGCCGACCTCTTGGCCGAGCGCGACCAGTCGAGGGCCGAGACCTTCGACCTCGAGGATGCGATCAAGAACGCCGGGCCGCCGGTGACCAAGTCCGGCGACCTGATCGTGCTGGGAACGGATCCCAGGCTCCAGCACCGCCTGCTCCGATGCCGTCACCTCGCTTAGGGACAGGAACGGCCAAAGCCGCCTACTCCACGCCACAAGTCGCTGCCTGCCAATAGAATCCACGCATGGTCAAGCGACACTTGCCGCGGGACCTGGATGTGGTCTCGAGTCTTTCCATGCTCATTCAGCCCGCCCCCGTTGCCGCGCTGACAACCGCGCTGATCGACATTGAATGCCTTTCCCATTCGTTGGCCGCATCGCGGGATGACCTCGACCGCTTCTTCCCGACCGGCGAGCCGTGGCCGCGCACCCAGCCTAAGTTCAAGGACTATCTGGAGTCCTGCCGCGGCCGCTCCCGGCCGGGCGATGGGCCCTTGAACACGCGCGAGGCGCGGCAGGTATGGGGCGAAATGATGCGGGATCGGACGCGATGGAGGGAGCTTCATGACGGGTTGGCCACGGACTATGACCGCTGGAGATCGCACATTGAGGACGCGATTCGGATGCTGCCCAAGCTCATCCCGCTGCTCCAGGGCGTTGTTCCGCTGCCTCGCCGGTGGACCAGCACGCTCCGCATGAACCTGCATCGCGTGCGCGGGATCGTGTTCCGGGCCGGCGCCCGCCCCCACGCGATCGCCGCGGCCGAGTGGACCAGGCACATGCGACCCATCAACGACGCCCGGTGCTTCCTGCAGGCCGCGGACTTCGAGGACCCGAAGCGCCCCGACAAGCCCGCGGGCTGGACCAAGGCCGAGCTCATCGAGGAGACGGGACTGCAGGAGGAACGGGAACGGATCAGCCCCTCCATGTTCGACAACATCCGCAAGCGGGCCAAGGTGCGCGGGTCCACGCGCGGCAATCAGACCTGGCGGTATGGGCGGCACGAGGTGAGGCTGCTCGTCGCTACGGCGCGATCAGGCAAGTTCCCGCGCAAGGGCAAGGCCGCCGCCGCGGCGTGGTCAGCGCTGCTCGGCGAGCCCGATCGTCGCCAATTGTGATCTAGATCACACTCCAATCGCAACGCGGTTGCGCACGCTGTGTTCATCGCGCGCACGCGGATAGTTTCCCTGTCAACCACGCGACTCGCGTCGCGCCACAGGAAGGACTCCGCCATGCGCATCGAGCCGATCCGCGTCTCCCGCATCAACCCTGCGCCGTACAACCCGCGGCTGGACCTCCAGCCCGGCGACCCCGAGTACGAGAAGCTCGCCCGGTCGATCGATGAGTTCGGCTGCGTCGAGCCCCTGGTCTGGAACAAGCGCACCCGCCACCTTGTGGGCGGCCACCAGAGGTTCAAAGTCTTGCTTGCGCGGGGCGCGACCGAGGTCGACGTCAGCGTGGTGGACCTGCCGCTGGAGCGCGAGAAGGCCCTGAACATCGCGCTCAACAAGATCGCGGGGGACTGGGATCAGGACAAACTCGCCCGCCTCCTCGACGAACTGGTCCACATTCCCAACTTCGACGTCTCGCTGACGGGCTTCGAGACCGCCGACGCCGCAGCGCTCATCGCCGGAATCCTTCATGAGGGCGAGGACCAGCGAGAGGAGACCTTCGACGTCGAGGCCGCGATGGCCGAGACCGGCCCGGCCGTGACCACGCCCGGCGACCTGATCGTCCTGGGGAAGGACCCGCGGCTCCAACACCGCCTGCTCTGCGGTGACTCGACCGACCCTGCGCAGGTGAAGCGTGTCATGGACGGACAGCGGGCGATTCTGTTTGCGACCGATCCGCCATATCGGGTCGGCTACACGGGCCTGAACCATCCCGCGCGGAAGGGCGCTCTCGCGCCCCGCGCCGGCCGCGCCCTTCGCGCCGCCTCCACGGTGCGGCGCGCCGGCAAGAACAAAGACTGGCGCGGCAGCTACGGCGTCACCCCCACCAGCTGGGACGACCCCGAGGCCAACCCCGACCTCTACGAGAAGTTCATCCGGGTCGCGGTCGGCCATGCCGTTCGTCCCGACGCGGCGTGGTATTGCTGGCACGCCTCCAAGCGCCAGGCGATGGTGGAGGAGGCCTGGGCGAAGGCTGGCGCCTTCGTGCATCAGCAGATCGTCTGGGCCAAGGACCGGCCGATCCTGACCTACAGCTGGTACACGTGGCAGCACGAGCCGTGCTTCTTCGGCTGGGTCCAGCCCAACAAACCCCCGCGGCGGGTGAAGGACTTCCCCTCGACAGTGTGGCACATCCCGACGGTCTCGCCGGGGCACGCCACCGAGCACCCGACCAGCAAGCCCGTCGAGCTCTTCGCCATCCCCATGCGGCAGCACACGCGGGCCGGGGAGGTCTGCTACGAGCCGTTCGCGGGGAGCGGCTCCCAGATCATCGCCGCGCAGAAGCTCGGTCGTCGGTGCTTCGCGGTCGAGATCAGCCCGACGTACTGCGACGTCATCGTGCGGCGCTACATCGCCTTTGCGGGCGAGGACGCGGTGAGCTCCGCGATTGCGAGGAAGTATCGCCGGAGCGCCATCAGGGTGACGGGCGCCGGGCGTGCGGATGTCGCAAGCGCCCATGCACCGACGCGGGACGGCGCGTGAACGCGCGCAAGAAGTCATCATCTCCACGCTCGGACGGCCCGGCTCGCGCAGACACCTCAGCGCCCCTGTTGGCGGCTGAGCGACCCGAGCGCTCCGTCATTGCCCTGATCCGGGAGATACAAGCCGGACGCATCGCCGGAACCAGCCTCGGGAGCAGTGAGCGTCGGGGGGTGGTCGAGCACCTGACCTCGGACGGCTACTCGGCGGTCGAGATCGCCGAGGTGCTCAAGATCTCCGAGCGCACCATCGAGCGGGACCGCCGCGCGATCCGCGAGAGCCACGCGCTGGTCGCCGACCCCGCGCTGGTCCCGCAGATGGTGGGGCACCTGGTCGGGCAGGCCGAGCTGGCGGTGGGACGCCTCCGCCGCATCGCCCGCGACCGCGACACCCCGGCCGCGGTGAAGGTCGAGGCCGAGCGCTCGTGCTGGGGGATCAGCCGCGACCTGGTGGCCAGCCTTCAGCGCCTGGGGTACCTGCCCACGGCCCCGCAGGAGTTCCGCGGCGAGATCTGGACCGGCGCCGAGGTCGCGCTTGAGGCACCTGGCCTTGACGAACTCGAGGCCGAGCTGGCGCGGGTCGAGTCGATCGTGAGCTCGGACACGGCCAGGGACGGCTCGCGCCTGGGGGCCTTGGCGGAGGTCAGGGACACGGTGGCGCGCCTGTCGATCCGGGCGCGCCTGCGGCAGATCACGCAGATTCAAGGCAAGGACACGAGCAATGGAGACGCCGCCGACAACCTTGACCTCCAGCCCTGCCAACTCCCTCAACCCCCGGAGCTCCCGCGGCCCGAACGCTGACGGTGCGCTGCGGCAGGCCGCGCTCCGCACGATCAGCGCCGCCCGCCGCGAGGCGACCGAGCACTCCCTGCGCGCCTTCCTTCAGACCTACCTGCCGGCCTACGCGAAGCTGGAGTTCTCGCGGATGCACATCGAGCTCTTCGAGCTGCTCGAATCCGCCAGCACCCAAAGGGGAGCGCGCCTGGCGATCGCCGCGCCCCGCGACCACGCCAAGAGCACCCTGATCTCCCTCGCCTGCATCCTCTGGTGCGTCTGCTTCAACAAGGAGCCCTACATCCTGCTTCTCTCCGACACCGCCGAGCAGGCCATGGGCCATCTCTCCCACGTCAAGCACGAGCTGGAGTCCAACACCAGGCTCAAGGAAGACTTCCCCAACGCCTGCCGCGTGCCGCCGACCTCGATGCGGGCGGTGCGCTGGCGCAAGGGCGAGATCATCACCGGGAACGGCGTCAAGGTCAGCGCCCTGGGCGTCGACAGCAAGCTCCGCGGCCGTCGGCACCGCGAGGACCGTCCCACCCTCATCATCGGCGACGACCTCGAGAACGAGGTGATGGCCCGCAGCCCCGACCAGCGGGCCAACCTGGCCGAGTGGTTCGCCAAGGCCGTGCTCAAGGCGGGGTCGGGGGTGACCAACATCGTCGTGGTCGGGACGATCGTCCACTTCGACTCGCTGCTGGCCGCACTCGTCGACCCCGCCAAGAGCCCGGGGTGGACGGGGCGGGTGTACAAGGCCGTCGAGTCGTGGGCGCACCGGCAGGAGTTGTGGCAGGCCTGGGAGTCGGTCTTCAACAGCCGGGAGAGCTTCGAGGGCGCGACCGGGCCGGCGGCCGCGCGCAAGTATTTCGATGCCAATTACGCGGCGATGCTGGAGGGCGCGAGCGTCCTGTGGCCTGCGCGGGAGAGCTACCTCAGCCTCATGGAGATGCGCCTCACGGGCGGCCTGGCCAGCTTCAACAGCGAGAAGCAGAACGAACCGACCAACCCCGCCGACTGCTACTTCGGGGACCGCGACTTCCACTTCTGGGATGACCAGTATCCCGACGAGGGCGAGCTTCTGTCGGCGCTGGGCCCCGGCATGGTGGTGTACGGGGCCTGTGATCCCAGCCTGGGCAAGGCGGGTCGGAGCCGCGACGACACGGCCATCATCACGCTGGCCAAGCACCCCGACACCGGCGTGCTGTACGTGCTCGACGCCGACATCCGTCGCCGCAAGCCCGACGATCTAATCGAGGCGCTCATCTCCTACCACCGCCGCCGGAACTACTCGGCGCTTGGGTTCGAGGTGAACCAGTTCCAGCAGTTCCTGGCCGACGAGGCGCGGCGACGGAGCCGCATCGCGGGGGTCGAGATCCCGGTGCGCGACCTTACGCACACCACCGACAAGCTGGGGCGCATCCAGCGGCTGCAACCCTTTGTGACCTCGGGCGGGATCAGGTTCAGCAGACGCCACGTCACGCTGCTGAACCAGTTGCGTCAGTTCCCCCACGCCGCGCACGACGACGGGCCGGATGCGCTGGAGATGGCGGTGTCCATCGCGCAGACCACCTGCGGCGTATGGGTCGAATGGGCGATGCCCGGCGGGCGGGCCATGGGGTCGATTGCCTTCACCAAGTTCAGAGAAGACCCCGAGTGGGGGTGGGAGCCCGTGACCTAGCGCCGGCGCTCCTCGGTTGCGCCGCGCCGGGTGATTGATACGAAACACAAAAAAACCCGCGAGAGGGCGGCCAAGATGACGGTCAGAACGGGATGTCATCGTCGGGCTTTCTGGGCAGGGCTCTCACTTGACGCCGTACAGGCCCCCACGTTCGCCCTTGCCCGGCTTCCTGAAGCTGTCGCCGTCCTTCTTGAGGCTGACCAAGGTCCCCGACTTGACCATGTGCATCAGCGCCTGGCGGACGTTGGCGACTCTGTTCCCGACGTGCAAGGCGATCGCCTCGGCCGCCTGCGGGTCGCTCTTGCCCTTGAGGAACGAGATGATCTTGTCGCGCTGGCCGCCCGCGCGGCGTACGGGCTTTCCCCGGCGGGCTCCGGCGCGGCCGCTCATCGCCGGCGCGATGGCCGCCCCGTCGAGGTTGCCGACCAGTTGCTGGATGCGTGCCAGGGCGGTGGCGGCGTTACGCGACTCGCTCTCAAGCTCGGCGCGGAGCAGTTGGATGCGTGTGCGCGAGCGGTCGAGCGTCTGGGCGAGGCTCACCGTCGACTCGCCTGACTTCCTGCGTCCTCGGGGCATGGTTCTTCTCCAGAATCCGCCCCCTGCGCCCTCGACACGTGAGAGTGCGAGTCAAATGTATGCATCCACACCGCTCGTTCGCGGCTCAAGCAAGCTCCGAAGCATCATTGATGATGGGCATTGGTCTGGATGCTCGAACAGGTCGCACTGAGAGAAACTACCGCCTGTCGTAACGACAACGCGCTTCCGAGCGATGAATGCACGTGCCCATTCGACGGGGGCAGTGCGCGCTCGCCGTTCGCTGGTCCACGCCCGTGTCGATCAAGGAGTCCATCCGTTCTCGGCGCCAAGCACGACCCGCCTGAAACCCGCCTATGAACACGCACAGCCTGAGCGACTTTGGGACGCACGCGACGCTCCGCGGTATTGAACCGGCGACCGCCGGCTGGGCCCCCGCGCGCGAAGTTCGGTCGGGCGTACCGATCGGTACCATGCTCAACGGGCGGTATCTCGTCCGCGGTGTGGTCGGTGAGGGTGGGTTTGGACAGGTCTACGAGTGCACAGACGAGACTACTGGCGGGAGGGTTGCGATCAAGAGTCCGCGGATATCCCCGGTAGAGGTTCGCCCGGTGACTGAGGACACCGATGCAACCACGCGCCGCCGGACGCAGGACCGAAACGCCTTGATCCAGAGCTTGGCGAGCACGGAATACCGCGCCCTGTCGGCAACGCGCCACCCCAACGTGGTGAAGGTCTTCGACCGCTTTGTCACTGAGGACGGACGACCTTGCCTCGTGATGGAGTTCCTGGAAGGCAGATCGCTCCAACGCCGGCTCAAGGACGATGCGCCCACCTTCGAGCGGGGCGCCGATTTGATCCGTCAGGCATGCGAGGGCATCCACGCGTGCCATCAGGCGGGGTTCATCCATCGGGATCCCAAGCCGGACAACATGATCGTTTCCGAAGCCGATGCTCTGAAGGTCATCGACTTTGGTATCGCGATCTCGCGCCCGGATTGGAGCAACGAGCCTGCGCCGCGCACGGGTTTCGTCGGCACCCCGATCTACGCAAGCCCTGAGGCAGCCTCAGGAGAGGTCCCCCTTCTGTCGCCAAGGAGCGACGTCTACTCACTGGGAGTCATCGCGTACGAGATGTTTACCGGCGCCTTTCCCCTCGCGCCCGACTCCCGGGGCGGCATGTCCATGTCGGTCCTCGAGGACAAAGCGCGCATCACGCCGCTGCCGGCGACGCGCCTGAACCGTCGCATCCCCCGCCGGCTCGCTACCGCGCTCGACAAGGCCTTGGCGATCGACCCCGACGCCCGTTTCGAGAGCGCGCAGGAATTCGGAGCTGCGGTCACGGATGCCGTTCGCGGCGCCAGGGCCACGGTCCCGCCAAGGGAGTCGGTGGACCTGGAGCGCCGCGAACTGCAGCGTCGCGAGCAGCGCACGTTGCTCGCCGAGCCGAGCGCCCCGCCGTCGATCGCTCGGCAGCTGGCGACTCAACTCGGCGCGCCCCCGGCGGCGCCCGGCCGGGCATGGTTCGTCCGCGTGTACTACGCGACCGACCGAGAGCCCACGACCGTGAGACTCTGGAGGGGAAGCGAGTTCTACAGCCACCACCGATCGACGGCGGGCCTGCGGTACGGCGTGTGCCGCGTCAGCATCCCGAAGAACCACACGATCGGCCGGCTTGAGACGTGCAGGTTCTGGCGGCTGGAGTTCAAGCCCAACCCCAACACGCACATCGTGCTCGAGGAGGTCAAGGAGCTCGACGCCGACACGTTCTTCAAGCGTCTAGAGTTCGGCGCCGACTCGGCCGACAAGTCGCTATTCGTGTTCGTGCACGGTTTCAACGTAAAGTTCAGGGACGCGGTCCTGCGCACCGCGCAGCTTGCCCACGACCTCGAGTTCCCCGGCCCGCCCATTCTCTTCAGTTGGCCGTCCCGCGGGCGGCCAAATCCGCGCGCGTACCTCCGCGACGAGACCAACGTCCAGTGGAGCTACAACCATTTCCATTCGTTCCTGGTGCAGCTGTGCGCGCGCCTGGCACCGCGTTCTATTCACGTGATCGCCCACAGCATGGGCAACCGCGCGATCGCGCACTCGCTCGGTCTGCTCAGCTACATCCACCCGCCGCACCAGCGCGCCATCGACCAGGCCGTCTTTGCAGCCCCAGACATCGACGCCCTCACGTTCAGCGAGGCCTGCCCGGAGATCTGTAAGGGCGTCAAGCAGGCCACGCTGTACGCCTCGGCGAGAGACCGCGCCCTCCTGGCGTCGAAGCTGGTTCACGGATACCGGAGGGCCGGCGACTCGCGCCCGAGCCCCGTGCTGGTGGACGGCGTGCACACCATCGACGCGAGCGACGTGGACTTCAGTGTGCTGGGGCTCAACCACTCGTACGTGGGCGCAAGCGAGATGGCCATCAAAGATCTCGCCAAGATTCTCAAGGGCCGTTTGCACCCGGGGGCCCGTGGATTGCAGCAGCTCGGATCGAGCCCCAGGCTCTACTGGGCGTTCAAGGACATCAAGCCGTAGGTCAGTCAGCACCCGGCCTCGAACGCGGCCGTGAATCCGTCGAAATCCTCGCCGGAGACGAAGCCGTCCGCGTTGAAGTCCGCTGTCGACAGCCCCAGGATGAACGCTTCGGAGAACGCGTCGAAGTCTTCTCCCGTTACGAAGCCATCGGCGATGAAGTCCGCGGGGCACCGGACGCTGGCGCGCAGTTCTTCGAAATCCGCTACGAACACGCCCGAAGACCCGTTCGTGAAGTGCGCGTGGAAGGCGCAGCGTCCGGAGTCAGAGAGGTTGAACGCGCGGGGGTAGCCGCTGAGTCCGCCGACATGAGCGCTCTGAACGGTGCGGATATCGCCCGGGCTAACCTCGATCTGGGTGCCCGGCATCGCGATAGCGAAGAGCCCGGAATAGGCCGTGTACCCCACGATCGAGCCGAAGGTTTCGGACGTGGTGGCGCTCTGGGCCAAGACCTCAATAATCGCCTGACCGCGGGCGTTGACCGCCGCCCGCGGAAGATTCCCCGAGAGGTTGTACGACAAGTTCAGGGTGCCCGGGTGCGCGGGCGTTCCTGCCAGGTGCAGCAGTCGGGTCGACGATGCATCCCTGACATACATGCATGCCCCCGGCGCGTTGGCACAGAAGAGCAGGACGCCGGAGTCGCCAAGCACGAGGGGGAAGAGTTGGCCGTACACGGTGCCCGGCGGCCGACCCGGCGCCTGCTGTCCGTGCGTTGCAACCACATCAAACGACCCACCGGTGTTGGTTGCGTAGAGGGTCCACAGGGCGCCGCTCGGCTCACCAGAAATACCGGCGAAGAAGGCGACTTGGCCGACGTTGTTGCCGCAGAGGCGGGCCGCCGCGATGAAATTGGTCCCGGAGGGAAACCCCGGAGCCGGTCCCCGTCCCAGGATGGCCTGCAGCGTGGTGCCGTTGTGCTTCCAGACACCGTCGGCGTTGCTGCTGAAATCGTGCGTGAAGATGACGTCGCCGACTCCGTTTACGAAGGGCGAACTGAAGCCCACGAAATTGGCGCCGGTGCCTGGTGCCACCGTTCCTGAGCGTGCGACAAGCGCCGCCACCCCCGCGTCGGAGCGCCAGATGCCCCACGCCGTGCCCGGCGCGGCGCCTCGAATCAGTCCTTTGTAGCCGACGGTGCCGCCCGTGCCCATCATCTGGCCGTGCTCGGTCAGGAAGTCGTAAAGGAGCCCGCCGGTCCCGGGAGCGGTGCTCCCCTCAATGGCCACAAGAGACAACGACCCGGGCGTTCCTTTCCAGATACCCCGATCTTGATCCGAACCGACGCCAGGATTGAGCTGGGCCGTAAAGGCCGTGTTGCCCGCGTCGTCCATCGAGTTGTTCATGGTTTCGACGAACCAGCCGCTGGGAACCCCCGGCGGCACGGTCGTGGAGCTGGCGAGCAGCTGGAGGCCGCCGCCCTCGGTCCATCGCCAGATGGTGTTGTTGGGGCCGCTGGTAAAGGTGACGCTGCCATCGTTGCTGGTGTGCGCGCTGCCGAGTCCCGCGAACGGCGCGCCGTTGGGCGCGATCTGCCCGGTCAGGGCGAGAGTCTGCACCGGCAACTGGCCCAGGGCGATGGTGGCAAGGAACGAGGCGGTCAGGGTTGGCACAAGAATCTGCATGCTGAACTCCCAGGGACGAAAGGGCTTTGGCGGACATCTCAATCCGCGTTACGCCCGAAGGTCTGCGGCGAAGGGAGGTGCAACCACCTCGGACCTCCATCGCGATCGGGTCTCCAGACATCACGCAACAAATAGCGTGGGAGGCTGCCAAATATTGGGACAGTTTTCCCAATCGGCCCTATTTTTTGCCGAACCCATGGCCAAGAAAAAAAATGCCCCCGCCAAGCGCGGGGGCTGGAGAGAGCGGCTGTGAGTCTCAATCTACTTCTTGGCGCTGGTGGCTCCAAGCGCAAACAGCCCGCGCCCGGCCTTCCTGAACCGCGACGCGCGGCCCTTGTCCTTCATCTCGCGGAGCATCGCGGCGTTGAGCGTGGCGGCGGGCGTCTTGCCCTTGGTGCTCCACAGGCCGCGCTTGAGGATCGCCTCGGTCAGGTCGGCGCATCGCATCGGCTCGCGCGATCCCGCCAGCACCTTGGCGGCCGCGTCCAGGCCGCTCATGCCCGAGCGCTTCGACCGCGGCGTGGCGGACTTCTTGACGGGCTTGGTCGCCGCGCTCCTCTTTCCCTCGGTCGTTGATCGTGCCGGTTTGGCGACGCGGACTCGCCGGCTCTTGGCGGCGTGCGCCTTGGCGGCGGCCATCTCCTTGGCGGGATCGACATCGATCGATGCGACCTGCTGAGCGGTCGGGTCGATCGCGGGGCTGGTGATCTCGTGCTTGCGTTCGGAGGCGTCGATCTTGTCGAGGTTGGCCTGAGTGGCCGCGAGCGCATCGCGGCGTGCCTTTGCGGTGCTCTTGGCCTGTGCGCTCTGACGTCCTGACTTCGTGCTCATGACCTGCTCCTTGTATGTGCGGGCGGGGTATCCGCCCGCGTGGCGGACATGAGGGCAAGGCGTCTCGCGCTCAGCAAGGCGATCGGCGACATTCCGCGCCAAGTGGGCGGTTGCCCACATGTGCCGCGAGTTGCCCACGGTGGGCCCACATCGGCGGATCTGCCTTGCTATCGCCCGCGAGATAGGCGTCCATGGACGCCACGGCTGCCCTCTTCGCCCCCACGACGCTCACGCCCAAACGGGGCGGCACGGGCGCGGCCGCATCCAAGGAGCGTCCATGTCGAGCACCCGTCCGATCCAGAGCCAACGTCGCGGCCGCAGTGCCGAGCGGCTCAACGCCAACGTGGCCGTCGGCTACTGCCGCCGGTCCACCGACCGCCAGGAGCAATCTATCCCGGACCAGAAACGCGCCATCGAGCGCTACTGCCGCGACCAGGGCCTGACGCTCCTGCGGTGGTACGTGGACGACGCCATCAGCGGCACCGCTACGGGCAAACGCTCAAGAATCCCGAGAGTTTACGGCGATTAGGTCCGCCGTTCAGCAGGCCGACTGGAAGCGTCTAGGCGTCCTGCTTGGCGCTCAGGATCCGGCGTTGGGCCGGCTCGTCGGAGCTTGGTCCAGCATCCCGCCGCATGTCAGGGAGACACTCGACCTCATCGTCCGCGCCGGCGCAGGCGCGGACGGCCGGTCATCGAAAACCTGATTTGCATGGCTGTCACGGTTCGCCATATCTCCTAGTGGCGGGATTCGGTGCGCCTCCCTTTCCCCGGAGGATACCTTCGCGGCGATTACCCTCCGTTGGAGAACAAGACCATGGCAGATGTGCAGAAGCAGTTCGAAGAGTTCCACGAGAAGATCCGGGTCGACTACGACATGGCCAGCGAGCTCCGCGAAAAGCGGGACGCGGTGCTCAGGCGGATCCGCAAGTACCTGAAGGACAACGGCTTGCCCGGCTTCCGAGAGCTGGGCCAGGGCAGCTACACGATGAAGACCGGCACCAAGCCCATCGTGGACTTGGAGTACGACATCGACATCGGCCTTCGCTTCGACTTTCACCCTGACGACCACACCGCCGAGGAGGTCCGCGGGTGGATCTACGAGGCGCTCAAGGACCACACCCAGCGGATCGAGAAGAAGAAGCCCTGCATCCGCGTCGTTTACGAGGCCGGATTCCACATCGACGTCACCAGCTACGCCGTCTGGGAGGAGGGCGGGAAGGAGCAGTTCCGCCTGGCCCGGAAGGACATCGGGTGGACTGAAGCGGACCCGCCCGCTCTGCTCGAGTACGTCAACTCCTTCCGGGAGATCAACTTCGACGGCACCGAGGACAACGCCACCAAAACCGACCAGTTCCGGCGCTCCGTCCGCGCCCTCCGTCGCTGGAACGACGTCTGCCTGCCGTTCGAGTCCAAGTCCAAGCCGGTGGGGCTCGCCTTCGTGCTCCTCGCCATCCAGAAGCCCCTCACCCGCTCCACGTTCATCGACGGCCGGCCCGACGACCGCAGCACGTTGGAGTCGTTTGCTCGGGCGGTCGCCAACACCCCCGGCCGTGTGATCGCCAAGAAGCCCACCCCCGTCTACGACGACCTGTTCTCCCGCCTCTCCGACAAGGAGATGGACGAGTTCAAGGCCAACATGCGGGAGCTGGCCGATGCGTTGGAGTTCGCGGGCCGCACGGCGGATCCCGTGAAGGCCTGCGAGCGTCTTCAGGAAGTCTTCGGCGACGACTTCCCCGTTCCCGAGGCCAAGGACACCGCAACCAGGACGCGGGCGCCCGCGATCGTGACCTCGAGCGCCTCAGCGTGACCAAGCCGTTCTCTCAGCACTTCGAGCCTGTGAACGCCGCGGCGACCGCTGCCGCGGCGGCTCACTTGGCGGCCGCGGGCTTTGAAGCCGCGGGAGAACGTACCTGGGAAGGCACGACGGGCCGGGGGTTTCCCGTCAAAGTCGAACTCCCCCTCGGCTTCCCGCATCACCTGCCGAAGGTGAC
>CAZPPG010000079.1:0-12635 GCA_964588385.1 uncultured Phycisphaeraceae bacterium
AGGTGCGCACGGGCCGCCGCGCCCCCGTGCTCACCGAGTCGAGCCGGGCCATGAGTTCACGCACCCGCTCGTGCTGCCCGGGCGTGGCGGTCACGATCAGGCTTCCCGTGAGGTCGTCGGTGACCACGCGGAAGCGGTCGTCGGTCGCCGCCGCGCTCGGCCCCTCCTTGACCGCCTGCTCCATGAGCCGCGCGACTTCCTTGACCCCGAAGTACCGCGGCGCGTAGGTCGCGGTCTCGACGGGCTCGCGCCGGTCGAGCTGGGCGACCAGGCCCTTCCAGTACTCGATCCGCTCGGCGGGCGCGATCACCAGCACGCGGTCGGTGTTAGGGCTCGATAGGACTTCGCCCTTGATCGCGTCGGCGCCCGCGGCGGCCCGCTTGGCGACCACCTGCTGGAGTAAAGGCACGAGCTGGGCCGGGGTCAGGAACCTGGTCTCAACCTCTTCGACTACCGTCGCATCGACCACATCAATGGCTTCGATCAAGGCCCGAGCTTGGCGAACGCGCGGCGTCAGGTCTGTCACCAAGAGCAGCCCAGATTCTCCGACCGCCGAAACCGCTCCTCCCTCTTTCGAAAGAACAATCCTGACAGTCTCGATCACGTCCTTCGCCGCTCGGTGTCTTAACCGAACCAGCTCCGCCGAGAACCCCGGCGTTCCGTTCAGCGCATCCGCGACATCCTCTCCTAGCCCGGCGACACCGGCCATGGCCTTGGCATCGGACAGCTTGACCACAGAG
Source organism: uncultured Phycisphaeraceae bacterium (assembly GCA_964588385.1). Classification (GTDB taxonomy): domain Bacteria; phylum Planctomycetota; class Phycisphaerae; order Phycisphaerales; family UBA1924; genus JAHBWV01. Next base: position 741 of record CAZPPG010000079.1, read on the forward strand.
AGCCCTTGGCTCCCCGGCGCCCGAACGGTCGTGAATCCTCGCGCCGCCAGCGCCCGGTTGGTGAGTTCCCACAATCCCTCGTTAGAGAGATTCTGCGCGAGGCGTATCGTGACCGCGCCCTTGAGAGCCGCCGCGTCGTACTCGATTGGAATCCCCAGCCGCTCGGCTGCGAGATCCACCAAGCGGGCGAGCTCGATCTGACCGGCTGGTGTAACGGTCCCGGGTCCTTGCGCGCACGCGCGATTCGAGCCAGCCCATCCCGCAAAGATGGCGAGCATCCAGAGAAGCCAGGGTCGGCATCGCTTGCGGGCGGACGCAGAGTCGCTTTCGCGGAAGGCGCGCCTGCGGATCATGGTGCCCAATTCGCAAAGAGCTGGGCGATGGCTCCCTCGTTCGTGTCCAGGTAGTGCTGCGCCTCGGCCACGTCGGAGCGCGAAAGCCAGCTGCTCGCGGCGGTGTTGTCGGAGGCGGAGATCTCTTCGGGCGAGTTGCGGCGGAGCTTCGAGAACAGCGACGCCACCTGCGTCAAGTCCTCGGGCGCGGCGCAGGCAGCCACCGCCAGCGGACATCGAGTCCCGGCGGCGCGCCACACTCCCTCAAGCCGCGACCGAGCGCCTTCCGAAACGCCTTGCAGGGCGCTGTCGACGAGAGTTGCCTTGGCCTGAACCATGGTGGCTCTAAGCGTCGCGAGTTCTGTTTCGGCAGACGCGATCGATTCGGCCGTCTCGTCGAGGAAGCTTTCGTCCCATTGCGCATGCAGTGCGCGGATCTGTGCGCTCAACGAGTCCATGGCCGCTTCAGCTGATGCAAGCGCCGTACTCGCCTCCCCGTTCTCGGCGATTCGCTCCAGCAAAGCCTCCGCCTGAGATCGGGAAAATCCTGCCACCGCAAGTGCGCTGGGCCCGCATCCAATGCGACAGGCGATTTGACCGGGCCCAGCTTCGGACTGAGCCTTGGCACTGCCGACTTCGGGCGAAGCACACATCCCAATCGCCAAGGCCCAGAGTGCGAGTGAAAATACACGGACGTTCATGGTTCCTGTCCTCCGGGAGCCTACAACAGTCTGACGGCAAGAGACCGAGCGGTCAAGCGACGTGACTGGGGTAAACACCTGCCGGTGGTTCACGATGTCCGCTTGACGACTTTACACGAATCGAGTAGACCGCAACCCGAGTTATCCGAGCACCACGGCTCCGGATGATCGACCGTGCGCAACGGGCACGGCAAAGGGCTCTGATCGCACCGAACGCCACAGGAATATTCGCCATGCCTGTCCGCAACAGTATTGACACGGGACTTCGATCGCACAAAAGCCTGGTTGGCGCGATTCAGACCATCTCGCCGAATTCACGATCATCAAATCGCACTTGCCGCATTCGCACAGCCCAGTCGCCACGACACGCCCGGTCAGGTGCCGGCTCACTCTTCGCGGCACTCGTGTGCATGTATGCCCTGTCAACTGACCAGACTTGCAATGCTCAAGTCGCGTCTGAACTGTCTAGCGTCATGCGGCAACTCCAATCGCGTCACCATCATGTAGACCCCGGCTCGAACGCGGAGTGGCCGCAATCGTCCATCCTGACTACTCCAACCCCCGCGTATCCGGCGGAGTGCTTCTTCGAAGACCTAGAGGACTACTTTAACAACACGTCGAACAGCACGCCCGACCGCATTGCCAAGATGGCGGAGGTCTTATCCGGGGTGTACTCCGAGTTTGCTTCTGTCGTTCCACACTTTGTCAATGAGTCATCGTACGCGGACATGCAAAGCGGCGGCAACCCGAGCACGGTGGCATACCAATTGGCTGATTTTCCAGACGTCGTCACGCCATGCGAATCGTTGTCAACCATTGGAGAGTGCGAGGACTGTCTGACGGCACTCGGGCTTGCCTTGGGCGGCCTCCGCCGGTCCTTTCGTCAGTACGATTCAATTCCCGATTTCACCCAGCTGGAGCACGTCCAGTTCTCTGGTAGCTCCAGCCGCGGCGATGACTGTACGTGCGATACCATTGCCATTGCTCCGCAGGTCATTAGCGAAGCCATTAGTGACGCTCAATCCAGTGCCGGCATTAGTACATCGAGCGGGTTTCCAGCGGGAAGCGCCAGCGTTACTTACCACGCAGGTAACAATGTACACAGTATCAACGTCGCTGTTAGCTCGCACGACGCCACGTATCGGTCGCCATACCTTTTCGCCGGTGTTGCCGAGGTATGGGGGAAGGTTCACACTTCGCACAGGGTATGGACTATTGATACGTCGGGCTCATGCAGTCCCCCATACTGCACCATCAATGACAATGCTAGCACCCAATCGGATGAGTGGCAACTTCTAGGCACGCTGGACAATGGCTCCGCGTCCCTTCGCATCAACGGCCGCAGACTGGCGCCAGCATCGGATGTTCGCACCAATAGTTGGTCCGTTACGGATATTCTATTGATTGTAGATGGAAGTATCGGTACGGGAGCTGACGCGGTGTATCCGGAGCTTCCCGTCCACGAGGACTGCACCGACGCATTAGGGAACCTAGCGCAACAAGCGCCGCAGCACACCTACGCCGAGCGAGGAGAAGCGGGTGTCAGCCTTAACGGCTGCCCGACGCTTCCCACATCCGGCTGTCCGGTCGTTGTAGCGGACGGTTCCAAGACCGAACGGATCGTCGATCTTACTGTCACGCTGAACGGGAGCGACTTCGAATTCGTCCGGGACTACACTTCCAATCCCATCTACCTCGACGAGGTGGCGCTTGAAGAAGATGGGGGTGGCAACCTGCTCGGCCAGGGGTGGTCGTCACCCACCTTCCGCGCACTGGCCGCAAACGGTACCGGGTACACCCTCTACGGTTCCCCCGTCGCAAACAGGGTTGAGTATGAACAGGTGTTTGGAAGTCCGAGCTATCGCTACTCGTCGGGTGGTTCAACAGCGCAGTTCATGGCGCGAGTCCCAGTTGAGTACAACGGTGAGTCCTGCCAAGTGCTCCGTCTCATGGAACCCGGCGGCTGGGTGACAGATTTTGGCGGAATGCTCACCGGCACTACGCCGGATATGCCGTCCACTCTCGCAAAGCTTCGAGGGCTGCCATTGCTTGAGCGAGACCGATTCGGCAATCAACGGGTGTTTGGCTACGAGCTGAAACACAACGCGGCAAGACTCGCATTTATTACATTGAATAGCCGTCCGCCGGCTGTGGTCGCGGACGTGAACAAGTATAGTGCCGGCTCGGTTAACTCGGCTGCGGAAATCTATTTTGGCTGGGTCACTGACGCGGGTTCCGCCGCGGTCGGCCGATTATCCTATGTCGAAGTGCGGCGCCGCATTTCCGGGACCGGTACATGGGTGGTCACCGATCGGGTAGACTATTCATATGCGTCGTCGTATGCGTCGAGCGAGCTCTCCACCGATGTCGGCGCTGGTCCGCAGCTCGTGCAAGTCAAAACAAGCCGACTTGTCGACTGTGTTAATGACGCTATAATGAGCGATGCGTACCATTCGGCGGTCACGCAGTACCGATACCACGACGCAAGCTCCGCCGGGACAAACGACGACGAGCGGCTGAATATTGTCGGAAAGTCTGGTCAGCTCAAGTTGGCAATAGATGCAGACCAGATTGAATACTACGCCCAGAAGCGGGCCGCGCACGAGGGGGGTACCGGGTCATGGTCGCCGGAGAACGCATTGGCGACGGCGAGTGCTGAACTGCTCGCGCTTAACGACGGCGACTCTCTGGCAGCCCCTCTGAGCTCGTACAGGCTTGTAGACTTGGCCAACAAGCTCGTAGCATACAATCAGTCTACCGGCAAAGTGGAAGCTCAATACAACCAAACGGCGTGCGGCTGTGGTGGCGGTGGCGGCGGGGGCACCCAGGGTCTCAAGCAGGAGTACTCTTACCACACCTATGATTGGGACGGCACCGCGGGCATCACCGTTCGTATCGATGAACGAACTTCGACAGACGCCGGAGTCTATTCAACAAACGTGTACCGCAAGCGGTACTACGATATGCAGAGACTGGGCGATGCGGCGATTCCATACCTTCGTTTCGAAGCGACCGAAGACGCCCATGGGAAGCGGTGGGCACACGCTTACGGCTATAATATAAACACAAGTCCTGCGGGACGCCGCGAGCGCGTGCGTCACTATACTCCGTCGGCTATTGTGTACACCCCATTTAACTCGCTTACGCAGACGCCGCCGAGCGTTACCATCAACGCCACTGGTTTGATGTATGGATATGCCTATGCAAACGACGATGGCATTCATCGTTCTGAAACGCACATCGGCGTACCGGACTCGACGGACGTTAGCGACATTGACCTGACCGACGTCTCCGGCATTCCGCTAGTTGAGTTTGTTCACTATCCAGCCACTAGCTCAACGACTGGTACAGAGGGGAGCCCGCAAACAAGGCTGTGGCTGCCAACGATGATCGAGCGGTATCGCAGTTTGGGTTCAACCGACAGCGACAAGGAAGTGACTTCGTTTACATATGGCTTCCGTAATAACGGCGTCCAAGAGCGAGAGGCGATCGACAAGACCAAAGTCTTGGGGATGTCGCCCGCTTGGATCAAAACTACGACAGAATCAGGGCTTGAGTCTGAGAACGGTCCGGGGAGCACCACTACATATTCGAAGGTGGAGTTCTATGACGGCACCGGTGCTAATACTTGGACCATCGAATTGGATAACTCGCTTACTCGCCGTGCCTTCAATGCGGAAACCGGGGCTCTTGTCGCTATTACAAGGAACGCCGTTCGACAAGAAGGCGGCTCCGATACGTCTGAACCGGAAGTCATTGCCAGTCCGCTGTCAAAGGAGGATCCAGCCAATAGTGGGGTCAAAGCGGAGATTGAAGCTTCCGGGCGGTGGACGGATGGAGGTTCACTTACGACAACTTTGGCTTTCGATCTCTTGGGGCGTCCGCGGAGCATTGTCAGCCCGTCCGGGAAGGCGGTTTACACGTACTATCAGGTGCGTGACAACAGCGAGCGCCCCGGTATCCGATATGCGGCCGCGATTACCCTTCCGCAGCAGGTGTCCGAGACGTCGGGCTATGAATTCGACGGCCCGGCAGCTGTTTCGTGGTCCGATGCCGCCGGGCGGACCATTCGGACAAGCGGCTTTGAGGTTGATCCCGAAGTTCCCTACGAGCCCGAGAGCGGGACGTATACCCTCACCACCGAATTGAGCCGTTCGACGATTGAGCAGCATCTCAGCGGTCTCGTTGAGAAGTCGCGTGTCTGGCACGATATTGGGCAGAAATGGCACAACTCAGAGGCCTCGTGCCGTGACGAGTCGACGTTCACCTACGACGAACTGGGGCGGGTTGACATCGCAACGGCTCCAAATGGGACGAGAGTCAAGTACACCTACGACGCGCTCGATCGCATTGTCGAGGAGGCGATGGGAACAACGGAATCTAATTTTACCACCGTCCGCGAGATGTACTTCGACAGCGGAGGGACGACGACCCAAGGCGTAGGCAACGGGAACCTGACGCTGCTCCGTGAGCACACGGGGGAGTGCTCCGGGTTAGGCGCCGTGTCCCGCGACCATGTCCGTGAGTACGACGAGCGCGACCGTCTCGTCTTAGTGAAAGGACCCGCCAGTGGCGGTACGCCCGAGCCGCCTCATACATATTTTGTCTACGACAACCTTGATCGGATTACGGCTCGTGGTGTGTTCGAGACAGTTCCCACTGGCATCACGTCCCCCGACAGAACGCATTATGAGACAACGTTCTACAACCAGCGCGGGCTGGTATACAAGACTCAGCGCGCGATCGATCCCTCGAACGACAGCGTCGGGTTCCTGGAGAATCACATCTGGAGAGACTCGTCGGGACGCCCCATCGCCGAGTGGGGGCCGAACGGTTTGGCAACCAAGCGCGTCTACGATGGACTCGGGCGCGTCACTGCCGAGTACGTTACGGATCGACACCAGGATGCTGACCCCGGTGCAACCGACAATTGGGACCACGCGTCGAGCATCGATGACGACCATGTCATCGAACAGATTATGGCAGAGTACGACGAAGTGGGGCGCAAAGTGCTCAGCTGGCACGTGGCGCGGTCGCAGGACGACGATGACGAGGGCGCTATTGATTCGAACGCAGCCGGAACGTCTACCGTTGCGGTTCAGTCCTTTGTGGGCTATGTGTACGATGAAGGCGACCGCCTCGCTTCAACGATCAATTACGGGACGAATCAAGCGAGCGTCGACGAGTACAGCGCGGGTGGCCTCCCCCCCACCGTCCCCACGACCCCGCCCGACCCGGACACCCTCCCAAAAGCTATCGTCACTTCGGTAAAGTACAACAGCCGAGGGCTGCTCGATCAAGAGATCGATCCGCGTGAAAAAGTAACACGGCATTTGTACGACGATGCGGGGCGGAGCATTGCGACCGTGCGCAACCATGTTGACGCGAGCGTGAACGCGGCCAGTACCAAGTCCGAGGGTCGATGGGTGCTCAACGGTGTCAATGAATCGAGCCCCGACGAGGACGTATCGACAAGTGTCACCTACGACGGCATTGGTAACATCTCTCGGCGGATCACGCACCTGCACTCGGCATCACCCGACTCGGTGCAGATCACCGAGTATATTTACGATTACGCCACGCGTTACGGAACGTCCGACGTCGGTACTTGCTCCACTGAAACAGATAGCCTCATCGCCGTGAACGGGCGGTTGTACGAAGTACGGTACCCCAACGAGAGCACAGGACAGGCGGGTACTTCGAATGCGCTCAAAGTGAGATACTCCTACAACGTCCTCGGAGAAGTCCGCAGTGTCACGGACCAGAACGCCACGCGCCACGCGTACGCTCGAGACCTTCATGGCAGGCTGGTCGAGGATCGCGTGACGGATATCCCGCTGTCCGCGGTTGATTCTTCGGTTCAGTTGATTCGGCGCAAGTTCGACGATTCGGGCCGGTTGGACTGGGTGAAGTCGTACGACACCGTCTCTGGATCAACAGTCCTCAACGCCGTCAGGTTCCGGTACGACCCGCTGTGGCACGTCAAGGCCGTGTACCAGAATCATGCTGGTGATGTCCAGGCCTCGGGCGGCGACGATGGCCCCCCCGTCAGCCCCACGCGCCGGGTGCAATCGGCCTATACCGCAGCGTCGACCGCGGCCACGACGAACCAGAGCCGACTGCTCTCGACTACCTACCCCGACGACACCACCCTCGTCGCCTATGACTATGGCGCGGCGGGCGAGCTCGACGACCGCATCAGCAGGCTGCGCGAAATCACCATGACAGGGCTGGTGTCCGGCGACCCCTCCAGCGTCGTCAAGTACTCCTATGTCGGTCTCGACCGCGTGTCGGTGGTAGATTTCGCGTTACCAAACGTCCAACTTGATCGCACGTTCAGTCACGATGGCAAGCGCCACTACGACGTGCTCTCACTTGAGGAGCAGAATCCGGGGGTCTTCCCCGGCTGGGACCGCTTCGGCAGAACGAAGCGACTCGCATGGGTCGACGGGGCGCTCACGCATGACAACGGGGTAAGCACGACCTTGCCCACACGACCGCCAATCGTCGAGGAGGTGTACGCGTACGATCGTTCCTCTCGCCTGGAGGCCCGAACCGATGCCCGTCCCGGGGCAATGTGGACGAACCGGGATTTCCAGTTCAGCTATGACGAAGCAGACCGACTTGCGACCGCGAAGCGGGGCAAGCAGGAATCGGTGTTCACGGACGGTGTCGGTGGGCAGGAATGGACGCTGGATGCCCTCGGAAACTGGGACGAGGTCGGCACCGACGGCAACGGGGACGGCGACTCCGCGGACAACGGCGAGACCGTCGACCGCTCCTTCAACGCAGCGAACGAACTGGTCGAGCGGAAGGTCATCAATAACTCGCCCCAGCCTCACATCGTGTTCCCGATGTCGTACGACGACAACGGGAATCTTGTAGAGAACCCGCTGAACTCATTGGGCAACAAGCGGGAGTTCATCTATGATGCCTGGAACCGGTTGGTCAAGGTAAGAAACGTAACCGCGTTCCCCGCCACGACCAAGTATATCGGTTACTACCAGTACAACGGCCTCAACTGGCGCGTCGTGGCACGCATGGACGCAGCAACGCCGGTGGGTCTCGACCAGCAGCGGATCTATACATATGATGCCGATTGGCGGATCCTCCAGGAGGAGATTGACAACTTCACCAATGATAGCACGGGGCTTGGCTCCCCTGACGGCACGAACCGGCACGTACAGCAAGTGTGGGGTGTCCGTGGTATTGACGATCCGGTGCTTCGTCGAGTTGACCGCAACGGCGACGGCGATTACTTGGATTCGGGGAACAGTGATGAAGAGCTGAATGACCGAGCCTACGTCCACCTTACCGATGCCCTAGGGAGCACCGTGGGCATGGTCCGTGCGGACAACGGGTACCTTGTCGAGCGTGTCAGCTATTCGTCATACGGAACGGCTATCCATCGCTATACCCAGGACGTCAACAATGATGGTCAAGTGGATAGCGGCGGAGCAGGCACGGACCGCTACGCAATCGAATCGCTCGCGGGCACGCAGATGATTGTGAGCGGTGCCCTCAACTCGGCCTACGACGTCGCACTGGATCTGGACCGCGACGGCGTCATCGACGGCACGTCGTCGGACCCGGACCTGGATGCCTGGGACGCCCTCGGCTCGCATTCCAGCCCTCCGGGGAACGGGCTGATTTCGGACAAGCACGGACCGGACAATGTCATTGGGTACGCCGGGTATGTATTCGCAACTGAGACCAAGTCGAGCCTTGCCCGAAACCGTTGGTATGAGCCAGTGCTTGGACGGTGGATGAATCGAGATCCGGCAGGCTATGTTGACGGTCTGAATCTTTACGAGTACGTACAGACGGACCCTCTGACTGGCACGGATCCATTTGGGCTGGATTCGGACGACGAGTCCCTTCCTGCCTATCGGCAGCGAGTGAAAGATCGAATTGAGCAACTAAGAGCCAATGGACTATTTGGTTATGTGCGCCCTGGTGACGACGTTCTTTCATTAGCTGAGGATGACTTACGGCGACGTCCGCCTTTAGCCATTGCTGGTGAACGATCATTTGCTTGCGACGATTGTCCAAGCGCCGTGCGGAGGCGCCCGGGCGATGCCGAGCACAACCTGGGCGGGAATGCGCAGGACAGAATGGCGCTACAACTTGCTATGATTGAGGCTGAAAACGATGTGGCTCCAATCGGACGCTTTGTGGGTGGAGTCGGCATGACGTTCGCAAGCAGCGTCCCTCTCGTCGGAGAATACCAGGACTTGCAGACGGTGCGTAGTTCAGATGCCCGCTGGTGGGAGAGGGCGCTTGCGGGCGTTAGTCTTGTGTTCAACGGCGCTACGGCTGGACTGCTTCCTAACTACAGTTCAATACGGCGCGCGACAGGTGCGGCTGACGACTTGCTTGATGCCGCTCGCGCAGAGAGGCGAGCACCGATTTGGTCTACAAAACATCAGATGTCATCTGTTGAGAATGCACTTGATCATTGGAACCGTCATAGACACGAATTCCCGAACATAAATAATGCAACAGAATATGTTGATGCAGCACGATCCTTCGCCAAGGCTCCGCCGCCAGGCACACTAACCATCATTCGCAAGAATGGAGAGGTGGTTCTCTATCACCCAGAATCGAATACGTTTGCAGTTACAGTATCGGCTGGTGGACCGCCGAAGACAATGTTCAAGCCGGATCCGCTTGTGCATGGATATCCCACAAATATGGATTATTTTAATGCTCAGAAATGAAGCCGACATGGTGTATTTATGTCGTGTATGTGGTAGATTTCACCAAACGCCCCCTTGGGGCATGGATGGAAAGACACCAACCTTCGATATTTGTGAATGCTGCGGAGTCGAATTCGGCTACGGAGATGCCACATCAGTCGCTATCGAGCGATGGCGAATGTCGTGGATCAAGAATAAATGGCGATGGCATCGTCCGGACCTGGAGCCACCTGGATGGAATGTTGTATCGCAGCTAAAGCGGATTGGCGTCGACGTATCTAATACGGAGTCTCGCTGATTCTTGCTTACGTTCGGCACCCGGACGGGCTGCGCGACCGAGAGCGGCGTGATTCAGATTCGCGCGCGTTCGGCGCACGTTGGGGCTGCGCGATTCCGGGTGGTGTCGGATGTTCATCAGGGAACGAGAACTCGGGGACCGGGATCGATTGCGGGCGCTGGCCCGCGGCCAGAAGAACGCCGCGCAGAAGGAACGGCTTCGCCACGGCTCACGCGATCGCGGAGACCCCCGACATCGCCGGGTCCATCGGTCGCAACCGCAAGTTCGTGCAGCGCTGGGCCTACGCCTACCGCGACGGAGGGATCGACGCCGTCCGGGAATAGCCCACGGCGGGCTGTGAACCGCAAGGTTCTCGAACGTTGAACCGGAACGTAGCCGACAATGGTGCACCTGCCACAATACTTATAAAGGCGACACACATGCTGCAGACATGACTGGCTATGCAGCACCACAATCAGGCACATCGCGTTCTGCGTCATCGTATTCGCTCGAAGGAAGCACGACACCGTCGTACCGGGCCACACAGGATCCAGCTCATCATCGACCGATCAGGTACGCCCATCAGAGGGGCTATCGTGAGGCGACCGTACCCGAGAACGAGAGCATACCGGATGAAGGAAACGGGCTGTTGGCAGGGCTCCGGCTTTATCGAACTTTAGCAATACCAAGGAGTTACGCGGGACTCGATCGTAAAAACGCCGTAGTAGAGCCGGTTCGTCCCTTCTCTCAATTCAGATGTCCACGATGCGATGCGATTCTTGGAAACTCAGCCTACCATCGGTGCGTACGTGCGTAGGAGAGGTTGTGGCAGCGTGACTGCCGTCAGAAAGGGAGCGTTCCATGTCAAAGCCGATTTGGCCGTGGGAAGACAACATCCGCACTCCGTTGCGGGACTCGTTCAATCGTGAGATCGGCTCGGTCAGCCCGGGCGGCATTGTGCGGGGGACTATGGGACAGGAAATCGGATCCATCCGTGGCGGCGTTCTGCGCACCACTCTCGGGCACGAGATCGGCAGGATCGGTCTTGGTGGCGATCTTCGATCGCCGCTGGGGGGTCAAATCGGTCACATCGGTCGGTAAGGCGCTGATCGCTACGGCTGCTGCTTTGCTGCAGTAAGGGACGCGAAGGAACTTGCGATCTGCTCCAACTGTCGCCGAAGCTCAACCAACGCATCGGTCGGCGAAGACTGTGATCGTAGCTGAATCGCAGTCTGCGAGGCGACTGCCGAGTTGTCAGCAAACTGTCTTGTAGGCGTAGAAGTCCTCAGTTTCTCTGCGGATCGCGTACGCAGGTCCACCAAGCCCATCATTCGCCTCTTCGGTGCTTCGCGGTCCAATGCCAGGAAGTTCACGTACGCATCGAGAACCGCCGAGTGCGGAGCATGACCAAGGCGAGCATTGACCTCGTCGGTCGTCCAGCCGTTGCGCAAAAGATGACATGCCATCCCTGAGCGAAGATCTTTCCATCGCACGGGGAGACCGAGCGGCATGCTGGTGGCACCCGACCTGACCGCAGCGGTCTGGATGAACTTGAAGGCCGTGCGGTACTCGAACCGGAACACACGGTCGTCCGGTTGAAGCGCGGCCAGAATGTGATCGCCGTGCTCGATCGTTTCGGGGTAGAGCGTGACTTCGCTGCGGCTCAGTCGGGTTCGCTTGAGGTTCTGCGGCGCCAGATGAACGATGAACTCCCGCTCACCGCTGTGGCGGTTCGTCTGCACGGTGAAGTCACGCCGCCGGAGCTTGAGAAGCGAGTCGATGTTCTCTCCGATGTCCCAGGCGAGCCAGACCAGGAACCGATAAGGTGGGTAAGTGATTGCCCCAGCGAGCTGGCGGAAAGCGTTCTCGGTAATGAACCGTACCAC
>CAZPPG010000080.1:0-12239 GCA_964588385.1 uncultured Phycisphaeraceae bacterium
CCCCCCCCCCCCCCCCCCCCCCCCCCCCCCCCCCCCCCCCCCCCCCCCCCCCGAGAGACTAAAGTACCACTGAGGAGCACGACATGCTGAACGTGCCGCTGCGGTTTCACCCCACGATTGGTTACCTGATCGTTCTCACGATCAGTGTTGCTCTTCCCGTGCGAGCGACGCCACCGACGCCGGAGTTCATGGCTTGGTGGAATCGACTACTCGAAGGAGGTCGTACTGGTCCAAGCATGGATGGATACATTCTTGATTACACCGTGACGGATCTGCGGTCGCCGCCGACGACTCAAGAGATCGAAGCAATCAGAAATGAGATCGGCTCCGACAAGCAGCATCCGCTACACAGCGAGTTGGCGATGCTCGAGTATCGCCGTGATAAGGGCCCGATTACATCTCGATACCGGCTTTGGAAGCATGGTGATTCGTGGCGGTGGTCAAATGATCCGCCTGATCCTGCCGGGATTGCCGAATACGTAGATAAAGTTTGGACTCCGAAGTACGCGTGGCAATTGACCGCACACGCGCTCGTGCAGGGCGACCCACCGTCAATCACAGAGTCGCAGTACCGCATCGACGTTTCTGCGAGCGGGATCGCACACGACATCTCGCTGTTCGCGAATGGTCAGTTGGCCGCAACGCTTGGTAGTGTTGACGCGCGCGAATCTTTGCGACTTCGATCGGACGGCTGGCGGTTGCGGCGTGAATGGACGCTTCCAGACGGCACCGCTCGCACTCTTGACGCGGGCGGCTCTTGGAATGATGTAACGTCTAACGGAACATTAGACTATGTAGAGCGAAACGCGAAGCCGCCTTCCGGGCCAGCGCGTGAGGAACGGATGAACCTCTCAGAATGGAAATCCCTTGAAGGGAGTAGCGTCGTTCTTGCCGGTCGGGTAGAGATCATTCAGAGCAAGGTCCCCAGGAGGCGCTATGACCTCCATGTCATCGCCCCAGTCTCTAAGCGAGAGTTTGACGAACTCGTACGACTGCCGCGGCCTGCGGTGCCGGACCCTGTTCGTGGAACGCTTACCTACCGCAGCGTCACCGAACTTCGCAAGGATCAGGAATCTGTTGGCGTCGTCGAGAATGGCAAGACCACGGTTATGAGTCGCAAGGACATCGGCCTCGCTGGCCATTCCAAGACGGTTCGCGTGGCGGGCTGGATTGCAGCTGTTGGACTCACCGCGAGCATTGTCGTGCTGCGGTTCATGAAGCGTGGTCGTGCGTAAAATGGAGGTTCCCATGAATATTGGAACTCGTGTCGGCGTTGCTTCATTGATCTGTGCGGGGTCTGCCGCGATCGCCTCGGCTGTCTGCTGCTGCTACATCACCATGACGGTGAAGTGCAACTCGCTGCTCGGGCCGGGTCCGACGCCATGGCTCACCCGCGTATGCACACACATACCTGCAGAAGGCCCTCCAATCGTGACGCCGTGCCCCGATGATGTTTTGAACAACCCGGACCGTATGATCGCAGTTGGCACCGATGAGGAAGGGCCTCCCGGCAAGAAGGGCATTGTGGCCGGGATGCCTTGCAATGTGTCATGGCGCAACAGATGGTGTTCGGAGGACAACTTCTGCTCCGAAGATCCTGAAGGCCCCATTCAGATGAGGACGGGATATTCGGTCACTGTGGACCCGAGTTCAGAAGATTGTAACAATGGGTAGAGCATGCGGTCGCTTTCAATATCTACGCTCTTGCTATGGAGTCGCGTGCATTGCGATGTCGGCGTTCTATCTGGCAGGACTGCTAAAGTTGTATGATCTGCCGGAGTTCTACGATCACTTGCTGTCGTGGACGATGCTACCAGGTTTCGTGATCGCGTGTCTTGGCGTTCTCGTACCTGCTGGAGAGTTGCTCCTAGGTGGCTTGTTTCTGGCAGGAATCTGTCGTCAGGCGTGTGCAGTCGCGACTCTTGTGCTCTTGCTTGGATTCTCTGCCGCGTATGTGATTCAGTGGCAGTTCTGGCAGCGCCCATCGTGCGGGTGTCTCGGAGGTGTATCCCAGTACATACTGCTTGTTGAAAGAGCGCCCTTCGTGCTGGGCAAGAACATTATCATGGCTCTTATGGTTGCGCCATGGCTCGTTATGAATGCGAGCTCGAAGAGGTGTGGCAGGAGTGGCAGTCATGACGCATCGTCGAGCTAGAGGCACGACGCTCGTAGAAGTTATTCTGGTGATTGCTCTCGTCGGCGTGCTCGCACTCCAGTTGCTGCCTGCCTTGGCGGAGATCAGGAATCGAGCGCGCACGACGGCCAGTCTCTCAAACCTACGGCAACACGCCGCGGTCCTCGCGGCATACAGCACCGATTTCAATGGCCAGTTGCCATTCATCACTGATCCGGTCGCTTCGTGGAGTGTTATCCGTTGTGAATCAGCGGGCGTAGCAATCGAAGTGCCCTTCTTTGCTGCGACCAGATACTGGAACGTCGGTCTCGCAGACGGGTACTACAGCGGGGCTTGGAACGCAGCTTCTTTTTTCAGCCCATGGTCGGAGCGTCTCGGAGCGCAGACTACTTATGAGTTGTCGTGCGCACTCGTTGCTGACCCAAAGTACTTTGAGATGGAAAGTCGGGCAGACCTGCCGAGGCAACTACGGCCTGTTCGAATCGATGAGGCGATACACCCAGCGAAGAAATCTGCTCTGGTGTCTGCACACTCGGTCAACCTCGATCTGCCTAGTAGGGATTACGAGTATTGGGCAATCGGTAGGCGCGGTGGAGACGCGAGCTTTCTCGATGGTCACGCCGCATCTGTTCGTGCTGAGGATGCGGAGGGCGAGGTGTTCGTGAACGGCGACGGTCCGGCATCGTTGCCGGCATATGGCGGTCACGTGGCGGTATTTCTTCCTATGTCGCACACTCTGAACGGCATCCGTGGGCGCGACCTGCGCTGAACACCTCACGCTGAACGCTTGGCGCGAACCTCAATCCACTTTCGCCATCGGCGCCGACAGCGACAGCATCCGTTCGACGGCGAGGAGGGCGGCGGAGCGGACCTCGGGGTGGACGCGCACGGCGTTGACGACCTTCGGTTGGCCTTGCGTGGCACCGTCCTTGGTCGAGTAACCCGCGAGTTGATCGAGCACCCAGAGCAAATGCGGCTGGTCGATCCTGAACATCGTAGTGCAGAGGCACTGGCAGTCGGAGAGGATGCGGGCGTGGACTCCTCGTGCGGCGGATTCTTGGGCCAGGCGTCCGACGAGGTGGACCTCGGTGCCGACCGCCCAGCGCGAGCCGGGCCTGGCGGCGCGGATGGTTTTGATGATGAACTCGGTCGAGCCCGCGAGGTCGGCCTTATCGACCACCTCTTTGCAGCACTCGGGGTGGACGAGGATCTGCATCGGCTCTTGGCCGGGGGCGAGGGCGTCGTTGGCCTTCCTGATTTCGTCGCAGTGCTCGGGGCGGAAGAGCTTGTGGACGGAGCAGTGACCGGCCCAGAGGATGACCTTGGCCCGGGCTATCTGGTCGGCGGTTGAGCCGCCGAGGGGCTCGCCGCGGCGGACCAATCTCGGGTCGTAGAGACACGTCTCGGTTGCGACATCGAGCCCGTAGGAAGCGGCGGTGTTGCGGCCGAGGTGCTGGTCGGGGAGGAAGAGGACTTTGATCTGTTCGTTGGGCTGCTCGTGTGGGGCCGCGGGGATCGTGCCGCCCGACATGGCCCAGTCGAAGACCTGGCGTGCGTTGCTGCTGGTGCAGCAGGCGCCGCCGTTGGCGCCGACGAAGGCCTTTACGGCTGCGGTGGAGTTGACGTAGGTGATGGGGATGATGCGTCCGGGCCACGGGCCTTGGCCGCCTGAAGCGAGATGCTGCTCGTTGAGCGTCTTGTGGAGCGTGTCCCAGCAGTCGATGGCGTCTTCGTAGGCGGCCATGTCGGCCATGGAGCAGCCGGCGGACATGTCGGGGAGGATGACATCGACGTGCTCGGGGGTGAGCATGTCGGCGGTTTCGGCCATGAAGTGCACGCCGCAGAAGATGACCCACTTGACCGGGCGTTCGGTGGCGACCTTGGCGGCGAGTTGGGAGAGCTTGAGGGAGTCGCCGGTGTAATCGGCGTGCCGGATGATCTCGTCGGTCTGGTAGTGGTGGCCGAGGATGACGAGGGACTCGCCGAGCTGGGCGCGGCGCTCCGTGATGAGGCGTGCGGCCTCATCGGGGGGCATCTTGATGTATCGCTCGGGGAGCGAGGGTTGCCAGAGCACCGCATTCCTCCTTCACCGGCGTCGCGGGGCGCGAGCGTCGGCGATGGAATTCCGCAATCCGAGTCCGTTCATGCACTTGGATGCCGGGACTTGGATGCGGGATCGTAGGAATGGGTGCGTGGAGCGGCGTTGGTGAAGGCAGCGACTGGCGGGCTCTGGAGCGGGGCTTCAGGCCGCGAGGCGGAGCGGGGACGCGGGCGCCAGGGCGGCGGCGTCAATGCGCTGGATGGCGATGGTCTGCTGGCCGTCGTAGATGGGGAAGACGCGGGTGATGCGGGCTTCGGAGAGCGCGGATTCGTCGATGACGGCCTGGCCGCGCCATGCGACGCCGATGCGGATGGTGTCACCCTGCTTGAGTTCGACGGGTGTGCGGAGGGCGATGAGCAGGCCGCTGAGGGAGACATCGCGCGTGGTGCCGGCGATGGCGCGGCCGCTCTTGGCTTCGATGATCTTGCAGGGTGCCTCGACCTTGTGGCGGATGTGGCGTCGGCGGTCGGCGGCGCTGGGGGAGAGCGTCAGGGATGGGCTGGCGGAGGGGGTGGGCGTGCTGGGCATGGGATGCTCCTGTCGTTGCCGAGGGGTGATTGGCCTTGGGGTGCTTGGCTCTCTCCCGTCCGGACGGCCTGACAGCCGTGGTTATCGGGGCGGTCTGGGGGGGACTTTGGTCAAAGTCGGAATGTGCCGATAACGGCTTTGAGCCGATAACAGGGAGGTCGGTCGGGCGGCGTCAAACGGGCGCTGCGGCCCGGATGTGGTCTCCCGGTCGCGCGGGTGGAGCTTTCCATGGTCGAACGCAAGGCGCCTGAACTCTCGATCCTGATCCCGACGCGCGGGAGGCCCGCGAAGCTGCGGGCGTGCATCAAGGGTCTGCTTGCGCAGGATGTCGCGCCGGGGTCCTTTGAGATCCTGATCGGTGTTGATGGGGGAGCGTCGAACGAGGCGGAGCATGTGGAGGATGTGATCGAGGCGTACGTGCAGCGCCACGGCGGGACGCGGGTTCCGTGCCGCGTGTTCGAGCTGGCGCGGGGCGGCCCCGCGGCGACGCGGAACGCGCTGCTGTCGCACGCGCGGGGCGCGACGGTGCTGCTGCTGAATGATGATGTGGCGCCGGAAGCGGCGTGCGTGCGGACGCACCTGGAATCACAGCGGGCGCTCGGCGCGGCGGGCAAGGTCGCGATGGTGCTGGGGGCCGCGCCGTGGAAGGTGCATGAGCCGGACCGGCTCTTTGACCGGCTGAGCCGCGAGACATCCATGGTGTTCTTTTATGACCAGATGGTCGGGGCGGCGGCGGCGGATCCGAATCACGACTGGGGGTTCCGTCACGCGTGGACGCTGAATCTGTCGATGCCGACGCGGGCGCTGCGGGACGCGGGCGGGTTTGATGCGACGCTGCCGGCGGCGTGCTATGAGGACCTGGAGTGCGCGTGGCGCGTGAACAAGAAGTTTCAGGCGCCCGTGCTGTTTCGTCCCGGGGCGGTCGTGCTGCACGATCATCGGTATGAGCCGTTGGATTACCTGGCGCGAGAGGTGCGGCTTGGGCACGATGCCCTGGTGCTGGCACACAGCGCGGCGGAGTGCGCGATGGAGATTTTCCGGCGCGATGTCGCGGGGTCGGAGGAGGTTGAGAAGTGCGTGAAGGACGTGGAGCGTGACGGGCCGCACGCGCGCGGGCTGGCCCGATCGTTCCTTGCGCTGGCGGATGCGCCGGCGGGGCTGGTGCGTGAGCGGACGACGGCGACGAGCGGGATCGGGGCGATCTATCAGCACCACCTGCCGCTCAAGCGGTGGCTGTGGAAGGTGGGTCTGGCGGCATCGGCGGAGGGGCGCGGGGTTGAGTCGATCGATGTGCGCGAGCTGCTGGGGCTGCCGGTGGGCATGGGGGGCGTGTCGGGCGTCGGGCGGGGTGCGTTTGTCCCATCGGCGGCGTGAGCGTGGCGTGGGATGTCGGGGCGATCTACGCTTGGGGCCTTATGGCACTTTCACTTGACACATTCCAGGCGGGCCAGCGGGTGCGTGTGACCCAGCAGGTGCCGCGCCAGCTCGGAACGCACGTCATCTCGGTGGAGGGGACTGTGCAGCGGTTCGGTCAGGCGAAGACGGGGTCGTGGTTCGCGCACAGCAAGGACAACCGGCTGTGGCTGGATCGTCTGGAGCTGAAGAAGGATGATGGGGAGATTGTGGTGGTGAATCTTGATCGGTACAGCCGCGTGGAAGTGCTTGGCTGATGAAGAGGCCGGGCATGCGGGTGCGGGCGGTTGGGGGTAGGGGCGGGCGTTTGGGGCGCGCATGAACGAAGGACAAGCCCGCGAACGGCCGCGGGCTTGTGTGTTGATTGGGGAACGGCTGGCTTCAGGTTCCGACAGGGGCGTGCTTGGGAGTCTTGGCGGCGGCCTTGCCGGCGGCGGTGACCTCGACCATGGGCGGATCGGTCTCGAGGCGATCGCGCATGAGGCGGCCGCCCTTGAACTTCACGCTGCGCTTGGGGGGCACGCTGACGCGTTGGAGGGTCTTGGGGTTCTGGGCCGTGCGTGCGGCACGGGACTTGACCTCAAAGACGCCGAAGTCACGGAACTCGAGGCGATTGCCCGCGGCGAGTTCGTCGGTGATCTGGTCGAGGAACATCTGAACGACGTCCTTGACCGTTGAGCGGCGTACGCCGGATTTCTCAGAGATCCGGTCGATGAGGTCTTTTTTCGTGATCGTGGCCATGCCAGAGGATCCCGTGACAAGGGGGTGCGAGAGGCCCGGAGGATTCGATCGGTCGGCGAGAATGTTGCTCCGCGTGGCTCGACAGGTGAGCGAATGCGGGGCTGGCGGCGATCCGTGCCTGCCCATCAACCCAACCGAGTGGTGAGAACGACCCACGCGGGTCCGGCGCGTCCTCCCGTGCCGGACCGGGCAAGTATCGCACACTTGCAAGTGCCGGTCAACGCCAAACTTGGATCAGAGTTGTCGGTGGAAAAATCGGCGAATCCGAGTTTGGCGGGCTTGACACGCCGGGGCTTGGCCGGTCCGGAAATGGGGTCAAGCGCCCGCACGCCGGTCCGACCCGAGAACCCTCAATCGTGGTTCAGAATCGGATCAGCACGCCCCCGAAGATGCCGGCCATGCTGCCCTGCCAGCGGAACTCTTCGGCGTCGTCGCCGTCTTCCAGCGTGAAGGCCAGTTGCTGGTATCCGAACTGCACGCCGACATTCTCGCACGGGCGCCAGTGGAATCCCGCCACGATGTCCCAGGAGAACGAGGTGTTGTCGCCGGCGGGAAGGTAGCCGAACGCGCTGGTGACGTCGAAGCCGAAGTTCTCCCACAACGAGATCTCGACACGAGCGCCGAGCACGGGTTGGGCCCAGAGGTTGTCCGCGCTCTGCGAGTCGGTGGGCGTTGAGACTTCGAGGTCGACGTCGAAGAAGCGCACGCCGCCGAGGATGTCGATGCCGACGGCGGCTCCGATGATTCCCTTGGAGTTCGGCACGGTCTGATCCTCGAAGACGCGATAGGAGCCGACGGCCTCCAACGTCCAGAAGTCGAGCGAGGACTCGATCTCGTCGCCGGCGGCGATGGCCAGGTTGCCGAACTGGAACGATTCGTCCGCGGATTCGGTGCGGTCTTCCAGGGAGTACCAGAGACCCGAGATGGAGATGCGCCACTTGTCGCGCCGAAAGTGGACCTCGCCGTATGGGGAGAGGCGCGGATCGTCGAGGTTGAAGTCCTCGATCGAGGCCTCTTCGGTCTCGATGTTGCTGCCGTTTGGGAGCTTCAGGTCGCCGGTCGGCGCGATGTAGTGGACTGAGGGCTCGAACTGCAGGGTCCACCCGTTCATGAGCGGGGCTTCTGCGGTTGACATGGGGACGGAAGCGCTCGTCGAAGGCGCGTCCTGCGCGGAGGCGTGGTAGGCGAGTGTGGAGAGCGCGAACGCGGGAACGGCGAGCGCGGGGAGACACTGGAAGGGGCGGCGGGGGGAACGAGCGTGCATGCAATGGCTCCAGCAGAGAACGGTGTCGTGCCGAAGGATCGTTCGAGCGGACACCCCGGTCGATCGACGTGGCGACAGAGGTCCAAGGATAAGGTGCGAGAGGAGCGAGCGTTGACCGATCCAGAACGACAGTTCGAGGGCGAGCGGGGGAGGGGCGCGGGGCGGGCGGGCGATCAGGCGGATGCCGGGGCGGGCGGGTCGCTTCGCATCGGCGGCGTGGATGTCGCGCCGAGCGCGCTGCGATTCAGTTTCGTGGCCAGTTCCGGGCCGGGTGGGCAGAACGTCAACAAGCGAAGGACGCGGGCGGAGCTGCGCGTGTGGGTGAAGGACCTAAGGCTGGATCCAGCGGCGGCCGAGCGGCTCAGGGCGATGTCGGGTCCGATGGGCGCGGGGCTGGTGACCGAGGAGGGCGAGCTGATTATCGAGTGCGATGAGCACCGCTCGCAGGGACGGAACAAGGACGAGGCGGTGGAGCGGCTGGAGCGGCTGATCCGGGCGGCGGTGGCGAGGCCGAAGGTGCGGAAGCCGACCAAGCCGAGCAAGGGGGCCAAGCGGAGGCGGCTGGAGGACAAGAAGCAGCGGGGGGCGATCAAGAAGAGACGGAGTGGGGGCGGGGAGGAGTGAGGGAGAGTGGTTGAACGCGAGGGCGAAGAGAACGCAGAAGCCGCGGAGGGAGCGGAGTTTCGCAGAGGGGGAGAAGGGTCTGAACGCGAAGGGCGCGAAGGCCGCGAAGAAGCGTTGAACGCGGAGGGCGCGGAGGGCGCGGAGGGGAGAGGAAAGCAGGGTCAGAGGGACGGAGGGGCGAAGGGGCGGAGGGGAGGGGTGCGGGAGATCGAGAGGGAGGCAGGACCTGCGTGGCTTGGCGCACGCCGAGGGAGGGTGTACATTCCACGTTGCGTGACGGGAGGTCAACGTGGATATTCAAGATCTGTTGAGACGCTTTCGTTCCGAGGATGCGGCTACACACGCTGCGGCTCGGAGTGAGTTGATGAACGCGGCCCGGCTCGGCGCACTCGAGAGCCAGGATCTGCTGGCAGTGCTCAACGCGATCAATGGCCCGATGCCGCCCTCGAAGTATGCCAGCGACAATCCGGGATCGAGTCTCGTCTGGGCCGTGCGCGATGGCTCTCGCGCACGACCCGATCAGGCGCCTCCGATCGAGTCCATCGTCGCGACCTTTAAACGTGCCACGCCCAAGATGCGCGCCGATCTCATCCAACTGTTCACGACGCGTCCGAGCGTTGAATCAGCGTGCGCGTATGTCGAAGCAATCACAGGGCGTTTGACCGGCGGATATCCCTTCGACTTGAACGATGAGTTCTTTTCCATCTCGGTATACGGCGCAGAGCAGCGCAATCCAAGCTTTCCCCGCGCGGCGACGTCGGAACTCGTCGCCGCGCTCTTTCCTGCCGCGCTCGACGCTACGAAGTGGGAGCCGCTCCGCTATCCCGTGTACATCATGCTGCTCGACTTTCTCAAATCCGGGAGACTCAAGTCCTCGGCGCTCGATTCCGCAGAGGGCCAGTTCGTTGCAGCACTCACAGAAAGCATGGAGAAGGCGATCTCGCTCCAGGAAGAGAACAGGCCAGGCCACCTGAACTGGAAGTATCACGGTCCATACGCCGATATTCGTGGCTTGGCAGGCGTCCTGCTCGATCTTGCCGGTCAATGGAACTGCACCGCCGTCATCGAGGCAATGGGTCACGTGCCATTCTTCACCGATCCGCGTCTTCAGATGTTCCACGCATGCTCACGGCTGTGTCTTGGGATTCCGGTCGATCCGGCGGAACTGGTGCGTATCGCGGAGTCGCCACGCGAGTGCTATATGTTGAGGCGTCTGGGTGAGAGGACAGAGTGGGAGCGGTTTCTCCCTCCCGCATGCTTTGATCAGGAGCAGCTCGCCCGCGGCGAGATGGTGGACTGGCTGACATTCGGCACGGAGTTGGATCGCGAACCGGACGAGATCGAGCTGATCCACGTTGAAACGCGGCGCGCGGGTAATCTCTTCAAACGCGGGCCGCACATCGACTATTACTTCTACAAGTACCGTGTGACAGAAGAGTTCTGGGCAAAGGAGAAGGGCTGGATGGTCGGCATGGCTGGCGGCTACCAGCGCACGCCGCGCGGCACGACGATGCACGAAGGGGGCACCTTCAGCAAGTTCGAGTCGTTCGAGGAGAAGTCGATCAAAGAGCACGTGAAGGATTACTTGGACTGAGCGAGCGGGCTTCTCGAGCGGTCCGTTACTTCCGCTTGTACTCAGCCGCGCCGGAGGTGAGCTTGATGAGGGCGTCGGATTCGAGGTAGGACCTGGCGGCGTCGGAGATGCTGCTGAGTGCAGCGTTGCCGGTGGCGTGTGAGGCGGGGTTGGCGGCGGCCTTGAGGTAGCGATCGAAGAAGGCGGTTGTGCCGCTGGAGACGGCGGCGGTGATGATGCCG
This sequence comes from uncultured Phycisphaeraceae bacterium, assembly GCA_964588385.1. Lineage (GTDB taxonomy): Bacteria > Planctomycetota > Phycisphaerae > Phycisphaerales > UBA1924 > JAHBWV01. The sequence goes on from CAZPPG010000080.1 coordinate 10,621, forward strand.
ATGTCGGTGGTCGGGTTCTCGCGGAGCATGGTGGTGAGCGACTTGCCTTGGTATGAGCCGTGGGTTGCGCCATCGATGTAGATGAGGTACTTGTCGCCGGGCTTTGCGTACTCGAAGGGCTCGCGGCGGGACTCGGGCGTCTCGTCGGAGATGCGAGAGACGTCGAGGGAGCCGGCGATGACCATCATGGGTCCGGCGATGTCGGACCAGGAGTCCTTGGTGAAGGAGCGGTTGGTCGTGCCCTGGCCGCTGATGAGGATGGCGGCGGTGATGCGCGGGTCGGCGTGGGACTTCAGGCGGAGGGAGCCCCAGCGCGGGCCGCGGACCTTCGCGCCGAAGGCGATCTGCGTTGTGTATGCGCCGGCGGAGTGACCGGCCATGCCGATGCGGGTGGCGTCGATGGTGAGGTGCGATGCTTCGGGGAGGTTCTTGTTCAGCGCATCGGTGATGGCGGGGATGGAGTCGATGATGAAGGAGCAGTCGGCAAGGCGGTCGGGGCCATCGACATCCATCACGAGGTTGCGCGGGTTCTCGCGGAGGCGTGTGAGGTCCTCGCCCTTCTCACGTCGGAGGGCGATGGAGTCGGAGTGGGTGGGATGGACGACGACGTAGCCGCGTGAGGCCCAGTGCGTCGAGAGATCGGGAAAGGCGTCCTTCGCGCCGCCCGCGCCGTGGGAGAAGATGATGAGAGGGAGGGGCTGATCGGGGGACGCTGTCTTTGGCGCGCGGATGCGGAGTTCGAGGTCTTTATCTCGGGCGTCGTCGTGGAGCGTGAGGTCGAGTGTGACGACTTCGAGCGCGGGGGCGCTCGGTGCATACGCGTGCTCCGGATGGAGCGTGAACGCGGGCTTGGACGACTTGGCCTCGGGTGGCGGAGCGGGCTGGACGAAGGAGAGGAGTAACGCGGCAAGCGGCAGCGCGAGCGAGAGGGCCATGGCGATCTCCCCGTGAGGATGGGCGGGAAAGGGCGTTCCGGCTCCGGCTCAACGAGGCGGCGAATCGTGGATTGCCTGGAGTGTGGGTCGATCAGTCGTCGGTGAGGGGCTTGCGGGGACGGGGAGGCGGGGTGTGCGACGTGGAACCCGGGCCGCCGAAGATGGCGGCGTCGAGACTGGCGGCGCCCGCGCCGAGGAAGAAGAGGGCCATGGCGGAGGCGAAGAGGGAGAACTGCAGCATGAGATGCTGCCAGGCGGGGTCCATCATGCCGTAGCTCGGGAGGAAGCCGAACTGGGCGGTGCCGGCCTGGATCGCCGGGCCGATCTCGGTGAGCCACATGGCGACGGCCATGATGGAGGCGAGGCCGAGCGCTGAGAGGCGGGTGAAGAGGCCGATGACCAGGAGCGCGGCGGCGATGATTTCCGTGAGGGTCGCGCCCCACGCGAGGTAGAGCGGCCAGGGCTTGTGGGCGAGGCGCTCCGGGAGGAGGCGCATGGGCGTTTGGCCGTCCGGGCCGGGCGCGGGTGCGGCGGCGGCGTGGACGGACATCGCAATCATGAGCCCCGGCTTGATCTTGGCGCCCTCGGGGAAGTCCGCGGCGGTGTACGTGCGCTCAGGCGCGGCGGGGAGGGTTGGGGCGGGCGTTGTGGTTGGTGAAGGGTCTGTGGTGGGGGTGGTGGGGG
>CAZPPG010000081.1:0-7986 GCA_964588385.1 uncultured Phycisphaeraceae bacterium
GGGCAATGGGCAATGGGCAATGGGCAATGGGCAATGGGCAATGGCTGACGAGCGTGAGCCCGCGCGGCACGAAGTCACCACGCTCGATGATTATTCCCACGCGTAGACATCGTCGTACCAGACGTTGGCGCGGGATGGGGGTTCGGTTTCAGCTTGTCCGTCGTAGCGGACCTCGAAGAGGACGCGGGCGTACTCGAAGCCGCTGAAGTCGATCCCCCACTGCTCTTTGAAGTCTTTGCGTGGGTGGATCTCGAAGTGGACCCACTCGTTCTGGACGGGTTCGGCGGGGCCGCTGAGGATGAAGCGGCGGTTGGAGATGTTGAGGGGGGCTTCTTCGACGCCAGCGAGGGTGTAGGCGATCTGGACGTTGGTGGTGCGGACGTTGGGGATTTGCTCTTTGATGTTCCAGAGGATGACGACGACTTGGAGGTATTGCTTTTTGGTGCCGCGTTCCCAGTTCTCGACGCGGTACCAGCCGCCGATGGTTTCGGGGACGTTGGTGGACTTGATTTCCTGGATCGCACCGTGGATGCGGGTTTTGCCCTTGAACTTGGCGCTGTCCATTTCGAGGAGCGCGCTGTGTGTGCCGGTGCGGGCCTGGGTGTCGGTGATGCTGAAGGAGCCCCATGACATAGGGTTCTTCTCGGCGAAGCTGAACCACGGATCCTGGCCGTCTTCGAAGGAAGGGTTGATGAAGAGGTTGGGGCGGTCGGGGTCCGGAGCCGTGTCGGGTTGGGCTGCGGGCGGATCGGGGAGGGCGAACTCGGGCACGCCCTGGCGGGGCGTTTCGGGGCCCTGGCCGGGTTGGCGAGGTGGGTCGACGACGGGGGGCGGGGGCGGGGGTTGCGTCGGCGGCTGCGAGAGGGAGAGAAGGGCGGAGGCGAGTGTCGTCAAGATGTGGTGAGAAAGCATGTGGACATTGTACCGAATGAGGTGCGGCTGATGGCGCGGAGATTGTGCGGTTTGCGTGCGTTGGAGGTGCGCGGGAGGACGCGGGCGGAGGTGCGGAGCGGCTGTTTGCCGCGGGAATGGGCTGCGGATAGTCTGCTGCTGCGCAAGGTACGCGGAGGACTCTCATGATCGTGGTGAATACCGAGTATGTGCCGGGGATGCGGGTGGTTGAGCTGAAGGGGCTGGTGCAGGGGAACACAGTGCGGGCGAAGCACTTCGGGCGCGACATCGCGGCGGGGCTGAAGAACATCGTGGGCGGTGAGTTGAAGGGGTACACGGAGCTTCTGACCGAGGCGCGACGCGAGGCCGTGACGCGGATGATGGGCCAGGCGCAGCAACTGGGCGCGAACGCGGTGCTGAACGTGCGGTTCAGCACGAGCAGCGTGACGAGCGGGGCGGCCGAGATGTACGCGTACGGCACGGCGGCGGTTGTGGAGCCCGAACTGGGTTGAGGAGGGGCGCACGATGGACTTCCTGATCCAGATCGGGATTGCGGTGGTGCTGCTGCTGATCGGGCTGTGCGCCGGCAAGGTTGCGGAGCGACGGCACCTCAAGCGGCTGGCGGAGGAGGAGGCGACGTTTGTCGCGTCGCTGTTGATGACAGATCTGCGCTCCTTCCCGATGTGCGGCACGACGCACACGTCGGAGGCGGATGCGCCTGCGCTCGTGTCGGGCGAGTCGGTGATCTCCAGCGATTACTTCAAGACGTTTGTCGCGGCGCTGAAGAAGATCATCGGGGGCGAGCTGCGGTCGCTGGAGACGCTGATGTCGCGGGCGCGGCGTGAGGCGATCGTGCGGATGGCGCGTCAGGCGCGCTCGCTCGGGTACGACGCGATCTGCAACGTGCGGATCGAGAGCGCGGACATCGGGGGTTCGGGCGTGTCGGAGCAGAAGGCGATGACGATGGTGTGCGTCGTCGCCAGCGGGACGGCGTACAAGCGGGCCGTGTGATGAGCGAGCGGGAACGCAAGCGGCGGCGAGGCGGCGGCGATGTCGCGAATGAGCCGCATCTGAATCCGGCGGGTGTGGCGCGGGACGCGAGCGCGGAGGCGCAGGGGCCGGCGTGCTGGCGGTGTGGGTACAGCCGCGTGGGTGTGGGCGGGGACGCGGTGTGTCCGGAGTGCGGATCGGTGGCGATCCGGCCGCAGGAGGGTGACCCGGACGCGAGCGTGTGGGAGGAGCCGACAACGAGCGGTGTGCTGGCGGGCCGGGCGCCGGAGGATGCGTTGACGTACGCGCGGTGGCTTGATGCGCGGGTGGCGGAGCGGGATGTCGGCACGTCATGGGCGTTGACGGGGCTGATTGCGCTTGGTGCGGGGCCGTTTGCGGTGATGGGCGCGTTCTGGGGCGCGGGGCAGACGGTGTTCAGCGTGCTGGCGCTGGTGGTGTTTGGGCCGATGGTTGAGGAGGTGGTGAAGCTCGCGCTGCCGACGTACGTGGTGGAGCGAAGGCCGTATCTGTTCCTGAGCCGCGTGCAGATCCTGCTGTGCGGCGGGTGCGCAGGGCTGGTGTTCTCGATCATCGAGAACCTGCTCTACCTTTATGTATACGTGCCGAATCCGTCGGCCGAGTTGGTGCTGTGGCGCTGGACGGTGTGCGTCGCGCTGCATGTGGGGTGTTCGATGATCGGGGCGATCGGGTTGGCGAGCGTGTGGCGTGAGGGGATGGCGGACAAGCGGCGGCCGGATGTGGCGCGGGCGGCGCGGTGGGTGATGCTCGGAACGGTTGTGCATGGGAGTTACAACGCGCTCGCGTTGGTGCTGTCCAAAGCGGGCATGGGGCCGTGACGCGTGTGGGCGGGATGGTGACTTTGGCAGTCTGGAGAAGATGAAGCACGCCGCGGGCGTTGTGGAGTGAAGGCGGGCGACGCTGTCGGTCCCATATTGGCACGTCGTTGAGGCGATGGTCGCGAAGACACCATGAAATCGGTCAGATTGTGCTGGGATCGCCCCCTCATCCTGGGTAAGTTATGGCTTCGCGGGCGAGGTGACAAAGTGCCGGGGGTTGGGCCGCGGCGGTCGGTCTCTGCGTTGCCTGGGATTGCGGCGTGTTCAAACTGGGAGTGTCTGTCATGTCGATGCGTAGTGCGCGTGTGCTGGCGACGGTTGCGGGTCTTGGTGTGGCGATGCCGGCGGCGGGACAGTCGATTCCGTGGTTGAATCCTGTGAACGGCAACTGGAACGAGGCCGCCAAGTGGACGGGCGGGAACATTCCCGATGCGCCGGGTGAGATCGGGCGTCTCAACGTGGCGGGGACGTACATGGTGACGCAGAACGTCGCCGGCCTCACACTCAGCGGCATCAACGTGACGACGCCAACGGCGACGCTGAACCTGATCGGCAACTCCATGACGCTGACCGGCGGCACGGGGCTGACCAACAGCGGCACGGTCGTGAACTCGGGAGGCACCTCGGTCGTCAGCGGCACGATCACCAACAACGCGAGCGGCACCATCAACGTCAACGTCGCGACGGGGCTCCAGGTCAGCGGCTCGATGGTGAACAACGGGCTTCTCACCGTCAATCCGCAGGGGAACAGCGGCTTCACGACCTCTCTGATCGCCGTTGATCCCTTTGTCGTCACGGGAACGGGCGCCATCGTGCTCAACGCCAACGCCGGCGCGGCACAGATCATCGGCACGATCGAGAACGGCGCTGGCCACACGATCCGCGGCTGGGGCCAGATCACGGCCGCGCTGAACAACAAGGGCACTGTGAGCGCGAGTGTCAGCGGGCAGGCGCTGACGCTGAACACCGCGCCCAAGAGCAACAGCGGGCTGATGGAGGCGACCGGATCCGGCACACTGGCGATCAGCGGCACGACCATCAACCAGACCGGCACGGGCGTGATCGACGCGAACACGGGCGGCACCGTTCAGATCTCCAGTTCGACGATCAACGGGGGCACGCTCGATTCGGACGGGGCCGTGATCGCGAACGTGGGCGGAAGCGTCGTCCTGAACGACGTGACGAACCTCGGCACTCTGCACGCGAACGTGAACACACTCCTCGCGATCGGCGGCTCCACGTTCACGAACGAGGGCGTGACCACGATCAATCCGCAGGGGAACGCGTCCTTTGCGACCACCCTGCAGGGCCTCAGCAACATGCTGATCGACGGCTCGGGCGTGGTGGTGCTCAACGCGTCCAATGCCGGGGCGCAGATCACGAATACGGACGGCACAACACTCACCAACGGGGCGCTCCACACTATCCGCGGCTACGGACAGATCACGGCCGAGATGACCAACAACGGGCTTGTGAGCGCGGATGTCTCCGGCACCACGCTCACGCTCAACCAGAAGGCCAAGACGAACAACGCTCTTTTGGAAGCCGCCAACAACGGGACGCTCGCGATCTCCGGCATCTCGATCCACCAGGGCGGCGGCGGGACGCTTCTGGCCGACGCGGGCACCGTCACGCTCTCCAGCGCGACGATCAATGGGGGCGACTTGGTGACGGCCAACGACGGTTTGATCGTCGGCGTCGGGGGCACGCAGACGCTGAACAACGTCGATCTGGACGGCTCGTACCACATCACCGTGAACACCGCCACGTCCTTGTCGCCGGGCACCTTCACGAACAACGGGACCGTGACTGTCAACCCCCAGGGCAACTCCTCGTTCGGCACCACGCTGGCGGCGGGCGGCGCCGTCACCATCGACGGCACGGGCACGATCGTGCTCAACGCGAACGCCGGCGCGGCGCAGATCATCGGCGTTCCGGGCGAGGCGCTGACGCTGGGCACGGGCCAGACAGTCCGCGGCTGGGGACAGATCTCGGCCCCCGTCGTCAACAACGGGCTCATCCAGGCGGACATCAACGCCCAGCGCATCACGCTCAACACGAACCCGAAAGCCAACAACGCGCTGATCCGCGCTACCAACAACGGCACCATCGACATCAGTTCGATGGTCCTCACCCAGCCACCGACCGGGACGTGCGAGGCCGACGACGGCACGTTCGTCCTGACCAATGCCACCATCACCGGCGGACGCCTCGTGTCGGTCGGCGCCGGCAAGTTCGTGGGCGTCGCCGGCAACCAGACCCTGAACGGCATCGAACTGGATGGAGCGTTCGACATCACTGTCAACACCTCCGCCGTGATCGGCGCGGGGTTGCTGACCAACAACGGCATCATCACCATCAACCCGCAGGGCAACTCCTCCTTCGGCACCACGCTCGCCTTCGACGGCGATTCGACCATCGACGGGGTCGGTGAGATCGTTCTCAACGCCGGCGCCGGCGCCGCGCAGATCACAGGCTCCGGCATCGTCACGATCGGTTCGGGCCAGACCATCAGGGGCTGGGGCCAGATACCCGCGGCATTCGTCAACAACGGCCTCATCCGCGCCAGCATCGCCGGGCAGTCGTTGATCTTCAATACGTCTCCCAAGACGAACAACGCGCAGATTGAAGCGGGGCCGTCGAGCACGCTTCAGATCAACAGCATCACCCTGACGCAGTCCCCCTCGGGCAGCATCCTCGCCGACAGCGGCAGCGTCACCATGTCGAACGCGACGCTCACCGGCGGCGTGCTCGAGGCGGCAGGAACCGGCAGGTTCATCGGCGTCGGCGGCACCCAGAACCTGAGCAACCTGATGCTCGACGCCCCTTTCGATGTCAACGTCAACACCGGCGCGACGCTCTCCGGCGCGATCGAGAACAACGGCACGATCACGGTCAACCCGCAGGGCAATGGCTCATTCACGACGACGCTGTCCATCGTCGGGCCCGTCAACATGACCGGTGACGGGGAGATTGTGCTCGTCATCCCGAGCAGCGCCTCCCAGATTGTTGACGGCGGTGGCGGCCTGCTCACGATGGGCCCGGACAACCTTCTTCGCGGGCAGGGGAGCATCGGCGTGCCGATCAGCAACGAGGGCACCATCGCGCCGGGGTTCGGCGCGGGCACGATTCTCGTTCCGGCCGCGGGAACTGTCATCACGCACGAGCCCGGCTCCGTCCTGGACATCGAGCTCGCGTCCGCGGGATCGTTCGACAGGATCACGGGCGGCAGCCACACGATCAATGGCGGCACGGTGAACGTCACGCTCAGGGACGGGTACTCGCCCGCGCTCTTCACCAAGCACACAATCATCGACGGCTCCGGCGCGTCGGTCGTGACAGGCGCGTTCGACGGGATCACCGGACCCGCGCTGCCGCCGCCGTGGCTGTGGAGGATCGGATACACGGCCCAGGATGTGATCATCGGCGTGTCGTGCCCGTCGGACATCAATGCGGACTTCATCGTTGATATCGTCGACTTCCTGGATTTCCTGGACTCCTTCGGCTCGTGCGAGAACCAGCCCGCGCCGTGCGGCACCAACGTTGATGCGGACTACAACGGGGACACCTTCGTCGACATCCTGGACTTCCTGGAGTTCTTTGGCGCGTTCGGGAGTGGGTGTTGAGGCGCGCCGGAACGCCGTGAACACAAATGCCACACTGGAGAACTTGTCGGGGCCAGCTTCCGGCTCCGGGGAGCCATTGGCTCTTCTGTCGGACGCTCCGCCGAGCCCTGGGAGCGGGAATTCCGGCGGCATGAGGTCCACCGATCACTATGATTGGAGCGCGGGCGATGGCGTCCGTGCCCGTCTCTCGGGCGCGTGAGCTTGTGCCTCACGCTTCGTGGGCTCGTGGGAGGGCTTCCGCATGCCGGTTTGTCGCACCGCGTTCGTCGCCGCCTCGGTCGGCCTGACGGTCTGTTTGCCCGCAAACGCCCAGTCGATCGCGTGGTTGAATCCGGTGAGCGGAACGTGGAACGAGTCCGCGAAGTGGGCCGGGGCGAACGTCCCTGATGTATCGGGTGAATCGGCCGTCCTCGGCCTGACCGGCGCGTACACCGTGACGCAACTGCTCGGCATCTTCACGCTCGACGCCATCACCATCACCAACCCCGACGCGACACTCGAACTCGAGGGTGTCACCGTCAACCTGCTCGGCGCGGGGCTGACGAACAGCGGCACGGTCCTCATCACCGGCGGCTCGAACACCCTCGACGCTGCCTTCACGAACACCGCGCTCGGCACCATTCACATCGACAACGCCGACAACATCTCCCTGCTCGCGAGCGGAACCAACGACGGCACCATCGCCATCAACCCAACCGGCGGCGGTTCCATCACCACGCTCCACTGCGAGAACGCGATCACCGTCGGCGGCAGCGGCCAGATCACCCTCAACGCGCCGAGCACCCGCGCCAGGATCACTACCTCCGCCACCGGATCCCTCACGACCGGCGAGGCGCAGACCATCCGAGGCCATGGATCGATCAGCGGCGTGCTGCACAACCACGGGCTCGTGCTCGCGGACGTTGTCGGTGGTGTGCTCGAGCTCAGGAACGAGCCGAAGACGAACTTCGGGACCATCCGTTCCTCGAGCGGCACGGTCGAGATCACGACCGACATCACTCAGGGCGATTCGGGCGTGATCGACGCCGCGGGATCGCTCGTGCAGTACGACGATGCCACGCTCGTCGGCGGGACGATCACTTCGTCGGGCGACGGCTTCCATCGCGTCCAGATGTCCAGCTCTCGGTTCTTCAACGTCGATTCGTTCGCACACGTCGAGATTCGGGCTGGCTCGTCGCTCCGTCTCGGTGCCGAGTACACAAACTTCGGGACGGTCGACGTGAACGACACCGCGACCGGCTCGAGCTGCCGGATCTGGATCGACGGACCCCTCACGATCAACGGCACGGGCGAGATCATCCTGCGCCGGCCGAGCACGCAGGCCCAGATCGCCGAAGGTCCTGGGGGCGAACTGATCCTCGGACCCGGCCAGACCGTCCGCGGCATCGGCCAGATCGCCGTCCCCACCACCCTTGAAGGCACCATCGCCCCCGGCCTCTCCGTCGGAACGCTCACTATCGATGATCCGGCCACAACGATCACGTGGGAGCCGTCCTCAACCCTCGACATCGAGCTCGCGCCCGCGGGATCGTTCGACAGGATCACGGGCGGCAGCCACACGATCAACGGCGGCACGGTGAACGTCACGCTCAGGGACGGGTACTCGCCCGCGCTCTTCACCA
>CAZPPG010000081.1:8086-11484 GCA_964588385.1 uncultured Phycisphaeraceae bacterium
GCGGACTACAACGGGGACACCTTCGTCGACATCCTGGACTTCCTGGAGTTCTTTGACGCGTTCGGGGGTGGGTGTTGAGAGGGAGAAGGGACAAAGGGGCAAAGGGGCGGAGGGAAGGCACAAGGCGCAAGGCACGGAGTCAGCGGCAGGGCGTTTGGCTGAGGCACGGGCGTGGTGTGCGTGCGCCCGTGCTGCTCACTCGCTCGGACGGCATCCGGTGGTTGCGGAGGTCGCGGGCTCCACGATGTTGGGGGGACGCGGCGAATGAGCCGCCGGAGGCGGAATGCTATCGGACTCGGCCGAATCGTCGCAAAAGTTTCTGAAGGAATGGGTTGAACCGAGTCCCGTGGATCGGGTAGGTTTTGTTGTCCCCGACCTGGGGCTCCCGGCGATTGAGTGCCGCCGGGCAGTTGCGGTGTGACCGCGCCGATTGAGCGGGCGCGGGGAGGAGGTTCGAATGTCGATTCGTTTTCAAGGCGTGCTGGCGGCGAGCGCGGGGCTTGCGATCTCCCTGCCCGCGGCGGCGCAGTCGATTCCGTGGCTGAACCCGGTTGTGGGCAACTGGAGCGATGCGACCAAGTGGACGGGCGGGAACGTGCCGGACGCGATGGGCGAGAGCGCGGTGCTCGGGCTGAGCGGCGCGTACACCGTGACGCAGAACGTCGCGGGCCTGACGCTCGACGCGATCGACATCACCAACGTCGATGCGGTGCTGAATCTCGGCGGTCGCTCCATCACGCTGCTCGGAGCCGGCCTGTTCAACGCGGGAACCGTGACCAGCAACACGGGAACGGGGACGATCTCCGGTCCGATCTCCAACGGCCCGACCGGGCGGATCAACGTGAACTCATCGACCGCGCTCATCCTCGATTCGGACATGGTGAACGACGGCGTGTTCACCGTCAATACGACGGGGGGCGCATCGACGACGACGCTCACGATTCAGGCGCCGCTCACGATCGGCGGTTCCGGCTCTCTGGTGCTCAACAACTCCACGAATCGAGCCCAAGTCATCGCGTCCGGCTCGGGCGCGCTGACGAACGGGGCCTCGCACACGATCCGCGGCTTTGGGCAGATCACGGCCCCGATGACCAACAACGGAACCGTCAGCGCCACGGTCGCCGGCCAGTCGTTGTTCCTCAGCCTGACGGACAAGACCAACAACGGCCTGATGAGGGGCGCGGGCGGCACGCTCGACATCGTGAGCATCGCCATCACGCAGGGCGCCTCCGGCGTGATCCGGGGCGAGGGGACGCTCGCGACGCTGAGCTCGTCCTCGATCTCGGGCGGCTCGATCGACTCGACCGGGGCCGGCAGGATCCGGACCGTGGCCGGCACCAGCGTCCTTTCGAGTGTGGACTCGACCGCGGATGTCGAGGTCGCGTCTGGAACCGGGCTCGCGCTCTCGGGCGGCTACACGAACGACGGCACCCTGCTGGTGAATCTCAGCGGGGGCGCATCCACGACATCGCTGCGGATCGACGGGCCAGTGACGATCGACGGGACGGGAACGATCCGCCTCAACAACACGACCAGCCGCGGGCAGATCATCGCGGGCACGGACGGCGTCCTCACGCTCGGCGCGGGCCAGCTCGTCCACGGACGCGGGCAGATCAGCGTCGGCACGACGAACAACGGCATTATCAGCGCGGACGTGGCGGCGAACGAGCTGCTGCTGAACAGCGCGGCGAAGGAGAACAACGGGCTGATGGAGGCCGCGGGCGGCATCCTGGGGATTGTCGGGATCACGGTGACGCAAGGGGCATCCGGAGAGGTGCTTGCCGACGGCTCCGAGGTGCAACTGAGTAGCTCGACGATCGTGGGCGGCGAGATCGCGTCCAGCGGCACGGGGCGCGTCCGCACCGCTGGAGGAACGAACGTTTTCTCCAGCGTGGATTCGACGGCCGATGTCGAGGTCAACTCGGGTACGACGCTCGCCCTCGGGGGGGGCCTGTACACCAACAACGGCTCGCTCACCGTCAATCCCACGGGCGGCTCCTCGACGACCTCGCTCCGCATCGATGGGGCGCTGACGATCGATGGAACCGGAGAGGTCCGCCTTGGAAACACCACCGTTCGTGCCCAGATCATCGCGGGCGTGGACGGCGTCCTCACGCTCGGTGCGGGCCAGGTTGTCCACGGGCTCGGCCAGATCACGGTGCCTATGACCAACAACGGTCTGGTGAGTGCCGACTTCGCTGGCCAGGCCCTGTTTCTCAGCGGAACGAACAAGACCAACCACGGCATGATGGAGAGCGCGGGCGGAACGCTCGCGATCACCGGCATCACGGTGACGCAGAGCTCCACCGGCGACATCGTTGCCGATGAATCGAACGTGGACATCGATAGAGCCGCGATCATCGGCGGCTCCATCGCCTCCAGCGGCGCGGGGCGCGTCCGCACCATTCTGGGAACCAACGTCTTCACCGGGGTGGACTCAACGGCCGAGGTCGAGGTCCACTCGGGTACGACGCTCGCCCTCGGGGGGGGCCTGTACACCAACAACGGCTCGCTCACCGTGAATCCCACGGGCGGCTCCTCAACGACCTCGCTCCGCATCGATGGGGCGCTGACGATCGATGGAACGGGAGAGATTCGCCTTGGGAACACCAGCATTCGCGGCGAGATCATCGCGGGCGTGGATGGCTCGCTGACCCTCGGTCCCGGCCAGACGCTCGCAGGAATCGGCCAGGTGGCGCTGCCGACGACGATCCAGGGCGCGGTCGCGCCGGGGCTCTCGGTGGGCACGCTGACGGTGAACGCGCCGGGAACGCTGCTGACGTGGTCGCCGGGCTCATCGCTCGAGATCGAGATCGACACACTGGCATCGTTCGACCGGATCACGAGCGGCAGCCACACGATCAACGGCGGAACGGTCGATGTATCGATCACGGGCGCGTACACGCCCGCGCTGTTCGACACGTTCACGGTGATCGACGGCGCGGCGTCGTCGGTGGTGACGGGAAGATTCGACGGTGTGAACGGGCCGGCACTGCCGTCGCCGTGGGTGTGGAGGGCCGGGTACACCGCGACCGACGTCATCGTCGGCGTGACGTGCCCCTCGGACGTCAACGCCGACTTCATTGTGGACATCGTCGACTTCCTGGACTTCCTGGACTCCTTCGGCACGTGCGAGAACCAGCCCGCGCCGTGCGGCTCGGTTGTCGACGCCGATTACAACGGCGACACGTTCGTCGACATCCTGGACTTCCTGGACTTCTTCGATGCGTTCGGGCAGGGGTGTTGAGCGGAAGAAGGGGCGAAGGGACAAAGGGGCAAAGGGACAGAGGGAAGGCACAAGGCACAAGGCAAAAGGCAGAAGGCAGAACGCAGAAGGCAGAATGCAGAAGGCAGAAGGCAGAAGGCAGAAGGCAGAAGGCAGAAGGCAGAAGGCAGAA
>CAZPPG010000082.1:0-11386 GCA_964588385.1 uncultured Phycisphaeraceae bacterium
TCTTGGAGCGACCTCTAGGCATGACATGTCTCCTGGCTGTGTGAGCAGCCATGTGTCGGACCTTCTCACTGATCGCTCCGTGCGTGGCACCTACGTGACGAAGCACCGAGTGCGCTGAGCCCTCGCAGGAGAACACCTCCCGCGAGCGGTATCACACGCACTTCGTCATGCGGGCGTAGCACACCGTGCATGCCTCAGGTCGCTGCACCAAGCGCACGGGATGCCCTCGGTGACCGTGGATCACGTCCACGCCCCCCCACGCACCCACGTCACACCATGCGACAACTCGCACGACGAATCGAACAGTGATGGATGAACATGTGATCGAGAGACACGCTCGTTGGCATCGGCTTCGGCATCCCGCCACAGCCTTGCCAGCGGAAGCTTTCCGCTTCCGCCCTACCGCGTCGCCGGCATTCCACCGGGGGCTTCTGGCCTTGGGCATTCCACCCTCGTCCAGACCGTTGAGCCGCACGCGAAGCGCGGTCCAGCACAAGAACACTAACCGAGAACAGCAGCAACGTCAAGCCATCTATTTACTCGTCCCAGTGCTTTGTAGAGCCAGGCCAGACGAATCAAACGGGCTCGCGTGCCGAATCCCTGTAGTGCGTTGCGGGTTCGTGCGACTTCAATTGAGCACGACCTTTTCAGACAGGGCTGTCCAATTGCACCGCCGGGTGGCGTAGTTCTTGGGTATCCGCAGCCCTAGGCCTGCGATCAGTCTTCCGAGGCCCCATGAATTACGAGCACGCCCCTGAATAGTCAACCGAGGAAATGAGTCCTGTCGATAGCTACTCTTATCCCGCCAATGAATGGTCGCCCCTTTCATCGCCTGATTGCAATCATCTTTGCGATGGCCACCGCCTTCAACGCCGTGTTCGGTGGCGGCTTGGTCCATTGCGATGATGCAAATGGGAAGTCTCATCTGGAATGGGGTGGCTGCGACCAAGAGCCCGCTGGCCTCTGCACGAAGTCGTGCGGCCCGGTGCATCCGGACGATTCCCATTCACCAACTCCCACTCCCTGCGACGACAAACCGGTCCAGGCAGAGGTAGGAGCGGTGAGTACGAGGTCGGCATCTTCCTCGATCACCCTCGACCTGCCACCACCGACCTTAGCGGTTATCTCCTTTCCCACGGAGCCGCTACCTGTGGATGTGTCGGGGCTGTGGATAGACGTTCGGGCCGCTGCTCCGCCGCCCGCGATCGTGTCCATCAAAACCATCGTCATGCTGGTGTAGTTTCACCCTGCGCACTCGCTGTCGGTCTTTCGAGGACTTCAGCGAGCAGAGTTCAGTCGTGCGCGCTCCCGGGTCTTAAGTGACCCTGTCTCCTGCCTGATCTGGCAGGACGGCGTGCTGGTGAAACCGTCCCACCAAACGATGGATTCCTCTCCATGCATAATCGACCTGCCCAAGCCCGATTCGGGGCTCTGGCTTTCCGATCGCCGACGCTGACTAAATTCGGCATCAGCATGCTCGCAATCGCGGCGATGGCGGGGTGCCGATCGACGCGTCCGGCCGAGACAGACACCGAAGCCCTTGTCGGAAGGGCCGCGGGTCTCTTAGAGCCGATCGCATTCCAAGTTGAGGGTGCCCCGCTGGATGAAGCGAGAGACCCCGACACGCTGACGCTTGCCGACGCCGTAGAGATGGCAGTAACCACCGACCCGGGCGTGCAAGCGGCGCTCGCACGCGTGCGAATAGCGATGGCCGATGCCAAGCAGGCGCGGCTGCTCCCGAATCCCATCCTCAACCTTGCCTTTCGGTTCCCCGAAGGCGGCGGCAAGCCGGTCATCGAGGCCTCTCTCGCACAAGACTTGATCTCGATCCTGAGAGTTCCCAAACAAGCGAGCGCGGCCGACAACCGCCTTCGGCAAGCATCCGCGGCGGCAATCACCGCCACCATCGACGCCGTGGCCGAGGTGCAGGAGCGCTATGTCTCCGTGCAAGCGCTGGAGCAGTTGCTGCCTGTGTTTGAGCAGCGTCGAACGCTCGTCAGCCGGGCCGTGGACTTGGCGAACGCGCGGCTCTCCGCCGGCGAAGGCATCCGCGACGATGTGGCGATACTGGACACGCAACGTGTCGAGCTGGATGTCGAGATCGCGGAGACGACGCAGGAGTTGCGCGACGAAAGGCTGCGCTTGGCACGCCTGATCGGCCGTCCGTCCGGGGCGGCATCGTGGAAACTAGAACCTGGGACACCGCCGGTGCTGACCGATAGCCCCGAAGCAGCGTGGATCGATGCCGCGCTTCGCTCGCGTCCCGAGATACAGGAAAGCATGTGGGCTCTCGCGGCACTAGGCGACGACCTTGCTCTCACTCGCCTGTTGCCCTTTGACGGCACGAGCGCTGGCGTACAGGCCGAACGCGACGGGCAGTGGCAGGTCGGACCCGAACTGTCCGTCCCCATTCCGATCTTCGACACGGGACAAGCCCGGGCCGAGAGGGTGACGGCTGAGCAGATCGAGGCACGCCATGAGCTTGTCCAGGCGCAGCGGCAAGTAGTCGAAGACGTGCGCCGCTCATGGGAATCGCTCTCTCAAACCCACGAAAACGTCCGGCGCGTACGCGAGCAACTGGTCCCCTTGCAGGAACAGCGCCGTTCACTTGCGGATGCGTCGTTCAGAGCGGGCCAGACGGACGTAACCGCCCTCTTCCTGGCGGAGCAAGACTTGCGCGCGGCGCAGGCAAAGGCCGTTGAGCTCGACCGCAAGGCGGCGATCGCGGCCATCCGTCTGCAACGGGCCGTTGGTGGGCCCGGCCCATCGGCGGTCCTCATGACCACGACCGCCGACAACTTCTCCATGCCGAATCCCGGCAAGTAACTCTCCCCTCGCATTTCAGTTCGGCCACTGGCCGACCATTCGAAAGCAGCATTTATGCACACGCACACTGGTACCGAAAGCGGACTCGACGCGCATCCGCGGCGAATCACCATCCCCGCACTCGTTGCGATCGCGGCACTTCTCATGGCCAACGGGTGCGAGAAGAAATCCGATCGGAGCGAACACGGTGGAGCCGAAACGGAAGCGGCACACGAAACGGCAGGACATTCCGACAGTGACGGCCACGATCATGGACACGGTGAGGAAGAAGCGCACGTTGACGAGGTCAAGCTGACATCTGCCGCCATCAAGGGCTACGGCATCAAGGATGAGCCCGCACAGCTGTGGGTGCTCAAACCCACTGTCGTGACGGCCGCTCGGATTGCGTTTAACACCGAGGCGATGGCCCATGTCGGGTCGCCACTTCGCGGTCGCGCCGTGGAGATCAAGGTGCGGCTTGGCGATCTCGTCACGGCCGGACAGGAACTCGTCATCCTTGAAAGCCCCGAACTGGGCGAAGCACAGGCGGACTACCTCCAGAAGAAGACCGCGGTGCTGACCGCCGGACCGGCGGTGGAACTCAGCAAGATCGCCTGGGAGCGCGCCAAGGGGCTGTTCGAGCAGTCGCAAGGCATCTCGCTGACCGAGGTGCAGCGGCGCGAGGCCGAGTACAAAGCGGCCATCGCAAACGTCAAGGCAGCCGAGGCGGCAGCAATGGCCTCCGAGAATCGGCTGCATCTGCTCGGCATGAAGCAGGACGAAGTCGCAACGCTCGCGAGCACGAGCGAGATCGCGCCGCGCCACGCGATCAAGGCCGCGATCGACGGTCAGGTCGTGCAGCGCGAGGTGACGCTCGGCGAACTCGTCGGGCCGGACCGCGATTCGTTCATGATTCTCGCCGACACTCGCTCGTTTTGGGTGTTGGCGGAAGTTCCTGAGGCAAAGCTCGCGGGGATTGCCGTCGGAGCGACGGCGTGGATCACGATCGGCTCGGCAACGGACCAGACAGATGGCGGCGTCGCGCCGAAATTCGAGGGCACGGTCTCCTTCATCGCGCCGCTGGTAGACCCCACCACTCGCACCGCGCAGGTGCGCATTGACGTGCCCGCTTCCCTCGACAATGGCCTGACGCTCAAACCCGGCATGTTCGCACAAGCCGAAATCGTCGCTTCGATGCCGGGTGGCGTAGATCCAGCGCCCGTGATCGCGGTTCCCGATGAAGCGATCCAGACCGTCGAAGGCGGCCCGGCGGTCTTTGTGCCGGTCGCCGACGAGCCGAACACATTTGCCAAGCGATCCGTCACCGTCGGCCAACCCGTCGGAGGCCTTGTTCCCATCTACTCCGGCCTTGTCGAAGGCGAGCGGTTCGTCGTCACCGGGACGTTCATCCTCAAAGCAGAGCTCGGCAAGGGCTCCGCGGCGCACGAGCACTGAAGCCCAGCGCCGCACCAGGAGTTCCAACCATGCTTGAAGCACTGCTCCATTTCTCGATCAAGAACCGCTGGCTCGTCGTCATCCTCACGGTGGTCGTCGCGGTCGTGGGCTTCTTCCAGTTAAAGAAGCTCCCGATCGACGCCGTGCCGGACATCACAAACAACCAGGTGCAGATCAACGCGGTCGCTGCAAGCTTGTCGCCGTTCGAGGTTGAACAGCAGGTGACGTTTCCGATGGAAAATGCGCTTGCAGGCATCCCCGGCCTGCAGTATACGCGCTCACTGTCGCGTAACGGGTTCTCGCAGGTCACGGCGGTGTTTGACGACGGCGTTGACATCTATTTCGCGCGCCAGCAAGTGGGAGAACGCCTTCGTGAGGCCGGGGGTAGCCTGCCGCCGGGGGTCGAGACGATCATGGGACCCATCGCCACCGGACTTGGCGAGGTCTACATGTTCACCGTCGAATACGAGCACCCGCACGGCAAGGGAGCCACGGTCGAAGATGGCAAGGTCGGGTGGCAATCCGACGGGTCTTATCTTTCGCCCGAGGGACGGCGACTGAAGAGCGAGGTCGAGCTCGCCTCGTATCTGCGCGAGGTGCAGGACTGGATCATCCGGCCGCAGCTAAAGGGCGTGAAAGACGTCGCGGGCGTGGACGCCATCGGCGGGTACGTCAAGCAGTACCACGTGCAGCCCGACCCGATGAAGCTGGTCTCCTACGGGCTCACCTTTCACGATGTGATTACGGCACTCGAGGAGAACAACGTTTCGACCGGCGCTGGGTATGTCGAGCACAAGGGCGAGTCGTATCTCGTCCGTGCGACGGGGCGCATTCAGAGCATTGCGGAGATTGAGAGCGTCGTTATCGGCAGCCGCAATGGCGTCCCGGTGTATGTGCGCGATGTGGTAAGGCCCGGAGGCGTCGGTTTGGGGCGTGAGCTCCGCACCGGCTCGGCCAGCGAGAACGGCGAAGACGTGGTTGTGGGCACGGCCATCATGCTCATCGGCGCCAACAGCCGCACGGTCGCCGCAGCCGTGGACGCGAAGATGTCTGAAATCCAACGCTCGCTCCCCGAGGGCATCAAAGCCAAGACGGTCCTCAACCGCACCAAGCTCGTGGATGCGACGATTGAGACGGTGAAAAAGAACTTGCTGGAGGGGGCGATCCTCGTGATCGTCGTCCTGCTCCTGCTCCTGGGCAACTGGCGGGCCGCCATCATCTGCTCCCTCGCGATCCCGCTTTCCATGCTGATGACCGCCACGGGCATGGTGCAGACACGCGTGAGCGGCAACCTGATGTCGCTAGGCGCGATCGACTTCGGCCTGATCGTGGACGGCGCGGTCATCATCGTCGAGAACTGCCTCCGGCGTTTGGCCGAGGAGCAACACCACAAGGGACGCTTGTTGACTCTCCAGGAGCGCCTCCACGTTGTCTTCGACGCCAGCAAGGAGGTCCGCAAGGCAACCGCGTTCGGCGAGGCAATCATCATC
Source organism: uncultured Phycisphaeraceae bacterium (assembly GCA_964588385.1). Taxonomy (GTDB): domain Bacteria; phylum Planctomycetota; class Phycisphaerae; order Phycisphaerales; family UBA1924; genus JAHBWV01. The sequence continues at coordinate 5,751 of CAZPPG010000082.1, forward strand.
ACCGTCTATTTCCCGATCCTGGCGCTGTCGGGCGTCGAAGGCAAGATGTTCCACCCGATGGCGTTGACGGTCATCCTCGCACTCATCGCGGCGTTCATTCTCTCTCTGACCTTCATCCCGGCGATGGTCGCTTTGTGCATTACCGGTAAGGTCACCGAGAAAGACATGTTCCTGATTCGCTGGGCGAAGAAGCTGTATGAACCGGTCGTGCGGTGTGCCGTGAAGCTCCGGTACGCCGTCGTTCTCGGAGCCGTGGCCGCGTTTCTCGGGTCTCTCGCCGTCTTCACACGGTTGGGGCAGGAGTTTGTGCCGACGCTCGACGAGAAAGACATCGCAATGCACGCGATGCGCATCGCGTCTACAGGGATCACGCAGTCCCAGACCATGCAGTATGAGGTCGAGAAGGTCGTGTCGTCCTTTCCCGAGGTGGCGTTTGTCTATTCAAAGACCGGCACGGCGGAGTTGGCGTCCGACCCCATGCCGCCCAACGTCTCCGACACATTCATCATCCTGAAGGACAAGAGCGAGTGGCGCAGCGAGGCCGAGCTCGACAGGCTGATCGCGCAGAAGACCGAGGAGTTGGAAAGGATGGGCTCGCATGGCGGCGGCCACGACGACCACGGTCACGGTGGCGAAGAGGACGGCCACGGGCATGGCCTTCCACCGGACACCCACAAGGGCAAGGTAATCAAGCTGCTAGAACTGACGCTCCAGACCGTTCCCGGCAACAACTATGAGTTCACCCAGCCGATCCAGATGCGCTTCAATGAGCTCATCTCCGGCGTGCGCGGCGATGTCGCGGTCAAAGTTTACGGCGATGACTTCGCGTCGATGCAAAAGACCGCCGCGAGCGTGCTCGCCACGCTGCAATCCGTCTCCGGCGCCGCCGATGCCAAGGTCGAACAGACCGAGGGACTGCCGGTCATGACCATCGAGCCCGACCGCGCGGCCTTGGCTCGCTACGGCCTCAACGTGTCGGACGTGCAGGAGGTTGTCGCGGTGGCGATGGGCGGCCGTGAAGCGGGGCTGGTCTTCGAGGGCGACCGCCGCTTTGACCTGATCGTCCGTCTCCCTGACGAGCTACGCGGCAAGATCGACATGCTGGAGCGACTCCCGATCCCGCTTCCGCGCGGCGAGAGCGAGCCGCAGCAGCCGGTCCAGACGGCCAGCATCGACGGCGGCACCGGCCTCTTGCAGGGACAGAGCGAGATGGGTTTTGTGCCGCTAGGCGCAGTTGCTAGAGTCGAGATCGCCGAGAGTGTCAACCAGATCAGCCGCGAGAACGGCAAGCGCCGCATCGTCGTTCAGTGCAACGTGCGCGGCAGAGACCTCGGCTCGTTCGTGAACGAAGCACAAGCCAAGATGGCCAACGTGAATCTCCCCGCCGGACAGTGGCTCGTATGGGGAGGACAGTACGAGAATCTCGTCGCGGCCAAGGAACGCCTCACCATCGTGGTGCCGATCTGCTTCCTGCTCATCCTGCTCCTGCTATTCGCTACGTTCAAGAGCCTCAAATACTCGCTGCTGGTCTTCGCGGCGGTGCCGTTGGGCCTGACAGGCGGTGTCATCGCGCTGTGGATACGCGGCATGCCTTTCTCCATCTCGGCTGCGGTGGGCTTCATCGCGCTCTCGGGCGTGGCCGTTCTGAACGGACTGGTGATGATCATCTTCATCAACCAGTTGCGTGAGAAGGGCGAGAAACTCGAGGACGCGATTATCCACGGATCGATCACGCGTCTCCGCCCCGTCCTGATGACAGCGCTTGTCGCGTCGCTCGGCTTCGTTCCCATGGCACTGGCGCGCGGTACCGGCTCCGAGGTGCAGCGGCCGCTCGCGACCGTTGTCATCGGAGGCCTGATCTCGAGCACGCTCCTCACGCTCGTCGTCCTGCCAGCCCTCTACCGGATCTTCACAGGAAGGAGCAAAGACGGGCTTCCCAGCCCGAGACCGGAGTCGTGGGAGAAGGACGCGCCCACGCCAACGCACACCGCCGCCTCTGTTCCGCCAGCCTCGCCGCAGGCGGGCGCCGTGCCCAATCCAAATCCGTGATCGCTGATCTCGCGGGCGCGTGTCCCGCGAACCTCATGCGATCGAGTCAATGCCTCTTTCTAGACTGGAGTTCCCCGATGAATCAATCCCATTCCCGTTCCAAGTCGATGCTCCTTGGCCTCGCCGCCGGTGTCGGTCTGACCGCTGTCGCCGCTGTCACGATGGGCCAGAGCGCGTCGCAGCCCGTCAAGAGCGAACCGCAGTATTTCGTTACCGCCGACGGCGAAGGCGCACACCTGTGGGTTCGCGAGGGCGTGGCCCTCCGTGTCGTCGCTCACGGCGAGTGCAAAGAGTGCAGCGCGGAAGGCCATGATGACCACGACCACAAGGAAGGCGACGGCCACGACCATGCCAAGCCGTCGCCCAAGTAAACAGGTTCACGGACGTTCGCGTCCCGGAAGCACCAACCAGCGGCGGGCGAGGCGACAGAAATCTCCTCGCTCGCTGCTGCTGCTTGCCTTAATCATCAGCTCGGTCGCTGTGTTGATGAACGCATCGACTGCGCTGTACATCGTCTCAGAGTACCGACGCTTCGGGCACATCCATCTCAACGTGGTGGTAGTCTTGCTTGGCATCGCCTTCGCTATAGTCGCCGTGGCAACATGGCAGGACTGGTGGAACGTGAGACGCAACTCGCGTGCGGTCGGCAGTCTCAAGCCCATGCGTAACGCGAAGAATCGCTCATCATCGGAGACACGCAAACCGTGAGCACGGCGATCTTCAGCATCCCTGCGATGGATTGCCCTGCCGAAGAGGCAGTGATCCGCAATCGCCTGGGCAAACTGCCCGGTGTAACCGGCCTTTCCTTCGACCTGCTCAACCGGCGATTGGCGGTGGAACACACGCTGGATTCCGAAGCAGTCATCGTTGCAGCGCTCAGAGATATCGGCATGATGCCTTCAGGCAAAGCGCAAGCAACGAGAGGCAACGTCAACGCGGGTCATGGCCACGCTGTCGCGACACGGACGCAGCTCGCGCTGTTCGCAACTGCGGGCGTGCTGGCGTTCGCGTCAGAGATCGCGGCGTGGGTGACCGATGCCGAGAAGTCATGGCCCGTTATCTCTCTTGCGGTGACTTCGATTCTCTTGGGTGGCCTGCCCACGCTCCGTAAGGGCGTTATCGCCCTCCGCACGCTCACGCTCAACATCAACTTTCTCATGACGATCGCCGTCATCGGAGCGGCGGCGATCGGTTCGTGGCCCGAAGCCGCGATGGTCATCTTTCTCTTTGCGGTTGCGGAACTGATCGAGTCCTATTCGCTGGAGCGAGCGCGCAACGCGGTGCGTGCACTCATGACGCTCGCGCCGGAGACCGCGGCCGTGAAGCAGGCCGATGGCTCGTGGAGTGAGATCGATGCGGATAAGGTGACCATCGGTTCGACCGTGCGGGTCAAGCCAGGGGAACGCATCCCGCTTGACGGCGAGGTCGTGAGCGGCGCGTCCGTCGTCAATCAAGCCCCGATCACGGGCGAAAGCATCCCCGTGGAAAAGGCCGTCGGCGATCAGGTCTTCGCTGGCACGATCAACGGCAACGGACTGCTGGAGTTCAAGACGACCGGAGGCAAGGACGAGACGACGCTCGCTCGGATCATCAAGACTGTGCAGGAGGCCCAATCGCAACGAGCACCGACCCAGCGCTTCGTGGACTCATTCGCACGCGTCTACACACCCATCGTGTGTACTGTGGCCGTACTGGTAGCGGTACTGCCACCCTTGGTCTTTCACCAACTGTGGATGCCGTGGATCTACAAGGCGTTGGTCCTGCTGGTCGTTGGCTGTCCGTGCGCCCTGGTGATCTCTACCCCAGTAACGATCGTGAGCGGCCTCGCCGCCGCAGCCAAGCGCGGCATCCTCATCAAAGGCGGCGTGTACCTCGAGCAGGGCAAGGCGATCAAAGTCATCGCGCTCGACAAGACCGGCACGATTACCGAAGGAAGGCCACAGGTCACGGACGTGCGATCGTTCAATCCGCTCGCGAGCGAACACATTCTCCTCTTGGCTGCCAGTCTCGATGCTGGATCAGATCACCCCGTAGCCCGGGCCGTCACTTCCGCTTGGACAGATGAACGAAAGGCGAAGGTTGGCCCGCTGCTTCCAGTTACCGATTTCTCGTCAATCCCAGGACGGGGTGTCAAGGGCGTAATCGACGGGCAGTGGTATTTCGTGGGAAACCATCGCTTCGCTCATGAGCGGAGTGTGTGTTCTCCCGAGGTCGAAGCGGTACTTGCGGAGCTGGAATCCAAGGGCCAGACGGCCATCGTCCTTACGGACGAGAAATCCGCCTTGGGAGCCATCGCCGTCGCGGATACTCCGAGAGCTACGAGCATCGAGGCGGTGAAGGAGCTCCATGCGTTGGGTGTGCGCACGATCATGCTCAGCGGCGACAATCAGACGACCGCGGAAGTGATTGCCCGAACCGTCAGCATCGATGATGCGCGTGGCGGGCTGCTGCCGGAGGACAAGCTCAAGGCAATCGATGATCTTCTCACTCAGCACGGCCCGGTTGGAATGGTGGGAGACGGCGTCAACGATGCGCCGGCGCTCGCTCAGGCGACCATAGGCTTTGCAATGGGCGCGGCCGGAACCGACACTGCGCTCGAAACCGCCGACGTGGCCCTCATGAAGGACGATCTTCGCGGCGTGCCGGAGTTTCTTGTTCTGAGCCGCCGTACTTCTGCGATTCTGATTCAGAACATCTCGTTTGCGTTACTTACCAAGATTGCTTTTTTCGTACTTGCCGTTTTTGGAGTAGCGACGATGTGGATGGCGGTCTTGGCAGATGTCGGGGCAACGCTTGTCGTGATCGCTAATGGGTTACGGCTGACACTTCTCCGCATCCCGGATGACTATGACCCTACCTAGCAGGCCGACGTGAAGGGCCGTGGACTCCAAAGAGCTGCACGAAGTAATCGTGGTGGACAGAGCCTCAGGAACCATCGCCAGTGCAAGCTGATGCAAGATCGACTGGGAGACCACGAGACAAGAAACACAACTGGGTTTGTGTCTAAGCACACGATGTGAATCTCTATGGAAGGCTGCCTGAATGCACGCGACGATGCGTTCTTTGTTCCACACTCTGTATGACGGATCACCGCAGCGGGTAAGCGACGTTTGAGGCAGAGCCGGACTTGAGCAAGCCGACAATTGCGGCGACAAAGCGGTGATCGGCACGCCCGATGGCGCAGCTGGAGGTGGCTCGGCCGCTTTTTCGCCAGCCACCCTAACACCGTGAGTTCTGGCGACCACACTCTCGCCGACTTGCAACTCGCGCATGTGATCGAGGAATGGGTCAACCTGCCAGATACCGTCCGCTGCGACATCCTCGCCATGGTCAGCGCGACGAGTCGTAAGTTCAATGCTTGAGGGCTACTGCTTCCGATTCGACTGGCCCGAACAATGACGAGTTGCCTCCATCGAACGCGGCGTCGTCGTTGGCGAGCCCCTCTGTCGTCGTGACGTTTGCGAGCACATGGTCGATCTCTTCGCTATCGAAGCCGGTGAGATCGAGGTCGAGAGATGGGTTCGCGATCAGGTCCTTGAGCAGTTCCGCCAGCTTGCCCTCGTCCCACTCCCCCACGATGCGGTTGA
>CAZPPG010000083.1:0-11366 GCA_964588385.1 uncultured Phycisphaeraceae bacterium
CCCGGCATTCGGTCGCCCGAGTCAAGCAACTCCTCATGCTGACACAGTTGTCGCCGCGAATCCTGCGCTCCGCTCTGACCGCTGGGCTGCCGCCGCGACTGACCGTAAGCGATCTGATCGAGGCCGCCCATCAACTCGAATGGCGACAGCAGGAGATGCTGTTGGGGCTTACGAAGAGTTCTGCGATGTTAATGAAGTAATGCCCGTTACCAAGCATCGCCATCGGCTGCTGTGGCGGATTACTCCGCTCCTCCAGGCGTACAGTGGTCGTCGTTCAATCAGGTAGTTGCGGTGCCGTGAGAAATATGCCGACAAGTCGTAGTGACCGTTCGCGTGGCTCCCACTGCGCCCGTTCCGCAGTGCATTGAGCACGAACATCAAAGCGGTACTCCCAGATGTTCTGTACACTTGGACCCGTGAGGGTACTTCTCGTCACCCACGGCTATCCGCCCCGGTACAACACCGGGTCGTGCGTTGGCGGTAGACTACGAGGTTCACGTGTTCGCGCGGCACGAAGACCCGTTCGTACTCGCGTATGGAGCCGCGGACACAATGGGAATGGAGGTTGCCGCGTCCGGCTTCGCGCCGTCAACAATCCCGAGTCACGCGACCGCTTCGCCACGCACCACGATGTGGTGCATGTGAACCACGACCTGCTCCTTGCTCAGCTGAAGTTTGCCGACCGCGAGGGAGCGCAGACGCTCAACCTGGTTACGCCGGAGCGAAACGAAGGGTGATTCGACACGGCGGGCCGCTCTGGCGATATGATCCCTTGCTGGTCTTGCCACGCCTAGTTCTCGTGCGACAGGACGTCGCGGAGTCCGGACGCCGTGATCCGTCGCATCGAACTGCTTAACTTCATGTCTCATGCCCGAACCGTGATCGAGCCGGCCGATGGTCTCACTGTGCTGGTCGGGCCGAACAACTGCGGTAAGAGCGCGGTCGTCGCTGCACTGCAGATTCTCTGTCACAACGAGACTTCCACGTATGTGATGCGGCACGGCGAACGTGAGTGCTCGGTGACCGTGGAAACGAGCGAGGGCCAGGTCGTGCAGTGGCGACGCCGCAAGTCGCCCGCGTACTTCGTGGACGGAGTCGAACTGAGCCGACTCGAGCGGAGCGAAGTGCCAGATGAGGTTATGCGGGCACTGCGGTTGGCAAAGGTCTCGAGCGACGGCAGCCGCGAGTTCGACGTCCACTTCGGCGAGCAGAAGTCGCCAGTATTCCTACTCGATCAATCCGGCTCGCACGCCGCGCAGTTCTTCGCGTCGTCGTCCGACGCCGCCAGCCTGGTGGAGATGCAGAAGCTACACCAGCAGAAGATGAGCGACGCGAGGAAGGAGCGCATCCGGCTTGATGCCGAGGCCGAGCGGCTCGCCCGGGACCTCGCCATTCTGACGGAAGCTGACCCGATCGGCGTTTCCATGCAGGAGGCCGAGGCTCAGTTTGGGGCTCTTGAACGGCGCTCGGCGGGTGTTGTACAACTGACGGGCGATCTCCGCTTTCTGAACGCCGCCAACGGCAAGCTGGAACATCGCGGTGCGGAGGCGTCCGCACTGGTGCTGGTACGACCGCCGCCGACTCTCGAATCAACGGAGCCGCTCGCACGGCTTGTTGGTCAGCTGATACAGACAACCGCAGAGCAGAGGTGCCAAGCGGCGCTGGCCGCTGCGATTGTGCAGCTCCGCCCGGCACCCGCACTGGTCGATGAACGCCCGCTCATCCTCCTCATTGGCGATCTCTCAGTTGTCGTACGCACGCACGACCGTCTGGGGTTCGAGTGCAGCGCAACTCAGCGTCTTCTACCGCCGCCACACACGATAGATGCTTCTTCACTCAGAATGCTCGTGCGGGAACTGGCCGCCGCCACCCACCGGATCGCGAGCACGCAACAGCGAACGACAGTCTTCGGGTCACTGGCTACGCCGCCAGGCCTGGCAAACGAAGCGGGGATGACGTACGTTCTTGACTTGCTGCGGCGTGGCTTCGCATCCCTCGGCCGCGCGGAGGCCGCTTGTCGCCAACTCGAACACTTGGCCCCGCCGACAGAACTGACGGACTCCGCCGAGATATTGCGGTTGTTGGCGGAGCTAACACAGAGTCACGCAGCTGTCAGCGCCCACGAACAGGAAATCAGCCGGGTTGCGAAAGAAATCCAGCGGGCTGAAGCGGCCCTTCGCCGCTGGGCAGAAGACCATCGCGTCTGCCCGACCTGCGGCGGGACGCTCGATCTCGCACGCATCGCCGAACATGCGCGAATGCATGGAGGAGCATCCCATGCCTGACTGCCTTATCAGCGAGCAGTACGTTGGTCTGTTGGTCATCGGTGATCCACACCTTGAAGGACGCACTCCGGGGTTTCGCAGAGACAACTACCCGGAAGTCATCCTCGAGAAGTTCGCGTGGTGTCTGCGATACGCGCAGGCCAATCGGCTTCTGCCGACGCTGCTCGGAGACCTGTTCGACAAGCCGCGGGACAATCCGACGTGGATGCTCGGCAGCCTCATCGACATGCTCAGTGGTGTCGAGTGCATCGGAATCTACGGCAACCACGACTGCGCCGAGCCGCAGCTTTCCGATCACGATTCGCTCTCACTCTTGGTGAAGTCCGGGCGCATCCGCCTGTTGGACGACAGGCCATGGCGCGGCCAAATGAACGGACGGCTAGTGACTATCGGAGGCTCCTCGTACAGGCAGCCGATTCCCGAGTCGTTCGTCGCCGAAGACGGGGACGGTGCTGCAACGTTGGTCTTCTGGCTGACGCACCACGACGTTATCGTGCCGGGCTATGAGGAGCAGGGTCGTCTGGAGACCCGCTCGATCGATCGGATCGATCTGATTATCAACGGGCACATTCATCGACAGCTCGCGGATGTGCAGCGGGACCAGACGCTGTGGATCACGCCGGGCAACATCAGCCGTCGAACACGTAGCGAAGCCAGCCGCGACCACATCCCGGCGGTGCTGCGCATCGACGTAAATGAAAATGGCTACGAGCGCCGGGTCGTCGAGGTGCCCCATCAGCCCTTCAACGACGTGTTTCACCCGGAGCTTGTGGACGGAGCTACGGGCGCGGACACCTCATCCTCTGCCTTCGTGGCCGGACTGCGAGAACTGCAGGCCCGTCGCACCGAGAGCGGCGCCGGCCTGATGTCGTTTCTCCAGAAGAATCTGGCGCAGTTTGATGGGTCGGTAGCGGCGGAGATCATGGAACTCGCAGCGGAGGTTACGAGCAATGGCGACAAGTGAACCGACGGGAACATCAAGCGAACAGTCGATTGAGGAACTCCAGCGGCGGTACCAGGGGCTTCATACCAAAAAGACTCAGGCCGAGACGCTCCGCGATGAGGCCAAGAAGCGTCTGGATGAACTGAAAGCCCAGGCCCGCGAGAAGTACGGCACCGATGACGCCGCCGAGTTGCAGAAGAAGCTCGACGAGATGGTCGCCGAGAACGCCCGCAAGGTCGCAGAGTACAAGACGCATCTCGACACCATCGATCAGGGGCTCGCCGAGGTCGAGCAGAAGTTCGCCGCGTCGACGTCATCACCCGCGCCATCAAGCACCGGACAGCCCCGGCGATGACCGATTCTCGACCACAACCCGACTCAGCACGCGAAACCGGCTTGGATGACGAGCTGTCGGCGCCTGTGACTGTGCGCCGTCGGTTCGACCAGCTCATGGGCCGGCGCCAGGAGCGGGAGCGTCGCGCGGCGGAGGTGAAGGCGGAGTTGGAGAAGATCGCCGCCTACCTGGCTGTCGCTGATAGGGTCACAGGCGCCCTCGAAACTCTGAGCGACCGTCTCTTCAAGGATCTGCTCAAGGTGGTCGAGGAGAACGCGACCATCGCGCTGCAGGAAGTCCTCGAACAGCCGCTCCGCCTCCGCGCCGACGCCCAGTTCAAACGCAACATGGCCTCGGTCGAGTTCTGGATCGAGCGCGAGGGCCAGCGCGAGGACGTGTACAAGGGCCAGGGCGGATCGGTCGCGAACATCCTCAGCGTCGCCCTGCGCATGTTCGCGCTGACGACGCTCGAGCCTGCGCGGCACCGCCGCTTCCTCGTGCTCGACGAGCAGGACTGCTGGCTACGCCCCGACCTGGTCCCCAAGCTTGTCAAAATCGTGCAGGAGGCGGGCAAGGCCCTGGGCTTCCAGGTGCTCATGATCAGCCACCACGACCTCGCCACCTTCGAGCGCTACGCCGACAAGATCTACCAGTTCGTCCCACTCATGGGCGGCGTCACCGAGGTGCGCGAGGTGACGAAGGCGGCGCCGGAGGCGGATAACGGTGGGTGAAGAACGCCCGGCACCCGTCGATGGCGGCGGTTCAATGGGGCCGCGGCGTAGACCCCTCGACAAAGGGCGTAGGCCGAGCAACGGCGACCGTCGATCGAGCGAAAGCCCGCGGTATTTGCGCGAGACATGTCTCAGGCCGAAAATCTCCGATCGCCGAACACGCTTGGCGCGGAACCAAGCCCTATCAGGCGGAACTTGTTAGGATATCTGACTCGTGGTAACCCTCCCTCCACAAGCTCTGGACTTTGAGTCTGTCTTCCGGGCGCTCGATGCCCACCATCGCCCACCCTTGAAGTGGCAGACCCGTCTCTACGAGCGGTTCGTGCGCGGCGGTGGAGGGGACGTCCCCGGTGTGTGCCGCCTGCCGACGGGGCTGGGCAAGACCTCAGTCATCCCGATCTGGTTGATCGCGCTGTGTGGGGGGGCGTGCGGTGCGCAGTTGCCGCGACGGCTGGTGTACATCGTGAACCGCCGGACGGTGGTCGATCAGGCCACCGATGACGCGAAGCGGCTGCTCGCGCGTCTGTACCGATCGGGACAACGGGACGGGCTGGCGTGGGCGACTGAGGAAGCGATCAAGAAACTGGGGCTGGAGTCCGAGCCGCTCCCCAGCGACCACGCTCCGGCAACGAAGCACCTGCGCCTGGCCCTGGACGCGCTCTGCACCGGCGACCCGACCCAGGGTGGCCAGACCGCCCCGCTCGCCGTCAGCACGCTCCGCGGCGAACTGGCCGACAACGGCGAGTGGAAGAAGAACCCCGCCCGCCCGGCGATCATCATCGGCACCGTCGACATGATTGGGAGCAAACTGCTCTTCTCCGGCTACGGCGACGGGCGGTACGGGCGTGCCAACCATGCGGGACTCATCGGCCAAGATGCGCTCGTTGTCCACGACGAGGCGCACCTCTCGCCAGCATTCGATGTTCTGATCCGCAGCGTTGCCGCAGAGCAGGCAAGGTGCGGCGAGTCGCGCCCGATCCGCGTGATGAGCCTGTCGGCGACGACGCGAGCAGGGAGGGCTGGGAGCAACGGCAGAACGGACGCCGGCTCTCCATTCGGCATCGAGGATGAGGATCGGCTGGACCATGTGGTGTCGCAGCGTCTCGGCGCGCGCAAATCGCTCAGGATCGTTGACGCCGACAAGGGCAAGGTCGTCCCGAGGATCGCGGAGGAGGCCCTGAGACTGGGCGCATCGCCCTCGCGGGTGATAGTTTATGTTCGCTCGCCCGACACCGTGGCGCAGATCGCCCAGGCCATTGAGAAGGGGCTGGGCGACGGCGGCGGAACGCGCGTCGCGAGACTGACCGGCACAATCCGCGGCAAAGAACGGGACGAACTCGCCGAGAGCGAAGTGTTCTGCGCTTTCAAGGCAGGAGCGGATCGGTCCTCACCGCTCCCTCACGCGCTCTACCTGGTCTCCACCTCCGCCGGCGAAGTCGGCGCGGATCTCGACGCCGACCACCTGGTGTGCGACCTGACCACGCTCGACAGCATGGCGCAGCGATTCGGGCGCGTGAACCGCCTGGGCGGCGATGGCCGGTCTGCGCGGATCGTTGTTGTGCGGGACGAGATACCGGACAAGGATCCGCTCGCGGTGCAACGACGCAACACCGCAGAAGTTCTGAAAGACCTTCCAGCGATAAGAGGCTCGCGCGAGTCGGCGCCAGAATATGACGCCTCGCCAGCGGCGCTCACCGCGCTGCTCGCGAAACCCGAGGCGCAGGCCGCCTTCTCGCCCGTGCCGACGATCCTTCCCGCCACGGACATCCTCTTCGACCACTGGTCGCTCACGTCGATCGGATTGGTGAAGGGTCCGGATGACCGTTGGCGCGACGCCTTGCCGGGGCGACCAGCGGTTGAGCCGTATCTGCACGGCGTCGAGGATGAAAAACAACGGGAGACTCATGTGGCCTGGCGGGCAGATATCGCTCTGCTGGCGAAAGCGGGCGGGAAAAGCGAAGACGGCAAGTACCAGCGGTGCTCACACGACGACCTTCAAGAAACCCTTGACGCGTTCCCATTGCGTTCGGCGGAGCAACTCCGCGACCGAACGGATCGTGTGCAGGCGGAGTTGCGGAAAGTCGCGGACCGGTTACAAAAGGAGGCCAGTCGCCGAGCAAAATCATCGTCCGACGACACGGTCGATTCAGAGGAATTGAGCGACACGAGCAATGAGGAAAAAGGTGGAGATGGCGGCGCGAAAAAGGACAAGCCGATCGCGCCGAATTCGTGGGTGGTGCTGATCCGCCGTGGGGAGCCGGTGTGGGTGCCTCTTGAGGATCTTGCCCCTGAGGGCGGCGACAAAGCCAAACTCGAGGAGGCTCGGCGCCTGCTCGCCTTCGCCACCATAGTGTTGCCGGTCGAAGCGGGCGGGCTGAGCAAGTCTGGGATGCTCGACGGGGATAAGAAGCCGGAGGACGGCCCGACAACTCTGGATGTGGCCGAGATGGCGGAGGGCGGGCAGGTTCGCCAGCGCGTGTATCTGGGCACGGCCACGGCACCGGCATCGAGTGGAGACACGAATATAGACGTTGAGGAAGGCGGCGAGGCGACAGAACGGCCGCTGCTCGGCGGAGAGATCGTGTCTGCATTGATCCCGCGGTTCCGCATCCCGCTGAATGTTCCCACAGATGACCAGACCGGCAAGCCCGCCGCGCTTGAATACCGCATCGCGAAAAGTGAAGCCCGCGACCAAGGGAAGTCGGTCGCTCTCGACTTTCACTGCAACGGCGTCGGCTGTGCCGCGGAGCGGATCGTCGGCGCCTTGGGTTTGGATGACGCCACCATCAACGGGTTTGCCTTGGCCGGGCGGTTGCATGATCGCGGCAAGGCACGGCTGATCTGGCAACGATACGCCCGAAATCCCACGGTCGGCGCTGCACCCATCGCCAAGGCGGACAAGGGTGACTACTTACACCCGAAAGCACTCGCCGGCTACCGCCATGAACTCGGCTCGCTTCACGACGCCTCGACCGAGAGTGACCTCCAGTCGCTCGATCCCGACACACGCGACTTGGTGCTCCACCTCATCGCGGCTCACCACGGCTTGGCACGCCCGCACTTCGAGTCACGCCACTTCGACCCCGGCGATCCCTCGCCCGGCAAGCCGCGCGCGACCGCGGACAACGAGCGACTGGCTGTCGAGACGGTGCAGCGATTTGCCCGGCTCCAGCAGCGCTATGGACGCTGGGGCCTGGCGTGGCTGGAGTCGATCCTCCGCTGCGCGGACGCGGCGGCCTCGGAGTCACAGGCGCCCGCGGACAACGGCGCGGGGACCAGTAGCAAACGAGATGGCACGCCGGGAGGTACCGCGTGAGCCACACCATTCGCATCTCCGTCAACCTTCGCAATCCTGGTGAGTTTCTTGCTTGTTGCGGCCTGCTCGAAGTTGCCCACCGCACACGCACTACTGGCCAACCGCCGGTTGGATACTTCAAGGAAAGCCAGTTCAATCTGAGCGGCTCCGAGCACTCGATTATCGAGCTTCTTTCTCGCCTGGTCTCGGAGGCCCCGCTTCTCGCCGAATCGGACGGTTCCAGTGATGCAATCGCCCCCTTGGCGTTGCCGACGCTCGGACTTCGCCTCGATTGGTGGCGACAGTCCGGAGACTCGAAGGAACCGTGGCGGAAGACGGCATTTAAGCTGTGGGCAGGTCAACAAACGTCCATGACGGTCTGGGCCGCGCTTCGTGATTCGACGCGCGTACTGATCGACAACGATGCAATTGCCTCGGACCGCCCCTTGAGCTGCCGAGCCATGCTGACCGGGCGATTCGGGTTCGACCCCGGCGCCGCGTGGAACGCACTTGATGCGGGGTTCTCGCCTAACGAGCAGGGTTACGACGTTGCATCCGCTCCCATCGCGGAGTTGCTGGCCGCTGTGGGTATCCAGCGGGTTCGTCCTATGCCGACGGATGATCGCGATGAGTTTGAGTATGTCGCTTGGACGACACCCCTGGCGGCCAACGTCGTGCCTGCCGGGGCATGCGGCTGCATCCCCGACCCGCACGCAAAGCGCTTCCGCTTTCGGATCACATCCAGAGGAAGTTACGGCTGTTTCACCACGGCCACAGAGATCAGGAGATCCATATGAGCACGAACATCAAGAAGTTCCCTGAATGCGTCGAACACTGGCTCGACCCCGAGAACGGGCCTGCGGCGATCGTGCTGAAGGAAAGACTGCGTGCGGTCGATGCAGATGACGACGAGCTTTCGACGATCTTCCCACCGACATATCCCCCGCCGGAGGAGAAGAAAAAAGAGGAGAAGTCCGGGTACAACCTGAGCCAGACGCGCAACGGCAAGATTTGCCTCATTGACAGCGTGGGCTCGCAGGCCAACCGCCTCGAGCCGATCTTCAAGAGCGGTAGCTACGCAGCCCTTGTTCCTCAGGTGGTGGTCAAGATCGGAGACGGAGAGGAGCCGAAGAACCTGCTTGATGCTGGACACCGGGCGGGCGACGCCCTGATTCGCTGCACCGACTTGGCCGACGAGATTGAGCAGGCATTCGTCGAGTATGGAAAGAAGGGGAATGCCGCACTCCTCGCCAAGATCTCGCCAACATCACTGGTGTTCGGCGTATGGGACTCACGTGGCACGCAGGTGAAAGTACCTCGGCTCCTGGCGTCGACCATCGAGGCGACCGATGTCGATGAAAAAGTTCGGTCTGCACAGTACATCCCCGTGACCGATTTCGGCGACAAGAAGGAGGGACTGCTCCAAGGGATCGATGGTGCCGACGACCAGAAACTGCTGTCGAAAGCGGGGTTCAGTCATGCCCCCTCTCCAAGGACTCCGGGCGGCGTGGAGGTGCATGGCCAGATCGTGCGGAAGGCAACGCTGAGTCTCGTCGCCATCCGTGATCTTCGCGGCAAGGATGATGCGGAGACCAAGACGCTCCAGAGATACATTTTGGGGCTCGCGATTACCGCGCTCACGGCCAACCAGGGAAAATCGCTGACCCTCAGGCAGGGATGCCAACTCGTGCGGTTCAATGGTAAGGCCGCGACGATGAAGGTCGTCTCGCCAGATGGGTCTCGCGCCGACATCGACATCCCGCATGACGCTGCAACCAAGTTCGCACAAGCTGCTGCAGAGGGCTTTGGCGTGGGCAAGTCCAAGGAAACTGCCTTTAAGAGTGAGCGGGCCAAGAAGGAAATCGCTAAGGCCAAGAAGGAAAAGGTGTGATGCAACAATTGTTGTGCATCTCCATCACGTTCCTTCTCGAGCGTTTCCACGGCCGCACCTTGGGCGATCGTGCTCCTGAGTGGCCACCGTCGCCGCTGCGTCTCTTCCAAGCGCTGGTGGCAACTGCCCACCGCGGGCGGGGCGAAGCGGCGCTACCCGACGCCGAAGAAGCCGCGCTCCGGTGGCTCGAATCGCTCTGTGAACGTCATCCCCCCACGATCGTGGCAAAGTCATCGACCAAAGCGACACCCTACGTCCTCGCCGTTCCGAACAACGACCTGGATGTCTGGGCGCGATCGCTCGCGGCAGGGCGAGAGCCGAAGAAGCAGCCCAATGAATTGCGGACGATGAAGACGGTACGTCCCACGGCGATCCTCGATGAGCCCATCGAGCAGGCCGAAGACAGTTCCACCGTACGATTCATCTGGCCGATCAGTGCTGGCGATGCGGACGAGCACGCCGAACCGTTTGTGAGCATTCGTCGCCTGGCTCAACGCATCATTTCGGTGGGTTGGGGATCGGATCTCGTAGCGGCTGACGCTCGCCTTCTAAGTGAACGAGAAGCAAATGAGATGCGCGGCACGAAATGGCGACCCGGCACGCCTACAGGCGACTCGCCATCAGATCGGCCGGTGCCCATAAAGGGCACGCTCAATGCGCTTCGAGTTCGGCACAATCGCTGGTTGGGCCGAGTCAACTCGAAGAGCAGCCAGTACGACGATGTGCCGCCCTATATCGAGCTTGACGAGGATGATGCCCCACGAGTATTGCGAGCATATGAGCCCGGTTCAGTATCGCCAACTCGACCCTTGGCCGCATTCGTGCTGCGTCCGCTCGATAGGGACACCGGTTACGTCGCCTTTCCCGCGACGCGGGCCGTATGCGTCGCCGCCATGCTCCGCCATGCAACCTGCGAGGCGGCCAAGGGCGACCTCGATCCCTCCGGCTGGCGCACGAACGAATGGTCCCTCCGATTCGTTGCCGGGCATGGGCCAGAGGGTTCGCCAAAGCGCCGCACAAAGGACGACTCGCATCCGCGATTCTCGTACCTTCCGCTCCCCTCCGTCGGCCATCGCCACGCTGATGGCCTGATTCGGCGCGTCATCATCGCGGAGCCCTTTGGGGGGGACGGTGGCGATGGTCGCTCCGCGCGCTGGGCCGCACAGCGCCTCGCCGGTGCTGTCCTCCAGGACGAAGATCGAGGCCCGGTGGCCCGTCTTGAGCCCGTCGAACTCGACGAGGCTGAGTTTGCCCAGGTTTTCCGGCTTTACGCGGCTCGATCGAGCCAGGAAGCCGGGGCGACGTGGGTGTCCGTCACTCCCGTCATCCTGCCCGGGTACGACGACAACAAGCCCGCCAAACGAGAGCGACTCCTCCTGGATTGCCTTCGGCACGCGGGAATTGATCCCACGGCTGTCGCCTCCATGCAGTCGCGGCGCTCAGGTTGGAACCCGGGCGTGACAGCACCGCTCAGCAGTTTCAAACGTCCGAACTATCTCAAGCACCTCCCAGCGATCCATGTGCGTCTGGCGTTCTCGCGACCCATCTCCGGCCCGCTCGCCATCGGAGCGGGACGTCATTGCGGGTTGGGCATCTGTGGAGTAGACTCGCTCTCATGATGCCGGCGTGGACTCATCTCTTTGATATCCAAATAACAGCCGTCGCATCGCCCGCGAGTGCGACGGTGGTGAGGGGGGGTGGCGGGCACGCTCGCAACCCACGTATCCTCGCTGGAATCTGTAGGTTTCTGACCCTTGCTCGCACGAGAATGACCAGATACCGAGTCACAATTTGTCTAACGCTCGCACAAGCCATCGTAAACTCCTTGAATAGCAGGAGTTGCGAGTGCGGCTGCCTCCGCGGCTGATCAGCCGCGGCCCCATTGAA
>CAZPPG010000084.1:0-11357 GCA_964588385.1 uncultured Phycisphaeraceae bacterium
CTTGAAATCTGGTATGGGCTTCGGCTCATCGGGGGTTCGAATCCCCCCCTTTCCGTTGATGGCCGCCAGCGCTGCACGTCTTCAGACTGATTGTGGCGGGGATGAGAACACCCGGTCACGCGCAGCGTGACGGGGGAGTTCGACGCCGAAGGCGCCACGAAGCGAGGCATCGCCGAGCGCCGTGCATCCCCCCCTTTCCGTTGATATCCAATCTGTAAATCTCCCCCGCGGCGGATGAAAACACGCCAGACGCCGCGCAGTGATCGCGCCGCGCTGCCAATCTCGCGCCCTCCGCGCGGCGCACTCCACACCCGCTTCCCGCGTTGTTTCCCGGGAAAGACGCGAGGCCCCGTCAATCACGAGACGACCGTCTCGTGCGGCAGCCCGCGTCTCCCCAAATGGGAGAAACGCCATGCACGCCTCACACTCACGTCCCGCCCGTCACGCCGCCCTTCACACCCCGCGCGCCCTCGCCCTGCTCCTCGCCGCAGGACTCGCCGCCCCCGCCCTCGCGCAGGACGTTCACTGGAGCGCGGCCAGCGGCATCTGGGACACCCCCGCCAACTGGACACCCTTCGGCACGCCCCTCCCCTTCGAGAACGTCTTCATCGGCTCCCACGCCAACGCCGAGAACGCCACCGTCTGGCTCGACACCGTCGGCCCCCGGCACATGGGCCACCTCACCATCACCGACGGCATGACCCTGCGCAACAACATGGGCTCCTTCGCCGTCGCAGGCAACACCACCCTCTCCGGATCCAACACCGTCCCCGGCCCCTTCGGCGTCCTCACCACGTACGCCTCACGCCTCCTGCTCGAACCGATGAAGGGCTCCTCCCTCACCACCCACAACCTCACCCTCAGCAACGGCGCCCGCATCGACCTCACCGGCCAGGCCTTCGCCGGCGTCAACGGCGTCCTCAACATCGGAACCGACTCGCGCATCGGCGGCGTTGGCTTCTTTAACATGAACGGCGCAGGCACCACGCTCATCAATAACGGCCGCCTCCGCGGCCTCGACGGCGCGGGCCTCGCCTTCCGCCAGAACAACGGCGGCCTCTTCGACCTCGACGGCACCACCGGAAATGGCATCATTGATGTCGGGGCCGGCTACGAGTCGTACCTCCGCATCATCGGTACCGCGCTCACAGACTCCTTCAGCAGCGACATCATCATCTCCCGCTCCTCCCGCCTCGACATGGACCTCACCGAGGGCTGGACCGCCGACGCCAACAGCACCATCACCGTCCTCAACGACCACTTCGGAGACTTCCCCGCCACCATCCGAGGCGGCGCCATGACCGTCGCCGGCGACATGGAACTCGGCTCCAGCCTCTCGATCTACGCCGACGCCCTCACCATCGAGCCCTCCGCACGCGTCCACATCGAAGACGGCTACTACCTGGGCGCGGGCGCCTCCGGCGTCACGCACACCACCATCAACGGCGGTGTCTTCACCATGGATCCGACCTCGAACATCGCGTTCCACAACCAGGCGACCATGCGCGGCGGCGAGTTCAACATGGAGCCCAATGAGTTTGGCGCCTACGGCCGCTTCCGGATCTACGACCACTCGATCTGGGACGGCAACGTCACCATCAACGGCCTCGCCGAGATGTTCGATCACGCGACCGTCGCCGGCCCCACCGTCATCGACGCCGACATGTTCGACCTCTCCCCCACATCCTTCACTCCCACCGTCTGGGACATCAACAACTCGCTCGTTCTCAACGCCAACGCCCTCTCGCAGATCAGCGGCAACCGGGTCCTGGCCACCCTCAATGTCGCCGGGGGCGTCTTCGCACAGCTCACGCTCAACCTCTCCGACCCCGACGCCGCATGGACCATGGAAGGAGAGATGAACCTCAGCGGCATCGGCATCCTCCCCGTCACCCGCGTCGGCGGCTCCCGCATGATCGTCCAGGGCGGCCTCAACGTCTCCGGCGGCCTGGTCCAGGTCACCGCCGACACCGACTTCGACGGCGCAGCCGTCGACATCGCCGACGGCTCCACCCTCCGCATGCGCGGCCGCACGCTCATCGACAACGCCTCCGCATTCCTCAGCGAAGGCACGCTCCGCAACGGCCTCGGCGGCGTCATGGAGCTGCAGAACGGCGCGGCCCTGAGCGCGACCGGACTCATCAACGACGCCTACCTCGCCATTGAGGCGGGCGGCCTCGGTGTGGCGAGCGTCGCCCGTTACGTCAGCACCCCCGACTCCGTCTTCGCCATCGAGATCGGCAGCGACCTCGCCGTCGCCGGAAACGACGTCCTGCTGGTCGGAAACGGCGGAGCCACGCTCGACGGACGTATCGAGGTCGCCTTCACCGCATTCGAAGCCCTCTCGCTGATGCCCGAGGTCGGCGATGAGTACATCATCCTCATCGCGCTCGATGGCGTCACCGGCGCCTTCATCAACGACCCCGTCACCATCGCCGGGTCCCTCACCTATCAGTGGGACGTCATCTACAACCCCAACACGGTTGTCCTCCGGCTGGAGAGCATCGTCCCCGCCCCCGGCACGCTCGCGCTCCTGAGCATCAGCGGCCTCATCGCCGCCCGCCGCCGCCGCGTCTGATCCCCATCCATCATCCTCACCGCTCCCCTTTGGCCGCGACCCCGGAACCGCTCCGGGGTCGTGGCGTTTCTACGGCTCAACTCCGGCCGCTCCGGAAACGCTGCTGGCCTTGGCGCGATCCAGGGACGCCCTCCGCGTCATTCTCCGAAGGCGAGGTTGAACGGCCAGCCGCTCACCCCGCCCCCGCATCGCAATCCCTTTCAGGAGGCCAACATGCTCTCGCTCTCCCGCTCCGTGCGACGCTTCGGCGTCGCGTCCCTCATCCTCGCGGCCGGACTCGCCGCGCCCGCCCTCGCACAGGATGGCAAGCTCACCGTTCAGGCCTCGCCACAGATCGTTCTGCCCGGCCAGAGCGCCGACATTCAGGTCCGCGCCCACATTCCTCCCACCGCCTACGCCTTCGCCGCGGCTCAGTTCGACGTCTTCGCCACCGCTCCGTCCTGGACCTTCGCGAGCGCAGGCGCCATCGTCGGCAACGATGTCCTGGCGATCGGCGTCAGCCAGCCCCACATGCCGCACATCGGCATCATGGCCGATCCCTCCAACCCCCTGGATGTCTGGACGGGCACCTTCACACCCGCATCCGACGCGCCCGCCCTCATTGAGATCAAGGCCGAGCCCTCGCTCTTCTCGGTCTACCCCAGCCCGCTCACCTCGTCATTCGCGTACGTCGATGCCGAGGGCGGCAGCGACATGATCCTGGTCAACCCTGTCGCTGTCGGTGCGTGGCGAGCCGCGCCAGGCAACGGCGCCCGGATCCACACCTCGGATGACGTGTGGGTGGACGGTCGGATCATCACCGCGCCCAATGATCCATCGCCGGCGATCCTCATGGCCCTCCTGCTCCCCGCCGTGCAGAACGCCCGCGAAGCGGCGGTGCGCGTCGGCTTCGACGGCATGCCCGAGTCGTTCGCCGTAGAGACCCAGGTGGTGCAAGACGACTTCCCGTCCGAGTCACTCTCCCTCAACTTCACGAAGGCCGCCTTCGATCGCGCCTACGAGATCGACACCAACTTCCCGCTCGGCGTGGGGCTCCAGATCCAGTTCTCCTGCGATGGAACAAACGTCGCCAAGCTCGTCGTTCCGGAGGGTCGCCTGCCCTTCACCGTCGAGCGCGTGCCCGACACCGTCCAGATCGGCGTCGGCCCCCACGTCCGCGTCTTCTCCGGACAGACCCAGGCGACGGCCGGCGCGTCGCGCCACAGCGGCCTCGTCCTCGCCGCGCTCTACGACGGCTCTGTCCGCATCATGCGCCCGAACGGCAAGTCATTCCTCGCCGATCGCATCGAGGTCCGCGGCGCGGTCAAACACGCCAACAACCTCAGGCAGATCGGGCTCGGCATGCACACCTTCGAGGCACGCGGCGTCGAATCCATGCGCCTCGCGCCACGCCAGCCATAACCGATTTCCATCCAACAGCCACGCGAGAGTGCGGCGGGCCGGGGACACACGCTCCCCGGTCCGCCCCTTGGCCGAGGGCGTCGACCGGTCCCCATCTGTATCATCATCCGCGCCCAACTGCGTGCGCAGTCCGGCGGCGTGGATCCAGGAAGTGCACCATGGGCGAATCACCCGCCAACATCACGCTCCTGCTTCACGCCGCGGCATCCGGCGAGCGAGACTCGCTCGACGCGCTCATGGCCGCCATCTACCAGGACATGCGCCGCCTCGCCGTCAGCCACCTGAACGGCGAACGACGCGATCACACGCTCCAGCCCACCGCCCTGGTCCACGAGGCGTACCTGAAGCTCGTGGACCAGCGAAAGACCGACTGGAATGACCGCATCCACTTCTTCGCCGTCGCCTCACGCATCATCCGCCGCATCCTGATCGATCACGCCCGCGCGCACATGGCCGAAAAACGCGGCGGCGCGGCCACCCGCCTCCGCATCGACGAGCACGACGTCCCCGGACCCGCACGCGATGTCGACCTGCTCGCCCTCGACGAGGCCATGCAGGAACTCGCCGCCATCGACGAGCAGCAGGCAAGGATCGTCGAACTCCGCTTCTTCGGCGGCTGCTCCGTCGACGAAGTCGCCGAGCTGCTCAAGATCGGCAAACGCACCGTCGATCGCGACTGGCAGGCAGCCCGCGCCTGGCTCATGGTCCGCCTGGAGGACCAGTCCTCGGAGAGCCCGCATGGGCGCTGAAGAAGCCAAGCGCGCCCACGGCATCTTCACCCGGGCCCTGGAGCTCCCCGCCGCCGAGCGCGACGCCTTCATCCTCGCCTCCTGCGCCGGCGATCCCGCCATGGAATCGCGCGTCCGACGTCTGCTCGCCGCCACAGAGCGAAGCAGCGGCTTTCTTGAGTCTCCCGCCCTGCCGCCCGCCGCCGCCCATCGCTCCCACATGCCGGATGCCATCGGCACATATCTGGTTGTGGGCGTGCTCGGCGTGGGTGGGATGGCCACGGTCTATGAAGCCATCCAGGAGAGCCCAAGCCGCCG
Organism: uncultured Phycisphaeraceae bacterium; assembly: GCA_964588385.1. Classification (GTDB taxonomy): domain Bacteria; phylum Planctomycetota; class Phycisphaerae; order Phycisphaerales; family UBA1924; genus JAHBWV01. The sequence continues at coordinate 5,026 of CAZPPG010000084.1, forward strand.
CGTCGCGCTCAAGGTCATGCACCACAGCATGACCCAGACCGACGCCCTGCTCCGCTTCCGGCTCGAGACCCAGACCCTTGCCCGGCTCCACCACCCCGGCATCGCGCAGATCTACGAAGCCGGCACCGCCCAGCTCGGCCAGCCGACTCCCTCACCATTCTTCGCGATGGAGCTGATCCCACAGGCCGTGCCCATCACCGCCTACGCCGCAAACCGCTCTCTCTCTCTTCGCGAACGCGTCGCCATGTTCGAGGCCGTCTGCGAGGCCGTGCAGCACGGGCACCAGCACGGCGTCATCCATCGCGACATCAAACCCGGAAACGTGCTCGTCGACGGCGAGGGCAGGCCCAAGGTCATCGACTTCGGCGTCGCCCGAACCACCGATCGGGGCGAGGGAGCCATCACCGCGACCTCCGACGCCCGCCGCATCATCGGAACCCTCAACTACATGAGCCCCGAGCAGTGCGGCGCAGGCGCCGGCATCGACATCCGCACCGACGTCTACTCCCTCGGCGTGCTCCTCTACGAACTCGTCTGCGGCCGGCTCCCCCACGACCTCTCCGAACGCTCCCTCCCCGCCTCGCTCCACGCCATCGTCAACGAGCCCCCGCGCCACCCCACAATCCCCGGCGCACGCGCGACCAGCGACCTCGAAGCCATCATCCTCAAGGCCATCGAGAAAGACCCCGACCGCCGCTACGACAGCGCGTCAGCCCTCGCCTCGGACCTCCGCCGCTGGCTCAATCACCAGCCCACCGAGGCCCGCCCACCCGGCGTCGTCAAACAGTTCCGCCTCTTCACCCGGCGCAACCCGGGCGTCGTCACCGCTGCGGCCTCACTCGTCGCCAGCATCCTCCTCATCGCCACCATCAGCACCATCTTCGCCTTCCGCCTCAATCACGAGGCCAAGCAGAGAAAGAACGCCGAGGCCCAGATGCTCGTCGAGCGCGACGACGCACGCTGGCAGGCGTACACCGCACAGATCGCCGGCGCCCTCGCCGCCATGAACACCGGAGAGTTCCAGCAGATGCGCACACGCCTCGCCACCGCCAACGACACGCGGCGCGGCTGGGAATGGGGCTTCCTCCAGCGCCTCTCCGAGCGCAGCGAACGCATGGTCCTCGCCCACGCCGACCTCATCGTCGATCTTGCCGCCAACGACGCATGGACGCGCCTCGCCACCGCAGGCAACGACGGAACCATCTCCATCTGGAATCTCGCCGACCTCACGCCCCAAAGCACCCTCCGCCTCGATGAGGGCGCTCGTCCGCTCTCCATCTCCTTCCTGCCCGATGGCGTGACGCTCGCGGTCGGCGACGACACGGGCCTCGTCCAGACCCTCGACACCGACGGCCTCCGCCCGCCCGCCCGCATCGCCTCGCTCCACGCCTCCGTTCGCACGATAATCCCCATTAGCGACGATCGCCTCGGCATCGCCACCTCCGACGGTGCGGCCCGCATCATCAACCTCGAAACCAGCGCGGAGCACATCCTCCCCGCCGACCAGCCCGGCGGCATCCAGGGCCTGCGCCTCGCGCCGGACGGTTCCGCCCTCGCCACGTTCAACGACCAGGGCCACCTCTGGATCCGAAACCCCGCCGACTTCTCCGTCACCCAGCGCCTCTTCTTCGCCGGCTCCATGCACCAGGTCCGGTTCTCGAGCGACGGCCGCCTCGTCGCCGCCGCCGGATCCCTCGGAAGCGTCATCGTCTGGAACGTCGCCGACGGCTCGCTCCTCCACGAGTTCCCCGTCACGGGCGGCGTCAACACCGTCCGCTCCATCGCCTTCTCAAACGACAGCACGATGCTCGCCGCCGGACTCATCCATCGCGGCCTGGTTCTCTGTTCCATCGCCGACGGCCGCGTCATCGCCGAGATCGGGGGCCACACCGAGGCCGTCTCCGGCATCCGCTTCAGCCCCGACGACCAGTTCATCATCACCTCCTCCTGGGACCGCAGCGTCCGCGCCTGGCGAACCGCCGACGCCCTCTCCCCCACCGGCGGCGTCGCCCTCAAGGGGCACACCAGCCACGTCCTGGACATCGCCTTCGCCCCCGACGGCTCCCTCGCGGCCTCCGTTTCGCGCGATGGAACGCTCCGCCTCTGGGATCCCGACCTCTGCGGCCAGATCGCGCGCCTGAGCGCCAACGACATCGAACTCCGCGCCCTGGCCTTCTCACCCGACGGCGCGCGCATCGCCACCGCCGGCTCCGATCGCGTCGTCCGCCTCTGGAACGCCACCACCGGCGAGCAGGAGATGGAACTCACAGGCCACGCCGCCGGCGTCACCTCCGTCGCCTTCGACCCCCTCGGCACACGCATCGCCGCCGGCGCACAGAACGGCACGATCCTCATCTGGGACGCCGCCACCGGCGAAACCCTCCGCGTCTTGAAGGGCCACGCCTCACGCGTCAACTCGCTCCGCTTCAGCCCCGACAGCGCATCCCTCGCCAGCGCCTCGCGCGACCGCACCGTCCGCCTGTGGGACACCACCACGGGCATGGAGCGCTTTGTCCTTCGCGATCATGAGTCCGACGTCTTCGCCGTCCTCTTCAGCAAGGACGGCCGACGCCTCTTCTCCGGCTCGCGCGACCAGTCCGTCCGCGTCTGGGACCCGGCCACCGGCGCGCACCTCCGCGCTCTTACCGGCCACGGCCAGTACGTCACGTCCCTCGCCCTCAATCACGACCAGACGCGTCTGGCCGTCGGCTCCTGGTTTGGCGAGATCGTCCTTTTCGATGTCCACTCCCTCGACCTGGTCGCCTCCTTCCGCGCCCACGAGTCCGCCATCCGGGGCGTGGCCTTCAGCCCCGACGGCCGATGGCTCGCCTCCGCCTCCTACGACGGCACCATCCGCCTGCACGACTCGGCCACGCGCGAGAGCGCGGAAGCCGCCCGCCAAAGCGCCGCCGCGGCCCAGGCCCAGGCCGCCGCCGGCCTGGCTCCCATCCTCAGCGACCCGGCGTCGACGCCGAGCCAGATCCTCACCAACGCCCGCGCCGCCCGCCTCGACCCCGCCCGTGATCCCTGGATCCGCAAGGCCATCCTCTCCTCCCTGAACGCACGGCGCTCCCGAAGCCGCAGGCCCCGGACGCCCCGCCGCGAAAATCTCGCACCATCGTGGCGCGGCTCCACGCGACCTCCCGCGTCCTCTTCTGCTGCTGCCCCCGCGGAGGCCCCCCATGCCGGTGCGTAGACATCCCGTCGCGACTTCACAGACCCGCGATCCCCTCGCCGCCGTGCCGCTGGATGTCGCGCTCGTGGCCCGCCTCCGCGCCAGCTACAACCTCGTCCGCGCCCACGACCTCCGCCTCGCCGAGATCTTCTACGCCAAGCTTTTCGATGCCGCGCCACACCTGAGGCCGCTCTTCCGCTCCGATCCCGCCGAGCAGGCCAGGAAACTCATGGGCTCCCTCGACGCCGTCGTGCAGAACCTCGAGCATCCCGCGGAAAACGCCGCGATGCTCGCCGCACTCGGCAAACGCCACGTCGGCTACGGCGCAAAGCCGGAGCACTACGACCTCGTCATCGACCTGCTCATCCAATCCATGCGCGAGCTCGCCGACAGCGACCTGGACGCCGCCGCATTGGACGAGTGGCGCATGGCCCTCCGCCTCATCAGCAACCAGATGATCGCCGCCGCTTCGCACCCGCGCTGAAGGCCCCCCTCCAAAGCCTCACGCCTCCGCGCCCGCCCGCTCCTTGTCCCGCGACTGACGCTCCGCGCGCTTCCGCATGCTCTCATCAAGGATCCGCTTCCGCAGACGCACGCACTTGGGCGTGATCTCCACAAGCTCGTCCTCCTCGATGTACTCAAGGCACTGCTCGAGCGACATCTTCCGCGGCGGCTTCAGCGTGATCGTCGCGTCCTTCGACGCCGCACGCATGTTGTCCAGGTGCTTCAGGCGCGTGATGTGGAACGGCAGATCGTTATCGCGGTTGTGCTCGCCGATGATCTGGCCCGCATACGCCTGCTCACCCGGCGCCACAAACAGCACCCCGCGCTCCGCCGACAGGTTCACCGCATAAGGCGTCACCTGCCCGCCCTCGGTCGCGATGATCACGCCGTTGATCCGCCCCAGGTTGTCCTCGGTCGCCGGCACAAACGCCTCGAACCGGTGATGCATGATCGCCTCGCCCTGCGTCGCGGTCATGATCCGCCCGCGCAGCCCGATCAACGCGCGGCTCGACATCTTGAACAGCATGTGCGTCGCGTTCTCGCCGCGCGGCTCCATCTTCACAAGCTCGCCTCGGCGCGAACCCACAAGCTCCATCACGCTGCCCACCGCCGAGTTCGGCGCATCGATCACCAGCGACTCCATCGGCTCGCACAAGACGCCGTCGATCGTCTTGAGAATCACCTCCGGCTTGCCCACCGAAAGCTCGTACCCCTCGCGACGCATCGTCTCAAGCAGGATGCCAAGGTGCAAGAGCCCGCGCCCCGACACGATGAACTCGTCCGACCCGCGCCCCGGCTCAACACGCAGCGCAACGTTCGTCTCCAGCTCGCGCATCAAACGCTCGCGGATCTGACGGCTCGTCACGTACTGCCCGTCCTGGCCCGCAAACGGCGAGTCGTTGATCCGGAAGGTCATCGTCATCGTCGGCTCATCCACCGTCACCGGCGGCAGCGCAACCGGGTTGGCCGGGTCCGCGATCGTGTCCCCGATGTCCACGCCCTCGATGCCGATCACCGCGCACAGGTCGCCCGCGTGAATCTCCTCCACCTCGATCCGTCCGAGCCCCTCAAACCGCAGCAGCTTGCCGACCTTCGAGTTCTGCTTCCGCCCGTCCCGCTTCAGCACCGCCACCTGCTGCCCGACGCGCAGCGTCCCGCCATACACGCGCCCGATGCCGATGCGCCCCACGTAGTCCGACCAGTCCAGCGTTGTCACCAGCATCGCCGTCGGCGCGTTCACGTCGTCCGTCGGCGCGTGCACCTGGTTGATGATCGCCTCGAAAATCGCCCGCATGTTGTCCGACGGCGCATCAAGGTCTGTCGTCGCCCACCCCGCTCGACCCGACGCGTACACGCAGTGGAAGTCCAGCGCATGGTCATCCGCGCCAAGGTCCACCAGCAGATCAAACACCTCGTCAAGCACCTCGTCAGGCCGCGCCTCGGGCCTGTCACACTTGTTGATCACCACCACCGGCTTCAGACCCGCCTCCAGCGCCTTGGCCAGCACGAACTTCGTCTGAGGCATCGGCCCGTCAAACGCATCCACCAGCAACAAACACCCGTCCGCCATCCGCAGCACCCGCTCCACCTCGCCGCCGAAGTCCGCGTGCCCCGGCGTATCGATGATGTTGATGCGGTAGTCCTGGCCCGACTCGCTGTGATAGTTCACCGCGCAGTTCTTGGACAGAATCGTGATCCCGCGCTCACGCTCCAAGGGGTTGGAGTCCATGATCAGGTCGTGCTGCCCGCCCTGCAGCTTCTCCAGCTCCTCCTTGCGGAAGTTCCCGGACTGCATGAGCAACTTGTCCACCAGCGTGGTCTTGCCGTGGTCGACGTGGGCGATGATCGCGACGTTGCGGATATTGGCAGAAGAGGGTGGCATACGGACTCTGGGATTCAACTGCCCGGGACCGATCACGCCTCGGTTCGCACCGAGTCATTGGCGTGCATCGCTCTCGAGCGGCTTCGTGTGCGGCAGGAAAGGACGGCAGCCGGCTAGGAGAGCGTCAAAGCTCGCGTTCAACCGACAGACAAGAAGGATAGGCGACCAGCCAACCAGACACCCGACAACCCTGTGTCCCCGTTGCCAAAGGCGACCCCCCACCGCGCCCCGGAAGGGCCGACGGAATGTTGCCGCGGGCGCGGCGCCGTCGCGGCGCGACTGGCCAGCCCGTGGAAAGCCGCCGCGCAGCGCATCATTTGAACGCCTCCCAGTCGCCGATGGCGACGCCCCTTTTCCACACATCTCAACCCAACCGATTCACCCATCGCCCGACCGCGCCCACGCCCGCAGCCCCCGAATCACCAACTCCGTGATCCCGATCAACACCCCCGCACCCGGAATCAGCGACAGCCAGAGCCACAGAAACTTCGACCGCCCCTCCTCCGTCAGCCGCTCGTGCAACAGACCGAACGCCAGCAGCCCCGCTCCCCCTCCCACCACGATCCCCACGATCACAAACGTGGTCTCCACCCACCCCACCCGCGGCCCCGCCCACCCCGCAAGCATCAACCCGCCCACCGCGCCCACGATCGCCGTCACCACCACGAGATAGAACCCGACGATCCCCAGCAACGTCGATTCAAACTCGCTCACGAATCGCCCGGCGCCCTCTCGAACCCGATTCATACCGGCCTCCCCGCGCGTCTAGTA
>CAZPPG010000085.1:0-11317 GCA_964588385.1 uncultured Phycisphaeraceae bacterium
GCCAACTGCTTCACCCACTGCGGATACACGCTACGAAAAGGGTGAAACCGCTCTAGCCACGCGAACCGGACCGACCCGCGCTCTCTGCGGGTCGGTCCGCGTTTTGGGACCCGCCGCTTCGGCTCGGCCCGTCACCCTCTGCGCGGTTCTCGCCGCTCACGCGGGCGCGTGTGACGGTGCGCCCGCCTGCGCCGGTCCCATCAGCGCTCAGGGGTCGCCCCGAAAGCCGGTTTCGTGGCGATCCCCGCGCCGTGGGGCATGTTGTGTGGAGTCCGCCGCACGATGCAGCGTGGGCAAGCTCACGACCCCGCACGCACAAGAGGAGAATGGACATGAAGAACAGCACGCTCATCGCTCTGGCCGCCGGCATGACGATCGCCTTTGGCGCCAGCGCCGACCTGATCGCTCCCGCGCAGCTCATCACCAGCCCCGACGGCCCGAACGCCAACCTCCAGCAGCTGATCAACGACGCCGGCTACACCAGCAGCGTCGGGTTCCTTGAGTCCACCGGCGACCAGACCGACGACGAGTGGTTCAAGATGTGCGCCGGCGCCGAGTCCATGCACTGGGAAGTCTCCTGGCAGCGCGCCGGCTACGCCGCTCACCACAAGCTCGGATACTTCTCCGCCGACAACCCCGGCGACATCACCTGGGTCATCGGCGGCTCGGGCACCGGCCTCCCCAGCGCGGCCGACCTCTCGATCGACGGCCTCTTCGGCCTGGCCTTCTCCTCCGGTGACAACGGCAGCGGCCCCAGCACCATCTACTCCAGCGTCACCAGCATGAACGGTGATGGCAAGGACCACGTGGTCTCTCTCAAGATCCGCGACGGCCAGGGCCAGTTGCAGGACTGCGGCCGCATCCTCTCCTGGGAGGACCTCTGGAACCTCGGCGACAAGGACTACAACGACTTCGGCGTCGTCGCCATGACCGGCATGGTCCCCACCCCCGGCGCTCTCGCGGCTCTCGGCATGACCGGCATCATCGCGGGCCGTCGCCGCCGGTGAATCGAACCTTGACGTGACCTCCTTCTGTGCGAGCGGGCTCCGGAGCGTCTCCGGAGCCCGTTTCTCTGCGCGCTTGGCGTCATCACTCGCCGCTGAGCCGATCACGCACGTCCGCGATCTGGTCAAGCACCTCATCGGCCTCGGCCAACGCGGATCGCGAGCACGTGTGGCACAGGCCGATCACGTGCATGCCCGCCGCTTTCGCCGCCGTGATCCCCGTCGGCGTGTCCTCGATCGCCACACATCGAGCCGACTCCACGCCGAGCTTCGCAGCAGCAAGCAGATACCCATCCGGTGCGGGCTTCGCACGCGCCACGTCGTCCGCGGTCACGACATAGCGGAAGTGGGGGGCCAGCCCCGTTGCCTCCAGCATGCCGCGCACCACCGAAGCGCGAGAGCCCGAGCAGACCGCCAGCGGGAACCGAGATGCGGCCAGCGCGACAATCTCACTCGCGTGTGGCTGGACCGCGTACCGACCCGCGGCGATCCCTTCCGCCATCAGCTCGCGCTTCCGTGCCAGCAGCGAGGACCCGAGCGCTTCAGAGATCGCAGCACGGTTCCAACCCGCGATCGTCACGAACGCCCGCTCATCGCCTCTTCCCACGATCCCCTCAACGAACTGCTCGTGCGTGAACACCCACCCGAGCCGCGAAACCGCCTCCCGGATCGCCCATTCGTGCAGCGGCTCGGAATCAACCAGCACGCCGTCAAAGTCGAAAATCATCGCGTCCATTGGCAGCAAACATACGCCGGTACACTTGCCGCCATGCAGACATCACGTCCCTTGCCGATACGAATAGCCATGTGGTCAGGCCCGCGCAACATCTCGACCGCCATGATGCGATCGTTCGAGAATCGCCCCGATTGTGCCGTCATCGATGAACCCCTCTATGCCCATTACCTCCGCGTCACCGGCGTCGATCACCCCGGCCGTGACGAGGTCATCGCTGCTCACGAGCCGGACTGGACCCGCGTCGTCGAATCGCTGCTCGGCCCCGTTCCCGGGGGCAAACCGATCTGGTACCAGAAGCACATGGCTCATCACATGCTCCCGTCCATGGGGCGCGCGTGGGTCGCCGGGCTCACGAACTGCTTCCTGATCCGCGATCCGGCCGAGGTCATCACCAGTTTCATCAAGATCGTGCCCAATCCATCCGCGGCAGATCTCGGACTCCCCCAGCAGGTCGAACTCTTCGAGGCGGAGCGCAAGCGGACGGGCCGCATCCCTCCCGTGATCGATGGAGCCGACGTGCTGCGAACTCCTCGCGCCACGCTCACCGCGCTCTGCAACGCGGTCGGCATCCCTTTCGATGACCGCATGCTCACGTGGCCGCCCGGCCCGCGCGACTCCGACGGCGTGTGGGCGCCGCACTGGTACGCCAGCGTCGAGAAGTCCACCGGATTCGAGCCCTACAAGCCCAAGAACGAGCCCGTGCCCGAGCGTCTCCGCTCCGTGCACGCGGAGTGCCGCACGCTCTACGAGCGCCTCGCCGCCCACAAGCTCGCCTGAACGCCGCCCATCACTGGGCATCAAACAGCGGTGCGCACGGATGCACCTTTGTCGCGCCATCGCTGGTCGTCACCGCGAACGTCCCGCCCGGATAGATGCACGCGCCGCCGTACGCTCCGTCCTTGCGCAGCGCATACACGGACGCGTTGAAGTTGGGCCGCCCCTTCTCGTTGAGCAGCCGCTTCTCGCGCGTGCGATCCACGATCCGCTTCAGCGCGGCCAGGCATGCCTCCGTCGGGGTCATCCCGGCCGCCATGTACTGCACGATCGTGAACGACCCGCAGTTCACGATCAGCGACTCGCCTCGCCCCGTCGAGCCCGCGGCTCCAACCTCGTTCTCACAGTACATCCCCGCGCCGATGATCGGTGAATCCCCCACGCGTCCCGGGATCTTCCAGGAGAGCCCGCTCGTCGTGGTGCACGCGGCGACATCTCCATCACCATTCACGGCCGAGCAGTGGATCGTCCCCCACGTGAACGGAATCGGCGCCTCGTCGCCCGGCCTCCGCGACTGCTTCGCCTCGTCCGCAAGGAACTCCTCCAGGGTCTTCTTCCCCGGCCGCGGCCAGTCCCGCTCCTCGGGATTCAGCCAGTCGTCCGCGCCCATCGCCTCCTTCCACCGCAGCCACGCGGCGTGCGACTCCGGCGTCAGCAGGTTCTCCTCTTTGAACCCCTGCGCCCGCGCGAACCGCAGCGCGCCCTCGCCCACAAGCAGCACATGGTCCGTCCGCTGCAAAACCCTCAGCGCGACCGCCGCCGGATTCTTGATGTTCCGCAGCCCCGCCACCGCGCCCGCCTTGTGCGTCGGCCCGTGCATGACGGAGGCATCCAGCTCGACCACGCCGTCCTCATTCGGTAATCCTCCGTACCCAACCGACGTGTCCTTCGGGTCGTCTTCCACCAGCTTCACGCCCGCGACCACGGCCTCGCATGGGTCGACACCCGCCGACATCACCTTGAACGCCCGCTCAGTCGCGTTCGGTCCGTTCCCGCTCGCGATCACGCACGGCCCGCGGTGCGAATCACCGATCGCCGGGCCGCGCTGAGGCACCTCCTCTTTCGGCGAGGTCGGCGGCTGCCCCTCCCCGCCTCGCGCTGCCGCGTGCGTGGGACGGACCGTCAGAAGCCCGGCCGCGGCCAAGCCCGAGCCAGCGAGAAATCGGCGACGATCGACGGCGTTCGGCTGCGTGTGCATGGCGTGAGTGTTGCAGATCGGCCGCGTCTTGTCACGTCGCCCGCCGACGCCTCACCCACCCCGGAATCGGGAGAGCGTGTAACTGCCGCTCCGACCGCAGATTGTGGCGCATCGGCGATTCCCGAGGATATTTTGCCCAGCTTCGCGCGCCGGATCGTCGAGGGTGGCTCTCTCTTTTACGGTCTTGGGATTGTCGGTGCATCACACGCAAGACGCCCCAGTCCCTCTCGTGCAAAGGGTTGGCACCGCCGTCCACGCCTGCGGGTGTGGATGTTCCCAGCGGGGGACAGGAGCCGGAGGGGTCCTGTCCCCCATTTCAACTCATGGCCGCCCCCGAGGGCAGCCGGACGCGGTATCGCTTTGCGCACCCATTGAGTGGCGGGCGCTCGAAGTGACCGGGTTCGGCCCCGACGGGCCGGGCCGTGAGGTACGCTTGGGTCCATGACCGATCCGCGCGTGCACCCAGCGCCAGCCCAGAGACCCGGACGGCCTGACCTCGACCCCGAACGCGTGGCACTGCTGGGCATCGCCGTCAACGCCGTCCTTGCCTGCATCAAGCTCGGCGCCGGCATCGTCGGCAACTCCTTCGCGCTCATCGCCGACGCCATCGAGTCAATTGGCGACATCGCCGGATCCATGGTCGTCTGGGGTGGCCTGCGCTACGGAGTCCAGCCGCCGGACGAGGACCACCCCTTCGGACACGGAAAGGCCGAGGCTCTCGCGGCTCTGGCCGTCGCGATTCTCATCGTCGGCGCGGGTGTGGGCATCGGCATCCACGCGGTCCGCGAGATCCAAACCCCGCACGGCTCGCCCCGCTGGTTCACGATCGTCGTGCTGGTCGCTGTCATCCTCATTAAAGAGACCCTGTTTCGCATCGCCAGTCGCGCCTCGAAGGCCAGCGCGAGCAACGCGGGACGCGCCGACGCGTGGCACCATCGGTCCGACGCGATCACGTCTCTCGCTGCCTTGGTCGGCATCTCCATCGCGCTCGTCGGCGGCGAGCGCTGGGCCGTCGCCGACGACTGGGCCGCGCTCTTCGCGGGCTGCGTGATCGTCGTCAATGGCCTGCTGATCTCGCGCGGGCCATGGGACGAACTCATGGATCGCTCCACGCCGGAGATCGAGCGGGTCTGCACGGAGACGGTGCTCGCGATCGATGGATTCACCGGGGTGGAGCGCTGCAACGCCCGGAAAAGCGGGCGCGTCTATCGCGTCGTCATGCACGCGGAGGTCAGCCCGGACATGACCGTTGCGGAGGCCCACGCCCTCACCGGCATCGCCAAGGCCGCCGTCCGAAAGGCCCATCCGCTCGTTGCCTCACTCCTCATCCACATCGAGCCGACGCGTGCCCCCATCGCCGGAACGCCCGGCGCATGACCCTCACCGCGCCGAAGGAGGCGAGAGCCCGTCGGTGATCCACAGCGTCGCCAGCGAGCCCCGCAGCCGGGGCGGAAGCATCAGCCGGATGTACAGACGCGCCAGCGGCCGGCCCGAGATCATCCCGAGAAAGAGCGGAATCATCGCAAGCCCCGCTGAGAGCACGAAGGGCGTGAGCCCATTCAGGCGAGCGGCCACGTCCGTGGTCAGCTCCATCTGGACCGCACCAATGAACGTCGTGCTGAGCCCTCCCCCGGTCCGCTGGATCGCCGCCATCGCCGCGACCAGCGCGAGAATCACGACGCACACCAGCGCCATCCGTCGCGCCCGTGCGTGCAGGAGCGCGACGCCCCAGATCGCCCCCAGCGTGAACGCGATCAGCGCCAGAAGCAGCCAGAGCTTGACCGCGTCCGAGCTGTGGCTCGCGCCCTCTGCCCTCGCGCGAGCCGCCAAGGCGCCCAGATCCTGCTGCGCGAGCCAATCTGTGGAGACCCACATCGCGTCGTAGTACGCCTGCCACTGAACCTGCTGGTCGATCGTGGCCTGAACGGCCGCGATCCGCTGCTCCGCCTGTGCCAGGGCCGCCGCCGTCGCGTCGGCCGTCGCACGCAGCTCCGCCGAGCCGGGATCCGCCTCCGCCGCGATCTTGGCCGCGCTCGCCTCGCTCTTGGCGATCGCCAAGGCGGACTGCGCCTTCTCAAGCTGCGCCGTGTTCTGCTCATCCCGGGTCGATTTGGCCCAAGCGCCGTGCTCCTTGGACATGAAATCCGCCAGTGGCTTGGCGTCCATCCGAGCCACGCCGTACGACATCCCGAAGATCGCTCCAGCGCTCCCCAGCGTGAAGAGCAGCATCACCACGAACCACGCCGCCGCAAGAACGCCGCCCCAGCGCATCGCCCACTTGCCCAGAATCGGGAACTCCTGGAGCGACGCCACCGTCCCGCACTCCGGGCAGCGCGCGATCAGCATCCTGTAGTGCGGCTCACGCACCACCGACTGGCCCGCAAGGTTGAACCCGCACGAGACGCACAACCGATCGCCCACCAGGATCGAGACGCGCTCGTCCGCGTGCGGCGTGCCGCCCGCCTCGCCGTGCGCCGGTGCGGAAAGCCTCTCAGCGTTCATCGGGACTCCCGTCTGCGTTTCAGCAATCGCCTGCGCTTGATCCACCTTCGCCGCGCATTCACGTCCGCCAGCCCTCGCAGCAGCGAGGCGCCCATCAGCCCGAGCCCGAACGGAACAACCGAGTAGACCGACGCCGCCGCCAGGTCATACGTGGACGGGAAGCTCGCGCTGGATCGACCTCCGCTGATCGCCATCTCGCCGAACAGCATGACGCACACATGATCGATCAACACCTCGGCTCGATACGTGGCGAGCGGCGTGAACACCGCGACATTCCACAGCGCGACCCACAACGGAATCAGCATCCACTTTCGCCAGTGCGTCAACCCAAACCCCAGCACAAGCCCGCCGAGCACGGCGAAGAGCACAAGCATGATCGGGCTGAACGGCTCGCCCGACCCGCGCATCCAGCCGGGGATGGTCCACGACGCCACGCGTCCGGACAGCACGTCCTCGTGCAGTCGCGTCCAGCTCGTGCCCATCGCGCGGAAGAAGTCCAGCGTGAGCGCCGCCCCGAAAATCGCCCCAGCGAGAAAGACGCTCGTCGCGATCGTGAGGAAGCCCGCGTGCCGAATCGCGTTCTGCGTCGCGCGGACCCGGCGCCAACCCGCCTGCAAAGGATGACGCCGACGCACGCACGCCCGCGTGCACGTCGGACACACCACCAGCGGGAGCCCGTAGTGTGGGTCTCGCCGCGCGCGCACGCGGCTCAGCGACGTGCCGCACGAGATGCAGGCGTGTGCCACAGGCATGACGCGTGAGTCTAATCAGAACCATCCCGCCCTGAAACCGGGGCGTTCGCCCGCAAACACGCGAGCGTGGCCTGTTCTTGGGGCTGGCGACACAGGAATTCCACGGCCAACGCTCAGATTCGAGTCACCCCGCGCCCCCCCGCAGCGTCGAACTACAGTTGCCGCTCGCTCGTATCCCGTGAACGTCTCACGACCGACCGGGACCGGCGAGCGCATGTGCGGCGGATCAACGCGGGCAGCGAGAGAGCGAGCATCGTCCATGGCATCAGGTTCGGGCGGCACGGGAATGAAGGCCGACGGGCTGGCGACCATCGTTCTCACGCTGGCATCCTGGACCGCCGTCCCCCTCATGCTCCGCCACTTCGCAACCTCCGAGGGGGGCAGTCCCCTCATCGACGGTTGGACCGCCAACGGCTGGCGCTACGGCTTCAGCGCCCTCATCTGGCTCCCCGCGATCATCTTCGGGCTTGCCAGGAAGCGCCTCCCGCCCGGCATCTGGAAGATGGCCCTTATCCCCGCGGCGTTCAACACCGCCGCACAGGTCTGCTTCGGCCTCGCGCCTTACTACATCGACCCCGGGCTCATGACCTTCTCCCTCCGCCTCCAGATCGTCTTCGTCACGATCGGCGCGCTCCTCATGTTCCCCGCCGAGCGCAGAGTCATCAAGTCCGGAGGCTATCTCACCGGCATCGGCCTCGTCGTCGTCGGCACCTGCATCACGCTCATCGCGAACCCCAGTGGGCTCGGTGGCGGCACGGCCACGGGCGTCGGCCTCGCCATTGGCGCCGGGCTCCTCTACGGCGCGTACGCCCTCTCCGTCCGCAAGTGCCTGCACGGCGTCAACCCCATCACCGCCTTCGCCGCGATCTCCGTCTACACCGCCGTCGGCATGGTCGCCCTCATGATCCCCTTCGGCGCACGATCCGGTGGCGTCGTTCTCGACCTTGACTCCAAGTCGATCGGCCTGCTTGCCCTCTCCTCGCTCATCGGCATCGGGCTCGGCCACACGCTTTACTTCTACTCCATCGGCCGCCTCGGCCTCGCGGTCTCCACCGGCGTCGTCCAGCTCCAGCCCATCACCGTCTCCATCGCCTCTCTGTTCGTGTTCGGCGAGAAGCTCACGCCGATCCAATGGGCCTCCGGCATCGTCGCTATCGCCGGCGCCGGCATCATGCTCTACACCCAGCACCGCATGATGTCGCGAGCGTCGCGCGCCGCGTTGGCCTCCGGCTCGCTCGCCCACGCGGTCGACGATGCACCCGTGGACCCCATCGACGAGTTCGATGACTTGCCTGTGGATCCCACCGTGGCGATGGTCGCCCAGGCGAATGAATCCGCCCCGCACCAATCGACGAGTCCATGACGCGCCAGAGATCCACACACGCCGTCCCCATGAAACGCAGAAACAACACCCCGCGCCAGGAGAAGATGTGCCCGGTCTGCAAGCGCCCCTTCCAATGGCGAAAGAAGTGGGAAAGGGACTGGCAGCACGTCCTCTACTGCTCCGATCGCTGCCGGCGTGAAGCCGCACGCAGACCCGACGCGTCCAATCGTCCGTCGTAACCCAAGACCCGGTCGCGAGATGCTCCGCGAGATCATCGCCGAGATCGACAGCGAGGTCTCCCGGTTTGGCACCGGCTCGCCCCAGGGCGACGACGTGACCATCGTCGTGCTGCGCCGGACTTGAGTTTGCGCCACACCGCCCCGCCGACGGCGTTCGCCCACACCAATTTCGCGCCGAAGCCGACAGCAACGATATCGTTTCAATATGTATTGAAACATGTGAAAGACGGTCGTATGATCGGTACATGGCTCGTCGCGTCGTCATCGCCGGTGGCAGCGGCTTTCTGGGCACCGCGCTCGCGGCTCATCTGGCCGCCCGCGGCGATGCGGTCATTGTTCTCTCGCGCACTCCACCGACGACACGGCCGGGTGTGACCCATGCACACTGGGACGGCCGCTCCCTCGGTGCGTGGCGAACCAGCATCGATGGCGCGGACGCCCTCGTGAACCTGACCGGCCGCTCCGTGGATTGCATCAAGACCCCCGATCATCGCGACGAGATCCTCCGTTCGCGGGTCGAGTCCACCCTCGTGCTGGGCGAAGCGACCCGTGCCGCCTCGCGTCCGCCGCGCGTCTGGGTGCAGATGTCCACAGCACACGCGTACGGCGATCCTCCAGAAGCCGTGTGCGATGAGTCGAGCGCGTTCGGCGAGGGACTCGCTCCTTTCATCGCCCGCGAATGGGAGGGTGCATTCGACCGCGCGTCGGAGGGGACCCCAGAGATGCGGCGGGTGGTCGTCCGCACGTCATTTGTGTTAGATCGCGCTGGCGGCGCTCTTCCGCGTCTCGAGCGCGTGGTTCGAATGGGCCTTGGGGGGCGGGTCGGACACGGCCGTCAGGGCATGAGCTGGCTGCACATCGCGGACATGAACGCGATCTTCCTTCGAGCGATCGACAACGAGCAGATGTCGGGCGCATACATCGCGAGCAGCCCACACCCGGTCTCGCAGTCCGAGTTCATGCGTCAACTCCGGCGATCCCTTCGAGTGCCCATCGGCTTGCCCGCGCCGGCGTGGCTCGTGCGTCTCGGCGCTCCGGTGCTGATGCGCACCGATCCGGACCTTGCGATCTATGGCAGGTATGTCCGTCCGCGGCGGCTGCTGGAGGAAGGGTTTGCCTTCGAGTTTCCCGCGCTGATTCCGGCGTTGCAGAACCTGTACTTCCCGAGTAGCCGGCCTGAACACACCCGAGCGTGACGCTCAGTGTCAACAGAGCTTGTGCGATCATGCATGCGTGACTGATCGCAAAGCAACACGCCCCCGGCAAACTGCCGAGGGCGTGGGGGGTCGTATCACAGATTGTGCGTTCGTTCGTCGGTGCTCCTCGCGTCCGACTTACTCCTTGACCTTGAACTCCGCATCGATCACATCGTCATCCTTGCCGGAGCCCTGGCCGCTCGGAGCGCCCGCCGCCGCGCCCGCGGTCGCGCCGGCCGCCTCGTACACGGCCTTGCCCAGCTCCATCGATGCGCCCTCGAGTTCCTTCATCGCGCGCTCGATCGGATCCTTCTCCTCGCCCTTGATGGCCGTCTCCAGCCCGGAGATTGCGTTCTCGACCTTGGATCGACCCTCGGGAGAGATCTTCCCGCCGTGCTCCTCGAGCGCCTTCTTCGTCTGAAGGATCATGGCGTCCGCGCGGTTCTTCAGGTCCACGACCTCGCGCCGCTTCTTGTCTTCCGCGGCGTGCGCCTCCGCGTCACGCTTCATCCGCTCGATCTCGGCCTTGTCGATGCCGCCCGAGTTCGTGATCTTGATGTCCGCCTTCTTCCCAGTCCCCTTGTCCGCCGCCGTGACGGTCAGGATGCCGTTGGCGTCGATCGCGAACTCGACCTCGATCTGCGGCGTGCCGCGCGGCGCGGGAGCGATTCCTGACAGCTCAAACTGCCCGAGCGTCCTGTTGTCCTTCGCGAACTCGCGCTCGCCCTGCAGAACATGGATCTGCACACTCGTCTGGCTGTCCGAGGCGGTCGAGAAGACCTCCTTCTTGGAGGTGGGAATCGTCGTGTTGCGCTCGATGAGCTTCGTCATCACGCCGCCCAGCGTCTCAACGCCAAGCGAGAGCGGGGTCACATCGAGCAGCAGCACGTCCTTGACGTCGCCCATGAGGACGCCGCCCTGGATCGCGGCGCCGATTGCCACAACCTCGTCGGGGTTGACGGACTTGTTGGGCTCCTTGCCGAAGATCTCCTTGGCGATCTGCTGGGCCTTGGGCATGCGGGTTGAGCCGCCCACCAGCACGACCTCGTCGAGCTTGCTCGCGTCGATCTTCGCGTCCTTCAGGGCCTTCAGGCACGGCTCGCGCAGACGCTGGAACAGGTCGTTCGTCAGCGACTCAAACTTCGCCCGCGTGATCGACACCTGCAGGTGCTTCGGGCCGGTCTGGTCCGCCGTGATGAACGGCAGGTTCACCGTCGTCTCCTGCATCGTCGATAGCTCGATCTTCGACTTCTCCGCCGCTTCCTTCAGACGCTGAAGGGCCATCGCGTCCTTGCGGAGGTCGATGCCCTCCTTCTTCCGGAACTCCTCCGCGATGAAGTCGATCAGCTTCTGGTCCCAGTCGTCGCCGCCCAGGTGCGTGTCGCCGTTCGTGCTCAGCACCTCGAAGACGCCGTCACCGATGTCCAGGATCGACACGTCGAACGTGCCGCCGCCGAGATCGAAGACGGCGATCTTCTGGTTCTTCTTCTTGTCCATGCCGTAGGCAAGCGCGGCCGCCGTCGGCTCGTTGATGATGCGCTCGACCTTCAGCCCCGCGATCTCGCCCGCGTCCTTCGTCGCCTGACGCTGCG
>CAZPPG010000086.1:0-11246 GCA_964588385.1 uncultured Phycisphaeraceae bacterium
GCACCAGGCTCGTGCACATCGCCAGCGACCCCTCGATCAGGGCCTTGCAGCGGGCCTCGTCGGGCTTGAGGTCGCGGAGCAGGTTCGTGTCGAACATCATCGCGCCGTGCGTCAGAAGGTGGATCGACTCGAGCAGGTTCGCGGCCATCATGGGCATGGCGACGTTCAGGTCAAGCAGCGAGCCGACGCCGCCGAAGCCGCCGTAGGTGATCGCCGCGTCGTTGCCGATCACCTGGCACGAGACCATGATCAGGCTCTCGCAGATCACGGGGTTGACCTTGCCGGGCATGATCGACGAGCCGGGCTGCACGGCGGGCAGGACCAGCTCGCCGATGCCGCAGCGCGGGCCCGAGCCCAGCCAGCGGATGTCGTTGGCGATCTTGCTGAGGCTCACGGCGATGGTCTTGAGGATGCCGCTGGTCTCGACGTACGCGTCCTTGGCGTGCTGAGCCTCGAAGTGGTTCTGGGCCTCGCGGAAATGGACCCCCGTCTGCTTGGTGAGCTCTGCCGCGACAAGCGCGCCGAACTCTTCGTGGCAGTTGATGCCGGTGCCGACGGCGGTGCCGCCGATGGGCAGCTCGCTCAGGGTGTGCAGCGCGCGGTGGAGGCGCTCCTCGGCGTGGTGCATCTGGCTGGCGAAGCCGGAGAACTCCTGCCCAAGGCGGATCGGCGTGGCATCCTGAAGATGAGTGCGCCCGATCTTGACGATCGCGTCCCAGGCCTTGGCCTTCTCATCGAGCCGCTCGGCGAGGGCCTGCACGGCGGGGAGCAACTCGTGCTCGATCATCACCGCCGCGGCGATGTGCATCGCGGTGGGGAAGGTGTCGTTCGAAGACTGGCCCATGTTGACGTGGTCGTTGGGGTGCACCCCCCCTTTGGCGATCCACGCCGCGTCCTTGGACGAGCCGATGGGCTGGTGATGCCGCACGCAGACGAGGTTGGCGATGACCTCGTTGGCGTTCATGTTGGTCGAGGTGCCCGAGCCGGTCTGGTAGATGTCGATGGGGAAGTGCCGCGCGATGCCGCCGAAGGCAGGGAGGCCGTCTTGGATCTCGCGGCAGGCCTCGGTGATCGCGTCGGTGCGGGCATCGTCGAGGCGGCCGAGGCGGTTGTTGACCTTGGCGCACGCCGCCTTGAGGACGGCATAGGCGCGGATGATCGCCGCGGGGACGGGGCAGCCGGAGACGGGGAAGTTGAGCACGGCGCGCTGGGTCGAAGCGCCGTAAAGGACATCGGCGGGGACCTGCATCTCGCCCATCGTGTCGCGTTCGGTGCGGGTAGAGGAGGAGGTGCTGGGTGCTGGGTGCTGGGTGCTGCGGGGGGAGGGGGACTTGGGTTTGAGATTTGAGACTTGAGATTTCGGAGACTTGGTGGTGGGCGCGGCGGTGCGCGGGGAGGGCGTGGTGGCGGGCGAGCCGGCCTTCTTCGTGGCTTTGGCGGCAGATTTTTTGCCTTGCCGCGTGGGGCGGGACTTGGTGCTCATGAACGCAGTGTAAGACGCTACCGCGGTGCGTGGCGGCGCGATCCGCGCCGCGGGTCGCGGTACAGTCCGGGCATGTCACTCGCAGAGCGAAGAAGGGCCGCGGAGAAGTACCGACCGCGGCACGTCGAATTGCTGCTGGTCGCCGAGGCGCCGCCGTGTGCGCTCGATCGGTACTTCTACTTTGAGAGCGTGGACCGGCACGACTGGCTGTTCCGGTACGTGTGGGAAGGGCTGATGGGGGAGAAGCCGGCGCGGGCGGAGAAGGCGAGGCACCTGGCAGCGCTGCGCGAAGTGGGCGTGTTCATGATCGACCTGCACGAGGAGAACGTCTCGCAGCCGACAATGGCGGAACTGAAGCCGTGCGTGCCGGGGCTTGTCGAGCGGTGCCTTGCGATCAAGCCGCGCCGCGTGGCCCTGATCAAGTCGATCGTGCACGACGCGGCGTATGAGGCGCTGCGCGAAGCGGGGGTGGCGGTGATCGACGAGCGGATCCCCTTCCCGGCGAGCGGGCAGCAGAAGAAGTTTCTGGAAGCGTTCGGGCGAGTTGCGGCGGAATGCGGGTTCAAAGGCCGCACGGGCGCGCGCCCCGTTGCGGGGGCGCGTCGTTGAACAATGCGGATGATGAAGCGGAGAGGGGGGGATTCGAACCCCCGATACGGCTTTAGGGCCGTATAACGGTTTAGCAAACCGTCGCCTTCAGCCTCTCGGCCACCTCTCCGGGTGATTCGGGCTGAGGCCAAAGCGTAGCCGCCCGCGCCGGGGCGAACAAACGTCAGGTGGGCGATGGGGCTCCGGGCGGTCTCTCGGGACCACGCCCGCGGAGCGTGCCTCAATGCCGCGCGCAAAGAACGCCCCCGCCGCGGGCGAGGGCGGCGGGGGCGGCGGATGAGCGCATCCCGTCAGAGGTGCGGGGGCGCTGTATGAACTTCGAGACGGAGCACTCGCCGTGACCCGGGCGGGCGCGACGCCGTCGGTCGCGGGTTACTTGGACTCGCCGTCGCTCTCGGACTCGCCGCTCTTCTGGCTGTCGATGAGCTTGCGGAGGTACTGGTTCTCGCGCCGCGTGGCCTCGAGGTCGAAGACGAGGTACTTGATCGAGAGCCGCAGATAGTCGAGCGAGTCCTGCAGGTCGGTGATCGTCTTCTTCATCTTGGCGTGGCGGTTGGCGGTCTCGCTGGCCAGCTTTTCGAGCGGACCGCGCTCACCCTCCGGGAGCTGGCCGATCTGGCTGATGAGGTCGCCTAGCTTCTGCTGGAATTCGCGTTCGTCCATGTCCCCGTCTCCTCGTTGCTGCATCTGGTGATGTTGAAGCGGGCCCGGCCGCGCAGTCTCCGCGGTCGGGACGGAGAAGAGGGAACAGCGCCCGGGCCACGCCGCGGGACAGCGCGTGCCACGCCAGGGAGGCCGATAAAAGGCTTTGGATTGAGCCCGAAGGCCCCGGTCCGGCGCGGTGCGGCTGGGGCGTGCGTTGAACCGCGGGGCCGTCTGTGCGGACTGTCGCCGCGGGTCAACGATCCGCGTCGGCACGGCGCAACGCCTGCTTCGCCGCGGGGCCCGCCGAGGTCGAGGCCTCGGCCAGCGCGCCGGGGTCCTGGCGTCGGACTTCCTTCACCAGCTTGCGCAGGTGCGCATCCAGGTTCATCCGGAACCGCGAGAACAGCTTCTCCAGTTCGTGACGGTTGAACCGCGTCATCGGGTCCTTCATGCCCGTCTGCATCGCCGCCCAGTCGAGGAGACTCGCTCCCTCCCCGGTGAAGCGGTAGAGGTCGAGCGTCGCGGCAAGACGGCGTCGCAGGCTCGCGAAGGGGTCGGTTGCGATCTCGGGGACGGCCAGCAGGAGTTCCTCGGGGCTGGCGGCGTCGCTGTCTGGGATCATCGAATCGGCTCCGGGGCCCGGCGTTCCGCCCGCGTTCGGCGGGCCCGGCTCGTCCGCCGGCGGGCGTGGTTCCTTGAGGGTGACGAACTGGTCGGCCGAGCGAAGATCGGCGAAGGCGGTGGAAAGGGTCTTCAGACCCTCGCGCTCGAAGCGCACAGTCACTCGCTGGCAGGCCTTGCCGGCGTGCGTAGCGGGCTCGGCGGACTGCACCGCGCCCACGCCCCATTCGGGGCGACCGGCGTGGCGCACCCGGTCACCGGGCTTCCATTGCGTGGTCGTCATGCGTGCGAATCTGCCCGCGGGGCGTGCACGGCGGCGCGGGTTGCCGCAACGATGGCTCGCGACCGGGCCTCGATCAGCGGTCTATCATACGCACCCGGCGCGCCGTTCGGCGTGGAGGTGGGGAGAACGCCCGAAACGGGCACGGAGCTTACCCGAGCGATGATCGA
The DNA here is from genome assembly GCA_964588385.1 of uncultured Phycisphaeraceae bacterium. Taxonomy (GTDB): domain Bacteria; phylum Planctomycetota; class Phycisphaerae; order Phycisphaerales; family UBA1924; genus JAHBWV01. The sequence continues at coordinate 3,809 of CAZPPG010000086.1, forward strand.
CGCCTTCAAGAGTGATGACATCGTGAACAAGATCGGCGGGCGGTTCAAGCTGTGCTCGCTGATCCAGCGGCGGCTGGTGCAGCTCATGGAGGGGGCGCGGCCCATGGTCGATCGCGCCGGGCGGACCGACCTCGAGATCGTCGTCGAGGAGATCCTCCAGGAAAAGATCGGCCTGGACTTCGATGCCTCGCAGCTCAACGGTGCCGCGGCGTCGGCGTAACGACGGGTCCCGAATCATGGCGGCCAAGCGCAGAAGCCCCGCGGAGCGATCGGGTCGCGATATCGTGCGCGGCAAACGCATCATCGTCGGCGTGACGGGCGGGATCGCGGCGTACAAGACCTGCACGCTGGTGAGCCGCCTGGCGCAGGCCGGGGCCGAGGTTACCGTCCTGATGACGCCCGCGGCAACCAAGTTCGTCGGGCCGATCACGTTTCAGGCGCTCTCGGCGCGCCCGGTCTACACGAGCGCCTGGGAGCACGTCGAGAGCCAGGACCCGCAGCACATCTCCCTCGCCGCGGCGGCGGACGTCGCGGTGGTGGCCCCGTGCACCATGGACTGCCTGTCGGCGCTGGCGACGGGGCGGACCGATGATGTCGTGACCCTGGTGCTGAGCGCTGTCGATCGGTCGAAGACGCCGGTGCTTTTGGCGCCGTCCATGAACGCGGTGATGCTGGCCCAGGCGAGCACGCAGCGGAATCTGGCGATGCTGGTCGAGGACGGGTTCGAGATCATCGGCCCGGGCGAGGGGTGGCAGGCGTGCCGGACGGTGGGGGCGGGGCGGATGAGCGAGCCCGAAGAGATCATGGAACGGGTGCGCGAGATCCTGTCCCGGAAGCGACCTTCGCGGCGGTAAAGGCCCGAACCGAGGGAGCTCGAATCGAACGGGCCCGCGGGAACGGCCGGTCCGGGGGGCCGTTTGACCCCCGCGCGGCCGGGTGCAACCATGACTGTCCCGTTCGGAGAGGTGCCAGAGCGGCTGAATGGGCTGGTTTCGAAAACCAGTAAACGGCATTGCCGTTTCGGGAGTTCGAATCTCCCCCTCTCCGCTTTCGTTGTCCAGGTGGCCGAAGCAGCCCGTTGAAGTCGGGCGCGCGGGACGATGAATCAATATCCCCGGCAGGATTCGAACCTGCGACCCTCGCGTTCGAAGCACGATGCTCTATCCAGGCTGAGCTACGGGGACGTGTGGGTACGGTAGCCGGCGAGACACATCGCCAGCGAACTGCGGCGAATGAGGACCCTAATCGCCGCATATCATGCGGCGAAAGATGACATACATCCACGAACAAGCGGATTGGCCGGAGTTCACCTGGGATGCTGATGCGCTGACCGGTCTGCTCGCCGCCGTCCGGCACCGGCAGGGCCGTCTCCTGGGAAGGATGGAGGCGCTGGGCTTTGACCTGCGCGCCGAGGCCGGCCTGGTCGTGCTCACCAGCGAGGTCGTCAAGTCGTCGGCCATCGAAGGGGAAGTCTTGAATCCTGACGAGGTGAGGTCGTCGATCGCCCGGCGCCTCGGGCTGGATGTTGCCGGTCTGCCGCGAGCCGGACGGGATGTCGAAGGCGTCGTCGAGATGATGCTCGACGCGACCCGGAACTTCGGAGAACCTCTCACGAGAGACCGGCTCTTCAACTGGCACGCGTCGCTCTTCCCCACCGGGCGGCGCGGGATGAGCCGCATCACCGTCGGGGCGTGGCGGAAGAAGGAATCAGGGCCGATGCAGGTCGTCTCTGGCCCCATTGGACGCGAGAACGTGCACTTCGAGGCGCCCGACGCCGGGCGGCTCGACGACGAAATGGACCGGTTCATCGCCTGGTTCAACGCGCCCGCGGTGCTCGACCCGGTGCTGAAGGCCGGCATTTCGCACCTGTGGTTCGTCACGATCCATCCGTTCGAGGATGGTAACGGGCGCATCGCCCGGGCGATCGCCGACATGGCGCTTGCCCGCGCCGACGGCACGGAGGACCGCTTCTACAGCATGTCCTCGCAGATCGAGGCCGAGCGGAAGGACTATTACCAGCGCCTCGAGGCAGCGCAACGAGGCGACCTCGACATCACCCGTTGGCTGGAGTGGTTCCTGGGGTGCCTGCGCCGCGCCGTGGACGGGTCCGAAGAGACTCTCGCGGCGGTGCTCCACAAGGCGCGGGTGTGGCAGCGGATCAACCGGCATCCGGTCAACGAGCGGCAACGCCGGGTCATCAACCGCATGCTCAACGGGTTCAAGGGCTTCCTATCCACGTCGAAATACGCGAAACTGGCCAAATGCTCCTCCGATACAGCCCTGCGGGATATCCGTGATCTGGTCGATCGCGGGATCTTGACGCAAAACCCGGGAGGTGGACGGAGCACGAGCTATCGGCTCGCCGGCCTGGAAAGAATGGAGAGCGACTGATATGGGCTCCGGCTCGGCCGTGAGTTCAACGCGTCTGCGCCTCGCCGCGAGCCGTGATGTCCTTAGGCGAGAGCTCATCGTCTTCGCGGCGTGCCGCGCCATGTCCGGTTCGGTGAGACACCACGCGGAACGGGCATGACAGTCACGCGCCCGCCCGAGCTTGCCTCTGAATCAGGTCGAATCGGTTCCCGTACAGGTCCTCGAAGACCGCGACGGTGCCGTAGGACTCTTCGCGCGGCGCGCTCGTGAACCGCACGCCGCGCGAGCGGTAGGCCGCGTAGTCGCGCTGGAAGTCGTCGGTCTCGAGGAAGATGAAGACGCGCCCGCCGGTCTGGTTGCCGACGGAAGAAAGCTGGGACTCAGACGCGGCCCGGGCCAGGAGTATGGAAGGCGAACTGGAATGCGGCGGTGAAGGGGGCCGGACGCGGACCCAGCGCTTGGGGTGGCCGTCGGTGCCCGCGCCGAGGTTGGTGTCCTCGATGAGATCGAAGCCGAGGATGCGCGTGTAGAACGCGATGGCTTCGTCGTAGTCGCGGACCGTGAGGGTGAACTGGGAGATGTGCATTGGCGGGCGGCGCAGGGCGTCGCACCCGATGGTACTACTCCTCCGGCATCGCGCAGTGCCCGCCGTGCTTGAGGTGGTAGTCCTGGTGGTACTCCTCGGCCTCCCAGAACTGCCCGGGCTCGCCCTGCTTCGCCGCGGGAAGAACCTGCGTCACGATCTTCCGCCCCTTGTACTTCTCGCCGGCCTGGAGCGTCTCGATGTACTTCTTCGCCGCGGCAAGCTGCGCATCGTCGGCCGCGAAGATCGCCGAGCGGTACTGCTCACCGACATCGGGCCCCTGGCGGTTCAGCGTCGTGGGGTTGTGGAACTTGAAGAACTTCTCGAGCAGGGTCTCATACGAGATGCGGGCGGGGTCGTAGGTGACCTTCACCGCCTCGGCGTGACCGGTGTCCTCGGAGCAGACCTGCTTGTAGCCGGGGTTGGAGATCTTGCCGCCCATGTACCCGCTGACCGCCGCGATCACGCCGGGCAACTGCTGGAACCGGTCCTCGACGCCCCAGAAGCAGCCGCCGGCGAAGTACGCGGTCTCGGTCTTGACGGCCCGCGATGCGTCGGGCAGGGGCTGGCCCTTCTCGACGAACTCGAGGGAAACGGAGTTCACGCAGTAGCGCATGCCGGTGGGCTTTGGGCCGTCGTCGAAGACGTGGCCGAGGTGGGCGCGGCAGCGGGCGCAGAGAATCTCCGTGCGGGTCATGCCGAACGTGTGGTCGGCGTGCTCGTCGATGTGCGCGGCGTCGAAGGGCTGGAAGAAGCTGGGCCAGCCGGTGCCGGAATGGAACTTGGCATCGCTCTTGAACAGCGGCAGGCCGCACAGGCGGCAGATGTACACGCCGTCCTTCTTGTTGTCGGTCAGGTTGCCGCAGAACGCCGGTTCGGTACCGCTGGCGAGGATGACCTGGGCCTCCTCGGGCGTGAGCTTCCTGGCCAGCTCGTCGATCCGGGCCTGGGTGAGGGGCGTCACGTCGTAGCCGGAAGCCGACACGCGCGGCGCGCCCGGATCGCGAGGAGCCTGCTGATGCGCGGGCTGGTGGCGGGAACCGAGGCCGAAGATGTTCATGGAGGGCTCCGTGTGTGCGCCAGGCGAGGCCGAGAGCACGAGATAGGCCGCGAGGCTCGCCGCGGCGAGGAAGAGGAAGGAGTTGCGGGCGAGGGCGATGGCGTTCATGGAGTGGGTTCCGGCGGCTGCGCGGCGGCCCCGGGCCCGGCGGCCAAGGGTGCCGAACTCTCTACATGATTTGATACCGGAGGGGTTCGGGCGATACAGGGAATCGGATTCCGTGGTTGTAGGACGTTCGGGGCCGGTGAGTCACGGGACCCATGATCCCGGTGGCCCGCGTCACGATCTCAGCCCAGCGGTCGATCGAAATCCCGTGGCGTTGCTCGGCCGCGAGAGCGTGGCCGGGGAAGACCTCGACCAACGGAACCCGTCCCACCTCCCGCTGACGTACTCAGGTCTTCAGTTGCAGCGTTGCTTTCTCGTACGCGGGCAGATTGGTCATGAGCCAGCCGAAGCGGGGTGGGTCGGACGAGCGTCGGGGGTCGTTCCAGCGTTCGCGATGACGAGTTCCGGACCAGGGTCCAGCTCAACAACGACGTGTGCGCCGTGGACGACTCGTCCTTCCTCCCCCCTCAGATCACTCGATCCTCCTTCGCAATCCCCAGCGCCGGCCTCACATCCACCTGCACCACGCGCGGACTTCCGTTCGCCGCTACATCGGGCACGCCGCGCTCCTCGTGCAGGCGCTTGGCGGTGTCGGGATCGACGTAGTCGGAATGGCACGAGAGCTTGCCGGGCGTCGCGCGAGCCGACGATTCGCCGGGCTCATCGTCGGCGTGGAGTGCTGCGTTGTGGTCAGAAGCGGAACGTGGGGCGGCCGAACCCAGGGACTGCGGTCCCTGGGTTCTCATCGCGGCCTTCGTCTTGCTCGCGAGCTTGTGGATTTCGTCCGGCGAAAGCACCCCCCGCTTCGCGAGGATTTCCTGCTGCTCCGGCGTGAGCGATGCCGAGCGCACGGGCGCGCCGCGCCGGGCGCCGGTCTGAGCGCCGTGGGACTCCGCGTCGGCGTTCCGCTCAAACCCCTCAGCCTTCCCCGATGCGAACTCCTGGATCTCCTTGCTGATCCGCACGCTGCACCAGTCGTGTCCGCACATGGCGCAGAAATCAGTGTCCACGTCGAGGTCCTCGTCGTGGTACGCCCGGGCCGTGTCGGGATCAAACGAGAGCTCGAAGTGCTTCTCCCAGTTCAGCGCCGCCCGCGCCTTGGTCAGTTCATCATCGCGGTCGCGCGTGCCGGGGATGCCGAGCGCCACATCCGCCGCGTGCGCGGCAATCTTGTACGCGATGCACCCCTGCTTCACATCATCCTTCTTCGGCAGCCCGAGGTGCTCCTTCGGCGTGACGTAGCACAGCATCGCCGCGCCGTGGTACGCCATCGCGGTCGCGCCGATGCAGCTCGTGATGTGGTCGTACCCCGGGAACATGTCGGTCACAAGCGGCCCCAGCACGTAGAACGGCGCGCCGTGGCAGAGCGTGCGCTGGATCTTGGCGTTCCACTCGATCTGGTCGAACGGAACGTGCCCCGGACCTTCGATCATCACCTGCACGCCGCGCCGCCACGCGCGCTCGGTGAGTTCGCCGAGCGTCTCGAGCTCCGCGAGCTGTGCATCGTCCGTCGCGTCGGCCAGCCCGCCCGGCCGCAGCCCGTCGCCGATCGAAAACGTCACGTCGTACCTGCGCAGGATCTCGCAGATGTCGTCCCAGCGCTCGTACATGATGTTCTCGCGGTTATGGACGAGCATCCACTTGGCGAGGAGCGACCCGCCGCGGGAGACGATGCCGATGAGACGGTTCTTCACGTACTTCAGGTGCGCCCGCCGCACGCCCGCGTGGATCGTGAAATAGTCCACGCCCTGGCGCGCCTGCTTGTGCAGCGACTCCTCGATCACCTCCCACGTCAGGTCCTCGATCTTCTTCCCGATGATCATCGAGTAGATCGGCACCGTCCCGATCGGCACCGTCGATTCGCGGATGATCACCTCGCGGCACTCATCGAGATCGCCGCCGGTCGAGAGATCCATCACCGTGTCCGCGCCCCATCGCTCGGCCCACCTGAGCTTCTCGACTTCCTCGTGCGTCCCCGACGAAACCGGCGACGCCCCCATGTTCGCGTTCACCTTCGTCCTGCTCGCGCGCCCGATGCACATCGGGTCGAGCTTGAACTTCAGGTGGTTGATGTTCGCGGGAATGACCATGCGCCCCGCGGCCACCTCGTCGCGCACGGCTTCGGCGCCGCGCCCGTTCGTCATCAGATCAAAGTGCGGCTCGCGCTGCGCGACGCGGCGCATCTCCGGCGTGACGATGCCAAGCCGCGCGTGCTCCAGTTGCGTGACAGGCACGAATGCAGGCGGCGGCGTGACGCGGCGCGTGGTGCCTCGCGTGTCGGTGAAGGTGCGCGACTCGCACGCCATGCAGGGCGATGACGCGCCCGCGGTAGGTTGAGCGCGACGATTCGGCGACGCATCGTCGCCGTGGCCGGAGCCCAGAACCTCGACGAGCCACCCGTCCGGCATGAAATCCCACGCCGTCCTCCCGCTCGGCGCGGGCATCCCCGGCGTGTCCGGGCTCGCGAACATCAGCGGCCCGCCGAGGTCCGGGGCGAGCGCAAAGGACCCGGGCGTTGTGATGTTCGCCGTGGAGCCCGGGTTGCGGGCGCCGTGGAGCGGAGCGCCGAGGCGCGCGAGCGGGCGAGGCTGGATGGTCGTCATGATCGCTTCCCTCCGCCGGTCCGAACCGGATCAGGTTCCACGGGTGCTTCTCAGCGATCTCCCACGCCGACGAAGAGAGTCTTCGAGTCGTGGGCTGAATCGCGCCCCGAGCGTGAAGCCAGTGTAGGGCCGCATCCGAATCGCCGCGTGACCGGCGGAGTGGGGGTTCAGGAACTCACGAGCGCGCCCCGGGCGAGCCGGCATTGAATCCCACGGACTTGTTGTACTCCGCGGACCCGCCACGCGGAACGGTGAGCGTCGTCCAGGGCAGCCCGCAGCGCGAGGCCAGCACCCGAGCGCCCTGAACAATCTGGCCGCAGTGGTACGCGGTGTGGGCGAGCGAGCGGGCCAGTGCGAGCGCGAGCGTGTGCGCTTCGCCGCGGATCGCCAGCGTGCGCGCCAGGTCCGTGTCGGAGAGCGGCTCGAGCGTGGATTCAAGCACACCCCACCCGGCGCTCCACGCGCCCTCGAGCGCCGCGCGGTCGGCGAAGTCGTTGATGAACTCCGAATCGCGCTCCCGCCAGGGCTTCTCCCCGTCGGTCGTGAAGGGCTCGGTCCAGCGCGAGCGCAGGTTGCCCGCGACATGCTTCATGATGACCGCGATCGAGTTGACCTCGGGGTCAAGGGCGATGCGGAGCTGCTCCCACGGGAGCTGCGCCGCGGCACCCTCGGCGAGCCCCCGATGCCGCCGGAACTCGGCCTCGAACGCGCCGACGG
>CAZPPG010000087.1:0-11127 GCA_964588385.1 uncultured Phycisphaeraceae bacterium
AGCTCGTGCTCAGGCAAGCAGAACTGTCAACTGAGGCCGATGTCGAATAGATGGCTGCGTTGATGGTGCACCGCGACACCAGCCGCTTCATCGAAAGCGCGGGGATCGTCCAAGGGATTATCTTTCTCGAAGTTCAGCAACGAGCTACGCGTTGTACCCGGAAACGTAGCGCAACAATTAGGACTGGGAATCGCGCCGTTCGCCGGAACTCGTTCCCGAAGTCGGCGGATCCCGCCCCCGCGAGCCATACGCACTCTTCATATTCGGCTCGCTCGGAACCCTAGTTCGCCGATACCATCTTCAAGAACCTCCTCAACGATTCGGCCGGGTGCCCACACGATCCGTCGTACGAGGACAACACAGGCGGAAGGGGCTTGCCGCAAGTGGCTGTTGGGAGAACCGACGTGGAGTATCCTCCAATCGATCCAGGGGTTCGCGTCGGACACGTCCACCTCAGGGTCGCGGACATCGATCGAGCCCTATCGTTCTATCGTGACGTTCTTGGTTTCGAGGTGACGCAGCGGTACGGCACCGATGCCGTGTTCCTTTCAGCAGGCGGATACCATCATCACATCGGGCTCAACACATGGGATAGCAAAGGGGGCGGCCAGCCCGCCCGCGGCACGACGGGTCTGTTCCATCTCGCCATTCTCTACCCAACAAGGTCCGCGCTGGCGGACGCACTCCGCAGGATTCGAATCGCGGGGATCACGCTCGATGGGGCTTCCGACCATGGCGTGAGCGAGGCCCTCTATTTGCGAGACCCGGATGGCAATGGAGTCGAACTGTACTGGGATAGACCAGAGGATACGTGGCCACGGGCAGGCGACGGAAGATTGGCGATGTTCACCAAGCCCCTTGATCTTGAAGCGCTCTCCAAAGTCTGAGCTCGCCATTCGATCGCGATGCGTTTCATGTCCGCACACACTTACACGTGCGGCTTCGGCTTCTGCCACAGAATCATCACGCCTACCCCGCCAGCAATCAGCGAGGCCATGAATATCGCAATCTTGGCGGCGGCGTCCTCCGCTACATCGGGAAACGCTATGCCAGCGATGAATAGCGACATCGTGAACCCGATGCCACCGAGGGCGCCTGCGCCGCACAGTTGTCGCCAGGTGTATGCCTCCGGCTTCGCCGCGACTCCCATGCGCACAGCGAGCCACGATGCCAGCACGATACCAACAGGTTTACCAACCACCAGACCACAGACAATCGCGTACACCAGCCTTCCGTGACCATCCAGAACTCCCGGCACCCATGCCACGCCAGCATTCGCCAGAGCGAACGCCGGGAGTACTAAGTAGCTTGACCACGGCTCGACCAACCTCAGAAGTTTGTCGGCAGGGGACTCGATCCGAGCGTGAATGGCGTCGAGCTTCCGCAGCGTCGGCTCCGACGGCCCATTCCGCATCGCCTCGCCGGTGTGGTCATCCTCCCGGTTGATTACCGTCGCCGCCTGGGCGAGCAGCACTTTCAGATCCGCGGGCGGCCGCGCCGGAATGAGCACCGCCAGGATCACCCCCGCGAGCGTGGCGTGCAACCCGGACTCGTGAAGGAAGAACCAGAGCACAATGCCGAGGACCGCGTACGGAGGCGTCCGGTAGATTCCCATTCTGTTGAGCACGATCAGCAGAGCGGTCGTGACGCCGCCGGCGACCAGCGAAGGGATGTCGATGGCGTCGGTGTAGAACATCGCGATGACCAGGATCGCCACGATATCGTCGATGATGACGGCCGCCGTGAGAAAGACGCGCAGTTGGATGGGCACACGGACGCCCAGGAACACGATGATCGCGACCGCAAACGCCGTATCGGTACCGATCGGAATACCCCATCCGTGGCGCAGCCCGGGGGGCGCTATGGACGTATAGATGACCGCGGGGAGAATGATCCCGCCGAAAGCCGCGATGACGGGGAGGGCTCCGGATCGGAATGTGGCCAGGTGGCCCACGGTAAACTCGCGCTTGATCTCGAGTCCAACGACGAAGAAGAACACGGTCAGTAGCCCGTGGTTGACCCAGTGCAGCAGGGAGTGCGTGAACGCTTGCGCTCCCCAGTGCACACCCATCGGCCTTTCCCAGAAGGCGGCAAACGCCGCTGCGAACGGCGAGTTGCTGAGGGTGATCGCTATCAAGGTTGCCAAACCGAGCAGCACCCCGGACGATGGTCCCCAGCGCACGAACTTGAACGCGGCGGCTTGGATGCGATGGCCGAGCGGCGCGAGCATGGCGTCGGCCAGCGAACTCTCGTCCCACGTGCCGGTGTAGCGGCGACCGTTGATGTAGAATGTCGGGGCCCCGGGAGCGCCGCTCCGCTGCGCGCTTTCAATGTCCTCGCGAACCCGAGCCCGCGCGCTCGCCAACGTCGGGTCGTTCTCGGCATCTTTGGCCTCGACGCCATAGGTCCGCGCGATCTGAGCGATTTCGGCTGCGGCCAGGGTGGGCCCGCGCTCCATAAACGTCTCATGGAGCTCCCAGAACGCGCCTGTCGACTCAGACACGAGTTCCGTGATCTCCGCCGCACGGAGTGCGTCTTCCTTTCCCTCGATGGGAAGATGCCGGAACACGTACCGCATCCGGTCGCCAAAACACCTCCGCAGCCCTTCGACTACCGCGTGCACCGCTCTGGAGCGAAAGTCCGCGTAGCTGCCGTACTGGACAAGTGTCATCTGCGCATCGGCAGGCCCAAGTATGTGATCGCGGCTCGGGTCAATCGGTGGTTGCAACTGATCATGTCTGGCGTTCATGGCGACTCACAGCCGGGATTCACGCAGAAGTTCATGACTCACGCAGAAGCGACCTTCGATTGTACTCGCCACTGGCCCGCACTTGGCGCACACGGTGGGCAGGGCGGCGCGTTCGTCAGCCTCCTCACCCCGCGATGGCTCGGGCGATCAGGGAGCCGGGCGAGCGGCACCCGCGATCCGAATGTCGTCAACGGTATAAAAGCATCGCGGATCGACCTGACGCGCGGTACGAATGACTCGTGGAGATCTGTTCCGCCGCACCTGAACGAACAACATGACGACAGGGCCGTCTCGCCCCTCGCCGTGGAATCTGGTCACGATGAATCCCGCATTCTGAAGCGCATCGAACATCGCAGGGTCTTCGCGCGTGAACACCCGGACGACGTGGTCCCCGAATGGCAGCCATCGAAGGAGCGTCACGCCGACGAAGTTTCCTGTCGCCGCACCCAAGGCGAACGCGATGCCGTAGACGGGTTCCGTCCGAATGTGCGCGATCACCGCTGATACCGCAAACACCCAGATTGTGACCTCGATCAGGCCGAAGAGCCACGCCCATCCGCGGTGCCCGCTGACCACCGCGACCGTACGCAATGCTCCCAGCGACACGTCGCCGACACGAGCCAGAACAATGACGAGACAGCCGAGAACAAGACTCCAAGCCACGCGTGCAATCCTTTCAGTTCCGTTGACGAATGGGTGCGCTCATGCCTAGCGGTGTGCCGCTCATGCGCACTGCGAGCCATGACGCCAACACAATATGGCTGCCGTGGGGGTGTGCCTCCCTTCCGGCCGTGTGTCATAATGCACGACTCGCTCATGCGGCAGATCACGGGCACATGGGATCTTGCCCCGATGCACCCGGCAGGTATGGCGGCTATCTGCGCTGCTCACGGTGTCGCACAACCTCGACGGAGCAAGACGCATTCATCGCCACGCTTGTCGAGACGCTGCCAAGCAAGAATCTCGCCAGCCCTCGGACCCCGCTCGCGCCCACAAAGATCGAGTCCGCTCCATCCTGGTCCCACTCTTCCGCCGCGGCCAACAGACCATACTTCGGGTCCATCGGCTTCACGAGCGTGGCAATGAGGAGGTCTGGGCGGCGTCTCCGCACGAGGTCCGCGGCTTCCATAGTTATGCGAATCGCCGGTCGGGCGTCGGCCACCGATGCGCTCAAAGAAGGCGGCTCGCCACCCCAGATTGTGTGGGGTTCCCAGTACCCGACCATGGCAAGCGGCCCTGTTTCGAAGCTCGCCAACACAACGCGTGTGCCGTCTGGCCATGATCTGCTCGCCACAGCCTCCACCGCCGCCTGGGCATCTTGTGAACCATCCACACCGACGACCACTCGCGGCGGCCTTGTCGGCTTATCGCCGACCTGACTGGAAGGCTTTCCCCGCGATACGCGCACTGAGCCTCGCAGAGTTGTCACCACTCGGTGGGCGACGCTACCCAACACCAGTCTCTTGAACTCGCCGTGGCCACGCGAGCCGATCGCCACCAGATCGAATGGCCGCGAATCTGCATCCCCGTTCGCCTCCTCGGCGCATTGAATGATTTCCCAAGGAGGAGATCCAGTCCTGACCTCGGGCGTTACGTTCCAACTTGGAAAGGTCTGGCGGACAAGGTCCACACCTCGTTGAGCCACTTCGGACTGGCGATCACGAGCGGCGTTGAAGTTCGATTGAGCTTCTTCGCGGGCCTCTTTGCTGTCCGGCTGTCCTCGCCCGCCGCTTGCTCGACAGTCCAGAACGGAGAGCACGACGGCATCGGCCTGAACGGGAAGACCGGCGAGCCGGAGGTCGGTTATGGATGATTCGCCACGCGGTGAGCCGTCAAACGCGATGAGGATTCTCATTGTGTGGCCCTCTCTCAAATCATCGACTCGTACACACGTCGCCGGGATTCCCTCGGGTACGCACTCACAGCGGGGCATCACCATTCGATGCCCGCCGTTGCGGGCTGCTTTGTCCGTGACAGCAACCCTTGACGGTTACACTGGCGTCACGGCGCTGCCCGCGATATGGAGCGATACGTTCCGTGCCATCGCCTCGGCTGTAGCGATCTCCTCGACGGTGATCGAGTTCGCGCCCGCACGGATCGCACTGATACCCTGGCTGAGAAATGTCGTGCGGACAGCGATGGGCACCTCGGGCGACTGGCTCCGCGCCGCCGCACAGGCCCGCACGGCCTCGTCACCATCAGGAATCGTGATGGCGATGGCCGCCGCAGTCTCGATACCGACTGCTCGCAGCACCTCAGGGTCGGTCGCATCACCGCACAGGACAGGTACGCCTAAACCTTGCAGCGTACGGGCTGTGCCCGGGTTGGTGTCGACTACCGCGAAGGGGACGCGAAGCTTTACGAGCTCTTCGGCGAGAGCGCGACCAACGGGCCCGTATCCTGCGATGATCACTCTCCCGCGCGGCTGATGCATGTCGGCCTTTGGCGTGTGTTGGTCGGACGTGTTCGTCGATGTGTGCAGGCGTCCGGTGTGGAGTGCAGCGGACACGACGTGAGATTCTCGCACACGCTGTTGCCGCCGACGCCTGCGAGCACGTGTATCCATGCGTTTCACCGCGCTGGCCAGTGCGGAACCCAGCTTCCGCGACGCGCTGTCGATCGCTGTGTACAGGTCGCCCGCACGAGACTCGACCACCAGAAGACGCCGCCCGTTGACACGCGCCTCCATCAGGCATCGAACACCGTTGCGACCCCGTTTCGGTCCGTTCATGTCTTCGAAGTGCACCTCGATGGCGGTCATCTGTGCGCCATACCGACGCAGCACCCCGTCCAGCTTTCGGTGGACCCACGCCACGATAGCAGAGCTGGTACGGAGGTTACCGGGTCTTATGTGGATGGGCGTGCCGGATGCAGTTGATACCATGTCGTACCTCCTGATGATCTCAAGTGGTGTTTATCGATCGAAGTGTCGCTCCCTCTCGGGCTGGTACTCGATCCACTCCACGGTGACACGTCGGCGCAGACGACCACCCGCGCACTCGACACTCTGACCCTCCCTGGACCCCAGCAAGGCCGCGCCCAGGGGCGAGAGCACAGAGAGTCCGCCGTCGCTCGAGTCCGGAAACGCAAGATCAAAGGTCTCCGACTCTTCCGCATTGGGGTATCGCACCCGCACTCGAGAGTTCATTGTGACCACATCCGGCGGCACCCGGGGGGGACCGACCCGCCGCGCACGATCAAGGATTGCGCGCAATCGGAGCACGGGTGCGTCGATGGCGGAACTCGCAAGCAGCGGCTCGAGTCGCGCGATGTCGAATGTACTGAGGATGGGGCGCTCGTTCATGGCACACTCCTCCGGCGTGATATGCACGCTCGAAGCAAAGGCACAGCTGCAGTCAATAGGACGCGTCGATCAGCGGCGTGATCCACCGGCCGCTTCCGGCTGGTACAACAAGCTCAGGATGTCGCACGAGCGCTCGGCACCACCGGGGACTCGAAACGTGACGTGCTGTCCGACGCGACAGCCCAGGAGTGCGGCACCCAGAGGGGCGAGCACAGAGATGCATCCTTCCTCAGGATCCGCGTTCTCCGGGAACACAAGCGACATGGTCCAGGTTCGGCGTCCGTCGCGCAGTCGGATCCGCGAGTTCATTGTGACAACGTCCGGAGGCAACGCGTCCGCAGCGACCACCACCGCGCGGTCGAGTTCGGCGGCGAGCGTCGCCAAGTAAGGTCTGTCACGGTCGTCACCTCGCGCACCGCTCTTGGACCTCGCAAGCACGGCGCGGAGAAGGTCCATATCGGTCTGCGTGACGTGGATGGCTCGGTCGATGGACGTGCGGTCGTACATGGTGGTCTCCTGTGACTTGAAGTTGGCTCCGTGGTGTCGCCTTGGCTCAAGGGAAGATGCCGCGTTCGGCGTATACGTTTGCGATGCGCTTCAACGCCGCGGCGTACGCGGCGCTCCGCCAATCAAGGGATCTCTCCACGGCCATCTCCTTTACGCGGATGTACGCACGCTCGAGAATCGCTTTGAGCCGTTCGTCTACCTCTGCGGCGCTCCATGCGGCCCCGCCGCGGTTCTGGAGCCACTCGAAGTAGCTCACGATCACCCCGCCAGCGTTGCAGAGCACGTCGGGCAGGACCGCGATGCCACGCTCTCGGAGCACAGTGTCGCCTTCAGGCGTGGTTGGGCCGTTGGCTCCCTCAGCCACAAGTCGAACCCTGACCAACCTCGCTGTTTCGAAGGTCACCTGGTTCTCGAGCGCCGCGGGAATAAACACGTCGGCTTCTGTCGCGAAGAACGCTTCCTTCGAAATCGCTTGTGCGCCGGGGAACCCGGCGACGCCTCCCGTCCTCTTTACGTGCTCCGCGAGCGCTAGGGCGTCCAGCCCGTGGGTCGTGTACGACTTGATCGAGCCAGTCGCGTCCTGTGCGGCAAGGAGCTTTGCGCCCTTGGTCTGGAGAATGCGGGCCGCCCAAGAGCCAACCTTGCCGAATCCTTGGACGGTGAACGAAAGATCCGCGATCGTGCCGCGTTGATCTGCGGTCCACATCTCGATCAGATCGACCACACCCTGGCCAGTTGCCTTCTCGCGTCCGACGGAACCGCCCGCGCTCAGAGGCTTGCCCGTGACCACAGCCAGTGCGCGGTAGCGCTCCTGCGGCGGCAGGGTGGCCGCGTAAGTGTCAACGATCCAAGCCATCGTTCGGGCGTCGGTATTCACGTCCGGCGCAGGCACGTCATATCCGGGGCCGATGTTTGGTCCGAGAGCGTATACAAAGCGGCGTGTCAGTCGCTCCACTTCGCGCCGACTCAGCAATGCAGGATCCACCTGCACGCCGCCCTTTCCGCCGCCGAAAGGGACATCCACGAGCGCACACTTGATCGTCATCCACGCTGCAAGTGCACGCACCTCGTCCAGGCTCACGTCGGGGTGGTATCGAATGCCACCCTTGAACGGTCCAAGCACGTTATTGTGCTGCACGCGGTAGCCGGAGAACATTTCGATCCGTCCGTCGTCCATGCGCACTGGGAACGTCACGCCGATTTCACAAGCGGGGGAGGACAGTATCTTGCGAACCTCGGGAGCCAGGTCGATCGCTTCGGCTGCCCGATCGATCTGATCTCGCACGCGCTGGAATAGCCGCGGGTGCTCGGAAGGAACAGAGCTCGACGTAGGGATTGGTGCACCTTCCGCGGCGTTTGAGGCGGCATGGGTGAGCGTGGCGGTTCCGTTATCCATCGTCATGGCGGGCTGCTCCTTGAGTAGGTGACATGGAGCGAGTTGCAATCGGCGTGCCAGCGTCAGACATCGCTCTCTGGGTCAAAAAGTGAGCCTCGACGCTCCTACAGGTCGATGCGCGCGGGGAAAATCACCCCGGTGGAGCGATACGCCCCGCCCAGTGCTCATCTCTGATATCCCGGCGCTATTCCGAGGCAGCGCTCTCAGCTGACGAGCCGGGACTCGCTGCCTTCAGCCGTTCACGCAAAGACTTGCGGTCAATCCCCAGAATCACAGCGGCTTTGGTCTTGTTCCCGCCCACGCTTTCGAGCACCGCGAGGATGTGCTCGAGCTCCACCTCACGGAGGCTTCGATGCGGATCGGTAGATGTGCCGGATGCGGATGGCGAAGATGCCACGTATCGCATAACGGTTGGCAGATCCACCGTGTCGATTACGCCAGCGTCCGCGAAGATCACGAGGCGCTGCGCGAGGTTCTGCAGTTCGCGCACATTCCCCGGCCATGAGTATCGGCGGAGCGCCTCGATGGCGGCCTCCGTGGGGCGTGGTTCCGGCGTCGAGTCCTGCTGGGCCGCGGTTGCCAAGAAGTGCCGAAACAGGAGGACCACGTCGGCCTCTCGCTCGCGTAGCGGCGGAAGCTCAATCGGTAGAACGTGGAGCCGAAAGAACAGGTCCTCGCGGAACTTCCCACCGCGTGCCAGACTTTCCAGGTCCTTATTCGTGGCGGCGATCACCCTCACGTCAACCGCGCGAGGCTGGTCGGTGCCGACCGCCTGAACGGTCTTCTCTTGGAGAACACGCAACAGCTTGGCTTGCGCTATCGGAGAGAGCTCAGCTACTTCATCGAGAAAGAGCGTGCCACCCTCTGCGGCGACGAAGAAGCCATCGCGGGCGCCCGTCGCGCCGGTGAATGCGCCTTTGGTGTGGCCAAACAGCTCGCTCTCGATGAGCGATTCGGGGATTGCCGCGCAGTTAACCGCGAGGAACGTGGCAGAAGCCCTAGGTCCGCGGTAATGGATTGCGCGTGCGACCAGTTCCTTCCCGGTGCCGCTCTCGCCGGTGATGAGCACCGGGACACTTGCGCCCGCCGCGCGAGCGATCAAGCGATAGACGCGCTGCATTGCGGGGGATGTGCCTATCAGCCCATCCGGCGCTTCAACGGCACCTGGCGCCTCAATCTGCCTCCTCTGCCGGAGTTTATCGAGCGCCGTTCGCACCGCATGTCGCAACTCCTCATCGGAGAATGGCTTGGGGAGGTAATCGTCCACACCCTCGCGCATGGCTGAGACCGCCCCGCCGACCGTGGCGAACCCGGTGACCATGATGACCCCTGTCCCGCGGCAGTGGTCGCGCACATGGCGAACCAACTCCATGCCATCGGCGCCCGGCATCCGCAGGTCCGTCACCACCAGATCAACCGGGGCCTTGGCGAGGATCGCCATTGCCGCAGAAACGTTCGCTGCCGAGACCACCTCATGCCCTTCTGCGTGCAGGTTGCGCTCCAGAACCTCGCGCGTGCCGGGTGAATCATCAACAACGAGAATGCGGGCAGTTTCGCTCATCGTGTTCACTTCAGCGTATTCAGGTCGAAGTCAAACCAGGCAGTGGGAACCTCACACGGAAAGTACTTCCGCGCGATGGGTCTGAATCCACCTCTATTGTCCCGCCGTGCCCTGAAACAATTCCCTGCACGACTGCAAGGCCAAGCCCAGTTCCCTGCCCCACTTCCTTCGTAGTAAAGAAGGGATCGAAGACCCGACGGCGTACTTCTTGAGACATCCCGGATCCGGTGTCTTCTACTGCGAGAATGACGGCTCCGTTCTCGGAGCAGGTGCGAACCGTAACTGTTCCGACACCGGCAATCGCCTGCATCGCGTTGATGACAAGATTGGTCACCACTTGACGGACCTGCACAGGATCGGCCTCGATCGTCGGAATCTCAGGTTCCAACTCGCAAAGAAATCGCACCCCGGGATTCTCGCACCCCGCCTCGAGCAAGAACATCGCTTCCTCGACCACCGCGTTCATCGCTGTCGGCTGTTTGGACGCTGGCGTCTGATGGGCGAAGACAAGCAGCTTGCGGATGATCTCCCGACCGTGCAGCGCGGCATCCGTGATCCGTGCCAGATCAGATTGCACCTGCTCGGGCACGTTTTGGACCTTCTGTGCGAGTTGTGCGAAACCCAGTACGTTACCGAGCGGCTCATTGAGCTCATGCGCAACACCCGCTGCCAGCTGTCCGATGGTCGCTAGCCGGTCGGCGTGGCGCAGAGTCGCTTCGATGTCGGCGCGATGCTGCTCAGCTTCCATGCCGGCGACAAACACGCCAATCTGGTGCGCCACAGTGTTCAAGAGCGCCCGTTCCTCCGTCAGGAACGCACCACTGCTTTGCAGGTCTGTCATGAACGTTCCGACTGCGGGATGTCTCTCATATGCAAGCGTGACCTCCCCTCGCTCCCGACCCCCAATTAGAAGTGGCGCATGAATGCCGGAGGCTTGAGGTTCCATATGCCCTAGCGGCCATGCGACCTCGATCTCGTCCAGCCGCACACGGGCTATTGCACTCGCCGGGAAGCGGCACGCTTCCGGAAGAACGGCAACCACGCGTGCCAAGCACTCCCGCAACGATCCACCTCGCTCAGCGAAAACCGCCGCAACCTCATAGAGGCACTTGAGTTCCTTCACCCGCTCCCCAAGTTCGAGAACGGAATCACGTGAAGAATCAGGGACGCCTGTTTGCGAGTTCTCGTTCATTGGGTCCACGTAAATCCTACACACCGATCCATCCCCTCCCGGCGATCACAGGAGGCTTCTTCTGACACAAAGGTCGTTCCGTGTCTGGCGGTAAAGCGACACGCTGACGGCGCGGTGCACACCGCGCTGAAACCGCCAATATTGAGCGTGGAACGATCCCCGACGATGCGACAGTTCGGTCGATTCCAGCGCGTGTCATGGGAGAACCCTGCCCGCCCGAGCCGCGCATACATGCGGCTGTTCATGCTGCGCGGTGTACACCGCGCAACGGCCCGAAACTGGCCGCAAACAGCCGCGAGAGCGACATACGTTGCCCTTTGTAACTGTCGCGTTTATCGTGGGTTATGAAATGCGTTCGGCAGGTGATTGGGCTTCGGGACGAGAAGGTCGCAGGTTCAAATCCTGTCACCCCGATTTC
>CAZPPG010000088.1:0-10036 GCA_964588385.1 uncultured Phycisphaeraceae bacterium
CACACCCGCCGACGACAAACCCCCCTGACATCGCGCGCCCGGCCCAACCCGGTCATAACGCCACACAAGCCGCCACGGCCGTGCTGTGCGCACCATCCGGGTTGGCGTCGGATCCGGACCGGCCCGCTCCCCCTACGCTGCCTCGATGCCGCGACGAAACGGCCGACACGGGCGGCGGACGTGGGCATCAGAGGTCTAATTGCGAGGAGTCGGATGGCATCACCTTCACCTGTTCTGGCGTTGATGGAAGCGGCCGACCCGACGATGCGGGCCTATGGCGATGCGCCGGAGGGATTCGCCGAGCCGGTGATGGTCGCCGAGCAGTTTGTCGAACTGGAGCTTGAGTACGCCGCCATCCGCAAGCACGCGGCACTGATGGACCAGCCGCAGCGCGGCGTCATCGTCGTGACGGGCGCGGATCGTCTTGAGTTCCTGGGACGCATGATCACGCAGGAGGTCAAGGCGCTGGAGCCCTTCCGGTGGCGCCACTCCTTCTGGCTGAATCGCAAGGGCCGGATCGATGCCGATATGCGGGTGATCGCCCTTCCTGATCGCGTCGTACTGGAGATGGACATCCACGCTGTCGCGCGCGCGAAGAAGGGCCTGGATGCGTACATCATCACGGAGGATGTGACGCTG
This sequence comes from uncultured Phycisphaeraceae bacterium, assembly GCA_964588385.1. Taxonomy (GTDB): domain Bacteria; phylum Planctomycetota; class Phycisphaerae; order Phycisphaerales; family UBA1924; genus JAHBWV01. The sequence goes on from CAZPPG010000088.1 coordinate 640, forward strand.
ACGGATGCCACGCAGATGGTGCATCGGCTGGGGCTGCACGGGCCGCGTGCGATCGAGGCGCTGGCGTCGATCGTCGACGAGACGCCCCTCATGAGCGGCCCGGAGAAGGGCGCGACACCGGATCGCCCGGGCCTGCGCACGCTGGCGCAGGGCGAGGCCACCACGGTCGCCTTCGGATCATCGATCGTCACCGTGGTGCGCGACGATGCGACGGGCGAGGTCGGGCTTGAGCTGTTCATGCCGGCGGAGGGAGCACGCGCTCTCTACGAGGCGTTGATGGGCCTGGCGCACGACCACGAGGAGGAGCCGTCCGGGGCGGCGGGCAAGCCGCGAGCCCCCATGCTCCGACCGATCGGGTGGCACGCCTTCAACATCGCGCGGATTGAGGGCGGGACCGCGCTCTACAACTTGGATTTCGGGCCCAGCAATCTGCCGCACGAGTGCGGGGATGAGGTGCTGCGTTCGCGCGTGTCGTTCAAGAAGGGGTGCTATCTGGGGCAGGAGATCGTGGCCCGGATGGATGCGCGGGGCCATCCCAAGGTGCGGCTGGCGGCGCTGGCGCTCGATGGGGCGGATGCACGCGATGAGCACGGGACACCCAGGCAGCCCGTGACGGGCGGTCCGGTTTTCGCGCCGGCCGATGGGAAGCCGGATCCGAACGCGGCACCGATCGGCGCGATCACGAGTTCGACGGTGAGCCCGATGCGTTCGAGCACGCCGGTCGCGTTCGCGATGGTGAAGTATGCGATGGCCGAGCCGGGGACGAAGCTCTATGTCGCGGCGGAGGGACGGATGGTGGAGACGACGGTGCAGGCGGGGATGGCGTTCTGGAAGCGATCGTAAGAGAACGCAGAGGTCGCGGAGAAGGATTGGGGAACGCGGAGAAAGGCATGTGTGGAAGACATCGAAGTCGCCCCCCACTCGACTTTGATGGCATGAGACACCGCTCTGGAGAGTGGTTTCACCAAGAGAATCGCACTGGCTCGCCGGAGGCGAGTGGCACAGAACAAAGTCAGTCACGCAGTCGGCGGTAGTGGAGTTCGAGATCGTCGCCGAGGCGCTTGGTGCGGAGGAGTCTGAAGCGGCGGCCCTCGGCCAGGTGTGCGGCGATCCGGCCGCTGGCCGCGCTGAATGCCTGTTCATCGCCGAGCACGAGCGGCGCGAGATAGACCACGGCCTCGTCGATGAGGTCGGCTTCAAGGAGGGAGCCGAGCATCCCGCCCCCGGCCTCGACCATCACGGTGGAGATCTGCTTGTGATCGACGAGGGCGCGAAGCAGACGTTCGAGGTCAAGGCCCTTGTTGAGGCCGCCGCTCAGGGCCTCGTGAGGCACACCCATGACTTCAACGCCCGCGGCCTCCAGGCGCTGAACCTTGTCGGCCATGAGATGCGCGGTCGAGAGTTCCTTGGAGCAGCAGACGATGGTCGGCACGACGGCGGCGGTGCGGATGAGTTGGGTGTTCTCGTCGATGTCGAGGCCGGTATCGACGACGACGCGGGTGGCGACGCGGTGGATGCGGCGCACGCCGCGAGGTGTGAGCATCGGATCGTCGGCGATGACCGTTCCCATCGAGGTGAGCATGGCATCAACGCGGGCGCGGAGTTTGTGGACGCGAGCGCGGGACTGCTCGCCGGAGATCCACTTGCTCTCGCCGCTGCGTGTGGCGATGCGACCGTCGATGGTCTGTGCCCACTTGGCGATGACCCACGGGAGGCCGGTTGCGATGCGCTTGCAGAAGGGCTCGCTGATCGCGGTGGCGAGGGAGGAGGAATCGAAGCGGCAGATGATGCCGGCTTCGCGCAGGATGCGGAAGCCGCCGCCTGAGACATCGGCGGGATCGGGGCGTGCGGCGACGACCTCGGCGATACCGGCTTCGATGAGGGCGTCGGTGCACGGGGGCTGCTTGCCGAAGTGGCGGCAGGGCTCGAGCGTGACGTAGGCCGTGCAGCCGCGCGGGTCGCTGCCCTTGGCGCGGGCGTCGGCGAGGGCCTCGCGCTCGGCGTGGAGGCCGCCCCATTTTTTGTGGTGGCCGATGCCGATGACGCGTGAGTCCTTGACGAGGACGCAGCCGACGAGGGGATTGGGCTCGACATCACCGAACGCGCGGATGGCGGCACGGGCGGCGATGTCGAGATAGTGCTTGGGTTGGGACACGAAAGCGTCTTTCATGCGTTGCGGATGAGGGCGCGGCGGTCATCGGGCGTGAGGAGCGTGCGTGCATCTTCCAGCCAGCGGGCGGCGTCGAGCCGGTAGCCGGCGGTGGGTTTGAGTTCCATGTTCGCGGACTCGGTGGCGCGGCGGCACCAGTAGCGGTTGAAGCGGGCCATGGCGAGCTCGCGGACGAGCTTGGCGACCATTGAGGCGAGTGCGACGGGCATGTGGGCGGACTCTGCTTCGGGCATAAACGTGACGATCATGCGACGGGTGCGATCATGGACCTCGTAGCGGCAGCAGCGGTCGGACTCTTCGAGCACTTTGACGGAGGCGGTCCAGCGCGTGGCGGCATCGGCGCGCGAGCGGCACTCGCGGGCGAGCATGGGGGCGTAGTCGGTGCGGCCTCCCTGGCGATCGCAGATGATGCGCAGTTCGCCATGCTCGCCACTCCCCCATTTCTCGAAGGCCATGCGGAGATACTCGCCGATGGCGAGCGAGGTCGCCTCGGCTTTGCTGCCGGTCTCGCCGACGACGGTGTTGAAGCGGGTCTCGCCGATGGTGCGGCACCAGAGCCCGAGACAGTCGACTGATTCGGCTTCGAGCGCGGCGGCGAGAGGGTTGGAGCCGATGGCGATCGACTGGGCGGTAGATCCGACGGGGATGGACGCGGGCGGGACCTGGTACCACGGGCGTGGCTCGAGCTCGACGCCGAGGATCGCGAAAAGGGCGGCGTCGTCGGCGGGGAGTTCGGGCGAAGCGCCCTCGCTGAAGCGCATGAACGAGAGGACGGCGCGTTCAAGGTGCACGAGAGGGTGGCGCGTCGTGACGGAGTTGGCGAGCTTGAGCTTCTTGGAGTCGGCGACGGGGATGCGCGGGTTCGGCCCTTTGGCGTCGCGTGGTTCCTTGCAGACCGCCTTGGAGAGGAGTTGCCAGAAGTCTGGTGCGGGGTCGCCGTCGGTCCAGCGATCGACGCGGAGGGCGGTCGCGCCCACGGCAAGCGGACCCAGAAGGGGGCCGTAGCCGGCTTCGTCGATTCCGAACAGGATCAGGGCCATGGGGGTGCATGGTACTGCCTCGGGGCGGCGAGGGGGCGTCGGATGAGGCGGGTGAAAAACACAACCGGGCGGCCCTTTGAGCCGCCCGGCGTTCACAATGCGGACGAGAGGAGTCGAACCTCCACGGGGTATTAATCCCACTAGGACCTGAACCTAGCGCGTCTGCCAGTTCCGCCACGTCCGCGTGGTGGGACAGACAGGTTAGGTGGGCACTTGTGGGTCGGCAACTTTCCGGCGGCGATCGGGGTCAGTCGTTGTCGGCGGCGCCGAACTGGCCGGTGACGATCGTGGTCACATCGCATCGACCGAGCGGCTGTGCATCGGCGCGAGTCGGCGGTTGGGTGTGCCTCAGGTGGCGCGTTCCGGGAGGCGATAGCGGAACATGAGGGCGGTGGGATAGGCGGGATAGGCGATGCGGATGCGGAAGCCCTGGAAGTCCTTGGGCGACCAGCCCATGCGGTCGAAGAGCGTGCGGACCATCTGAGAGTGGCGAGGGATCTCGGGCGTTGCGATGGGGAGCGGATCGAGGCCGAGGTCCTGGAGCGATTCGTTGAGCGGGAGGCGGCGGCGCTCGCGGGCTGGGCCGGGCGCGGGTCGACGGCTTCGAAAGCGACGTTGGCCATACGGCTGCCGTCGTCGTTGTTCATGCGACGGGACGCCATGACCCTTGAGACGGCGGGGCGCAGACGCCGGAAGTCGAAGAGGCCGCTCATGGTCGCGATGTCGAGTGTGCCGGCGCGGGCGCTGATCCGGGCCTGAGTCAAGATGCGGTCAACCTCCTGAGAGGCCGGTGGCGAGGGCGCCATCGGCCTCGCTCATGCGCTGGGCGAGGTATCGCTGGATGGGGCGAAGCGGTCAGCGGCGGCGTTGGAACTCGCCGTAATGGAGTTCCATGTAGCGGGCCACGTAGTCGACGATAGAGAGGGCCTCGGGGATGTCGGGGTTGCTGGTCAAGCCCATGGGCTCGAAGCGCATGCCCTTGAAGCGGGCGACCGCGTCGTTGACGGTGAGGCCGTATTGCAGGGCGATGGAGAACGCGCGGCAGAAGGCCTGGCACATGCCGGACATCGCGGACCCTTCCTTGGCGATCTTGATGAAGATCTCGCCGGGGGTGCCGTCGGGGTAGAGCCCGATGGTCAGGTAGCCCTCATGGCGATCGATGCTGAACTTGTGGGTCAGCGATTCGCGGGTGGCGGGAAGGGACTGGCGGGTTGCGACCATCGGTACGTCCTTGCCGGGGGTCAGATCGGGTGATCCTTCGTTGCTCACGCCGCGGGCTCCGTCGCCTCTGGAAGTGGCCCCATTGAGCATCGTGCTCGTCGGGGCGGAGTCGATATCGGACTCGGAGAGGAGGCGAGACCACAATACACGCCCGGGAGTGATTGTGAAGGGTTGGCAAAGGCGTGAAGCGGGAATCTGGAGCAAGATTGGTTCTGGAAGGGGCTTGCTCGGGTGGGGTGTCGAGCCGATACTTCTGTGGCTCCATGCGATCAGAACGCCAGACACCTTCGACGGACTCCCCACGCCAGCGCTGGGCTGGGTTGGCCGTGCTGTTGGCGGTCGCGATGTCGACGGGGTTTGCCCCGTCCGCGATGGCTTGGGCGTTGGTTCCGGGGGCTTTGATTCCTGGCGTTGACCGGGTGCTGCTGGCGCCCCGAAGCGACCTTGGACAGGACCGGGCCGCGGCGCGGCAGATTCAGGATGCGATCGCGAAGGCCGTTCGCGACTTTTTGAAGGGCACGTCACTTGACGGGGCGATCACGCGGTCGGAGCGGGCGGCGACGCCGGCTCTGGTCGGGCGTTCGTCCGCGGCGAGGGCGGAGTCCGTGGTTCGCGGGCGGTGCAGGAGCCAGACGCCGATCGGCGGTCGGCTTGCCCAGCCGCCTCCGGCGTGATGAGAGCCGCTCCGGGAGACCGGTGCGGCCTCGGGCGTCTGTCATCTCTCACGTATGGACATAACGGCGTGCGTTCAGGCGTCGGGGCCGCGTGCCCCACCGTCGGGATCGCGTATCGATTGATTGACCGAGCGGCGAAACAAAGCCGCGGCCGGGTGCGTCCGATGCGGGCGTGCGCGGCGTCGAAGAAAGAAAGTGACCCATGGCTACGCAGGGCATTCCGGTTGTCGGCCCCATTCTGAATCGGATCATCGGCTCGCGGAACGACCGCTTCGTGAAGAAGTACACGATGCGTGTTGAGGCGATCAATGCGCAGGAGTCCAAGTCGCGGATGCTGACGGACGGGGAGCTGCGCGGCAAGCTCCTGGAGTTCCGTGGTCGTTTCGACAAGGGCGAGGGGGCGGATGACTTTCTGGTTGACGCGTTTGTCATCGCCAGAGAGGTGATGGATCGCGCGGTGGGCATCCGGTCGATTTTCAATCCGGAGAAGGGGTTTGATCCCGCGGCGCTCAAGGGCGAGGCGCGGAAGCTCTACGACGAGACGAAGGCAAGGATTGACGCGACACCGACGATCTACCCGAAGACCTTTGTCGGCATGGTTCCGGAGGGGGCGGCGAGGGACACCGAGGACAGGTTTCTCGGGCACCCGGCGCCGGTGCCGGGCTGGATGCAGGTCGAGATTCCGGCGGGGCTTTATGAGGCGGTGCGGGAGATGTACCCGGAGAGCCGCCCGCCGTTCCGGAGCAGGCCGTTCGACGTGCAGTTGATCGGCGCGATGGTCCTGTCGGGTGGCAAGATCGCGGAGATGAAGACGGGCGAGGGCAAGACGATTGTCGGCCCGTTGGCGTGCTACCTTGCGGCGATCGAGCGGCTGAAGATCCACGTGGTGACGGTGAACGACTATCTGGTGCAGCGTGACCGCGACTGGACGTTCCCGTTCTTCCACTGGCTCGGGCTGAACGTCGGCGCGATCCACCCGATGCATATGCAGCCGGAGGACATGAAGCGGCTGATGTACCGGTGCGATGTGGTGTACGGCACGACGGCCGAGTTCGGGTTTGACTACCTGCGCGACAACATGAAGCGATCGGCGGAGCAGCAGGTGCAGCGGAAGCGCCAGTTCGCGATCGTGGACGAGGTTGACTCGATCCTGATTGACGAGGCGAGGACGCCGCTGATCATCTCGGGTCCGGCGCACGAGGACTTGCCGCGGTACGAGCTGTCGGACCGGTTGGCGCGGCACCTGGTTGAGAAGCAGCGTCCGTGGAACGAGGCGGACGAGCTGGTGCAGGCGTGCAAGCGGAAGATCAAGGGATTTGAGGGGGATATCCGGCAGGTGCGCGACAAGGCGCAGGTGCCGGAGATCCAGAAGCAGATGGCGGAGGCGAAGGCGGAGCTGCCGGGCCTGGAAGCCGCGAGAGATCGGCACACCCAGTATTACGAGCTGCATCTTGAGCGGAAGAGCTGTCACGTGACGCACGACGGCGTGGCGGAGGCGCAGCGTGTGGCGAACATCGGGTCGTTCTACGTGGGCGAGAACATGGACGTCCCCCACCTGCTGGAGCAGTCGCTGCGTGCGCACGCGGTGTATCACCGGGATCGCGATTACATCGTGATGGACGTGCAGAACCAGCAGACGGGGCGGCCGGAGCCCTCCATCGTGATCGTGGACGTGAACACCGGTCGCCCGATGATCGGGCGTCAATGGTCCGACGGGCTGCACCAGGCGATCGAGTGCAAGGAGAAGGTGCCGATCAAGCAGGAGACGCAGACGGTCGCGACGATCACGATCCAGAACTTCTTCAAGATGTACAAGCGTCTGGCGGGCATGACCGGCACGGCGGACACCGAGGCGCAGGAGTTCCACGATATCTACAAGCTGGACGTGGTGGCGATTCCGACGAACCGCCAGGTCGTGAGGCACGACTTCAACGACACGGTCTACCTGACGGGCAAGGACAAGTGGAACGCGATTGTTGATGAGATCAAGGCGTTCAATGATGCCGGACGCCCGATCCTTGTGGGCACGACGAGCGTTGAGAAGAGCGAGACGCTGTCGCAGACCCTGACGAGACGGCACGGCGTGAAGCACGAGGTGTTGAACGCCAAGCAGCACGAGCGCGAGGCGCACATCGTCGAGAACGCGGGGCAGCTCGGGCAGGTGATGATCGCGACGAACATGGCCGGACGCGGCACGGACATCAAGCTGGGCGCATTGACGCGTGAGGCGCAGCTAGAGCACTGGCTGCGCCGAGGGATCTGCCCGCGGACGGTCACTGTCGAGTCCACGGATGAGCAGTTGCGAGAGGGGATCTACCGCAAGGTCGCGCAGACCGAGCTGGAGATGCGGAAGCAGGACGCGGAGCAGATGCCCTTTGCGGAGCTGGAGCTTGCGCTCCTGCGTCACTGGGGCGTGCGGTACGCGATGATCGACCCCAAGCACGCGGGCACGATGAATGCGGATGCGCTCCGGAAGGAGCTGGATGCCTGCGGCAGGTTCCTGCTGCACCGGATCCGCTGGTTCTCGAGTGTCGAGGACCTGGGCGGGCTGCACGTGATCGGAACGGAGCGGCACGAGTCGCGGCGTATCGATAACCAGTTGCGCGGACGGTCTGGTCGCCAGGGCGACAAGGGGTCGAGCCGCTTCTACGTCGCGCTCGATGACGATCTGATGAAGATGTTCGCCGGCGAGACGACGATGCGGATCCTGGCGCGGATGGGCATGAAGGAAGGGGACGCGATCGAGCACCCGATGCTCACCAAGAGCGTGGAGCGGGCGCAGCGCAAGGTCGAGGAGCGGAACTTCCAGGTGCGGAAGAACATCCTTGAGTATGACGAGATCATGGAGCACCAGCGCCAGACGTTCTATGGCCTGCGGCAGCGCGTGCTGGACGGCCGGGATGTGAAGGGGCTGATCTTTGAGTACCTCGAGGGCGTGGTTGAGGACGCGTGCGACGAGTACCTGAACAAGAACTACCCGGCGCAGTGCGCGGCGACGTTCGCGGGGGGCAAGCTGGATTGCGAGATTCCGCCGGACCGCCTGCGCGGCAAGGACAGGAACGAGATGGAGATCCTGTGCCGCCGGGAGGCGATGGCGGACGCGAACGCCGTCATCACGGTTACGCTGGGCGAGTACATGCCGACCGAGGGCTCGGATGTCGAGATGGACTTTGACTCGGCGGGTCTGGTGCGGTGGGCGAGCAATCGGTTCGGCGTGGAGATTTCGCCTGACGAGGTGAAGGAGCCGACCGCGGCGGTTCGGCGCGCGATCCAGGAGCGGCTGTCGCTGGCGGCCCAGGCGAAGATCGATGCGACGGATCTTGCAGGTCTTGAGGAGTTCTTCACGCCCGAGTACGGCGCGAAGACGCTCGCGACGTGGGCGAGCAACAAGATGGGCCTTGAGGTCTCGGCGGAGGAGGTGCTCGCTGCGGAGGCGAGCCAGGACTCTTCGGCTCGCGGCCTGATCATGAAGAAGGTTGAGGACCTGTACCGGCAGCGTGAGATCAACTATCCGGTTGAGTTCCGCATGGAGATCACGATGCTGGCGGCGCAGCGCGGCCCGATGCAGGCGCTTGAGACGCTGGCGTCCTGGGCGCGGCGGCGGTTCGGCGTGGACTGGACGGTCGACACCTTCAAGAGCACGCCCCCGGCGAAGGTGCGGGACATGCTGCTTGAGCAGTCCAGGGCGTTTGTCGAGCGGAATCAGTTGCAGAAGGACATTGATGCCGCGCTGGCGTGCACAACGGATGATGAGCTTGATGCGCATCTGAAGAGCCGGTACGGCGGGTTCCTGCCTGAGAACATGCGGTATCTGCCGGCGGATGAGCGGCCGGATGCGGTGCGTGCGTTGATCGAGAACGTTCAGCGTGCGGAGCTTCTGAATCTGGAGCGGACGATTCTCCTGGACATTCTGGACCAGACGTGGCGGGATCACCTGTACGCGATGGACCAGTTGCGGGACGCGATCGGCTTCCGCGCGTTCAGCCAGCAGGATCCTCGCATCGCGTACAAGCGGGACGGCTCGGCGCTGTTCACGAACATGCTTGGAGACGTTCGCGAGCGGGTCACCGACTACATCTTCAAGGCGCGGGTCAGCGCGGCGTCGCTGCTCGGACACGTTTCAGAGGCCAAGGGCGGACCGCCCATGCCGCCGATGGGCGCGAGAGGGCCGGCTGGGCCTGGCGGGATGCCTCCCGGCGGGCGGGGGCCGGTGCGACCTGTCGGACCTGGTGGCGGAGCGGGCGGCATCACGGGCCCCGGGCTTGATGGGTGATCGCGTGTGAAGGGCACGG
>CAZPPG010000088.1:10046-11123 GCA_964588385.1 uncultured Phycisphaeraceae bacterium
GTATGGCAGCGTGGGACGGGTGGGCCGCCTTACGATGTCAGTCTGTACAGACTTGAGGGCAGCCAATGACTACGACTCCACCGTCCAACCCGTCGATCGCCACTGCCAGAACGCCGAGGTGCCGTGGCGCGTTCACGCTGCTTGAGTTGCTGATCGTGATCGCGATCATCTCGCTGCTTGTGGTGATCTCGCTCGCGATCGGGAGCAAGGTGCTTTCGGGGGGCCGCGAGTCGCTGACGACCAGCATCACTCGCTCGATGGACCTGACGCTCACGTCGTACATGACGGATGTCGGGAACAAGGTGCCCAGGTCGCTGGTGGAGCATCCGAGCTCATCGGGCCCGATCACGTGGCAGCCGGTCTCGGATGTGCGTCAGGGCGAGGACTACGACGACAACATGGTGAACTCCGTCGGGTGGTACATCTACCAGATGAAGGATGTTTCCACCGTGGGGTCAACGATCTCGGGGCTTGCCGCGAAGGTTGTGAAGCAGTACTCGCCGGATGAGGACGCGTTGACGACGAGCACGAGCAAGCAGCCGCTGCTGACGACGGTGTTTGATGGGTGGGGACGGCCGCTACGGTATGTGCACCCGGACTTTGACGGGGTGATCACGCAGTCGTCAACGGACGACGAGAGAGGCGTGGATGTTGGAGACTTGGTGTCGATCGCGAGCGGAGAGAGCTTCGCATTCGATACCGTGCGGCGAAACCGAACGACGACAGTTGTCTCGGGTGTGACAAAGTTTGCCGATGGCGACGGCGGCATCTGCCCGAACAATCGGCCGTATTTCTACTCGGCGGGGCCGGACGGGGATCCGTCGACGATCAAGGACAACGTCTATTCGACGCAGCCGACATTCCAGACGGAGTGAGCGGGCGAAGCGGCGGAGAATCGCCGGACGGCGAACTTTGTGCTGGTTCGCTGGCTATTATCCGGCCGAAGATTGATGGGTTGATCGTCGGGTTCGCCCGGTGGACAGCCGCAGACGGGGTGTAGCGCAGCTTGGTAGCGCGTCTCGTTCGGGACGAGAAGGTCGCAGGTTCAAATCCTGTCACCCCGATTTCCGTAAGTCT
>CAZPPG010000089.1:0-11059 GCA_964588385.1 uncultured Phycisphaeraceae bacterium
TACGACCTCCGGGTTATGAGCCCGACGAGCTACCAGGCTGCTCTACCCCGCAATCGTGGGGCGATGTTAGGGAGCCATGGGCGGATGGTCAACGCACGGAAGCGATGTGGGGCGGAAATTGACGTTTCGCGGCGGAAAGGCGGGGGTTGTGTGCCGCGGGCGCGGAGGGGGTTGGGTGGAGCGAGGGCGTTGCGTGCGCGGCATGGTTTGGATCACGCGAAGAGCTCGTGGACGACGCGGCCGTGGACGTCGGTGAGGCGGAAGTCGCGACCCTGGAAGCGGTAGGTGAGCTTCTCGTGGTTGAGGCCCAAGGCGTGGAGCATGGTGGCCTGGAGGTCGTGGATGTGGACCGGGTCCTTTGTGATGCGGTAGCCGAGCTCATCGGTCTCGCCGTGGACGTGTCCCTTCTTGAGTCCGGCGCCGGCCATCCAGATCGTGAAGCAGTGGGGGTGGTGGTCGCGTCCCAGGAACTTGGAGCCGGCGCGTTCTTCGTTCATGGCGGTGCGGCCGAACTCGCCGGACCAGACCACCAGCGTGTCTTCGAGCATGCCGCGTTGCTTGAGGTCGAGGACGAGGGCGGCGGCGGCCTGATCGGTCTGTCGGCACTTGGCGGGGAGCTGCGTGATGATGTCGTCGCCGGGGTGTGTGCCGTGGACGTCCCAGCCGTGGTCGAAGAGCTGGACGTATCGCACGCCGCGTTCGAGCATGCGGCGGGCGAGAACGCAGTTTCGGGCGAAGCTGGGAGTGGTGGGATCTGCGCCGTACATGTCGAGGATGTGGCGGGGTTCGGAGGAGATGTCGACGACATCGGGGACGGAGACCTGCATGCGGAAGGCGAGTTCGTATTGCTCGACGCGGCTAAGGGCTTCCGGGTCGCCGTGCGTGGCGTGGCGGGCGCGATTGAGCGCGCCGAGGAGGTCGAGGGCTTCGCGGCGGGTGGTGCGGTCGACGCCCTTGGGGTTGTTGACGTAGAGGACGGGCTCGCCTTCGGAGCGGCACTGGCAGCCCTGATAGACGGAAGGGAGGAAGCCGCTGCCCCAGACGGATTTACCGGAGGATGGGTTTGAGCCTCCGGAGAGGAGGACGACGAAGCCGGGGAGGTTCTGATTCTCGGAGCCGAGGCCGTAGACGGTCCATGCGCCGATGGAGGGGCGACCGAGGCGGGGCGAGCCGGTGTAGAGGAAGAGTTCAGCGGGTGCGTGGTTGAACTGGTCGGTGTACATGGAGCGGATGAGCGTGACCTCGTCCGCGATGGAGGCGAAGCTGGGGAGGAGATTGGAGCACCAGAGGCCGGACTTTCCGACCTTTGAGAAGCGATACGGGGAGCCGAGGATCTTGGGATGGCCCTTGATGAAGGCGAAGCGTTCTTTCTCGAGAAGTGAGTCTGGACAGAGCTGGCCGTTGAGTTCGTTGAGCTTCGGTTTGTAATCGAAGAGGTCCTGCTGGGGCGGGGCGCCGCCCTTGTGCATGTTTTTGCCCCGCTGGGCCTTGGGGGCGAAGTGGGGGAGCCGAGAGGTGAAGAAGTCGGCGGGGGAGGGAGGAGGGATGTCCGTTGAGGTCGAGGCGCGGGCGCGCGAGGTTGTGCCGAGCAGGGAGGCGAGGGCGATGAGGCCGACGCCGTTCTTCAGTTCGCCGAAGAAGTGGCGGCGCGTGACATCTTGCGCGGAGGTGAGGCGGTCGGGTGCGACGTGCGGATCGGGCGTGAAGCGGGAGGGATCGCGGGACATCTTCAGGATCACTCCTTGGTGAGGGCTTCGTCGAGGTTGAGGATGACCGATGCGAGGACGCTCCATGCCGCGGCGTCAGAGGGGGCCATGCCGTCGCCAAGCGGGCCGATGGGATCGGTCGCGGCGGCGAGGGCATCGTCGGGGCTTGCGGCGAAGCGTGCGCGGAGGTCGGCGATGGATTCGAGCATGGCGTCGAGCTCGTCGGCGGTGGGGGGGCGGCAGAGGACGCGCTGCATGATGAGCGCGGCGCGCGATGGATCGTCGGTGTGCGTGCGCATGGCGAGGCGTGCGAGGGCCTGTGACGCTTCGACGAACTGCGGGTCGTTGAGGGTGACCATGGCTTGGAGTGGTGTGTTGGTGCGGATGCGGCGCGAGATGCAGACCTCGCGGCTTGGGGCGTCGAAGGTGGTCATGGCGGGGTGGGGGACGGTGCGGCGGATGAAGGTGTAAAGACTGCGGCGATGGGCGTCTTCGCCCTCGCTTTGCTTCCATTGATCGCCGCTGTAGATCATGATCCAGAGACCGGGGGGCTGGTAAGGGAAGACGGAGGGGCCGAACATCTTGGGAGAGAGAAGGCCGGAGGCGGCGAGGGCCTGATCGCGGATGGTTTCGGCGTCGAGGCGGAGGCGCGGGCCGCGAGAGAGACGGGTGTTTGAGGGGTCGCGGGCGATCGCGTCGGGCGAGGCGGCGGAGGACTGGCGGTAGGTGGCGGAGGTGACGAGTTCGCGTAGGAGGAGCTTGAGATCCCAGGGACGGGGTGAGGGTGTGCCGGTGAATGTGCCGTCGCGGAAGGTGATGGCGAGGGAGTCGAGGAGCTCCGGATGAGAGGGCCATGCGGCCTGTGTGCCGAGGTCTTCGATGGTGGTGCAGAGTCCTTCGCCCCAGAGTTGCTCCCACACTCGGTTGACGATGACGCGGGCGGTGAGCGGGTTGTCCCTATCGAAGAGCCACTCAGCGAGTTCGAGGCGGTTTGAGGGCGCGGACTCGCTGACGCTTGAGAAGACGAGCGGGACATTGGGCGCGACTTCTTCCTGTGGGGAGAGGTAGCTGCCGCCGGAGAGGCGATGGGTCTTGCGGCGCTGGTCGCCCTGGAGTTCGCGCATGATGGGGAGCTTGGTGACGGCGGATTGGATGTCGCCGAGTTGCTTGCGCTGGTCGGCGAGCCGGGGTTCGAGGTCCTTGGCGATGGCGGGCTCAGTGTCGGATGCTGCCTGGAGTCGGGCGATCTCGGCGCTGAGCGCGTCAATTGTGGCACGCTGTTCTTCGGTGGGGAGCGGGAGGACCGGCGCCTCGATGGGGTAGGCGTCGGCATCCTCGGTGTTGTTGAAGATGGCGGCGAAGGCGAAGTAGTCGGTGTGGGTGATGGGGTCGTACTTGTGGGTGTGGCACTGGGCACAGGCGAGGGTGAGGCCCTGCCAGAGTTCCATGGTGGTGTTGGCGCGATCGATGACCGCGGCTGTGCGGTACTCCTCGTCGTCGGTGCCGCCCTCGTCGTTGGTCATGGTGTTGCGGTGGAAGGCGGTGGCGATAAGGTCGTCGGTGGTGGGCGAGGGGAGGAGATCGCCAGCGAGTTGGAGGAGGGAGAAGCGGTCGAAGGGGAGGTTGTCGTTGAGGGCGCGGATGACCCAGTCGCGGTAGGGCCACATGGTGCGGCGTTCGTCTTTCTCGTAGCCCTTGGTGTCGGCGTAACGGGCGAGGTCGAGCCACCACCGGGCCCACTTCTCGCCGAAGTGCGGGGAGGCGAGGAGATGGTCGACGAGATGCTCGTAGGCGTCTGGACGCGGGTCTTTGAGAAAGGAATCGACCTCTTCGGGTGTGGGAGGGAGGCCGATGAGGTCGAGGGAGACGCGGCGGATGAGCGTGCGGCGATCGGCTTCGGGCGAGGGCGAGAGCCCGGCGGTGTCGAGTGAAGCAATGACCCAGTGATCGAGCGGGCGGCGGGGCCAGGCGGGGTCGGACACGGATGGTGCGGCGTCGCGAGTCGGCGGAGCGAACGACCAGTGCTCGCCCCAAGGGACACCTTCGGAGATCCACTGGCGGAGTACGGTGACCTGCGCATCGGTGAGTCCGTGGGCGGAGACCTCGATGGGAGGCATGCGCTCAAAGACGTCGTCGGTGACGATGCGCTTGATGAGGAGGCTGGCGTCCGGGTTGCCGGGCTTGATCGCTTCGAGCGCGCCCTCGCGGGTGTCGAGGCGGAGCCCTGCTTGGCGGGCATGCTCATCGGGGCCGTGACACTTGAAGCAGTTGTTGGAGAGGATGGGACGTACATCGCGCGCGAAGACGAGCGGTTGGGGCGCGGGTTCTGCGGCGCGCGCTGGGAAGGTGGCGCGGCACGCGAGGGCCAGAGCCGCGAGGAGCGGTAGGGCGTTGGCGATGGCTCGGAGGGCGGATGGGCCTGAATCGGGCATGAGTGGGAGTGTAACGGAACGGGGCTTCGGCACCAATGGCACAACTTGCGTGGGCGTTCGCTGGTATCCTGCGGGGATGATGAAGCGACGCGAGTTCATTCGGGCGACGGCGGGTCTGGCGACTGCGGGATTGGCCGCGGGCGGGCTGACAGGTGCGTGGGCGCCTTCCGTGAGGGCTTCGGACAAGTCGGGGCGCAGGCACCCGATTCTCGGGAATCCGACAGGGGACGGGACGCATTCGTATGAGTGCGTGCACGACTGGCTGATGCCGCCGAAGGAGTTGATGTGGGGTGATACCCACGGGCTGGTGCAGGATTCGGCGGGTCGGATCTATGTGGCGCACACGGTGAACGCGGAGAGCCAGCGGGCGCACGCGGTGGCGGTGTTTTCGCCTGAGGGCGAGTTTCTGGAGGGGTGGGGTGATGAGTTCCGGGGCGGGGCGCACGGGCTCGATGTGCGGGAGGAGGGGGGCGCGGAGTTTCTCTATCACTGCGACACCGCGCGGCGGCTGGTGGTGAAGACGGATCTGAAGGGCGAGGTGGTGTGGCAGGCAGACTGCCCGATGGAATCCGGAAAGTATGAGTCGCGCGAGAAGTGGTGCCCGACGAACGTGGCGTTCCTGCCCGATGGGGACGTGCTGGTTGGCGATGGGTATGGGTCGTCGTATGTGCATCGATACTCCGCAGATGGGAAGTACAAGAGCACGCCGATCGGTCCGGGGAAGGAAGCGGGGCAGGTGCTCTGCCCGCATGGGCTCTGGGTGGATGATCGGATTGTGACGCGCGGGCGGGGGCCGACGCTGCTGGTGGCGGACCGATCGAATCGCCGGATCCAGCGGTTCACGCTGGAGGGGGAGCACATCGAGTTTGTGACGGATGGGATCCGCATGCCGTGTCACTTCAAGACACGGGGAGAGTTGCTGCTGGTGCCGGACCTTGAGAGCGTGGTGACGCTCGTCGGGATGGATGGGAAGCCGGTGGTGCACCTGGGCGATGGGCATCCGTCGGGGCTGAGAGGGAAGCCGCGGGAGGAGTTCGTGGATGGGAAGTTCATCCATCCGCACACGGCGATCTTTCTGAAGAACGGGGACATCCTCGTTGCTGAATGGGTGCCGAATGGGCGGGTGACACTGTTGCGACGGGTGGGGTGAACGAGAGAGGGAGCGCGGGATGATGCGAGGGACGGGCGTGCGTGCACTGGTGGCGTTCGGCGCGTTGGTCGCGCTTATGGCGGGCGTGGCGTCGGGGCAAGCGGCCGAAGGGGCGAGCGGGGGGGGCGGTGGGCCGAGCGCGATGGACACGATGCTGAGGATCGTGGGGCGCACCCATCCAATCCTGGTTCACTTTCCGATTGCGATGGTGCTGGTCGCGACGATGATTGAGACGCTTCGCGCGATCGTGCGGCGGCCGACACCGGCGCGGACATCGATCCACATGCTTGGGATCGGCGTGATTGCGGCGGGCGCGGCGATCGGGAGCGGGTGGCTCAACGGGGACTATGAGAATCACGCGAGTAACGCGGAGACCATGGAGCTGCATCGATGGATCGGGATTGGTGGGGGCGTGGTCGCGCTGCTCGCGTTCCTGTTCGCGTTGGCCGCCTCTCGATCGCGGCGTGCGTTGATGGCGTTCCGTGCGCTGTTGCTGGTTGCGGCGGGGGCGATCGGGTTCACGGGGCATCTGGGCGGAAACATGGTGTACGGCGAAGGGTACATGCTCGCGCCGCTGAAGATGGGGAAGCGGCCGACAGTGACGGAGCCGCGCCCGACACCACCATCGGCGCCACCCGTATCGGATGTGCCTTCGAATCCATTGGCGGGACCAAACGTCGGGACGGACGCGACACCGATTGCTGTGTCGGCCGCAAGCGTGTCGTTCGAGCGCGATGTGCTGCCGATTTTCGTGGCGCGATGCGTGGAGTGTCACGGAGAGGCGAAGGTGAAGGGCGGGCTGCGGCTGGATTCGCTGGATCACGTGATGGGCGCGGAGTCCTGGGTGCTGAGCATCGAGGATCCGAAGCAGAGCGATCTGGTGGTCCGTGTCAAGATGCACGAAGAGGATGACGGCGCGATGCCGCCAAAGGGTGAGCGGCTGGCGCCCGCGGAGATCGCGACGATCGAGTCATGGATCGCTTCGCTTGGCATGAGCGGGACGGGTTCCGGCACGGAGATGGATGCCTCGGGTGAGGTGGACGCATCATCGACGCAGCCCACAAGCGGGGCGAGCGGTGAGGTCTCGGCGGCGAATGCCAGGGCGGTATGGGCGAATGAGCAGCTTGAGGCGATCAAGACGCTGCGGGCAAGGGGCGCGAGGATTGAACCGGTATCGGTTGAGTCCGACTTGCTGGATGTGAATCTGTCGCTGATGTCGCCGGCGTGTGATGGCGAGGTGCTGGCGGCTCTGGGGCCGATCGTGGATCGCATCGAGCGGCTGAATGCAACGGGCGCGGAAGTTGGGAACGCGGATGTTTCGCTCCTTGCTCGCGGCGGGGTGATTCGCTCGCTCGATCTGAACCGGACGCGGATTGATGATGACGCTGCGATGACGCTGGCAGCGATGCCGGCGCTTGAGACGTTGAATGTGACTGGAACGGGTTTGACGGATGTGGGATTGCGGACGCTCGCGGCATCCGGATCGCTCAAGAGGGTGTACGCCGCGGAGACCGGCGTGACCGCGGCGGGAGCGGAATCGGTGAGCGAGGGACTGGCGGTTGTGCTGGCGGCGCCGGAGCGCGCGACGCGGGTGTTTCTCGTGAGACACGCCGAGAAGCAGACGACGGGTGATGATCCGGGGCTGACGGAAGCAGGAGCCAAGCGGGCGCAGGCGCTGATGACTGAACTGGTGGCGGAGCCGATCCGGGCGGTTTATGTGACGCAGTTCGCGCGGACGCAGCAGACCGCGCAGCCTCTGGCGGAGAAGCTGGGGTTGACGCCGACGGTGATGAAAGCGAGTGGGGACGTGGGATCGCATGCCCAAGAGATTGCGGACGCGATTCGTGGGCTGCCGCGTGGGCAGGTGGCGCTGGTCGCGGGCCACAGCAACACGGTCCCTGAGATCATGAGGGCGCTGGGTGTGGCCGAGGCGGTTGTGATTGATGAGAGCCGGTATGGGGACCTGTTTGTTGTCGAGCTGGAATCCGGCGGTGGCCAAGGGGCCACACTTGTGGAGTCGCGGCGCTTTGGGGATTGAACTGGGATTGAACGGTGCGTGAGACGCGTGAAGCGTGGTGAATGTGCAGCGAGGCGGGGCGGACCGACGATACCAAACGGATGCCCGATACGCTGCCTGTTGTCACTGGAACAAAGTTTCACGCCGCGCCAGGGGCCGGGCCGGGTGCTGGTCCGACCGGTGCGAGCGGCGCGGTGACGCGCGGGCAGATTCTGGCGCTCGGTCAGGCGGATCGGCCGTGGGAGTTTGTGGGGCTGGCGCATCGCGCGCTGGCGGCGCACCCTTCGGATGCCGGGGTTCGGTTTCTGCTGGCGGCGAACTACGCGAAGCTGGGATTGCGGACGGCGGCTTCGGAGCAGTTGGCGAGCTTGCCGTCTGAAGTGGCGAGTGATCCCGCGGTGATGTCGGTGCGCACGGCGATTGAGCGCTTGCCGGATGATCGCGTGGGCGTTGATGAGCGTGACGTCATCCTGCGAGACAACATCGACGCGATCGTGGAGCGGGGATCGCTCGGCTTGACGCTTGCTGACATGGTCCAGATCTGTCGCGAGGCGAGTGTGGGGGTCGAGTGCTTCCGGACGTTCAGCGGAGGCGTTGTCTCGCGTGCGTGTGATCCGGCAGAGAGGGCGAGTGCTGGAGGAGGGTGGCTGCGGTTCGCGAATGAGGTGCCTCCGGCGCGATCCCTGAGCACAAAGTCCGAAGGAGACCCCATGGTTTCGGCGTGGCCCCGGCCCGTCACGATCGAGGGGTTCAACCCGTGGGTTCTGCGGCATGTGGCTGATGGCCTTGCGAGATTGGAATCAGGGTATTGGGCGCGCATCAATGTGTTGGAAACGGATGTTCAAGCGTTTGTGCGAGCATTGTCGGTCTGTGGATTACGCGAAGTGCTCGGGCAGACGCGCGTGCATCTGTTCGTTGGCGAGGATGCTGTGGTTCGGTTCCGAGCGGATCTGGAGGCCCGGAACGGGACGCAGATTCTGGGTCCGGTGATCGTGTGCCGCGGGTGTGGGGTGGACGGCGCCCCGGTGGTTGAGAGCGTGATCCGCGAGGCGGTTGCGGCGCAGAAGGCGGCGGAGGCGCGGCTGCTGGCCGGGTTTGAGCGGAGCGCGGCGGATCGGACGGTGGGCGCATGGCGGGATCGGTATCGAGCGGCGCTCGGATGCTCAGAGGGGGGCTCTGGGGAGCGGCTGCGCCTGCTGGTGGCGACGTGCCGCTACACGACGTTTGTGAAGCACTCGGCGCAGGACATCGCGGAGGCGATGCGGGATGCGGGGCATGAGGCGGAGATTCTGATCGAGCCGGATGAGTCGTCCCTGCTTTCGACGGTGGGGTATCTGAGGGCGGTGGAGGCGTTCAAGCCGGACATGGTGCTGGTGATCAACCGCACGCGCGCAAACCTGAAGGGGATGGTCCCGGCGGGGATCCCGATGGTGTGCTGGATCCAGGACGCGATGGCAGAGATCTATGACGATCAGGTGGGCGGAGCGCAGGGGGAACTGGACTTCCTCGTCGGGCACACGAACGACGATCTGTTTACACGGTTCGGTTATCCGCGCGAGCGGAGTCTGATGCTGCCGGTGGTGGCGTCGGAGCGGAAGTTCAACGCGTCGCCAGCGGCATCGTCGCTGCGCGATGCGTTGGCGTGTGATGTCGCGTATGTGAGCCATCACAGCGAGACGCCGGATCGGCTGCACGCGCGGGTGCTGGCGATGGCGGGTGACCTGGCGGTGGCGGCGACGCTTGAGGCGTTGCAGCCACGGGTGCGCGAGGCGGCGGCGAGAGCGGCGGAGATCCCGCTGCAGGCGACGCTGCGGCAGATCACTGAGGAGGCGGCGCGGCACGTGATCGGAGGGGACGCGGATCCGCGGGTGCTCTCACGGATCTGCAATCAGTACACGCTGCCTCTGGCGGATCGGCTGCTGCGGCACGAGACGCTACGGTGGGCGGCGGCGATCAGTGAGCGGCGGGGTTGGCGGCTGCGGATTCATGGGCGCGGGTGGGATGAGCACGGGGTGTTCGCGAGGTACGCGGGACGCCCGATCGAGCACGGAGATGAGTTGCGGGCGTCGTATCAGGCGGCGGGGGCGCATCTGCACGTTTCGGTGCACTGGCCGTTCCATCAGCGGGTGATGGAGTGCGCGTTGTCGGGCGGGATGCCGCTGTGCCGCGCGAAGTGGGATGACCTTGCGATGCTGCACGGGTTCACGGCGATGCGGCTGGCGGACGGGGGGGTTGCGCACGCGTGCCGCGTGGGCGAGCCACGCATGCATCTTTACGCTGTGGCGGATCATCCTGAGGCGATGCGGATGGTTGGGCTGTGGCAGCGGATGGGTGATGAGCGTGGAAGCCGGCCGAACATTCCGACGACGGAGGCGTTGGTTGGGGCGGCGCGACTGGCGTGGGAGCAGATGCCGCGGGAGAGGGATGTTGCTTGGATGCTTGGCGATCCGAGCGAGACGATGTACAGGAATGAGGAGGAGTTGGAGGGCGCGCTTGAGCGTGCGATCACGATGCCGCGGTGGCGGGAGAGCGCGTCGGCCGGGATCGCGGGGCGTGTGCGGAAGCAGTTCACGTATCGCGTGGCGATTGAACGGATTATTGATCTGGTGAGTCGGTCGCTGGGCGCGGCGTGAGCGTTGTTACTTGCGGGGCGTGGCGACGGCGATGAGGTATTCGGGACATTCGCCGGGCTCGATGGGGCGAATTCCGGCTGCGGGCTCTGAGGCGGGGGGCGCGGTGCGGACCCACTGGCCGTGCCACTGGATGTCTGTGAAGCGAGTCGAGAGGAGTTCACCCAGTGACTGCTGGGTGAAGGTGTGGACGTGGTGCTTCGTGAGCCCCGCGTTGTTGGGCGTGCTGAGCACGAGTGTTGCTCCGGGCTTCAGGATTCGGGCGAACTCGTTGATGAGGCCGTGGGCGTCCCGGATGTGCTCAACGGTCTCGAAGCTGACGCCGACGTCGGATGAGTTGGCGGGAAGGCCGGTTGCGGTCGCGCTGGCGCAGAAGAACCGGGTGTTGGGTGAGCCGAAGCGGCGCGTGGCGTAATCGGTTGCGCGGGGATCGATGTCGATGCCGGTGACGCTTGCGGCTGCGCCCTGGGTCGAGAGGAGGGAGGAGCCGTAGCCGGTGCCGCACGCGGCGTCGACGACGTGGCGGCCGGCGACGTAGCGAGCGGCGAACTCGTAGCGGCGGAGGTGGAGCTCGGTGCGTTCGGGCGGGAGCATGGGGAGGGTTGCGTCGTGGCGTTCGTCGCGATTTTCGGCGAGCCAGCGGGCGTCGGATTCGGTGAGTCCCCAGCGGGTGATCAGGCGGGCGTAGATGTCGGCGGGGGATGGGCGGGCGGGGGCGGGCTCGCAGTAGATGCGGAGGAGGGGGATGCCGCGGAGGGCGGGATTGCGGGTGGCGCGTTCGTAGATCTCGGATTCGTAGGTGTCGGAGCTGATGACGATGGCGTGGATGGAGCCGGGGGGCTGGAGCGCGAGATCGTGGGGACGGATGACGGGGACGCCACGCAGGGCGGGGAGGCGGGGCGAATCGTCGATGATGGCGACGACGCGGACGTCGTGCCATTGCCAGGGCTGGCGGATGATGGGGAGGGTGTGGCGGCCCGCGCCGTAGAGGGCGATGCGTCGGTAGTTGCGGGCGTCGCAGAGGGCGGCGGTGCGCTCGATCAGGGCGGCGCGGAGGGCGCCGGCTTCGCTGCTGGCGGGGGCTTGGGTCGCGGGCGGAATGGCTGGGGCAGTGGGAGGCATGG
>CAZPPG010000090.1:0-10770 GCA_964588385.1 uncultured Phycisphaeraceae bacterium
GTGTCGCCCGAACTCTCCGAGCTTCGCGGCATGCTCACGCGCTCCATCGTGACCCGGCGGCTGGGTTCAAGGGATCGCGATGGCGAGTCTGAACCAGACGCACACAGCAGTGGGGGTGTCGACGCCGACGCCGCAGAAGGGGATCGTTCATGAAGGCCCGCACAGAATCAAAGCAGCCCACGAAAGGACCACTTCCCGCTTCTGCGTCCTCGGGCGGCCCGCGGTCCATCCCTGCCACCACCGCTATGCGGGTCTCTCAGATCCGCCGCGAGCGGGCCCGTCGCTCGCCGATCGAGTTCCTGCGCATCTACCTGCCGAGCTACGCCCAGCAGCCCTTTTCACGGATGCACATGGAGATGGACGACCTGATCGTGCAGGCGTCAGAGAGGCGTGGGGGGCGTGTGGCCATTGCCGCGCCCCGCGGCCACGCCAAGAGCACGATGGTGACGTTGGCGACCATCCTGTGGGCCATCGTGTTCAAGTTGGAGGACTACATCCTTCTCGTCTGCGACTCGCAGGATCAGGCCGTGGGCCATCTGGCATCGATCAGGGAGCAGCTTGAGAACAACCCGCGGCTCCGGGAGGATTTCCCCGAGGCGTGCATGGTGCCGCCCGCGTCGCGCCGGCCGCAGGTCTGGCGTCGGAACGAGATCGTCACCGGCAACGGCGTCAAGGTCTCGGCCCTGGGTTCGGGCACCAAGATCCGCGGCCGCCGCCACAATCAGGCCCGGCCGGGGCTGATCGTCGCCGACGACATCGAGAACGAGACGCTGGTCCGCAGCCCGGAGCAGCGGGAGCAGCTTGCGGCGTGGTTCAACGCCACGCTGCTGAAGGCGGGCGACGCGACGACCGCCATGTTGGTGAAGCGGAGTTGCTGATGTCGCTGATCCAGTTCCCGTTCGCGGCTCACGACGACGGGCCGGATGCGTTGGCGCTGGTGGTCGAGCTGATGCGTACGCCGTTCTGCTACGTCAGCGATCCCGACGCGTACCCGACCTACGGCGCTACTGGGCGCAAAGAGACACGCGAAGAGCGGATGATGCGACTTCTGAACGACGATGACCATCCGACGTGGAAGGTGATGTGGAGGGCATAGTGCGTACCTCCGGCAGCATCAATGAGTCGCGGAGGTCATTCCACGCGTGACCACTGATCTCGGGCCACAGTCGCCTCGCTCTCGCGGCGAGCTCACCGCACTTCGCAAACCACCCGCCGATCTGACGTGACAGCGACTGCTCCCGTCACCGCAGTTGGGCGACATCCGTCAGCACTTCCATGTTCCACACGTGATCGATCACCGATCCATGGAATCGCACGATGTCGCCCTCAGGCCCACGCCCAACGATGCTGGTAGCGCCGCTGCCGTCGGAGACAGCGCTCAACTCTCCTTCGGGCACGATGACCGTTGTCGACGATGGCACGGCCTGCGAGACCTGCTGAACGCGCCACTTGTTGCCGGGCGCTCCGGGAACCCACCAGAACACGACAAGATCGTCATTCGCCGTCCGAGCGGCCATGTTGAGGCCGCCTGCGGGTGTGTTGAATGACACGATTGAATCGCCGTCAATCGCTGGCGCTGCGATCGAAGCGGTCAGATTGGACACAACCCATGTCCCCACGAACCGCGGGATCCACCACGTGATCTGGAGCTGACCATTCTGATCGACACCTGCGAGGTTGATACCTTGCCACGGCGTGAGATACACCGAGAGGCCACCTGACAGGCTGGGAGCTCCTGTCACCGCGCTCAGGTTCGAGAGCACCCACTGGCTCATCTTGGGTCCACGCCAGATCGTCTGGATCTGGCCCTCCGCGTCGAGGCCCGCGATGTGCCACGCGTCCCAAGCGGTTGAATAGGCGACGAGCCTTCCGTCGAACTCGGGTGTCACCTGTCCGATGGCACGCAGATCATCTGACAGGTTCTTGAAGTTCCACCTATAGCCGTTTGCTGTCGTGCTCACGGTCTGCTCGTACTGCACGACGTCGCCATTGGCCAGGGTTCCAACCACCCTGAAGACGTTGTTGCGGGTGGGGTTGGTCTTCCATTGTGTGATCTTGGATGTGATCACTCCGGCACCGTTGATCTCCGTGGAAAGGTTGCGCACGGTCCACTCGCCCGCTGCGGACTCCTGGAAGAGCAGCAGCCCCTGATCCGTCGGTACGGTGGCGTAGAACTTGCCATCCTTGGGATCGCGCCATGTCGCCGCATCGCTGGAGGGCGATCCGGCGGCTCCGAACGGATCCGGCTCGCGTGCGTTCCAGCCCGCGTCGGCGGCATTCCGCTTGAAGAGTGTCGTCTGGCCGTACGTATTGACCATACCGATGGCGATCGCTCCGTCCGGGCCGACGCTCACGCTCGGCACGGCGTCGACGAGAGCCCGGAGCACGCGATCTGCCTCGTGTGTATTGACTGGAGACGGCGGCGCGAGGCTCTGAACCCGCTGCTGACCCGCAGCGAGCAAGCCGCGAGACTCCGCACCGACCGCCTGGTCGCCGCGTGTCATCTTTACTTTGGAGAAGTGTTCGCCGCCGAGTCCGATGGTAACGAACGAGACCGGCTGCACGATCTCGCCGGCGAGGAACCCAAAGCCGTCCGCCCCGCCGCGATAGATACTGCCGGGGATCTCCGTGAGCGGGCCCGTGGCCTCGGTCCAGCCGAAGCGGCGTCCCAGGCCGTCGACGATGTACGTCTGCACGGGGTCGGCGACCAACGAGATGATGAGCAACCCCGCCACTGCGCCTCCGGCTGCCCATGCGTCAACGGCCGCGAGCGTGGTGGAGATCTGCCAGGTAATCGGGGCCATTCCAAAGGTGCTCAGCACCAGACGCTGCACATCCGGATTGCTGTTCAGCCCCACATGATCCGTCTTTCCACTCGTTCCGGTTGTGACACCCGGCCCTGAGGTGTTGGCGGGATCGCTTGAGAAGCCGCGCACCCGGAAGCGCAGGTCACCAAGGAACTGGTCGCGGCTCGACTGGCGGGGGACCGTCAGATCGCCAACGTCGTGAGAGCGATCGCGATACCAACGCTCTGACGGCCCGGCCGGATGGGGCACCTCATCGGTCATCCGAAAGACCTGCGCGATCGACGCCTCATCGGCGGGGCCCTGCCTGGCCGACGCAAAGGAGAGCGTTGCGGTCGACTCTCCGTAGATCACGGTCGCGCCGGTATGCCCTCCCGCGCGATGCCCGCCGAAGCGGTTCGGATCCCTCATCGGATCCGTGAACAGATCCGTGAACGACCACGACGTGTAGTTGAGGTCAAGCCCATTGTTCAGATCGAGCACCCACTCATTGCGCTCCAGCAGAGGGTTGGGCACGTCAAGCGCGTGCGCCCCACCCGCACGTCCGACCGCAAGCTCCGGGACACCGTCCTTATCAATGTCGAGCATGGGATAGGTGGCCGCGAGCGAACGGATCGTCGGGCAGTACAGATCGATGAACGCCTCATACTCATTGGGGTTGACCGGGTCCAGCCGACGCGCGTGGGACGCGACCATCGCCGGGGTGATCGACGTACCGGAGGGCCCGAAGATCTGGCCAATCGCGAGCATCTTCTCACGAGCGACCTCCATGATCGTCGAGAACACGGCCATATATGCCGGGTCTGCGATCCAGTTGTCGTGGCCGACGTTCCATGCTTTGGACGCGCCCCGATTGGGCACACCGATCATGACAAACTCGTTCACGCGAGGCAGGCCCGGCAGTTCCGCATTGAAGTATGCCGCGCTCTGGATGTACGTGCGCGTCACGAGCCCGCCGGTGCTGTGCGCGATGATGTCCACCGAATCGAGCGGAACATTGGGGTGACGCGACGCCCACGAAGCTGCCGCTTGCTTCAGCCAGTATCCCAAGTAGTCCACACCGTACTCGAAGACGCCGTCGGTGATCGAAGCGGTGCTTATGCCGTCAATGAAGCCGTCGATCGCACCCGCTCCGCCCTCTCGGATCGGCGCGGGTCCCGGAGCCATTCGCCAATCGTATACCGCGGAAAGCAGGTTGACGCCGGGTTCGTACCCCGCGTTGTCAAGCGTCTTGAGGATGTCGGCATATCCATTGGCCAGCGGATCGATCTCAAGCCATTCGGGGGGCGCACCTCGCTGGAGCAGCCACTCAACCGTGTGCTGGGTCTTGGGGAACGAGCCCATGATGCCCGGGACGTAAAGCACCGGGCGCAGCCCTGCGGGCTTGGCGCGCACGATCAGATTCTCCCCGGAGTCCGTGATCGCGAAGAATGCCATCTCCTCACGCGAGTTGATCGCGCGGTCGGAGACCCAGATCTCTTTGATCGGCTCGTCCCACCACCAGAAGGACGTGCCCACGGTCCAATCGTCGTCGTCTCCCGCATCCCACGCTGGCTGAAGCACAAGATCTGGGCTGCTCACCGAGAACCCGCCGGGAGACGCGCTGTCGGGCGCCACATTGACAACCCACAGCTCGGGCACCGCACGCTGGCTCAGCAGAACCTGGAAGCCGCCGCCTGAT
The DNA here is from genome assembly GCA_964588385.1 of uncultured Phycisphaeraceae bacterium. Lineage (GTDB taxonomy): Bacteria > Planctomycetota > Phycisphaerae > Phycisphaerales > UBA1924 > JAHBWV01. The sequence continues at coordinate 4,486 of CAZPPG010000090.1, forward strand.
TGGGTGTCGGAGACATGGATCCTGTAACCGATGCCGATGGTTCCGAAGTCCTCGAACGCCGACCCATACTGGGTTGGAACCTTCACCCCCTCGTCGAATCGCTGATTCCGGTTGTAATCGGCGAATGTCTCCCCAGCCTCTATGTATCCGTTGCCGCCCTCTCCGGCTACACGAATGAGTGACCAGCTGACACCCGACCGCACCGCGGCGAAGAACCCTGAGGCCGCGTGTGTTGACGCTCGGGACGCGCCCTTCGCGCTCGGCGTCCCATACCACGCTACAACGGATCCCGTATGCGACACCGATGGAACGCTTTCGGAGGACGACATCGATGGCGTTGTGTTCCATGAGACAAAGTCGCTCTGGTCCACAATCGTCGTGATCACGCCGGAGTCGTCAATGTGTACGAGGCGAGAGGGCGTGAAGCTCGCGGCGCTGCTTGATGTCCACGCCACAAAGCTGCCGACCGAGGTGCCCCATGCCGACACGATCTGAGCGTCGAGTGCGACGGGGTGGTAAATCGGATCGCTGTACGCGCTTAGTTCCACGACTTGGTACGCGTCGCCGTCCGCAGTTCGCGATAGCACTGTGGCACCGGTTGACGATCCGGCTGCAACATGGATCCCGAGCCATCCTTGCCCTCGAAACCCCTCGTACTTCGTTCGCCAGTTGCTGATGGGCAGCCGCTCGATCGGATCCAGATCGGCGATCTCCCCTGGCTTCCATGGTTGCCCGGTGCTGTCCAATCCGGAACTCGGGCATGAGATCCAAAACGCGAATGTCAGCCCGTTCTCGTCCTCGTTCCCCACGGCGTCTTTGAACGCTCCGGCATGGATCGTGAACGTGTACGTCCCGTTGTCGGTCGAGTCCCATGAGCCGCCGGGGGCGTCAAAGTCAAAGGCGTATCGCGCCACCGTCATGATTGACCAGTCCGACGAGTCCGAGTCGATCTTCCTGGAATCCAGCTTGATGAGCGCATCCGATGGTGATCGCAACTCCGGCTTGAGCCCCGACAGGTTGCTCTCGTCGAGCCGGAAGGAGTCCTCGAACTCGACAACGATTCGGAATGAGCCGTCCCACTGCGAGCCCCACGCTATGAGTCGCATGTCTGGCGCAGATGCGTCACCCACCCACAACTGACGCACCGTGCCGGATCTCAGCAGCGACACAACCCCAAGTGGCGGGGGCTCATCGTTCGGATCGAATCCATCCGCTTTGAGAGATCCAAGCCCCACGAACGACTCGCCCGACTCAATGAACTCCCCCCCTGGGTTGATCGACTCGCCAAGGTCGACCCAGGCCGTGCCGTCGGACCGCTTGAGTGTCGACCCGCCGCCGAGACTGCTGGATGACACTACAACGCCGCCATACTGCTCCACCGCAATCGAGCGTCCGTAGTCGTACCAAGAGTCCGCGAACCCCGCGTCCGACGCGCTGATGGCATCAAAGTCGTAGATCGTCGTGAGGAGCGTGCGCGCTTCCAATCGTTCGACATTCCATGAATCTGTGCGACCGAGCATATCATCCTCCGGGGCGTCGAACAGTGTGCGCTATAAGAGAGAGCCAGGCTTGCGGTTTGCGCGCGCTGGGGAACCGCAATCCCGTACACGCCCCTTCACATTTCGAGATCGAGAAAGGGTTAATGCGAGCGGCTGTCGATAGCCCCACCATTTGGCGAGATGCGCAGGCGCCGACTGCACTCATTTGGTAGAAAATACGATGCCAAGCCGCAAACGTCCCTGTGGGATTGTCATAGGACATGGGCCGCTGGTATCCTGCGCTGCGAGGTTAATCGGGGCATCTGGGCATAGAGCCGCCTGGACGCTCTGTGCTTGCACCGGAGAAGGTCATCCGATGGACAGAGAACGGGCGGCAGCAGTCTATCGACTGTTCGACAAGGCCTCAGATCTCGCACTACCCCAGCGCGAAACGTGGCTTGCCGCACAGGACGCACCCACCGATGTCATCGCCGAAGTACGCGCCCTGCTCGCGATGTCCGATCCAACCGCCAGTCACGCGCCGCACATCTCGCCTTTGACGGAGGTAGCGAAGCAGTATCGTGAAAGGTCACACGCTGGTGCGGAGGTTCCCCTTCCTGCCACCGTCGGACCGTACCGCGTGTTGTCGGTGCTGGGACAGGGGGGGATGGGGGTGGTGTACCTGGCTCAACAAACTCGCCCCGAACGCATGGTGGCCCTCAAAGTCGTGCGGCCCGGGTACACGAGCGCCAAGCATCTGAAGCGATTCGAGTACGAGGCCGAGGTGCTGGGCCGACTCTTGCACCCTGGGATCGCGCAGATCTATGAAGCCGGAACTGCGGATCTGGGTGCAGGCCTGCAGCCCTTCTTCGCTATGGAGTATGTTGATGGAATCCCGCTGACGCGATACGCGCAGGAGCACGCGTTAGATCCACGGGAACGGCTCGCTTTGTTCACTCGCGTCTGCGATGCGGTGGAACACGCCCACCAGAAGGGCGTGATCCACCGGGACCTCAAACCCGCCAATATTCTTGTCACCAGCGACGGACAGCCGAAGGTGCTCGACTTCGGCGTCGCCCGAACGACCGACTCCGACCTGCAGGCGACGATGCAGACCGACATCGGTCAGTTGGTGGGAACACTGCCCTATATGAGCCCGGAGCAGGTCTCCGGCAAGCCGGAGGAACTTGACACCAGGAGCGATGTCTATGCCCTTGGCGTCATTCTCTATGAACTCCTGGCAGGGCGGCCCCCCTATTCGGTTGAGAATCATTTGGTCCTTGACGCCGCTCGCATCATCCGTGAGGAGGAGCCCACACGACTCTCCAGTATCGACCGCGCACTGCGTGGCGACATTGAGACAATCGTGGGTCACGCGCTGGAGAAGGACCCCAATCGGCGATACCCAACCGCGAGCGCCTTGGGCGCCGATATCGGTCGCTTTCTCGGCGATCAACCGATCTCGGCACGTCCGGTGTCGGCGTGGTACCAGATCGAGAGGTTCAGCAAGCGGAACCGAGGCCTGGTGATCGCCGCCACGGCAGGCGGTGTCACGCTGATATGCGGTCTGATCGGGACAAGCATCATGTTGGAGCGTGCCATCAGCGCCGAATCGAGCCTGACGAGCCAGCTCTCGGAGACCGACAAAGCTCGCACGAGTGCCGAACTTGTCGCGGAGTTCATGAGCGAAACGCTCCAGGGTGCCGGGCCAAGCGTCGCGCTTGGCCGCGACGTCACGATGCTCAAAGAGATGATGGACCAAGCCGCAGCGCGAATTGAGAATGGAGACTTAACGCACGCGCCCGAGGCGGAGTTGACGCTGCGAGGGACGGTAGGGAGCACCTATCGCGAGCTTGCGCTTTATGAGGAAGCGACGCGGATGCTGGAACCAGCCGTGGGCATGGCAAGGTCGCTGCATCCAAATGGCCACGCGACGGTTGTGGTTGCTCTTTCCAACGCCGCTCTTCTCCTCCACGATCGCGGAGACCTGCAGCAAGCGGAAGAACACTACCGCGAGTCCCTGCGCGTGACAGAACGACTGTTCCCGGGCGATTCGATAGAAAGAGCGAATGCCCTGAGCAATCTGGCGACCGTTCTCCAGGATCAAGGCGAACTGGCGGCCGCGGAATCCAACTCGCGTGAGTCGCTTGAGATAACCCAGCGACTCTCGAGGGGGGATTCGCTCGAGGTTGCGATCGGGCTCAACAACGTGGCGAGCATCCTTCAGGCACGCGGCGAGTTGAAGAGCGCCGAGTCGTTCTTCCGCACGGCTCTGGCGATGGCGAAGCGGCTCTTCCCCGGCGATCACCCACAGGTAGCCAGCGGACTTAACAATCTGTCCGTGCTCCTACAGGAACAAGGCGACCTTGATGGCGCTGAGCCCCTTGCTCGTGAATCCATGGAAATGTTCAGACGCCTGTATTCGAGCGACTCGCCCGAGGTCGCGGCCGGGCTGAATAATCTGGCATCGCTGCTAAAGGAGCGACATGACCTGGAAAGTGCGACAGCAATGTATCGCGAAGCGCTCGCGATCATGAGACGCGTGTACTCCAGAGACCACGCGAGGGTTGCAACTGGACTTCAGAATCTCGCATTCGTCTTGGAGCTTCAGGGACAAATAGGGGAAGCCGAAGCGCTCTACAACGAATCGCTCGAAATGTACAGGCGGCTCTACTCCGGCGATCACGCGGACATCGCTGACGCTCTCAACAATCTCGCTCTTCTACACCATCGTGACGGCGATCTCCAACAGGCCGAATCACTCTATCGTGAGTCGCTCGAGATGAACAAGAGACTCGTCGAAGGCGATGATGGCGACGTGGCAAACGTGATGGGAAATCTTGCCGCACTGCTGCAGCAGCGAGGTGACTTTGCGGCGGCCGAGTTCCTCTCACGTGAATCACTGGATATGCAACAGCGTCTGGTCCCGGGAGATTCTCTGGACCTGTCGAACGGGCTCAATAACTTAGCAGCCCTCTCGCAAGCTCGCGGAGATGTCGGTGCCGCCGAATCGCTCTACCGCCAGTCGCTCGAGATGGCGAAGCGTCTCTTCCCGGAAGGCCACACCCAGACCGCAATTGCTCTTACTAATCTCGCCAGTCTCCTGAGCGAACGGGGCGACGTGGCCGGGGCCGAAGGGCTATGTCGCGAAGCCTTCTTGATGTACGCGTCCACGCTTGGCATCGATCACCGCGACACCGCGATTGCTCGTTTGGACTGGGGCCAATGTCTCAGCGAGCTCGGTCGCTTTGCCGACGCAGAAGCCGAGCTCATTGCGGCCGAGCGCGACCTCTCACGAGACCAAGGGACTGCCAAAGAGCGCGAGGAATGTGTCCAGGCGATCGTGACCCTCTACCAATCATGGGAGGCGACCGAGCCGGGTGTGAGTCATAGCGCAGAGCTCGCGGATTGGCAGGCAAGGCTCGAATCTCTCTCACCCGTTATCGAGATTCCTTCTGAAAAACGGCCAACCGACAAATGACCATGTGGCTCGTGCCTAGGAAGGCTGATAGCGGGAGCAGACCTTGAGCAGCGTAGCCACACTTATCGAAAGCGCGCGAGCCGGGAGTGGCGTCGCGCGTGCCGAACTCGCCGAAGAACTCTACCAGGAGTTCCGCAGAATGGCGGGGTCACTTCTCCAGAACGAGAGAGCTGGCCACACGCTCCAACCAACCGCGCTTGCGAATGAAGGTTGGATGCGACTGGCGTCGAGCCATAATCTGGACTCGGCAAGCCGGACGACTGTTCTCGCTGCGGCCGCTGTCGCAATGCAGCGAGTCCTGATTGACCACGCGCGGGCTCGAGACGCCCTAAAACGATCTGGCGGCAAGGCTCGTGTTGCGCTTACAGACTGCGAAGGTTCGGTGCCCGATTCCGATGCCGATGCTGAGAGGCTCGATCAAACGCTTAGTACGCTCGCCGAACTGTATCCGCGGCAGCACCAAGTGGTTACGATGAAGTACTTGGCGGGGCTGACTGTGCGTCAGATCGCTGAGGCACTTGACGTTTCGGAGCGCACCATTGCAAAGGACTGGGACTTTGCGAGGGCATGGCTGAGAAAGTCCCTCAGCGGGCCGTCCGGCACGTAAGACATTGTGAACACAGGGGTTCTGATCTAGTCAAGCCCTTCTGTTGACGCGGTGCGCGATCAGCGCGCGTCGTTTGGCCCACTCGCCGCAGCTTTGTAAACTGCAGTTCACCCGGGCGATCGTCGAGGTGCTGGTGCTATTCGAGGATGGCCATGCCCAGACATTGCGAACGACCGAGGAGCACCCGTTCTGGGTGCCGGATCAGGGCTGGGTTGCGGCCCAGCATGTGAAACCGGGCGGCACGCTCATGGCCTCCGGTGATACAGAAGCCCAGATCCTTTCCGTCCGCTTTACCAGCGAACGCAGCACCGTCTACAACTTCGAGGTCGAGGGTCTACACAACTATTTCGTGGGATCAAATGGCGTGCTGGTGTGACCTGCCCCCCGGAACCTGATCCACCAACTATGAGAGTCCCGTCGGGCCGCGGCACGGCCCCGGAGACTCTGGACCATGAAGCGAACGAGACATTCGGCCGAACAGATCGTGAGCAAGCTGCGTGAGGCCGACGCCATGCTGGCGGCGGGTCGGAGCGTGGCGCAGATCGTGCAGGCGCTTGGCGTCAGCGAGCCCACGTACGCGCGATGGCGGAGCCAGTACGGCGGGATGAAGGCCGACGAGGCGCGTCGGCTGAAGGAGCTTGAGCTGGAGAACGCGCGTCTCAAGCGGCTGGTGGCGGACCAGGCGATCGACATCTCGATCCTGAAGGAGGCCAACGACT
>CAZPPG010000091.1:0-10699 GCA_964588385.1 uncultured Phycisphaeraceae bacterium
GGGGGGGGGGGGCGCCGGCAGGCGGGGCCTGCGCCGCGGGAGGAGGGGGAGTTGAGGGTGGAGGTGACCACGAGTACGGTTACGGTACGGGTTCATAGTGGCCGTGTCAAGCGTGTTTTCGGGTTTTGGGCGGCAGTGGGCAATGGGGACGATGATGGGCGTGTGGGGGAGGCAAAGAACGGGGACGCCGCGCGTGCGGGATAGCTTTGCCGGCCCGAGGCAAGGAAGAGATTGGGTACTCAGCGCGCGAGAAGGGAGACAGTCGGCATCATGCGACTATTAATGGTGATTCCGCCTCGAATGCTTAGCCAAACAAATATTATATGGAACGGACGAAGCTCGCTCTGCCCCCCACGCATCTGCCGGGGCATCGACCGGCGGGTCCCATTGCAGTAGCATCTCGGATCCAGCCCATCCATACTGCAATGTGGCACCTCCAACAGTAAGACCGTGATCAGAAAGATCGACGTCGCATCCAAAGGCATGCATGTGGAGTCGGTGTATTGAGACTAGCGGAACGACACCTTCATGGGTGGACGCGCACTCTTTGGCAAACGCACGAAGCGAGTCTGTAACGGAACACTTGGCGGCATTTCCTGAAAACCGTTCTCGCAGAGCTGTCGTCATCTGTTCAAACTCATTGAGCGGGTAGCGACGAAAATGTACTTGGAATCCGATGTGGCGAGGCTTGATCCATAGCGTGATCTGCGTACCACTTGAGACCACCTCCAAGTCGTGGAAGCGTGTCGCAAATAAATGAAGATATCCATCTTCGAATCGAAGCAATGGCTTGTTGTCATCACCCAACAAAAGTACACGAAGTTCAATAGGCCCATTTTGTGTAGGGCGGAGCGAGAGAAGCTCCCGATGAGCAACCCGAAGCGTTGCTGACTCTGAAGCAAACATCGTACCGGCGGAGAGAAGGAAGCGGCCCTTGGTCCATGGAATTGAGGATTCAATCGTGTCTTGGGGCCAATGAAGACGCTTCATTTCTCGTAGATCGGCTGCGGTCCAAACACCCCGGTCCGCCATGTCGTGGTGGGTGTGGCACATGGCGATCATTCCATCCGGATTATGAATGCCGCCTACGCGCCAAGGCGGGTCGAAGTGATGAAAAGTCAGAAACGGGCTTCGGCAGTCCTGGACGGGACATCCGTACCCCACCTCTTGCCGCAGTTGGCGGCGAACTGCTGCATTAGGCCGTGTGCGAGAGGTACTGTCCATTTATACTGAGATACTCACCAAAATTAGGCGCGGCGCAACGCAGCAGAGTTCGATTGGGACCTTGCCGCCAAAGGAATCAAGTAGTCACGCATGGCTGATTGTACAGGTAGCCATGTGCCTCCGCCTCGATCGCTCACCGGCGCGTCAGGCTTTCCACGGGTTCCGCTCGGTCGTCCCCAACGTGGGCGACCGTCGCTTCACCCGCGGCTAAACGCGTGCGGCCCGATGGGCCGCTCGGACGAGTACTGACCTTCAGCGAAGTGGTCGCCGAAGCGTTAAGCGCGTGGTGCATGGGGCTAGGGTGGGGGCGGAGTACCGGTCGATGCAGAGACTCGAAGACACCGCCGAGCTTGCGCTCGGGGCTCCCTTCAAGGCAGTGACCTCCGCTAACGGGCTGCGTTCAGCACCCCGTCCCAAACGCATCGAGGTAATCGAGGAAGTCGAGGATGTCGACGATGGTGTCGGCGTTGACATCGGCATCGCGGGTTGTGCCGCACGGCGCGGGCTGGTTGAGGCATGCGCCGAAGTCATCGAAGAACGTGAGGAGGTCGAGGATGTCGGCGATTCCGTCGGCGTTGTAGTCGCCGGGGCAGGCGCCGATGGTGAAGGGGCGGGAGACGTTGAAGAAGATCTCGCCGACGCCGCTGATGCGGATGCGTGCGGCCTGCGTGGAGACCGTGGGGAGGTCGACGGTTGCGCTGCCGTTGTTGGCGAACGTGCCGAGTGAAGTTGAGAAAGAGAGGCCATCGTCGGTCGAGAGATCGATCGAGACCTGGGAGCAGGAGATCGGTGAGAGGTTGGTGTTGCCGACGGTCCATGTGACGGAGGCGGGGCCTGCGCCGAAGGACTGGCTCTCGACGGGCGTGAGGACGGTGAAGGGAGAGGCATTTGAGGGGATGAAGAGGTCGGCGGTTGAGGAGATGACCGAGCCGCCTGCGCCCGGGCTGTTGTCGCGGACGATGACGCGGAAGCGGCGCGTGGTGTTGGTGGCGGTGGGGAGTTTCTCACCGGGCGTGGGGACACCGGAGAGGATGTCGGACCACTGGGGGAAGGTGCGCGAGCCCTCGAGCACGGGCGTGAAGATGCGGAAGAGCGCGCCATCGCCGTTGTCTTCGGAGCCCTCGCCGGAGAGCGGGCGGCGGACGCCGTTGTCGCGCTGCTCCCACGAGTAGGTCAGCGTGTCGCCGTCGAGATCGGTCGCGGCGGCGGTGAGCGTGAAGGGTGTGCCGGGCGGGATGGAGATGTCGGGCGTGCGGAAAGTGATCTCGGGGATGTTGTTGGAGGTTGGGATGGGAGCCATGCACGAGGCCGAGGAGCTGTCGAGGAACGATCGCATCTCAAGGATGCTGCCGTGGTGGAAGAAGGGGTCGGCGAACTGGACGATGTTGTCGCTCGGGGGCGCATCACCGACGGGGCAGCCGCCAGCGTAGCCCATGGGTGAGGAGCCGGTGCCGGCTTCCCAGGCGGTGTCGAGATTGGCGTTGTTGCCGCAGCGGCCGCGCGTGCCGCTGAAGGTGTGGTTGGCGCCGAACTGGTGTCCAAACTCGTGGATGACGACGAGCGCGGAGAAGGGATCGGCGTCGCCGCCGCGGGGGATGCCGGAGATGCCGCCGGCTTTGTAGTCGGTGTTGCAGACGCTGCGGAGGTAGGCGACGCCTCCGGCGATGCGTGTGACGCAGTGGCCGATGTCGAAGTTGGTGGGGCCGATGACGTCGCGGACGTGCTCGCGATTGACGGCGAGGACGGGGCCGGAGCAGTCGGAGCCGCCGAGGCCGTCGCAGGTGTCGGGGTAGGGGTCGGCAGCGGGGTCGAAGTAGACGATGATGTCGTTGTTCGCGACGAGGTCGAAGTGGACGCCCAGGTCCATCTCATAGACGACGTTGGAGCGCGAGACGATGGTGACGATCGCGGCCATGGGGTCCGCGGCGTTGGGCGCATTGCCGGCGATGGTGCTGTGATGGAGGCCGTACTCGCCGGTGCAGGCGATGGCGGTGCGGACGTTGCGGCGGGATTGCAGGGCGCGGGGTGCGCGACCGGAGTTGGCGGCGTCGGCTTGATCAATCGCTGGGAACGGCGCCAGAGGGTCGGCGATGGTGTGGCATGTCCAGTCGCCACCACCGGGGAGATCGCGGAGCCAGTAGGCGACGACGTTGGTGGGATCGCCGGAGCGCCAGAGGTCGATCATCCATGTCCCCCCACTGGCGCCGGGCGCGCCGAGATCTGCGGGTTCGCGGAGCATGCCGGTGAGGCCGCGTTGTGTGAGCTCGATGCGGCCGCTGGCGAGCATGTCGGTGGACTGCACGATGTAGGTGCGCATCTCGGGGAACTTGGCGGCGAGTGCGGGCTCCATGATGGGGGATGAGGCGACGAAGCAGGGCATGAGCGCGCCGGAGGGATGGGGAAGGTGGATGATGAGGCCATAGTCGGCGAGCGGCTTGTCGAGGCGCTCGGCGGGCGCAGCGGCGAGGGCGGCGCGGAGGGCGGCGGGATCGACGAGGGCGTGTGTGCCGGTTGTAGGGCGCGGGCCGGGGACACTCCAGGCCGGGCCGAGTTCGGCGGGCGGGCCGGGGAGGAGGATGATGTCAGCGCTTGTGCTCGCGCGGGCGAGGTTGGCGGGCGCGAAGGTCAGAGCGCAGGCGAGCGCGGCGGCGCTGACGCGCACGAGAGGGGAGGGGGAGCGTTGCACGGGAGGGGTCCTTTCCGCAATGGCCCACGAAGAGCTCACGGTAGCGGAAAGGGGCGGCATGCTGCAAGCAGAATGTGGCCGGGGTTGGGGCGCGGGCTATGGGACCGCGAGTTTGGGGGGTTTGTGGGTGGCGATCATTCGGTGGAGTCGGCGACTTTGAGAACGATTTTGCCGCGGGTGTGGCCGGTCTGGCTCTGCTCATGGGCCTTGGCGGCGTCGGCGAGGGGCATGATGTGTGAGACGACGACTTTGACCTTCTCCTGATCGATGAGGGCGCCGATCTCGGCGAGTTGGGCCGCGCTCGGCTGGACGAGCATGGACTTGCCTCGGACGCCGTGCTCGGCGGCTTTCTGCGGGGAGACGGGGCCGACGATGGAGACGATGATGCCGCCCTTCTTGAGGACGGTGAAGGAGCGGTCCTGGGTGTCGCCGCCGATGGAGTCGAGGACGACGTCGACGTCTTTGGCGATCTCTTCGAACTTCTGCGTGTTGTAGTCGATGACGACGTCGGCGCCGAGGTCTTTGAGGTAGGCGTGGTTTTTCTCGGAGGCGGTGGCGATGACGGTGGCGCCCTTGGCCTTTGCGAACTGGACGGCGAAGGTGCCGACGCCGCCGGCGGCACCGTGGATGAGGACGGTCTGGCCGGACTTGAGATTCGCGTTGTCGAAGAGGGCCTGCCACGCGGTGAGGGCGGCGAGGGGGACGGCGGCGGCTTCAACAGGATCGAGTGTGGTGGGCTTGAGGGCGACCTGATTCTCGGGGATGGCGACGTACTCGGCGTAGCCGCCGCCACAGGTGAGACTGATGTAGGAGTAGACGACATCGCCGACCTGGAGTCGCGCGACGTTGTCCCCCACTGCTTCGACCGTGCCGCAGACGTCGTAGCCGAGGATGAGCGGGAGCTTGATGGCGGGATCCTGGAAGTAGCCCTCGCGGATCTTCCAATCGACGGGATTGACGCCGGCGGCATGGACCTTGACGAGGACTTCGCCGGGGCCCGGGGTTGGGGTTGGCGCGGACTCGAGCTTCAACTGGTCCGAGCCGCCGTAGGCGTGGATGCGGACGGCCTGCATGGTTTCTGGGGGCGCGGCGTGGGCGGCGGGGGCGAGTGCGCCGAGGAGGAGGGTGGCGAGGCAGGCGGGACGGAGGAGCGTTGTCGGACGGGGCATCGGGGGACTCCGCGGGCGGGTGGGTGGATGATGATCAGAAGAGTTGTACAGGTGGAGGTATGCGTGGATTCGGTGAGAGCACGAGGCAACAGGCAATGGGCAATGGGCAATGGGCAGTAGGGTCAGGGAAGCATGCGGGCGGATTGGTCGGGCGTGGGGAGTGTGCAGGCGTCGGCGCGGCCGGCGATCTTGTAGCGGTTGCGGGCGATGATGCGGTAGCCCCAGTCGCGGATGGGCTTCGGGATCAGCCAGAGGAGTGCGGCGATCAGAGGCCACATGCCGCCGAGGAGGCGAAGCATGCGGACGGTTGCGCTGGAGCGCGTGAAGAGGCGGCCGTCGCGGAGGAGGACGAGCGAGGACATGTCGGTGGGTTTGCCGCGGAGATCGAGTGCGGCGTAGGTCTGGCCCTGGAGCGGCGCGAAGCGGAGGGTGCTGCGGCGGTCGTGTCGGAGGACCCATTGGACGCTGCGGGCGCAGAAGCCGCAGGAGCCGTCGAAGAAGAGGATGGGGGCGGACATTGCGGGATGGTAGTGAAGAGAACGCAGAGCGAAGAGGGCAATGGGGAATGGGCAATAGGCAATGGGGAAGGTGATGCGTGACTTGATTCGGCTGCGCGACTATTGGGCGCGGTTCATGGGGCGGAGGTTCCAGCCGCGGACGGAGAGGGTGTCGCTGTGCCAGGCGAGGGGTTCGCCATTCACCTGGATGCCGGCGGCTCTGATGAGGGTGTCGTCGAGGTGTGTGAGAGTTGCGGCGCGGAGTGTCCATGGATCGTGGTCGATGCGCCCGCCCATGATCTGACTGTGGCGACGGGTGAGGAGCCAGTAGCGCTCGGTGAGGAAGTGCTCGATGGAGCCGGGTGCGGCGCGGGGGATGGGTTCGCCTCGGGTCCAAACGATGTGTGTGCGCTCGGCGGAGTCGCGGCGGCGGGTGAGTGTGTAGTTGGTGGTGATGGGGAGGCCGGATGGGTCGCGCTCGTGCGTGACGTTGAAGCGGCTGTGGATGTAGTTGAGGGACCAGAGCCAGTTGCCGCCGAGGACGGGGAGGAGGCGCTCGGCGTCGAGTGAGAAGAACCAGACGCCGGGGATGTCGCTGCCGCGCGCGTTCTTGGCGCGGACGTAGGTGCGGACGTTGCATTCGTAGAAGGAGGAGAGGCCGGGGAGGGGAGGGAACCCGCGGAAGCGCGTGGCCTCCATGCGGAAGGGGACGAGCGCGACCCAGGCGCGGTCGTTGAAGAGGTCGAGCTCGAGTTCATCGGGGATCTGTGGGCGGATGACGCTGGGATCGACGGGCCAGTGGAGGAAGAGGAGGTTGTCCCAGCGCATGTGGACGGCGGGCGGAGGATGGGATGCGGATGGGGGCATCGAGAGATGGTAGATGGAAACAAGAGAACGCAGAGGTCACAGAGAGCGCAGAAGAACGCGGAGGGGTGAAGATGTGGAACGCGAAGGCCGCGAAGATCGCGAAGGGGAGGACTCAACACAGAGGGCCGCGGCGAGAAGGCGAGTGAAGAGGGATCGGAGCATCGAAGTCCGAGGCGGACTTCGATGGCACGGGGAAAGAGGAAGAGCACTGACCCGAGGGGTCAGTGGCACCCGCAGTGATCACTCGACCGTGACGGACTTGGCGAGGTTGCGGGGCTTGTCGACGTCGTGGCCGCGGATGACGGCGGCGTGGTAGGCCATGAGTTGGAGCGGGATGACGGTGAGCATGGGGCTCAGGGGCTCGATGATCTCCGGCACGTAGAGGACCTCTTCGACGTGGCGCTTGATTTCTTCATCGCCTTCGGTGGCGACGGCGATGACGTGGCCGCCGCGGGCGCGGACCTCGGCGATGTTGGACATGACCTTGTCGTACTGGCGTCCCTTGTTGGCGATGAAGACGGCGGGCATGCCCTCGTTGATGAGGGCGATGGGTCCGTGCTTCATTTCGGCGGCGGGCATGCCCTCGGCGTGGATGTAGGAGATCTCCTTGAGCTTGAGCGCGCCTTCGAGGGCGGTCGGGTAGTTGTAGCCGCGGCCGAGGAAGAGCCAGTTCTCTCGATCGCAGTAGCGCTCCGTGACCTTCTTGATGCGGTCGGATTGCTCCAAGACGCGTTCGACCTTGTCGGGGATGGTTTGGAGTTGTTCGAGCCAGCGGGCGCACTGGTCGGCGGACATGACGCGCCTGCGGGCCATGAAGAGCGTGATGAGGGAGAGGACGGCGACCTGTCCGACGAACGCCTTGGTGGAGGCGACGCCGATCTCGGGGCCGACACGGAGATAGACGCCGGCATCGGTCTGGCGCGAGATGGTGGAGCCGACGACGTTCACGACGCCGAGGGAGAGAGCGCCGCGGTCCTTGGCCTCTTCGAGCGCGGCGAGCGTGTCGGCGGTCTCGCCGGACTGGCTGACGGCGATGACGACGGTGCCGTCTTCGATGATGGGGTTGCGGTAGCGGAACTCGCTGGCGTAGGAGGCCCGGGCGGGGATCTTGGCCAGATCCTCGAGCATGTACTCGCCGATCATGGCGGCGTGGAGGGCGGTGCCCTGACCCGTGAGGACGACGCGCCCGGCGCGGACGAGTTCCTTGGCGTAGGTGGTGAGGCCGCCGAGGATGACCTTGCCCTCATCCATGGAGATGCGGCCGCGGAAGGTGTTGCGGAGAGCCGCGGGCTGTTCGTAGATCTCCTTCTGCATGTAGTGCTCGAAGCGACCGAGTTCGATCTGTTCGAGGTCGAGTTCGAGCTGCATGACCTTTGGGGAGACGTTGACGTTGTGGATGTCGGTGGAGCGGAAGCCGTCGCGTGAGATGCGGACGACGTTGTAGTCGTCGAGCGGCATGGCCTGCGTGGTGTGGGCAACGATGGCGGAGGCGTCGGAGGCGACGATGTACTCGCCGCTGCCGATGCCGACCAGGAGTGGAGACCCCTTCCTGGCGCAGACGAGGACGTCGGGCTCCTGCTCGCAGATGACGGCGATGGCGTACGCGCCGGTGACCTCGCGGAGCGCGGCCTGGACCGCTTTCTCAAGGTCGATGCCTTCGCTGGGGGCGTAGAGCTCACCGATGAGCATGGCGAGGACCTCGGTGTCGGTCTCGCTGGTGAAGGTGTGGCCTTTTTCCTGGAGGTAGGTCTTGAGGACGGAGTAGTTCTCGATGATGCCGTTGTGGACGAGGCAGATGCCGCTCTTGTCGTCGCGGTGGGGGTGGGCGTTCTTCTCGGTGACGCCGCCGTGGGTGGCCCATCGTGTGTGAGCGAGGCCGACGGTGCCCTGGAGGCCGCCGGATTGTTCGAGTTTGTCTTCAAGGTTTGCGACGCGTCCGACGGCGCGGCAGATGTGGAGACCGCCGTTGAGGATGGCGACGCCTGCGGAGTCATAGCCGCGGTATTCGAGGCGTTTGAGCCCTTCGAGCAGGAGCTGCTGAGCGGGCTTCTTTCCGATGTAGGCGACGATACCGCACATAGTCCGACCTCTTTCTCCGAATTCCACCCGGACGGGCACGAATGAGCACGCCGCACGTCCACCAGAGGAGTCTGATCGGCATCCTTGCCGGACTCGGTCAATGGTACTTCGAGAGTAGGGAGAGGGTTCGGCACCTTTCTGAACCGTCAGATTCACTCGTCCGGCACAAGTTGAGCCGTGTAGACCGTTTATCCGCCAAGCCGTCCCAAGATGCCTGACACATTCCCTGCCAAGCTGGGGTACTTGTGTGTGAATACTTGGGTGAACACCCTCTGATCCTCGGCGTCAAAGTCGGCAAATACGCTGCCCCACTTGGTCTGATACTCTGCCAGCTTTGCTCGCTTCCAGTCATTGGAGATGGCTCTGGCTCCGACGGCGAGCGCCCCAAACGCCAGACCTGCCCACCCGTAACCAGCCAGTGCCGACACGATGCTCGCGCCGGCGGCCGAAGGCCGTCCGTACGCCACTCCTTTCTCGGCGACCATGTTGTCTTTCAATGCCGCTAGCAAATCCTCCTTCAACTCGTCGGAGAGTTGAGACATCTGCTTCACGTATCGCACTTCGTCGTGAGGAAGACTCGTGAACGCATTGCGATTTGCAACGATACCTGCTCCCACTGCAATGTCTGCGAGCGTATTCAGCTCAATACGAGCCAAGCGGTCAGCTTCGTGTTGAGCTGCCGCGACTGCTTCGCGTTTGCGACGATCAGCTTGAGCTCGCACGGCCCGAGCCTTTTCAGCTTCTCTTTCTTTCGCGGCTCGCTCCTCATCGAGCTTGGCTTGGCGAGACCTGATGATTCTGGAATTCCATGCGAAGGCCATGGACGGCACATACTGCCTTGTATGGCAATCTGGACACAGCTGAATGCTCTGTCGTTCATGCCATTCGCATGTGATATCGTAATGACACCCTCGACATTTCCACGTGATCGTGTATGGCGAGAGAACCTTGGCCTTTACCAAGTCGAGCTTGGAAGGCCATCGTCCATGATCTGGCGTCTCGCCGGGCGGTGAGCCAACAACATGCTGGACGGCGTCTTCAGTTACAGCGACTTTCGACTCCGGCACCACTCGACGCTCCCGATGCAATCGAAGCTGCTTGGAGCATGATGGGCAAGGCACGACCACGAACCGCCCCTCGGTCCATTTTACATCAAGCGACACACTGGCTGCGCAATGGCCGCATCGCAGAGTAACGGTGGCATTGTCTTCGAGCATTCGCAACAGCAAGATCTTGGCTAACGGCAACTGCCGACGAGCCGCCTGAAGCGCGTCCGGAAAGCTTGGCGCCTCGACCTTGAGCGAGTGTTCGCATTCATCCGTCAGGCAATAAGAGACCTCGAAAGTTGCCATGTTTCAGACTCTGTGATGCGTCACTGCCTGGGCGAAATCGAAGGACTAACTGGCAATGAGCTAGCGCCCGACCAAGTTAGCACATAGACGCTTATGAAGAAAGGTCCGTTAGGTCAGAGGCGGACCATGCTGTACTGACCGCGTGCGAGGATCAACAAGCGCCGTCCGCACCAAGAGCTATCAGACCGGGGTACATTCCCTATGTGCCTTGACAGATCGATCCCCCTGTTCTTGTGGCACTAATGGCGAAGCAGTGCCTCTACGGACCGAAAGAGGGAGTCAGGGCCGATACACGTACGATCGGGTCCGGAATTGGGGTGGGCGGCGGTCGACGCCGCGGCTGGGAGCGCACGTGTTCGTCGCACAGGCACATTCCTTTGTTCAGCAGGCACGGCTGGCGATCACGCTGGCGTGGGTGGCCGGGTACACGAACGTCATCACGCTCTTGATGTGCGGGACGGTGACGTCGCACGTTTCGGGGACGACGTCGAATGTCGGCCGCGATGTGGTTGAGGGGCTGCGCGGGGTTGATGGCGCGTGGCGACTGGCGGCGTATGCGGTTTATCTGTTGGCGACGTTTCTGGCCGGGGCGATCGTGTCGGGATTGACGACGGAGCTGGGGCGGCGGCGCGGGTGGGACTCGATCTATGTGCTGCCGATGGCGTTGCAGGCGGTGCTGCTGGTGGCGTTCACGATCGTGCTGCGCGTGGTGCATGAGAACGCGCCGGCGGAAGAGGGACGGCTCTATTGGATCACGGGGCTGGCGTCGCTGGCGATGGGCCTGCAGAACGCGACGATCACGCGGATCTCCAGCGGCGTGGTGCG
>CAZPPG010000092.1:0-10457 GCA_964588385.1 uncultured Phycisphaeraceae bacterium
GGTAACCATCGACGATCGGGCCTTCCGTGTCAATCAGTTTGGGCTCGTCATCCTCTGGCCTGACGTAGTAGTAGAGCGGAAAGCACTGGCCCTTCGAGATTGTCTCCAGATCGAGAACTGTATTGGACGCGAGGACAGAGAAGTCCTTGGTCGCTCCCATTCCCGTTGCAGAGAGCACAATATTCTCGTGCATTGGTGTAGGGAATAGGCTGGGCATCTGGTAGACCCTCTCGTTTAGACGACGATCAAAATACACGGCTTGTCTTGCAAAAGGCCGGTACAAGCTTGGCCGGATGGCTGCTTTGTCGAGAGCCAGCTCCTTATCGCGCCGCAAGTCCTCCTTGATGTTGTGCGTCCAACTAATCCTCTTTGGGTCGCTTGCGATCACAGACTCGACATCGGGATGGTGCTTCTTATCTTTCCCCTCGCACGCCTTGCGGTACTTGACTCGCTCCGCGTTGTACACCGCAATCATTGACTCAATTGACGAGCGCACTCGAGCTTGCGAGAAGTTGTACGCCCACGCGTCGCGGTTAGTAACGACGCCGAGGGAATACGTGTCAAAGACCGTACCGATACGAGTACCTTCCTTATCTCCGAGCGGGATGAACGCTTCGAAGGCCGGGTCACGCTGGTTGATCCAGTCGTGGTCGGAGTTTGGAGCGAGCTGTTTCCACTTGCCCGCCTTCGTGAGGCCGCCAACGCTGGCAGCTTCGGCGACGAACGCAAGTTTTTCTTCGCGGCTGAGGTAGTCTCCGATGTCGTGGTAGCGCAGAACCGCCGGGCCGGCCTTGGCGGGGTTCTTTACCATGACCGTGATCGCGACTGGCGTGCGGCTGCCCGAGCCAAAGACCTTGCCGCCTTCCTGCCTTGACAACTCACCGGACGTACGCTGGTTGCCCCGCAGATTGAAAACGTAGAGACCCGTGAACTCGTCCACCAGACAGGCCCGAAGGCCATCCATGTTGTTGGCGTCAATAAACGAACCGTTGGTGACGAAGGCGACGACCCCGTTTCCTTTGATGCGGTCAGTGGCCCAGCGGATGGCGCGAATGTACGAGTCGTACAGGTTCTTGAGAAGTTTGGCGTTGGACTCGGCGGCGTAGGTTGTTCGTATGCGTTCGTCGAGTGCGGGGTACTCTAAGTTGGCATTGTTGTCGTTCTCGCTCTCTTGCTGAGCTGAATAGGGCGGATTAGACATGACGACACGGATTGGGGCTGCCCTCTGCCGCCGCACGCGAGCGGTGTTTTCGGGTAGGCCCTCGCCGGTCATGGCAGCGCCCGACTCGAAGAGCTGGAAGGTGTCGGTGAGCACGATCCCCTCGAAGGGCTCGTACGCGACATCTTTCTCCGCCGCTCGCATCAGGCCGTGGTAGGTCTCCTCGATGTTGATCGCGGCGATGTAGTACGCCAGCAGCACGATCTCGTTGGCGTGCAGTTCGTGCGCGTACTTGCGGGACAGGTCCTTGGTCGAGATCAGCCCGCTCTGCAGCAGACGCACGATGAACGTGCCCGTTCCCGTGAAGGGGTCGATGACGTGAACGTTTTCCGCCCCAATCGTCGTGCCGAACTCCTCGCGCAGTACGTCTTCCACGCTACGCACGATGAAGTCCACGACCTCGATAGGTGTGTACACGATTCCTAGCCGCTCGTGCATCCGCTTGAACGCGATCTTGAAGAACTTGTCGTAGAGCTCGACGACGACCTTCTGCCGCCCCTCAGCGTTGTCGATTCCTTCGACGCGGGTCTTGACGCTGGCGTAGAACTTGTCGAGCGACTCAGTTTCCTTGTGCAGGGCCTCATCATCAAGAGCATCCAGCATCCCCTGCATCGCCTGAGACACTGGGTTGGCCTTGGCAAAGGCGTAGTTGGAAAAGAGCGCGTCGAAAATGGGGCGGGTGATCAGGTGCTGAGCGAGCATTTCGATCGCATCTGCGCGGGAGACGGCGGGGTTCAGGTTGGTGCGCAGGCCATTCAAGAATGCTTCGAACGCTTTTGCCTGCTTCTTGTCGTTGCCGTCGAGCAGTGCCTTGATCCGGGTCGTGTGCCGATCAGCGATCTTGGCGACATCCGCCGCCCACGTCTCCCAGTATCGCCGATCGCCACATTTGATGACGATTTTGGAATAGATGGCATCCTTCCAGTCGTCGATCTGCGGGAAGGCGAACGCGGCCTGAATCTCGCGGGCCTTGGGCGCGCCGCCTCCTTCGGATGCATCGCCGTCTCCGGCGGGGCCACCCACGCCGATGACCTGGATGTTGTCCGGGCGTGCCTTGTTTAGATCGAGCTGGTTGATGGTGGCGTTGAAGCGGTCGTCGTGGGCACGCAATGCCTGGAGCACCTGCCAGACGACCTTGTACTTCTCATTGTCGCGCAGGGCATCCTCCGGCTTCACGTCCGCCGGGATGCCTACGGGCAGGATGATGTAGCCGTACTGCTTCCCGGGCGCGCGGCGCATGACGCGGCCCACGGATTGGACCACGTCCACCACTGAATCTCGCGGGTGCAGGAATAGCACCGCGTCAAGCGCGGGCACATCCACGCCCTCCGACAAGCAACGGGCGTTGGAGAGAATGCGGCACGTGTTGTCGGGGCTTGAGGCCTTGAGCCAGTCGAGCAATTCTGTGCGCTTTAGGGCGTTGAACGTGCCGTCAACATGGTTGCCCTCGCAGCGGAGGTAGGCGTCGTCGTCGGGATGCTTCTGGCGGTAAGCGTCGATGATCTGGGCGAACATGCGGACAAACGCTTTGCTCGCGGCGATCGACCTCGAGAACGCCACCGCCCGGCGCATGGGCGCCGTATCGCCGTGGAGCGCGGTGGCGTCCGGGCTGTCGGCAGCGAACTTCTTAGAAAGTCCATTCCAGCAGCCGGTAATCTTCACCGCGTCCTCCAGGCGCAGTTCCTTGTTCTCGGCGAGCGTTGTCTGGAACGCCGTGCTAACGTACTTCTCGTCCACCGCCAGCACGAGCACCTTGTAGTCCGCGAGCAGGTCCTTGCCGACGGCCTCGCCAAAGCCCAGCCGATGAAACTCCGGGCCGAAGAGCGCCACGTCGTCCATTGAGCACAAAACCGCCTCGGCCTCCTTAGCCTTGCTCTTGGCTTCATCGCCGTACAGCCTGGGGGTCGCGGTCATGTACAGACGCCGGGCCGCCTTGAGGAACTTGGCGTCATGAACCTTTACGAAATGGCTTTCATCGTCGCCGCTTAGCGTCACGCCGGTGGTGCGGTGGGCCTCGTCGCAGATGATCAGGTCAAACTCGGGCAGCCCCGCTTTCTGCGCCTTGGACACCGCTTCGATCGACTGATACGTGGAGAACACCACCGTGAGGCGGTCCCGCGCCTTGTCCTTTCTCGCGCGCGCCTGGATCGCCTCGAATTGGATGACGATCTGCTTCGCGGATGTTGTGGCGGGGAATGCCAGGTCGTAGACCGCGATGTCGGCACGATCGTCCTCGGCATTGCCCCTGCGCCTGTCGATGTTGGCGTCCGAGCAGACAGCCAACGCGTGGATCGGTTTCTTGGCCTCGGCCGTCCACTCACGCAGACTCTGCGACATCAGGGACAGCGACGGCACCAAGAACAGAACATGACCACCGGGTGCGATCTTCTCGGCGAGGCGCAGCGCTGTGAACGTCTTCCCCGTCCCGCACGCCATGATCAGCTTGCCTCGATCCGATTTCTTGAATCCCGCGAGGACGTCGCTGATCGCCCGATCTTGGTGCGGGCGCAGTTCTTTCTTCGTCCGCAAGCCGAGCGTGGTGGGGCGGCGGGGGTCGAACTTGGACCAGTCGAGCGGGCTCTCGCGCAGATCACTGATGCCGATGCGAGCGACGCGCTTCGACTGCTGAAGCGCGTCCTCGGCGTTCTTTCCCCAGCGGTCGGTTGTGGAGACGATCATGCACGAGGTGAACGGGTCGCGCCCTGCCGCTGTGAAGAACGAATCGATGTCTTCCTTGGAGATCGTGTGTTCGGGCAGGTAGAACTTGCACTGGATCGCGCAGTACTCGCCCGTTGCCCGCTCCCGCGCCACGAGGTCGATGCCAACGTCGCCGACCCGCCCCTTGTCCGGCCAGTCGTTCCACAGCCATACGTCGGAGTACTTGTCCTCGTAGAGGGGGTCCGATCGGAGAAAGGCTGCAATGAGCCGCTCGAAGCGGTCGCCTAGGTCGCGATTGTGCCTAGCGTCCTCTCGAAAACCATTCAGGATTACGTCGAGAGCCGTTGCTCCTGGCTTTGTCATTGTGGAACAGAATACCTGACTTACCACTCCCGCGCCCGTACCGCCTCCACCACCGCCACCGGCGCGATGTGGTCGAGGTAGCGGATCGTCGTCAGGATGCTCCGGTGCCCCAGCTGCTTCGAGATGATTCCGACGTCGATCCCCTCGGACCGCAGCTGCGCCGCGTGCGTGTGCCGCAGCCCGTGGGCGTGGACGCGCTTGGCGATCCCCGCCCGCCCGGCCAGCCGCGGCAGCAGCTTGCGGACGTACCCGGTCGTCAGAGGAAGCCCGCCCAGCGTGCAGACCAGGGGCGACCGTGGGCCAATTGACAGCCGGGCCCGGGCCTCGGCCCACCCCGCGACGATCGCCGCGGCGCCGGGGTCGATCCCGACCGTCCTGGCCCGGTCGCCTTTGCCGTGGAGCACCCGCAGCGTCCCGGCCGCGAGGTCCACGTCCTTGGGCTCCAGCGCCAGGGCCTCCGACACCCGCAGCCCGGCCCGGTACATCAGGGCGATCAGGGCCCGGTTCCGCAGGGCGACCGGGTGGTACCGCCCGCAGGCGTCCAGGAGGGCCCGGACCTCCTGGTCGGTCAGCACCTCGGGCGGGAAGCGGCGGCGGGGCTTGGCGCGGCGGGGTCGGGATGCGGCAACACCCTGTCTCGCAACGGCTTGCATGCTCGGCTCCTTCGGCGGCAGCGCCGGGGATCGGTCCCCGAACCAAAGCGCTACCCAAACGTTTTGTGTGATACCGGAAGGGGGCGGCATGGGGCAAGGCGTGAAGTTGCTCCTTTAGCGATCTGCCGGGTAGGCCGCGAAATTGAGGATTCACGTAACAACATGCGTATGCAGAGCGATCATTTTTTTTGGGGGGGGGGTGATGACGCACCCTCCTTGCACCGGTGCTGTAGCTGACGCCTGACGACAAATGCCCTGCACATTCGTGCACCGATGCACGCAGATCGCGGCTATTGAAGGGCCTGCCCTCGCCCCCCTGGCGGGCGCACAATCGTTGCTGTTCGCGATCGGAATGGGTGAGGTAGCACGTAGCACCAAGAACAACCACGAATTACGGAGGAGCGACATCATGCGAATCGCTGGCTGGGTCGGTCTGGGCATCTTCCTGTACTGTGCGGGGTGCCAGAGCCAATTCAATTCAAAGGACGCCTTCTCGGCCGGGCGAAACGACTTCGCCGCGGGCAAGCCAGCGGCCGGTGCAACCGCGGCAACGGTGAGCGCCGCCGTCGGCGGGGCACCCGCGAGCACGCAGATGCGAGCGTTTCGAGAACTCGTCCGGTCGGCTTCGCAGCCCTCTGGGGCAGGCTCGTCTTGGGCGTCCAGGGCGAGCGCCCAAGGAGTCGCTGCACCCGAGCCCGGCGGGGCCGTTCGCGCGCTGCTTGCCGAGCCTCTCGTGCAGAAGTCTGTCGAGGCCGCGTACGAGCAGCAAACCCAGGGGAGGGTGGTCCAGCCCCGAGAAATCACGACGGACGATCTCAGCGCTTTCGTGCGCCGATTGACCGAGCGCAAGGAGGCCCTCATCCAGGAGCTTGCGGCGGGAGACGCGGCTTCCGCGGACGCGGCCAAGAGCGGGGGAGGCCCTGACTTTGCGAAGGTGCTGGTCGCTTACTACAAGGCCTACGGCAGCGGCGATTTCATCGACCGCGACGGGACGAATCTCTCCAAGCCTGACGTGTCCAGCGGCGTGTCGGACGACGACATTCAGGGTATCGCGACCGTGTTCTTTGAAGCAATGTACGACTGCGTCTACGCCGACATGCCCGTGTTCTGCAAGCTGGGTCAGAAGGTCGAGTCTCGCGATTCCAAGGGGCAGATCACCAACCCGAAGATTGGCGACGAGGAGCCCGCGACGCGCACATACATCAGGGTGTACTACGCGGAGTACCTGACCGAGAAGGGCGCCGAACCCACGGCAGTCAGCGCCGGCTTTGCGGCCCCGGCGCGAGTGGACACGGCCGGAACCGGGGTCACTTCCAACGAAGCGAAGGCGATCAGGCGCATCGGCAAGATCGCAGGACGGCAGGCCAAGTCGCTCACGGGAACGCTCTTCGGGCTGCTCAGCAACATCAACGTCAGCTTCGTGGTTGGTGCCGATTTCGCGGTGGGCGACAACGACACTCTGCTTCACCTGGTCGAGACGTTCACCGAGGTGAGCGCGCGTCGTTCGGCCGAGTACATGGCGTACGGCGCCCTGTCGCGTGCAGGGCGGGGTACCGCTGGCGTCGCGCGAGTGGCCGCTGCGCCATCCAGCACGAATGACCAGCAGGTACTGGACCTGGTCCGCTCCTTAGAGGATTGACCGACCCGCGCGTCTGGGCGGCATCGTGTGTCGTAGGTACCCGCAGGATCAAGCGTGAGGTTGGACAGGAGGATCGACATGCAAAGGCTGTTCATGACTACTGCGTTGGCAGGACTGGTGAGCGTGGGGGCTCGGGAGGCGCGCGCTCAGGATCGTGGGCCGCTTGACCTCCGCATCCCGCCGGACGAGAAGGTCATTTCTGTCCCCCCCGATCAGGCCACGCAACTCAAGCTCATGGACATCGAAGTGGACACCATTCTGCGGTTGCCGGAGGCGAGAAGGTTCTTCCGCGTCACAGGCGCGGGAATCGCCGTCGTGGTGATCGACAGCGGGCTGCGCCGAACCCATCGCGACTTTGCAGGGCGCGTTCCCGCGTGGAAGAACTTCACCGACGAGGGCGCGGCCGACGACGTCACCGACGGCAACGGCCACGGTACCAATGTCGCAGGCATCGTCGCGGCGTCGGGGCGGTTCGCCCCGGTCGGTGTGGCACCTGAAGCGTCGGTGATCCCGCTGAAGGTGCTGAGAGCCGACGGGAGCGGGAGCTTTGAGTGGACACTGGCGGCGCTCGACTGGACGATCGCAAACGCGAAGCAGATGCAAATCGGCGCCGTGTCGATGTCGTTGGGCAATTCGAGGAACTACAAGAAGTTCGCGGAGGCGTTGGCCGAGCCCGGCGCTGCCGATCTGTTTCGCAAGATAGGCGAGCGGGTCGATAGCCTCACAAAGGCGGGCACGCTGGTCGTCATCGCCGCAGGGAACGACTACTTCCGCTGGAAGGACCAGGGGATGAGCTTCCCGGCGATCATCCCGGAATCTATCAGCGTTGGCGCTGTGTACGACAGCGTCATCCCGGGGCCGCTGGCCTACCAAAGCGGAGCGATGGCGCGAACGACGGGGCCGGACAGGCTTACGCCATTTACCCAGAGACTGAACCCGATCGTCGATGAGGTCCACGCCACGGACGTTTTCGCACCCGGCGCCCCGATCACCTCCACTGGTGCTGATTCGGACGACGGGCTGTCTGTTCAGAGCGGAACCAGCCAGGCAACGCCCGTGATATCGGGGGTGGTCCTGCTGGTTCAGGACTACTTTGTGACGCACGCAAAGCGCCGGCCAACCGCCGCCGAAGTGTTGATGTGTCTCAAGGCCGGCTCGGAGATCATCATCGACGGGGATGACGAAGACGACAACGTGCCGCACCGCAACGAGCGGTACGGCAGAGCCTCTGCCATGAAAGTGCTGGCGGCGGCCCGGGTCAGAGTGAACGACACAGCGACCAAGACTAAGCCAATGGCACTCGACATGACCGGCATGGCCGTCAAATTGCTGCGAGAGCAGAATCAAATCAAGTGAACGACTAACCGAGTCGGACTCGCGAGGACTCACGCGCTCGATGTGCGGGCGCCGTCACCCGCGTCCCAGTGATCAAACAGCCTTCGTAGAGCGTCCTTGCCGCCATTAGAGGATCCTGCCAGAAATTCAAAGGGGTGCCAGCGACTCCAGGATCTTTGCAGACTCGGTTCCGTCGCCGGCGTAGCCCACGAGTGCGCCCGGCTCGAGCATGCGCAACTCGGTCCGCGCGCCGACGCGATCACCACCAGCACACCCCCCAAGGAGCGACATACACCAGCAGACCAACGCCAGAGCGATAGACTTCATGACGGCCTCCCATATATATACCAGAACCGCGGCGAGCGGGACCAGCCGAGGGATCGAACGCAGCAGCATGCGGAGCACCCCTATCGCTATGCCGGGTCGGAACGGCCGCCCGCCCTGCACCCTACTCCCAAGAGCCGCAGACAGCGGGCGGCCGTGCGCCGAACCCGGACGGGTGCCGCAATCCACAGATCTGTGTCAGAAGAGCGTTCTTGCACACGAATCCGTGGATGCGAGCCGCGGCGGGCCGAATTTCCCTAGACCGGCGACCCTGCTCTCCCCAGCGGCCACACAGAGAAATCGCTCCTCGAGCCGACAGTGTGACGGGCGGCGATCAGGAATTGTTGCCCGGACCGCCGAGCGCGGCGCAACCCGGACGGCTGCCGAACTTGCCATGCGGCGTCACTTGCAGGGTTGAGCCTCGATCCCCGAACGAAGGCGCGGCTCTGCCGTGTGATACCGGAAGGGGGCGGCATGGGGCAAGGCATGTGACAAGTCGTAACACCAGCTAGCCGGTTCTCGATTAGTCTGTACATCCGAGCGCTCTCGGTGATTGAGCAATGCATGGCTGCGCCCAGCCACGCTGCAACAAGGGGACGGAGCCATGGAGGATGTGAGTGACTTTTTGGCCGGGGCAGGCGGATTGTCAGACGCTCCCGTGTCCAAGGGGAAATCGGCATCGCTCGCTCGTGAGCGACGCCACTCGTTGTCCGCTTGGCAGCGCGTCCTGGATCAAGTGGCTATGTGTCGGCACGAGATGGGGTGTACTCGCACCGGAGCGCTATTTCGAGGTCACGGGCGGGCGGAATGGCCGCTGGTGCCGGGTGTGATTCGTGAGGGGTTTCTCGCCAGCGAGGCCCACCTTTTTGATGAGTTTTTTACGCGAGCGCACCGAAACGGCATCGCGCAGTCATCATCTTGGGACCTGCTCACGCTAATGCAGCACCATGGAGCCCCGACAAGGCTTCTGGACTGGACCGATTCCTTTGCCGTGGCGCTCTTCTTTGCCATTCGGGATGGCGGTGAATCCCCGACGGTGTGGATCATGAACGCATTTCGACTGACTCAAGCGTCCGTCGGGAAGCCAATGATTTTTACCCTTGGCGTGGACCAGCTGCCTGATTACTACGACTCCTTCATTCGGGCTCGTTCGTGGCCTCACAGGCTACCCATCGTCGTTGAGCCGAAGTGGTCAATCCAGCGACTCCACGCTCAAAAGGGGTGTTTCACCATCCATGGAAACGACCCGAGTTCGATTGAGTCATCCAGCTCACGATTCGTGCGGAGCGTAACGATCCCGCCGGATGCCATCGCAGGGGCTGAGGACTTTCTAAGCCTGGCGGGTATCGATGAATGCACCCTCTTTCCCGACTTAGACGGGCTCGCGCGATGGCTTCGCCGCAAGTACAAGCCCAAAGCGGGTAAATCCGCGATGTCGTCGTCTTGATCGAGAGGACGCCGGGGAGAGCCGCGCCTCAATCCGCGGAACGATCCACGGAGATGCGGTCGGACCGGCGCCGCGATGCGCCGCGGTACGGTAGACAGATGATTCGCCGACTTCGGCATGACCGCGGTATTCAACGATTCAGTGTGCAGCGCCGTGTTTCTCACTCCGGGCGATGCTTGCTCCAATGTGGATAACTCCTGATCTGGAAGCAGACGCCGCACAGATATGTGCGAAAACCTGGTCGGCGCACACGCATCTGTGGAATCTCGCGACTTTGTGCGACTTTGTTCTTTGTCGTGTTGACGTAGAATGTCCGACTTGCTCCAATGCCGCCTCGATCCCGGGAACGGGAAGAGGCGAGCCACGGTTCGCTGTGCTGATATCGGGCCTTTGCGTTCGGTGGGGAGAAGGGGGCGGCTTTGGACAATTCGAGCACACGGGGGGCGGGGGCTGAGCTGCGACCGCAGGATTACTGGCCGTGGGGGGAATCCTGTGGCATTGTGCACGGGGGAATCGGTGCGCGCGTTTCCGACGGAGCATGGGAATGACCGCCAGAGAGTACTGCAGGAACGCCCTCCCGTCACTCGTCGGCTGGTGCATCGCGGCCGCCGTGCAGGCCAGCGGCGTCGCCCGGGCGGATATTCCTCCCGACTACGACTTCCAGTGGGCCAACATCACCGACCTGAACAACCCCGCGTACCCGGGCGGGCCGCCGGTCGATGGCAACAAGGGGCGCGGCTCGGTCTCCTACGCCTACCGCATCTCCAAGCTCGAGATCACGACCCAGCAGTGGGCCGACTTCCTGAACATGGCCCTGCG
>CAZPPG010000093.1:0-10271 GCA_964588385.1 uncultured Phycisphaeraceae bacterium
ATGCGCGCGGGTTCACTGACAACAGTGTGTCAGTGAGGAAAGTCAAGCGAGGAAAATGGCAGATTGCAGATAGCCAGATGGCGGACAGAGGGAGGAAGGCGGAAGGCGGGGGTGACGATGGAGGGGCGAGAGTCGGGATGTGGGAGGGCGAGGCCACGCCGATCTGTGCATCAAAGCCCGAGCCGGGCCAGCACACCATCAAGGATCGCGCGGGAGCGCAGTTGATCTCCCAGCGGCATGCTTGTGACGGAAACGCTTGAGCCGCCCCCGTGCCAGGTTGCGCTCACGACGATCTTCTTGAGCGAGCCCGTGTTGGGCTCGCGCGCCACGACGCGCACGCTGTCGGTGGTCGAGACCGCGGAGGTGACGGCGTAGCCGCGGTCGCGGAAGGTCTGCTCGGCGGCGGCGGCGACGGCCTGCGGTGTGACCCATTCGGGGAGAGCGGCGGTGAGTGAGCGGAGCGCGTATGACGCCTCGGTCTGGTGCGTGCCCTGCTTCTGGACTTCGGCGGAGGTGCAGGACGCGAGCCAGAGCGGCGCGAGCACAGCCGCGGCGGATCTTGCGATTGTGCGAGTGCGTGTGGCGCTCATGTGGCGTGATCCCTCACTCATCGGGCGTTCGTCCGGGCGATTCGGGGTGGCGTTCGAGCCATCTACCGGTGTCCAGATCGTCCAGATCGATGGTGAGCCCCCACTCTTGCATGAGGTCGCGGAGGAGC
The DNA here is from genome assembly GCA_964588385.1 of uncultured Phycisphaeraceae bacterium. GTDB lineage: Bacteria > Planctomycetota > Phycisphaerae > Phycisphaerales > UBA1924 > JAHBWV01. The sequence goes on from CAZPPG010000093.1 coordinate 719, forward strand.
GGGTCGTCCTTGAGTCGCCTCGGCGGGGGAGCGTGCTGGGGCGCGAGGTCTGGGCGCGGCGTTTGCCCGGTGTGCTTCGGAACGGAGTTCTTCGGCGAGCGGGACGCGTGCGGCGCGGGGCGCGAGGTGAGAGCGTTGATATCGAGCGGCGGCGGGGCGAGACCGTCGACCAGAGCGCGGTCCGACTCCGGAGGCAACCCGAACTCTCGGCGCCAGAGGTCGATCGCGTGTGCGCCGAGCGGGATCTCCTGGACGAAGGCGGGTATCGCGGGCATCGGCGCTCGGGTGCGATCGTTCAGCACCTGGGCCAGAAAGACCTCGCTGGCGATGGTGCGGGCTCGGCGGCGGCCGGCGGCTCGCTTGACGCGTCGATCGGAGCTGACGACGAGCAGATCGCGAGCGGAGGTGTGTCCCTCGATGATGCGCTCGATCACGTCGTCGGCCGAGCCAGCGTGGCCGGCGTAGACGATCTCTCCGGGTCCGAGTTGGAGGATTGATGCGCTGTGACCGAAGGCGGGCGAGGGCAGGCCTTCGCCGCTCGGCGGGTGCCCGTCGCAGACAAGTCGGATGTTCCACTTGCGGTAGCGGCTGTGGGCGACCAGCCGCAGCAGTCCTGAGACGCTGAGGTCGGGGCCGTGGGGCTCAGAGGCGGCCCCGAGCCAGAGGACGTTGTACGCGTCGATCAGCAGCATGGGGGGGAGCGCGAGGGGGTTGCGAGCGGGATCCTGGGGGCAATAGTAAGGAATGCGAGCGATCGGCACCCGTTTGGTCCGGTCGGGACTTGATCCCCCGGGCGGGGCGGGCTTCTATTCCCCTCTCCCTGCCGGGCGCCCGGCGCGGGGGGGCCAGAGGGCCTCCTCGAGGTTGTTGTTCACGTATTCACGCTTGGCATGAGCGATTGGGGCATTCATGGCGATCCGGATCAAGTCACGTGGCGGTGAGTCTGTCGAGCAGATGATGCGCCGCTTCAAGAAGCTCTGCGAGAAAGAGGGCCTGACGAAGGATATCAAGCGGAAGGAGTTCTACGAGAAGCCCTCGGAGCGCCGCCGCCGCCGCCAGCGCAAGACGACCAACCGCGTCGCGGCGGGTATTGCGCCGCTGCGTACGCCCCGGGCTCCGCGCCCGGCGCGGGCTCCGGCCTGATTCACGCACGTTGAACGGTCTGGTGCCGAAGGAACGTCGCCGCGCAGGTGATGTCCCGTTTGTGTACGTTACCCACGTTCCTGCAAGAGTCTTTCGAGGACCCGCGCGGTGGTCCCCTCTTGATCGAAAGCGCTCGTTCATCGCCGAAACCTGAATCGACTCCGGGAGTTTCCCATGACACAGACGATGACGTTCACGCTCGCGTCCATGAGCACGATCCCCGATGCATTCTGGCTGGCGCCGATCGGCGCGATTGCGGCTCTGTTGATGGCGCGGATCTTCACCGCTTCGGTGATGAAGCGTTCGCCCGGCGATGATGAGCAGGTCCGGATCGCGAAGGCGGTGCGTGACGGGGCGATGGCGTATCTGAAGCGTCAGTATCGCGTGGTGGCGTTCGTGTTCGTGGCGCTCCTTGGGCTGCTGGCGCTGATGGCCTCGCAGGGGCTTCAGCCGACGCTGTCGCTGATCGGCGTGCCGATCGCGGGCCTGCTGTCCGGGTTGTGCGGGTGGTTCGGCATGAGCATGGCGACGAACGCGTCGAGCCGCACGGCTGCGGCGGCGAAGGAGTCGCTGAACGACGGCCTGACGGTTGCGTTCCGCTCGGGCGCGGTGATGGGCCTGAACGTCGTGGGCTTTGCGTTGCTGGACGTGTCGGTGTGGTTCATCATTCTGAACGGGTTCGGCGAGCAGCTGGGGATCGACACGGACATCCGGAACACGACGACGGTGGCGCTCTCGTTCGCGATGGGCGCCTCGCTGCAGGCGTTGTTTGCGCGCGTGGGCGGCGGCATCTACACGAAGGCGGCGGACGTCGGGGCGGACCTGGTGGGCAAGGTTGAGGCGGGCATTCCCGAGGACGATGCGAGGAATCCGGCGACGGTGGCGGACAACGTCGGCGACAACGTCGGCGACGTGGCCGGCATGGGCGCGGACCTTTACGAGTCGTACTACGGATCGGTGCTGTCGACGGCGATGCTGGGTGCGGCGGGCGCCTGGTCGATCTCGACGCTGAGCGCGAGCGAGTCGGCGAACCTGGGCATGCGAATGGCCGTGATCCCGATGGCGCTCGCGGGCCTGGGCATCCTGTGCTCGATCATGGGCATTTTCGCGGTGCGTGCGAAGGAAGGGGCGACGTTCAACCAGTTGCTGGCGTCGCTCAATCGCGGCATCTATCTCGCGTCGGGGCTGATCGTGGTCGGGGCGTTCGCGATCCCGTGGCTGATCCTGAAGGGTTCAACGGGCGCTGAGGCGGCGGGGCTGACGTTCTATGGCGTGGGCGGCTCGATCGTTGCGGGGTTGATCGCGGGCCTGGTGATCGCGCGTGCGACCGAGTTCTACACGAGTTATGAGTATCGTCCGACCAAGTCGATCGCGGAGCAGGCGGTGACGGGTCCGGCGACGGTGATCATCGGCGGCATCGCGGTGGGCATGAAGTCGACGTGGGCTTCGTTGCTGACGATCGTGGTGGCGATTCTGGCGGCGTTCGCGCTGTCCAACGGCACCGAGCACTTCATGATGGGGCTCTACGGCGTGGCGATCGCGGCGGTGGGCATGCTCGCCACGCTGGGCATCACCCTGGCGACGGATGCGTACGGGCCGATCGCGGACAACGCGGGCGGCAACGCGGAGATGTCCGGCCAGCCGCCGATCGTGCGTCAGCGGACGGACACGCTGGATTCCCTGGGGAACACGACTGCGGCGATCGGCAAGGGCTTTGCGATCGGTTCGGCTGCGTTGACAGCGCTTGCGCTGTTCGCGGCGTATGTGCAGGTTGTTCAGACGCAGATCACGAGCCAGTCGATTCAGTACGCCGAGAAGAGCGGATATGTGGCGCCGGAGACGGCGCACGCGGTGTACGCGGGTCACGGGAAGTTCGCGATTGTTGTGCCCGGGGAGGATCGGTATGTCGACGGTGCGATGCTTGCGGATCGCTCGCAGGTCGCGGGCATGCACTTTGATGAGGTGATCAAGGCGGGCGCGGTGCTGACTGCGGCTCCGTGGAATCCGCATGCCCATGAGGATCATGACCACGCGGATGGGGCGGACCACGCCGTCAGCACGGCCGCGGCGTTCCGCGAGTCCCGCAAGTATGTGCTGACTGCGACGGCGGGTCACGGCGACCACACGCACGAGTTCGAGTTCGAGGTGGTTTCGAGCCGCGAGGGCGCGATGTCGGACGTGATGGCGTTCTACGACGTGACGCTGACGAACCCCCGGGTGCTGGGCGGTCTGTTCATGGGCGTGATGATCACGTTCCTCTTCTGCGCGATGACGATGTCGGCGGTTGGGCGCGCGGCGTACGCGATGATGGCGGAGTGTCGTCGCCAGTTCGCGAAGATGCGCGACGCGTTCCGTCAGCAGGGCATGTCCGAGGCGCAGATCTCGGACCCGGAGCAGTGGCCCAAGCGTGTGACGTTTGAGGGCGTGGAGTATCCGGATTACGCGACGTGTGTCTCGATCTCGACGGCGGGCGCTCAGCGCGAGATGATCATGCCGTCGATGCTGGCGGTGGTCGTGCCGCTGGCGGTCGGGTTGATTCTGAACGTTCCCGGCGTGATGGGGATGCTTGCGGGCGGGTTGTCTTGCGGTTTCGCTGTCGCGATCTTCATGGCGAATGCGGGCGGCGCGTGGGACAACGCGAAGAAGTTCATTGAGTCGATCGGGCGCATCAAGGCGGTCGATTATGTGAATGACCCGGCGGTCCAGCAGAAGGTGCCGGCGGAGATCCGCACGGCGATTCTTGCGAAGGCGCGTGAACTGGTTACGACCGGACAGGGCGAGAAGTATGTGTACGGCAAGGGATCAGAGGACCACAAGGCGACGGTTGTCGGCGACACCGTTGGCGATCCATTCAAGGACACTTCCGGCCCGTCGCTGAACATCATGATCAAGCTGATCTCGATCGTGTCGGTCGTGTTCGCGGGCTTCATCGTGAAGTTCGGCCCGATGGTCGGCGAGCTGATCGGGTTCAACTGAGCGGACGTCGGGGCGTCCGGGTTGCCGGGAAGTTCGCATTCGTGAGATCAGGACGTTTTGGCGGATATGTTCATATTTTGTAAGGACACTTGTTTCCCGTTCAGCTCTTTATGACGTGAAATTCCTCAATTTTCCTTGGAACTCCCCTGAATCTGTGTCATACTCTCCCTGGGTGAGACTGTCTCGCCCACTGGGTGGTTCGTCGACGGGTGGGATCTCTGCTCTTGGGGATTAAATCACACATCCGAGTTACGCAGACGCCGCTCCGAGTTGGACAGACGGAGATTTCGCCTCGTTTCTAAGGGTTTTCGCGCCGGAGTGCAGCGTTCGTGTCTCTCTCCGGCTCACGTTTGGAGGTTCTCTTCCGGACAATCTGTGTTTGGTTCGGGAGAGGTTCAGATATCCATATTTGGAGGTTTTGAGATGAAGAAGATTCTTGCGTCCGCCGCCGTTCTGTCTGCTCTCGCGGGTATCGCTGCCGCTGACGGCACGATCTTCAGCCCCGGTGGCGGTTTCGCCGTCGGCATCAATGGTGGCGGTTCGATCTACACCCCGACGAGCGGCTTTGGTTTCCAGCGCCTCTCCGATAACTACGACCCGATCAACCCCGGCACGCCGACCGAGGGTTGGGCCCTCTCCCTGGACGGCACCAACGCTCGCGGCGATGACTACTTCATGGGCTCGGCCAACATCTCGCTGAACAGCGAGAACTACCTCGCCAGCTCTGCGGTCATTGAGCACAGCGTCAACGGCGGTCAGGCCACGGTCTCTCAGCGTTACAGCTTCTTCGCTGAGAACGTCATCGGCATCGCCGTGACCGTCACCAACACGTCGGGCGGCACGATCAACAGCGCCCGCTACAACCGCGAGGTTGACTGGGACATCGAGCCCTCGCAGTTCTCCGAGTATGCCCGCATCGATCCGCTCGGCGGCGAAGTGGTCGACTCTTCCTACTACGGCTTCGAGGATCGTGACGCCAACACGCCGTTCGGCTCCTTCGGCGGCGTCGGCGGCGGCCTCTACGGCCTGGGCGACCTGGGCGCCGGCATGACGATCGACCTGATCGCTGCCAACGGCGGCCCGCTCAACGATGGCGACTCCTACACGTTCTTCGTGTTCCACGCCATCAGCAGCTTCACTCAGTCTGAGACCGCCCTCCGCACCCAGCTGACCAACCTTGGCGCTGACTGGATCGCCACGGGCATCTCGTCCCTGGGCACCGGCCCCACCGGCTACCACGCCGGCATGGGCTACGCCTTCAGCCTCGTTCCGGCCCCCAGCGCCCTCGCGCTGCTCGGCGTTGCCGGCCTCGTCTCTCGTCGTCGTCGCTGAATGACGCGTGAGTCGGACGTCACGTCCGGTGTATCGAGTTGATTCAAACGCAGGCCCGTCTCCGGACGGGCCTGTGTTCTTTTTCGAGGCAGGGGCGGGGCGATGCTCCACGCGTCGCGACATGCGCGGGGCGCACGGCGCGTGTGCGTGTGTGCCTTATGGGTTCGATGGAAAAACAATCGCGGCCGGGGGTCTCTCGACCCTCGGCCGCTTGTTCAGTCGGGGCGCGCTCAAGCGCAGCTCCGTCGAGCACGCTCTTATGAGCGAAGCCCCTTTGTACAGTCACCATTCGTCACTGGATCACCTCCTTTACCGAAGGACCTGCTCAGCCGTCGCCCGCCCTGTACCAGGCAAGCCGCCGAGCCCCTTCCCGCGAGCCGTCGCCCGCGGCACATCGCCCGAGGAGAGAAGGACACTCCCTCGGTCGTCGCGTCTGCTTCCGGGCGTCGGCGAGGTTGAAACGCCTCGGCGTCGGTCGCGCGTCGCGATGATGTCATTATCGCGATGATCGCCCGTCGATGCAAGTCGTATTGCAACGACCACCGGATTCGGGGCACGGGAGGGTCCGATACAGTCGAGCCAGCGGTCTCGGCGGCACCGGCGATCGATGGCGAGCGACGGGGTCTTCTCAGGGCTCGAAGTCGTCGAAGGCGCCCTTCGATGCCTGTTCATCGAGGTACTTCTGCAGTTCCGCGACCTTGTAAGAGACGAAGCAGAAGACGTGGTGCAGGGTCAACCACTCGACGTCCGAGGGGTCTTTGGGCAGGTCGTTTCGGAGCCGGTTCAGTTCTGCGAGGATGGTCTCGGCCTTCATGGAGCGGTTCCTGCTGGTTGGTCCCCGCGCGTGCCGTGCGACGGATGGGGCAAGTCGCGGGCGGGCGCGGAGACTGCTTCGATGCGATCACACTTTGATGATATCGGGCGGCTCACGGTGTCGGCGCGCGGGCCGGCGTGTGCCCGCTCGAGATCGCACGCCATGCCTTTGCGAGTGCATAGATCGCCACGAGGGCGAGCACAACGGCGGCGCCGGGAGGCCAGTTTGCTTCGAAGCTGAGGACGACGCCCGCGCCAGCGCCCAGCACGCCGGCGAGAACGGCGCCGATGAGTGTGGCTCTCCAGCGGGTGGAGAGCGTGAGCGCGATTGCTGCGGGGAGCACGAGCATTGCCGTGGCGAGCACCACCCCCACCACTTTCATGGCGAGCACGATCGCGAGCGTGACAAGTGTGAGCACCAGCGCGCGGACGAGGCCGACGCGGACACCCATCGCCTCGGCGCCCGGTTCGTCAAAGGCCCATGCGACGACGGATCGGCGGCACCACGCGGCAGTCGCGATGATGGCGGATGCGACGATGACGCTCCACATCGCCTCCGACCAGCCGGAAAGCAGGATGGACCCGAACAGCACGCCCTCCCACCCTGGCACTCTCTCAGCCGGATGGGTCTGATGCGCCACGTGGAGCAGGACCGAACCAAGGGCCATCGCGCCGACGAGGACGATGCCGATGGCGGTGTCCGGTTCGGTGTCTCTCCTACGGGAGAGCGTCGCGATGAGAAATGCTGATAAGAGACAGAATGCGACGACGATGGCGAGCATCGCCGGCGCGGAAGCGGCCAGGCCGAGCGCGGCAGCGAGTCCGACGCCGCCGAAGCCGGCGTGGCTCACGCCCTGCCCGACGAATGCCATGCGTTTGAGCACCACGATGACGGAGAGAAGCGAGCAGACAACAGCGACGATGAGGAGCGTGACTACGCCCGGCCAGAAGAGATCGGCCGACGGGCCGGTGAGGTAGTCGAGAGTCTTCACGAGTCGCCTCCTTCGGGCGACGGACCATGAGAATGGGAGCAGCCTGGGCCGTGCACATGGCGGTTCGGGGGCGCGGGAACATCGGCAGCCGGCGGCGGATGATCGTGCCCGGGGACGGAACACTCGGCGGCCCGGTGCGCGTCCAGGTGCACATCGCCGAAGACGGCCGCCAGATCGTGCTTGAAGACTTCACCCAGCACGGCGGGTGTGAGTCCGGCGGGTGCATCGTGATAGTGGAGCGTGCGGCTCAGGCACGCCACGCGATCGCACCCCGCGGCGATGGCGCGCACGTCGTGGCTGACGATGACGATCGTGAGTCCAAGTTCGGCGGCGAGGCGTGCGATGAGTTCACCGAATCGCTGCTGGCCGGAGGGGTCGATGCCGACCGTCGGCTCGTCGAGCAGGAGCACGCGCGGCTTTCGTCCCAGGGCCCGGGCGATCATGACGCGCTGGAGCTGGCCGCCGGAGAGCGAGCCGACGGGTCGATCGGCAACATTCATCGCTCCGACGCGCTCCAGGCATTGCTCGGCCAGGTCGCGGGAGGCTCGGGAGCGTCCGCGCCAGGCGGGTGTGCCGAGTTCGATCGCCATGAGCACGGCTTCGCGTGCGCTGATCGGGAAGGAGAGCTCGGCCTCGACCCGCTGGGCGACGTATCCGAGCATTCGCTCTCGGCGTGCGTCGGAAGGGGAGCGGCCGCAGATCGCGATGGAGCCGCCACTTGGGCGCATGAGGCCGAGCATGAGTTTCAGAAGCGTGGACTTGCCGCCGCCGTTGGGACCGAGGATTCCCAGTCGCTCGCCGGCACGGACCTGGAGCGATACGCGGTCGAGCGCGGGAACGGGCGTGCTCCCCGCACGAGTGTAGGTGAACGAGACGTCCCGGATATCGATCGCGATGTCGTTTCCGTGTGCGTTGGTCATGTGAATCGCGCGAGCGAGCCCTCGATTGACGAGTGTACCGCAAGGGTCGGCGTCGCGTCACGGGCCGAGTTTGTCGGTGAGTTCTTGCAGGTTGGCTTCCATCATGGCGAACCAGTCGCCGCTGCCCAGTGGATCGAGCGTTCCGAGCCTGACGCCGGTCTTTTCGGCGATCAACTGAGCGCCGTGGGCGTCAAACTGGGGCTCAACGAAGATGGCCCGGACGCCTTCCCGGGCGATCGCCTCCGACACTTGCGCGATGTTGGCAGGCGTTGGCTCGGCGCCTTCGATGGGGCGGATGACCTCCACAACACGCAGGTTGTAGCGGTCGGCCAACCGTCCGAACGCGGCGTGGTGTGTCACGATGGCTCGCCCGGCGAGTTGGGCCAGGCCGCTGCGGTATGCCCCGTCAACTGCGGCCATTCTCGCGAGCGTGTCGGCCACTGCGGCATCAACGGCGGAGGCATTGCCGAGGCCGCTCTCGGTCAGACTGGCCTTGATGAGGCGGGCGATCTCGGGGACCGCCTGCTGCATGAGAACAGGATCGAGCCAGACATGCGGATCGACGGCGTGTGCGTGGTCGTGCGCGTGGGAATCGGAGGCATGGGCTTCGTCGGCATGTGCGTGTTCGTCGTGGACGTGCTCGTCGTGGCCGTGTCCCCCGTGCGCATCCTCCAGGCCGAGGATGACACCGAGGCGGGCTTCATGCCGGTAGGGACGCGGCCTCTTGCGCAGCGCGGTGTCGACCGAGGATTCCAATCCCATGCCAACCAGCACAACCACGTCCGCGCTTTCGAGGGCGAGCACGTCTTCCACCGTGGGCTCGTATCCGTGCTCAGATCGGCCGGGCGGGATCAGCACACGGATCGTGGCGTCCGCGGGCAGCAAGGCACGCACGAGACCCTCCAATGGCGGGAGGGTTACGACGACTCGCATGGGGCCGGACGGACGCTGCGCGACGCGCGATGATGGCCGCTCGCACGCGAAGCCGACCAAGGAGGCCAACGCGAGGAGAAGAAACGTGAGAGACGGCAGGAGAGACCGAGATCGGCGCGTGGCGGACGCGACACGTCGGGCAGAGGAGGGCTCGACGGGGGCGGAGGCGGCCTGTCTCGGACTTTGATAATTCATTCTCAATAAGAATACCACGGTGGCGCACCATGAGCCAGAACGCGTGCGTCCTGCAGCGGTTGGGGCGGTGGTATCTCTTGCGGGAGGGGAAGCGGGTCCGAGGCGGCGGTTCAGCGGTGCCAGCGGCATCGACCGGAGATGGCGGCGATGGGCCATGACGGTTCGGGGGTGTGGGGCTATACTCTCGCCGCGATTGGGGCGGTAGCTCAGTTGGTAGAGCGCATCGTTCGCAATGATGAGGTCGGGAGT
>CAZPPG010000094.1:0-4907 GCA_964588385.1 uncultured Phycisphaeraceae bacterium
CTGGCTATTCGACGGAGCAGCACGGGAGCGCCCCTGTCGCCACGCGGCGTCGGACACCATGGCCTCGAACTAACCGACTGACGGGTCGTGCTGGTGCAACCCTGGTCGGCTCTATCCTGCTCCCGTACGCCTTGCCCGTCGGGATCATCGCGTGGATGCTGGGGTCTGCCATCGCCCTCGCGGCACTGGCAGCACTGATCCTGGCAGCTATCGCGATGGTCGTATTGGCCGCGGTGGTGGCGTCGGCAGGAGCGATCGTATTGCCCGCCACCGCAGTGTACCTGCTGACGCTCGGGTTCCTCGGCACGATGACGATCCTCGCGGTACAGCGCGCATTGACTTGGTACCAGTCGCTTCGCACCCGAGTTGCGGAAGGACGAGCGCGGCGCCGCGAGCGAGGCACGCACCGTGCCGCATCGAGCCCGTTACTCGCGAGTCAAGTGAGTAGATCGCTTGGTGCACGGCATGCGTCGCTTGCGACAGGCGCGTAGCAAGACAGTCTAGTAGTGCGACGCTCCCTTGCCCACGGAACTCCACCGTGATGCGGCGTTGAGTCAACCACCCTGAGCGAAACACGTGATTCATGACTGCCCGCTCTTCAGTTGAAGGGCAAGGAGGATATATGACCACTAGCACCAACACGACGACGATCAACCCGACCCGTCCCGCACATGGCTCCGTGGCACAGCACGAGCCAAAGTCGGTGGCGCTGTTTCATCGCGTGCAGCAGCAGTTCGACCGGGCCGCAGAGATGCTGGAACTCGCTCCCGAAGTGCGGAAGATCCTCGCGCGGCCGATGTGCGAGGTCAGCGTGACGTTCCCGGTGCGGATGGACGACGGTCGGCTCGAGTGCTTCACGGGCTACCGCGTTCAACACAACAACGCTCTTGGTCCGTTCAAAGGTGGTATCCGCTACCACCCCGACGTCAGCATCGATGAAGTGCGCGCACTTGCGGCATGGATGACAGCCAAGTGCGCTCTGGTTGACATTCCCTTTGGCGGAGCCAAGGGAGGCGTCCAACTCGACCCCTCCGCGCTCAGCAAGGTCGAGCTCGAGCGGCTCACACGCCGGTTCGTCTACGCCCTGGGCAACAACATCGGACCCGATTACGACGTTCCAGCCCCAGATGTCGGAACAGATGCTCGGACGATGGCTTGGATCGTGGATACGTACGCCGCCACCCTCCCGCCCCAAGATCGCCACCGGGCGCTCGCGGTTGTGACCGGCAAGCCGGTAAGCGCGGGCGGGTCGATCGGCCGGGAGAAAGCGACAGGCCAGGGCGTCGTGGACTTGATCTCGCTGTGGGCCAAGGACAACGGCGTGCGCATGTGCGACATGACCTACACGGTTCAAGGCTACGGCAAGGTTGGCTCGTGGGCAGCCCGCATCCTAAAGGACCTTGGCGCAACGCTCCTCGCCGTCGAGGATGTCACCGGCGCTGTGCGCTCGATCGAGGGTCTCGACCCCGATGATCTCGCGGAACATGCGCGCCGAACGGGCGGCGTGCGTGGGTTCCCCGGCGCCGAGCCCATCGACCATGCCGAGTTCTTCAAGGTGCCGGCCCACGTGTTCATCCCGGCCGCCATGGAGAATCAGGTGACCGCTGAGACGGCTCGGCTACTGGACATCCGGCTGGTAGCTGAAGGCGCCAATGGCCCGACCACCCCCGATGGCGACGCTGTACTGCGTGAGCGTGGAATCGAGGTCTTGCCCGACATCCTCTGCAACGCGGGCGGCGTGATTGTGAGCTACTTCGAGTGGCTGCAGAACCGAGGCGGGGCGGCCTGGGATGCGGTCGAGATCGACCACCGTCTCCAGGAAATCCTCGCCCGCGCGTACCAGCGTGTGAAGGCGTTGGCCGAAGCCCGAGACGTCGATCAGCGCACTGCCGCCTACGCGGTCGCGCTCTCGCGGCTTGAACAGGTGTACGCGGAACGCGGCATTTTTCCCTAAACGACAGATCACAGAAGGACATCCATCATGAACAACCGAACCATCCACGTGACAGAAAGCGACATGCACCGTCTGCGGACCTTCATTCAGTCCGCCCGCGCCGGCGATGACCGCGATCGACCTTACTTGGCCGCTCTGGAGTCCGAGCTCGATCGGGCCGTCGTGCTGGCCCCAGACCAGATTGCGCCAGATGTCGTGACTATGAACTCGCGCGTCCGTCTACGAGAAGGCCGCCGGACCTGGCTCATGACCCTTGTGTTCCCCGACTTTGCAGACCCAGAGGAAGGGAGCATCTCGGTCCTAGCCCCGCTTGGAGCGGCCATCTTGGGCTGCAGTGTCGGCCAGCCCGTGGAGTACCGGCTTCCCAGCGGAGAGACGCGGTCGTGCGACATCCTCAAAGTCGAGTACCAGCCCGAGGCCGCGGGCGATCGACATCTGTGACGGCAGGCGGCCGCCGAGGCTGACCATCGGCAGATCGCCGACATGACTCATTCCGTACACCCAGAGGGCAAGGAGATTCCAATGCCAAAGCACAAGTCCGTTGTGAACCGTCTCGATCGGAGCCGTCTGGAGCCGCACCTCACTGCCAGCGCGTCGCATGGTCCCGCATCGCGCTTGCGAGCCCTTCTTGACCGCGCTGTCCCGGTCGCACCGGAGCGTGTGCCGCCAGATGTGGTGACCATGAACTCCAGGGTCGCCGTCCGCGATGGGCGGGGGGGAGAGGGGCGGGGCAGCGACGTTGACGTCTATGTCCTGGCCTACCCCGAGTACGAGGGCCCGCGGGCTGTGTACGTGCTGTCCCCGTTGGGGTCGGCGCTCTTGGCCGCTCGTGAAGGAGACAGAGTCGAGTACATGGGGGCGACCGGTGTACGGAGCGTGATCCTTGAGGCCATCGAGTACCAGCCGGAACGATCCGGCGACCTGGACCTCTAGCTCGGTAAACGCACACGTAGAGGCGCGGATCCGACCTTCTGTTACGGCGACCAACTGTCGAGCAGCAAAGACACCGACGCAACCCGAGAAAAGGTATAGGTACGCAGACGCCCGATTGGGGCGATGAGGAGCGCGGCATGAAGACGATGGCTATTCGAATCAACCCGGGCAATCTCCAGTCCAGCGAGGCGATCGTCGCTTGGACCGAACGAAAAGTGCGAACATCGCTGCGTCGATTCGCTTCGCGGATCACTCGTGTCGAGGTCCATTTCGGGGACGTCAATGGGCCGAAGGAAGGGAAGACGGATCTGCGCTGCGCCATGGAGGCCCGCTTCAACGGCCGCAAGCCTCTCGCCGTTGAGCACCGGGCCGAGGATCTCTATGCCGCCATCGACGGGGCGGCTCGCAGGCTTCGAACCGCCATGAACCGGGCGGTGGATCGGGTCAACAGCCGCGCCCATCGCACCGCTCGTAGTGGCGCGCTGGCGGAGCAACACTCTCCGCGACGCGGACGACGCTCAAGCAGAGACCAGCGCGGGCACCCGTCCAAGACACGTTCGTTGCCGCGCGGGCACGGCGGCTGAGCAACGCGTTGCAGTCGCGACAGAGAGGCGCGGACGTCGTGCCAGAAGAGGCTGCCCGTCGAGGTGATGTCAAGGTCGGTTGCGGACATGTGGGGATCCAGAGTGCACCAGCCATACCGAGGAGCGGACACGACATGCGAACAAACACATGCGCACAGCACCGTTCCACAAGCTCACAGCCGAGACACGGCACCGCGCCGTGGTGGCGAGCCCTGGGTGGTTGGAGCCTCGGAGCCCTGAGTCAGGCGCGTGTCGTGAACAGCCTCGATCGCGAGCGCCTCTACGACGCAATACCCTTTACCATCCCGCTCGCGGATCACGTGAGCGAGCTCTTTCGCCTGCTGGCGGTCGCGACGCCGCTCTCACCCGAGAGGGTTCCTCCAGACCTGGTCACCATGAACTCCGTGATCTGCGTTCGTGACGCCGACACCGGCGAGACGGACACCTTCGATCTTGTGTACCCCTTCGACGCCGACCGGCGGCCGTTGGGGCGGAGCGTTGTCGCGCCGTTCGGTGCCGCGATCTTTGGCCGATGCGTCGGCGAGCGAACGACCTGGCGTACCCCCCGGGGCGAGCGGCGAGTCGTCATCGAGGCGCTTCAGTATCAGCCCGAACGCGAAGGGCATTACGATCGGTGAGGAAGCGTCCGCTGTTCATACCACTCACGCGACCTCGCACCTGACGTAGAGGTGGCGCCGTGGCTTCGTGTCGGACATGCCTTCGGACAGGGAATGAGGAACAACTACCATGACTTGGGACATTCTCATCGGCTGCACAGTGATCGTCATCGCGCGCATTGGTGACGTGTCCTTTGGAACGATGCGCACGGTGGCGGTGGTCAGCGGTCACCGCGGTCTGGCATGGCTCTTCGGCTTGCTCGAGGTGATCATCTGGGTGTTCGCCGTGTCCGCCGTCATTGCGCACATCCGGACAGAGCCGGCCTACGGCATCGCTTTCGCCATTGGGGCTGCGACCGGCAATTATGTCGGGGTGACGCTGCAGCGTTGGCTTCCGTTCGGTGATCAGGTTGTTCGTATCTTCACACGTAGGGGCACGGCGCTCTTCGACGCTCTGCGCGGCAAGGACTTCGGAGTCACCGAGTTCCCGGGTGTGGGCCGAGATGGTCCTGTGTCAATGCTGTTCGTGCAGGTGCGTCGTGCCCGTGCAGCTCTCGTCGTGCGCATTGCGCGCAAGCTTGACCCCGGTTGCTTCTACACGATCGACGACATTCGCGTTGCGAACGCCGCTATGAGCAACTCGTTGCCGACCAGCACTCAGCCCTGAAGCGTCGAATCGCTGGCCGCGTTCCTTCCACCCGAGACCCTCGTCCCAGTAGACAACTGAGGAGCGTCCCATGATTGATATCCGCAGCATCGTCGTTGCCCTTGACTTCTCGCCTTCCTCGCGCGACGCCCTGCGCCAGGCTCAGCGCATCG
>CAZPPG010000094.1:4917-10048 GCA_964588385.1 uncultured Phycisphaeraceae bacterium
CTGCGGGCGATCCATGTTGTCGATGTACCAGCCTTCACGCCCGCCCCACCGGTCCTGCTCCCGTTCGCTCTGCCGACCCAGACCGACCTCGTCGAGGCTGCCAGGGCTCAGCTCGAGGAGTTCAAACGAGGACTCGAGGGTGAAGACCTGCCGGAGGTTGACTTCCGCGTCGGCAGCCCAGCGACTGAGATCGCCGAGTACGCCCGCGGTGCGGACCTGCTCGTAATGGGGACGCATAGCGTGCACGACGAGCGGAGGGGTGTCGGAACGATCGCTGCAGGATGTGTTCGCCGCGCTGGCTGCAAGGTGCTCCTTGTGCGCCGCGGCCAGGCGGGTCCGTTTCGCAAGGTCGCCGCGTTTGTCGACTTCTCGGACACCTCGCGTGAGGTGCTGGAGGAGGCGATCCGCGTCGCGGCCCGGGATGGAGCATCGCTCGCAATCGTGCATGCCTATGACGATCCGTGGGCCGGTCGGCGGCCCGGGGGCGCTGTCACCGACAACATGCCGGATTTTCGAACCAAGTACCGGGAAGCGGTCGAGGAGCGCCTGCGTAGTTTCTGCGAGCCCGTCACCCACGAAGTCCGGGCGCTGAAGGCCAGCTTCCGCGGCATTGAGCACAATCGCGGCTGGGAGGGTTACGCGTGGGGACTCGTTCGGTTCATCCACGACGAGAACGTGGACCTTGCCGTGCTGGGGACTCGCAGCAGCTGGAATCCCCGTGATTTCCTGATGGGGTCCACGGCGGAGAGAGTCGTTCGAGATGCACGCTGCTCGATTGTCGCTCTCAAGGGCACATCCTCGGCGAGCCGTCCTGAGGCAGTGTTGCTGGCGTCGCGGTAATCAACTCGCTCCACGCCTCCGGTCGCGAACCTGTCAGATCGGGCGTGTTGGCGGCGTATCCCTAGTGTGCAGATCAACCCGCGCAGGCGCGGGCAGGTCACGTCTGAGCGCTCGTCTTGCCTGCTGAGCCAAGAACCCCCCGAATCCGCTTGCGCAGGGCAGGCAGCACGTCCCGCTCGAACCACGGATTCCGCTTGATCCACATCCGGTTCCTTGGCGATGGGTGCGGGAGAACGATCCGCTCCGGAAGCAGGCTGCGAGCGGCCCGGATCCCCTCGGTCAAGTTCTCGGCTTCCCCCGCGAGCCATGGGGGAGACCGTTCGAACGCGTAGCGGCCGACGTAGACCGTCAGCTCGATCCGCGTGAGCCTGGGCAGGATCTTGGGATGCCAGAGGGTCGCGCACTCCGGCCGCGGCGGCTTGTCGCCTCCCTTGCCCCTGCCGGGATAGCACAACCCCATCGGCACGATCGCGAAGAGCGCTTCGTCATAGAACTGGGCATCGGTCACGCCAAGCCATTCTCGGAGGCGCTCGCCGCTCTTGTCATTCCACGGCACTCCGGTCTCGTGCGCGATCCGGCCGGGCGCCTGCCCGATGATGAGCACGCGTGACAAAGCCGATGCAACCACCAGCGGCCGGGGTTCGTTGGGTAGATCGTGCTCGCAGACGCGGCAGAGCCGGACCTCTCGAAGGAGCGGCAACGCGATGGCGGGTGAGCTCGGCATCAGCGTGATGGCCCGCATACCTTGGGCGCCATGGTCTCCGCCATCCGGTGGGCCATCGCGATCAGAGGCGTGCGTGCTTCGGAACGCACAGTCTCTCCAACGGCCAGTTCCCACAACTGGAGCCATCTTGCGAAGTGGTCATGGCGGATCTCCGCCATGCGCCGATGGACTTCGAGAGGGCGCCCGTGGTACCGGCCGGTGCGGTAGATCGCCGCACTCCAGAAGTCTTTCATCGCTTCCAGGTGCTTGGTCCAGTCCGACACCCTGCTCTCGAAGACGGGGCCGAGCAACGGGTCCTCACGGCCGAGCGCGTAGAAGTGTTCGACCAAGCGGCCAATCTCGGCTTCCCGCGCCTGAAGCGGCAGCTCGGTGTCAATCGGTCGACCGGCAAGCGGGAGTTCGTGAGATGATCGAGGGGTCTGAGTCATTGGGCTCCACTTGAAGCGGATCGGATTGGTCTAAAGGGATCGTACTCAGCGAGCAGTCTGTTTAACGACTCTCGCTTCCCGCACGCCGAGCGTCCGGCGAGAGTCGGGAAGTCTCCGCCCCGAAGCACACGGTTCCGCCAGCCACCACCCATCGTCGACGCTGGCCGATCGTGGACCATGACTTCAACCCTTCCGTCGTTCGAGAAACGCCTTCAGCGCCACGGCGCCATTGTGTTCTTCATCGCGTGCGGCATACACGAAAGTGACCGGGCCCTTCCGGATCCAGCCGCGGAGCAGGGCCACGGCCTCTCCGCGGCCCTGCAGTTCTTTCCAGTATCGCTCCACAAACCGCTCCCATTTGTCCGGATCGTGAGCAAACCACTTGCGGAGCGCCGGACTGGGTGCAACGTCCTTTAGCCACAAGTCCAGCGCCGCCCCCTCCTTCGTCACTCCGCGCGGCCAGAGACGCTCCACGAGGATCCGCGAGCCGTCACTGCGGGAAGGCTTGTCGTACGCACGTTTCAGCTGGATCATGACTGGGACGCCTCCGATGATCACTGTGAGCGGCGTGCAGCTTGCTGGAGCTTGAGGTACTCGCCGATCACAAGCGTTGCGGGATACAGAACCTGCTCCTCATTCTGCGCATGCATGATCAGGGCGTCTGCGAAGGCGGCATGAATGGGCTTGCCTTCCTCGATGGCCGCTGACGCCATTTTGTGCAGCGCTTCGGTGAGCACCACGTGCTCATCGAGCATCTTGCTGTATTCGCGTCGAAGATGATCGGCCATTCGAATCGCTTCTGCCACCTGCGCTTCCTCCAGGGGCTCGTTGCGGGCCAGCGGTTCCAGCAAACCCAGCGGTGGCATGGCGTAGGCCTCCTCCGCCTCGAAGTGCCGGTGCAGGATCGCGGCGACCTCGTTCGCTCGCAGGCCGGTCTTTCCCCCCGACGCAATCGCTGCCTCCAACTGGTGGTGCAACTGCGTGTGCTCGACTTTGATCGCCTGCGGCACCACCAGCCCGGAGTGCGTCGATGGGCTTGGCGGGTGAGACGCGGCGTGATCATGCTCTTGGCGGCCCGCCTCTCGCGTACTCGCGCACCCCGCTGTCCACAGCAGGAGTGCCGCGGTCATGCAATGCCTCACGATGATGCGCCTTGTTGGTTGATGTGTCGGATGCGTGTCACACTCGTGGTGCATGGTTCATACCTCCGTTCTGCTTGGTGCTCAATCCTTGCCTCCTCTCGGCTCGGCGCGCTCGCGCTGATCGTGATGCGCGATCGTGTCCAGCGCCAGAGCCGCGTGTGCGTAGGCAGCGCCCGCACGCATCTCCGAGGCGACCCAGATGGCTTCCATGATCTCCTGGCCCGTGGCCCCCTGGCGCAACGCGGCCTTGGTGTGTCCCCGGATGCAGTAGGGGCACTGCGTGACGTGGGCGACCGCCACGGCGATGAGCTGTTTGGTCTTGCCGGTGAGCGCCCCGTCGGCGAAGACGCTTTGGCTGAACGCTTTGAAGGCCTCGGCTGGCTTTGGTGCCAAGGCCCGTCGTTGCTCGGCTACCTCGCTGGTCGCGGGCGGGTACATCTGATCCTGCTCCGGCATGATGAAGCCTCCTTTGTAACCGCTTAATCAGATGACGGGCTGTACTCGGTGCCCGTCGTGTGGAGTCGCTTCTGCGCTATGAGCGAGAGCGTCTGACGCTGCGCATCAGCAAACTTCCGGGTGCCCTCGGCCATGAGGTGGCTCTCCAACGCCATCATGTTGACCTGGCCATCGATCTCGGCAAGGACCGGGGCCGGCGGCATCCGGTCTACCTCCCTCGAGTAGGGCCGCGTGGACGCTTCAACGGCCTCGTTCGTTGCCAGAGGGTTGGTCTCAATGCCGCCACCCGCAAACTCCCTCGCGTACTTGTCGGGCGGGTCGGAGTCGTTCTTGATTCCGGTGCTGGCGAAGACAATCTCCTGCCGCAACCGCAGGCCTTTGTCCCTCCAGAAGTCCTCGTTTTCACGCCAGATACGCTTGGCGTTGACAAGGCCGACCGTCCCCTGCGCGGCTCTGCTCAGTGCGGGAACATTGGCAGCGGTATAGGCGTCCACGCGGGACACGAAGATGCTGTAGACGCTCTTGAAACCGTCTAAACCGTTGCCGCGGCGCTGCGCTCCGCGCCAGATCGCATCGCGGGCGGCGCGGTACTGTCGCTGCGTGAACATCAAGGTGACGTTGATCGTCACGCCGGCGGTCGCGAGCGTCTCAAGGGCATCGATCCCGGCCTGGGTGGCCGGCACCTTGATCATCCGGTTTCTTCGCCCCGCCGACCACCGTGTGCCGAGCTCGATGTACTGCTGCACCCGCTCCGCGTGGCTGAGGCCGCTCGCCGGTTCTTCGATCAGCGGATCCAGCTCGAAACTCACGAACCCATCGTCGCCCCCGCTGCACTCCCACACCGGGAGGAAGGCCTCCTGGGCCCGGGTGACCAGGTCATCATCCACAGACCACGCGATCTGGTCATCGGAGCGGCCTTCCCTGATGAGCTGCAGGATGCGACCGTCCAGCGATCCCTTCTCGATGATCTGGGCGACAATGGTCGGATTCGAGGTGGCGCCGCTCACTCCCCATGCCCTGACACGTTCCACGTCATCGGGCGCCACGCCGTCCAGCCAGACCTTGGTGCCCGTCGCGATCAAGGATGCAATAGACATTGTCGGCTCCCGTCGGTGGCACGCACTTGGCGGCCGCAGTTCTTACCGGATCGCACCGCGTAGGTCGTTCGGCTTTACCCGCTCGCCCCGCTGGATGAGCGCACGGGCCGCATCGATCCGCTCGAACAGGTTGCACATCATCGCGCCGCGCACGAGCCCGTCCCGTAGGTAGTAGACCACGCCGGTCTTGTTCTCCTCCTGCCAGTCGGCGAATGTCTCGAGCCGGCTATCGATTTCGCCCACCGCTTCATATCCGAATTCGAAATGGTCCGAGAAGAAAAACGGCATGTAGGTGAACGGCTCGTGGGCTCCGGCCATGTTGCGACCGGCCTGCTTGCCCTGGGCCTGCGCGTTGTCCCAGTGCTCGATGCGCCGGCGTCCAATACCGGCCTCGGGAAACAAGGCGAGGTCCCCCGCGGCATAGATGTCGGGTTCTGAGGACTG
>CAZPPG010000094.1:10058-10266 GCA_964588385.1 uncultured Phycisphaeraceae bacterium
CTCCTCCTGCCAGTCGGCGAATGTCTCGAGCCGGGCGTCAGTATCTCCAACCGCCTCGTACCCAAACTCAAAGAGATCGGAGAAGAAGAACGGGATGTAGGCGAAGGGTTCTCGAGCACCGGCCATGTTGCGCCCGGCGTGCTTTCCCTGGCTGACGGCGTTGTCCCAGTGCTCGATGCGCCGCTGCCCCAGGACAGCCTCTGGAAAG
>CAZPPG010000095.1:0-10211 GCA_964588385.1 uncultured Phycisphaeraceae bacterium
GCCCCTCTGCCCCTCTGCCCCTCTGCCCCTCTGCCCCTCTGCCCCTCTGCCCCTCACCCCTCACCCCTCAATCCGCGCGAAGTCTTCATCCTTCCCCATGAGGATCAGCACATCCGACTCCCGCAGCGGCTCCGTCGGCGACGGCACCTCGATCCGCGCCCCCTCCTCTTTCACGCCCGCCGCCGCGCCCGCCGGCACCGACCCGTGGTGCGCCGGACGCACGCGCTTCACCGCCACCACGTGCAGACCCGCCTTGGCCCGCAGGTTCAACTCCACCAGCGTCCGGCCCACCCACGCCTTAGGAACGGTCAGTTCCACGATGCTGTACCCGTCGTGGAACTCGATCTGGCTGAGCAGGTTCGGGGCCCGCATCCGATTGGCCCAGCGAGCCGCGGACTCCTCCTCCGGATTCACCACCTCGTCCGCGCCGACCTTGGAGAGGATCCGCGCCGCCAGGGGCGATGCCGCCCGCGCGATGACCCGCCCCACCCCGATCTGCTTGAGCAGCACCGTGACCAGCACCGTCGCCTCAAAGTTGTTGCCGATCCCCACGACCGCCGCCGACAAGTTGGGCGGCAGGTTCGCACGCAACGCATCCTCATCCGTCGCATCCAGCGCGACCGCCATCGTCACCTCGTCGCGCACGTCCTCCACCAGATCGCGGCTTTGATCGATCGCGATCACTTCCACCCCGCGCTCCGCCAGGGCCTCCGCAAGACCTCTCCCGAACTGTCCGAGCCCAATCACCGCAACCGGCCCGCCGGATTCATGCGCCATCGTTCTGCCTCCATGCGGGCCACCGCCGCCCGCAATCAACTCAGGTTCACGCTCTCGCGCGGGTACGCATAATCGCTCGACCCCGGTCGGCGCAGCACCAGCGCGCCCAGGAGCGCGAGCGGCCCGATCCGGCCCAGCAGCATCGTCGCGATCAGCACCGAGCGCCCGCCGTTGGAAAGGTCCGACGTGATCCCCAGCGAAAGCCCCGTCGTCGTCGCCGCGGAGACCGCCTCAAACACCAGCGGCCCGATCGGCCCCGGGTCCGTCATCGCCAGCATAATCGCGGAGCCCATCGCCAGCAGCATCATCGACATCGCGATCGCGCCCGCCTTCCGCACCTGCGTCTCGGGGATCGCGCGTCCGTACGCCTCCGTTTCGGAGCGCGCCCGAACCGTCGCCAGGATCGAAAGCACCAGCACCGCCAGTGTCGTGGTCCGCATCCCGCCCGCCGCGGACCCCGGCGAGCCGCCCACGAACATCAGCCCGATCACCACGATCACCGATGCGGGCGTCAGCTCTTCCATCGGCACGGTCGTCAGCCCCGCCGATCGCGGCGTGACGGCCAGGAACGCGGCGTCCGCGATCTCTCCGAGCCACGAGCGTGTCGTCGCGTGCGCACCCATGTTCTGAGCGATCAGGATCGCGACGAACCCGGCCCCCAGCACGACCGCCGTGGTCGTAAGCGTCAGCCGGCTGTGCAGCGAGAGCGCCTCGGAAGCGGCGCGACTGCGTCCGCCCCGACTGGCCTTCAACCGTCCGGCCTTCCACCGTCCCGCCTTCGGCCCCCGCGCCCGCGACTTCATCCGCTTGAACACATCTCCGAGCACCGGGAAGCCGATGCCGCCCAGCACGATCAAGGGCATCACCGCCACATACGGCAACGCGGCGTTGCGATACGGCGTCATGCTCGACCCCGTGAGATCAAACCCCGCGTTGCAGAACGCGCTCACGCTGTGAAACACGCTCAGCCACACCCTGCGCCCCATCGACAACGCCTGACCGTCCTCCGCACGCCAGAGCGGCATCATCACGCCCGCGCCCACGGCCTGAATCGCAAGCGTCGCCAGCAGCACGAACACGACGAACCCGCGGAGGTCGCCGATCGAGCCCCGTTCCAGCAGCTCGCGCATCGAGACGTGCTCCCGCAGCAAGATCGCGCGCCGGAACACCACCGAGAGCCCCGCCCCGAACAGCACGATCCCCAGCGCACCCAGTTGGATGAACACCATGATCACGGCCTGCCCCGCGTCCGTGAATCCCATGCCCGTGTCGCGCACCACCAGCCCCGTCACGCACACCGCCGAAGTTGCGGTGAACACCGCATCGGTCCACGTGATCCCATCGGGCGTGCACGCGGGAAGCTTCAAGAGTCCCGCGCACGCCACGATCATCGACCCGAACCACAGCGGGAGCATCACCGGCGCGGGCAGCGCGCGAAGACCTGCCCGCACCGCGCGCACCAGTTCCACCCCAAACGTCAGCCCGATCGACGCCTCAAACAGCCACAGCCCAAGATCGTTCTCACGCCCGCGCGTCGCGCCCCCCACCGCCGCTCCCGCGAGCAGGAGCAGCAGCATCGGCACATCAAACAGCCGGAGCGCCGTTGCCGCATCCGACGGCATCCGACCGAGCGCCAGCGACGCCAGACGCCTCATCGCCCGCGGCCAATCTCTGGGAACCGGAGGCCGATTCCCCGTCAGCAGCCGCGTCAACCAATACGCCCCGATCAGCACGCTCTCAACCAGTGGCAGCACCGCATCGCCTCGCGACGACTCGCCCCCCAGACGCACGACCACCGCGATCGCAGCCGCCAACGCCAGCGCCCGGGACACCCACACACCGACCGCCTCGAGCACGTCCGGCCCTATCACCCGTCCGCGCGCCCGCTTGACCTCTCCGGATGTCGGCGATCCTGATTCCATCGGCGTGACCCAGCGTAGCGTGATTCGCGCATCCCCGCGAAGAGCCCTGCACGGCGGAATAATCCGCCCATGAAGGACTTTCTCCTATTTGCAGGCGGGCTTGCCATGCTCCTCGTGGGCGGACGCATCCTCGTCTCCGCCGCGGTCGACATCGCGCAGCGCTTCGGCGTCCCCATGCTCTTGATCGGTCTCACCCTCGTCGCGTGGGGAACCTCTGCCCCCGAACTGGCCTTCAACCTCACCAGCGCGATCAAGGGCAAGCCGGACCTGGTCCTCGGCAACGTCGTCGGCGCGTGCATCTGCAACATGGACCTCGTGCTCGGCACCGCCGCCCTCATCATGCCCCTGGCCGTTCAGGCCCAGATCGTGCGCCGCGAGATCCCGCTCATGATCGGCATGTTCCTGCTCATGCTCGCTACTTCGCTCTCCGAGCCGCTTCAGCATGCCATGGGCGGCCGCCTCGAACCCATCATCCTCGTCGCCGCATTCGCCGGGTACAGCACCTACGTCATCCGCGCCGGGCTCCGCTCACGACACATCGACCAGCCGCTCGAGAAGCAGGCCGCCAAGGACTCCATCGTCGGCCACATCCGCCCCCTCTGGCAGGCCGCGCTGCTCGGCCTCGGCGGCATGGTCCTGCTCAGCATCGGCGGCTCCGTCGCCTCCGATGCCGCCGGAGCCATCGCCACCCGGCTGGGCATGACCACGCGCGTCGTCGGCCTCACCGTCGTCGCCGTCGGCACCACGATGCCGGAACTCATCACCTCGATCATCGCCGTCCGCAAGGGTCAGGCCGACCTGGCCATGGGCAACGCCGTGGGATCGTGCCTGTTCAACATCGGCGCGATCTTCGCCATCTGCGGCATCATCACGCCCGACGTCCCTCCGCCCGAAGCCCTCCCCTCGCTGATCACTATGTGCCTGCTGGGCTTCATGCTCATCCCGATGTCGTACACCAACAGCCGCCACATCTCGCGCGTCGAGGGCGCGGTGCTGATCCTGGTGCAGGTGTGCTTCATCACGTATGAACTGCTGCGGAAGTAGACGTTTGATGCACGCTCGGCTCTTCTCGGGATGTCACCACGACGTCTTGACTTCGCGCGAGAGCCGAACGCACCCGCACTCGGGACACAGCGGACTCTCGTTCAGCACGGGCGTTCCCCTCAGGTCATAGCCGCACTTGTGGCAGCAGTATGGCGGCAATGGTGTGGGCGTGATCCAGATGCTGATGGCCGCGAGAGCGGGAGCCGCACCAAAGGCGAGCCCCGCGAGCCCGAACGCAACCACGTTCATCACCGCAGCGAACGCGCACAGGAACGACACCAGGGCGCGGAGAGGCCGCTCAAAGTCGTGACGTGACCGTCGCACCAGGAGTGGCATCGCAGACAGACACACCACAGCGGAGAGGGCCGACACCGCGCTGGCGGTCGCGGTTGCGATCTGCGGACCATTGAAGTTGTCACGAAACGAAGTCAACGCGAAACTGAAACAGCACGTCACCAGCACGGTGCCCGCGCACCCGGCGAACGACAACCCGCAGATGAGCAGCCTGACCAAGCGCCGCTGCTCCAACTGCTCGCTCACCCCACCGTCCTCGTCCCAAAGTCGATCTTCATCGCCTTCTTCGCGGCGTACAGCGTCTCCTCCGCCACCGCGTTCGCCCGGCGCACGCCCTTCCGGATCACATCCTGCACGGTCGCATCGCCCTGCTCCCCATCCAGCTTCGCGCGCCGTTCGCGCATGGGCGCAAGCAGCGCGTTGATCGCCGAACCAAGCTCGGCCTTGATGTGCCCGTGCATGACGTCTTTGCCGCTTGCGTAATCGGCCCGGATCGCCTCCGCGCGCTCCTTGGGCATGAACGCGTCGCACAGCTTCAGCAGCACGTGATCCGGCGAGACCAGCCCCGTCGCCGGGTCCGGCAGCACCGTCACCTTGTTGATCTTCTTCTGGACCGTCTTCTCATCGTCATAGAGGAAGATCGCGTTGTTCAGCGACTTACTCATCTTGTTGACGCCGTCCAGCCCCGGCAGCCGCGCGATCCGCCCGATCTTGGCCCTCGGAATCGGGAACACACCCCCCGCCTTCACATGCTCCTCCGGCAAGACGCGATTCCCCACGCCCGCGTACACCTGGTTGAACTTCAGCGCGACATCGCGGCACATCTCAATGTGCGCCTCCTGGTCCTCGCCCACCGGCACCAGTTCCGGCCGAAACGCCAGGATGTCCGCACACTGTCCCACCGCGTACATCGGGAAGCCGAACGAGTAGTGGTCGCCCAGCCCCTTGCTCTCGATCTCGGTCTTCAGCGTCGGGTTCCGCATCACCTTGTTGAAGGGCAGCAGCATCGCAAAGAGAAACGTCAACTCCGCGATCGCCGGGATCTCCGACTGCAGCACGAACGTGGAGCGTTCCGGATCGAGCCCCACCGCCAACCAATCCTTCACAATCCCGATCGTGTTCGCGCGGATGTCGTCCGGCTTCTCCGCCAGCGTCGTGA
The DNA here is from genome assembly GCA_964588385.1 of uncultured Phycisphaeraceae bacterium. Taxonomy (GTDB): domain Bacteria; phylum Planctomycetota; class Phycisphaerae; order Phycisphaerales; family UBA1924; genus JAHBWV01. Next base: position 5,197 of record CAZPPG010000095.1, read on the forward strand.
AGGCGTGGACGTTGGCGATCAGGAAGTAGCAGTCGTACGAGTCCTGCAGCGCGAGCCGATTCTCAAGCGAACCGACATAGTGGCCCAGGTGCAGGCCGGTCGAAGTCGGCGTGTCGCCGGTGAGGATGCGGGGCTTGGAGCTGTTCGGTGTCATGGACCCAACTCTAGCGGCGTGAGGGGGCGGGCCCAGAGGATGCGCCCCGGCGGCGGGGTGGCTTCTTGAACCTGGCCGCACGGTCCAGCCGATCCGCTGGTTCTGCCGATCTAGAGGGCATGGGCAAACGCCGCCACCTCAAGCATCGGGGCATCTACTTTCGCCGCTTCACGCACGCCGCGGCCGCGCCGGGCACCCTCGTCGCCCAGCCCGAGGCCGAGCCCACACGCGTCAAACTGATCTCCTACAGCCCGACAACCTTCGAAGAGTCCGAGCTCCGCGCCGGCGACCTCCGCCAGATCATCGACCGCCCCCGCGACAAGACGCTCTGGATCGATGTCCAAGGGCTCCGAGACCACGCCCTCATCCAGCAGATCGGCGAGGCCCTGAACCTCCACCACCTCCTCCTTGCCGACGCCGTCAACGTCGGCCAGCGTCCCAAGGTCGAGGACTACGGCGAGGTGCTCTTTATCGTCGTGCGCCTCGCCCAGCGCGAGCCCGAGCACGGCTTCGCGTGGGAGCAGATGGCCATCGCCATCGGCGACGGCTTCGTGGCAACCTTTCAGGAGACGGTCGGGGATTGCCTCGATCCGCTGCGCGAGCGCCTCCGCCAAGGCAAGCAGGCCTTGCGGGCCCACGGCTCCGGCTTTCTCGGGTGCATGATCGTCGACGGCGTGATCGACGGCTACTTCCCCGCGCTCGAGAGCATCGGCGAGGAGCTCGAACGCCTCGAAGACCAGATCATCAACTCACCCTCGCGCGACGCCCTCCACCAAATCTACAAGCTCAAGCGCGAACTCATGTCCCTGCGCCGCGCCACATGGCCCCTCCGCGACGCCCTCTCGCACCTCATGCGCGACGGCCACGCGCTGCTGGAAGAGGACATCAAGCCGTACCTCCGCGACGCCGCGGACCACGTCATCCAGATTGTCGACATCATCGAGACCTACCGCGAACTCGGCGCATCCTTCATCGACGTCTATCTCTCCAGCCTCTCCAACCGCACCAACCAGGTCATGCGCCTGCTCACCGTCATGAGCAGCATCTTCATCCCCCTCACCTTCCTCGCCGGCGTCTACGGCATGAACTTCGACACCAGCAAGCGCGGGAACATGCCCGAACTCTCCTGGCACCACGGGTACGGGGTGTTCTGGGCCGTCTCCATAGCGCTGGCCGCGATCATGCTCGCGATCTTCTGGCGACTCGGCTGGCTCAGCGGCATCGGACGGCAGGACGCCTCCACCTCTGACCAGAGCAACACCCCTCCTCGACCCAAGCCGTAACGAGCCATCACCCGGCCATCACGCCAGCAGGCCCGGCACGACCCTCCCCTTCCCGTCCTTCGTCACGTAGAACGGCCGCTCCTCCGTGAGGTACGACGTCTCCGGCGAGATCCCGAGCGCGGTGTACATCGTCGCGTGTGCATCGATCAGCTTCACAGGGTTCTCGACCGTCACCATCGGATGATGGTCCGCCGTCTTGCCGTACACCGTGCCCCGCTTGAAGCCCCCTCCGAAAAACGCCATGCAGTTCGTGCTGCTGAAGTGGCCGTGGAAGCCGTACATCCCCTCGTGCTCGATCACCAGGTCCGAACCGTCGTGCGTCTCGGTCGCGCCGTCCGGCTCGGTCCCCGCCGCGGGCTGGCTCGCAATGGTCCGCCCGAACTCCGTGGCGATCACCACGAGCGTCCGGTCCAGCATCCCGCGCTGATCAAGGTCCCGGATGAGTTGCGCGATCGGGGCATCGATCTGCTGCTTCATCTCGCGCATCCGCCGCGCCCCGTGCTCGTGCATGTCAAAGCCCTTGAACGGCCCGTACTGGTACTCCACCTGCACAAACCGCGCGCCAGACTCCACCAGCCGCCGCGCCAAGAGCAGCCCGTGCCCGAACCGCTTCCCGTTGTCGTAACCCGGATCATACAGGTCCGCGTTGGCGATCCGCGGCTCATACGCCGCCACCGTCTCCGGCGACTCCTCCTTCATGTAGTCGAACGCCCGCTTCACCGGCGAATCCATCATCGCCCGCGCATCATCCATCGCCTTCAGATACTCACGCGCCCGCGGTGCATCGCGGAGCGACGAATCCGAAGCCCTCGCCAGATCGCCGAGCAATCGCTGCCGCCGATCAAGCCGATCGACCGACATCCCCGCCGCCGCCGAGAGCGTCGCCAGCCCCTGCGTCGCGTCGGGAATCATGAAGGGCGCGTGCTCCACGCCATAGAACCCCGGCCCCAGATACTCGCTGATGAAGATCCGCTCCTCATCCGACGAATCGATATCACGCCCGATGTAGATGTAGGGCGGGATCTGCTCGTGCCGGCGCCCCCGTGTCCGCCCCACGATCGCCCCGATGCTCGGCGCCTTCACGCCCGCCGGGAACAGATACCCCGTCATCGCGTAGTACTGCGCCTTCAGGTGGATCGCGCCGAACATCACGTCGTTCGACAAGGAACGCAGGATGCACCCCTTGTCCATCACCGACGCGATCTCTTCCATCCCCGCGCCGAGCATCACGCCATCCGCGGCGGTCGGAATCGGCGCACACGTGCCGCGCAGCTCCGATCCCTTCATGCCCGCCACGAACGGCGTGTGCGCCTTGGGATCCCAGGTGTCCGTCTGCGCCACGCCCCCGGGCAGCCAGATAAAGATGCACGCATCCGCCCGTGCCTCCGGCTGGATCACCTCAAAGGGATCAAAGCGAGTCGAAGCCCGCGCCCACGACGGGATCGCAAGCCCAGCCGACGCCGCCAGCCCGGCACGCAGGACATCACGCCGCGAAAGTTCCGACTTCCATCCACCATTCATTGCTATCACTCCATCCCAGCGCTCTGTCACTGCGTCACTCTGTCACTGCGTCACTTGAGGTAGTGAAACTCCGGCGACACCACCAGGGCCCAGCAGAGATCAACCACCGCATCGCGTCGCGCCGCCTCGTCCGCCCCCGCCGCCGCCAGATACGCGCTGGCGATCCGCTCCTCCTCCGCCATCGGCGGCCGGCTCAGCAGCGCCAGATACAAGGTCCGCGCCGACGCCGACACATCGCCCGCGCTCGCCTCCCCCACCGCTTGATCCACAAGCCGCCCCGCGCCCAGCAACTCAACAATCTGCGCCCCGTTCAGCAGCTCCAGCGACTGCACCACCGCCACATCGTCCGGCCGCTGCGTGCTGATCTCGTTCCGCGATGCCGGCTTCCCCAGCGACCGTGCCAGTGCCGTCGATTGATCCACGTGATACAGCCGCCTGGCCGGATCAAGCCCCTGCTCCATCGCGACGCGCACGCTGTCCACAACCTGCTCCGCCGTCAGCCGACGCAGCGTCGGCGATCGGTACCACCGCGGCGCATCCTTCTCCGCAACATCGAACGAGTCCGCGAGCGCGGCATCAAATCGCAACTGGTACGTGCGGCTCGTCAGGATCAGCCCGATCGTGCGCTTCAGATCGAAGTCGTGCGCCATCAGGTCGTACGCCAGCCAGTCCAAGAGCTCCGGGTGCGACGGCGCCACATCATCCCGGTAGTCGTCCGCGGGCTCAAACAGCCCCAGCCCCATGTACCGCTTCCAAAGCCGATTCACGATCGCCCGCGCAAACCGCGGATTGGCCGGATCCGTCACCATCGCCGCCGCGAGACGCAGGCGCCCCGCCTCATCCGTCGGCATCTCGGTCGGAATCCCCTCCAGCGCCACCTCCCCACCCTCCGGCTCGAACGGGAACGCCGCCTTCACCATCCGCCCCGTCTTCTTCTCGCACCGGATGATCTCAAGATCGCTCGCGCCGAACAGCCCGGCAAACGCGAGGAACCTCGCCTGCGGCCACTCATCATTCTCAAAGTGGTTGTGGCAGGAGGCGCACTTCATCGCCGTCCCGAGGAACACCTGCGCCGCCGCGGCCGCTGTCTGCAGCGTGTCCGTGTGCGTCTCGTTCCGCACGTACGCCACCCGCGCCGGCTTCCCGTTGGCCTGCACCATCACCGGCTGCTTCGCGCCCTCGATCGAGAAGTCGATCAACTGCGCCACGAACAGGTCGTACGGCTTGTTCTCCTTGAACGAGTCGTTGATCCACTGCCTGTAGTTGCCGCGTGTAGGAATCCCGCCCTGCTGATTCGCATAAGACGACGCGATCGCGTCCTCCCAGAAGGGCGTCCAGTGGTCCGCGTAGTCCGATGCCCGACCGAGCAACTCCTCCACGAGCATGCGCCGCTTCTCGGGCTCGCGCAAATCGACAAACCGCGCCAACTCCTCAAGCGTCGGCACGACGCCGATGAGGTCCAGATACACCCGCCGCGCGTACGTGTGGTCATCAACAGTCGGGATCGCCGCGGGATCCCACGCCCGCGCCCCACGCTTGGCGTTGCCCACATCCGATCCATCCTTCTGCACCGACGCGCCCATCTGCACCCACGCGCCCAGAATGAACCGATCGATCTCGTTGGCCGCGTAGGGCGCGACGCTCGCAGGCAGCACGGGTGGCTCAGGCGGCTTGGGCACCAGACCCAGCCGCAACTCCCGACGCACCGCCAGCAACGCCGGATCGTTGGACGCGAACAGGTCCGCGGACCCGAGCCGCGGCGAGGGTTCCCCGTCGCCCCAACTCCCGGACGCCTGCGGCAAGGCCACCGCGACCGCCGCACCACCAACAACGCACAAGGCCGCGAGCCGGAACCGCCGACGCTGAGCGAGTGAATCCATGAGACCAATATACAGACCTTCCCGCCGACGCCAAAGAGCCCGGGACGGGATCCAAGTGGATGCCTCGCGACCTAGACTCTGGCCACACCCGGAAAGGTGGCAGAGCGGTTGAATGCGCCAGACTTGAAATCTGGTATGGGCTTCGGCTCATCGGGGGTTCGAATCCCCCCCTTTCCG
>CAZPPG010000096.1:0-10206 GCA_964588385.1 uncultured Phycisphaeraceae bacterium
CCCGCTGCCGGCCCGATGCGATGTCGTAAGCCGATCTGCCAGTCGCGAAAGTGCACGGGAACGTCCGGTCTCGTGTGCGAGATGCGCTGCCCATTCTCCCAGCGCCGAGAGGTCGTCGGTGTACGGCGCGACGATGCCGTGTCTGCCGCCGTCGATGGCTTCGACCAATCCCGAAATCTCAGGGACAATCGGCAGCGCACCGCACGCGACGGCTTCGATGGCAGCGAGTCCGAGGAGTTCACCGTGACTCGGAATCACTGCAAGTCGGGATGTAGCGAAAAGGTGCCGAAGCGCCGTACGCGGAAGTGGCCGAGGAGGGATCGCAACATGGACTCGGTTGGCGAGTCCCTGATGTGCCCGCTCTACGACTCGCCAATAATGTTCGTATCGGGCAGCCACTCCACCGGTGACGATGGTGCGCCAGTGTCGGAGCAGGTCGCAGTGTGTCCCGAGCGATGTGATCAGTTCAAGAGTACCCTTGCGCGGCGCAACGCGGGTCGGCACCACAATCGTCTTACCACGAGCGTGGAGCGGCAACGGCGTGCCGGATCCTCCCATCCTCCACAGTTGGATCCGGTCGATTCGCTTGTTGCTGATGCTTGCCCGCCGCAGAACCATCTGGTGCGTCGAGCTAATGCTCCAGGTCCGCGCCCGCAAGCTCAGGATCCCGCTGCACTGCCTGAGTACGGCTTCATTGGCCTGTCCCCGCAGTTGTCGGTCGCGCGGGGTTTCGAAGAACACGATTATCCGAGCGTGCGATCTTGGCCTAGGAAGGTGTTCGGCGATCTGTGCTGCGGCGACACCGATTGCAACGAGGGTGTCCGGGGCAGGAAGTGCCATACGTCGCTCGTGAACTTGCAGTTCATTGGCCGCTTGCTCTGCCGCAGAGGTCGGGAGGAACTGGTTGTACTCAAGCCATCCTGCATCCGCTGCCGAGTTGCTCGGCTCTTCCAAGGACATGAACCGCGAGACCCAGCGCACGAAGGCCCCGTGTTCTCGCATCGTGGTGCACAGTCGACGGACGAACGTCTCGGCGCCCCCGCTGACACGATGCTTGCCGGGTGCGATAATCAGGAGGGAGCGCATGCGACCATGCCTCCATCGCCCAGACAGGGCTGCTTCGGCTTGAAGAGAGGTCTCGGACCATGAACGGCGAGATTGCTCTGCAGAATCTCTCGGACTCCTTTAAGACGGCCGCCGATCGACTCGCGCGCGCAAGACAGCAGCTCGATGAAGGGGTGCATGATGGAACCGCCGCCCTCTCGTCCGACGCCATCGAGCTGATGTGTGCGAAACTCACCGGATTGAGAAGGACTCGAGGCGAGCGGACGGAAGAGTTCTACGCCAGACGCTGGCGGTACGCGATCGAGCACTACGGACTTCCGAATACGCTGTTCGAGAAGTTCAGGCTCCTCCACGATAACAGACTGAAGGATCGGTTCCAGGAGGAGCGCACGGGCGGGCCGAAGAAGCCTCTCAACGAATGGGAAGGAATCGCGAGCGTTGAATGCGGGTATGAGTTGCTTTCAGCAATGGCTAAGGCTCTCGGACCTGCGTATCTCGCGGATGTAGCGCCGCGACTTCGCGAGGGTGAGCGAGCGAGTGCACGTGTGTTGCTCCTCAATGAACTGGAGCACCGTGTCAACTGGGGATTGTACGGGCCCGACCTTGATGATCTTCTGCGTGACGCAGACCGCACCTTTAGAGGCCGTCCCGACTCAGATCGGGCTCTGCGGTTGTGGGCCCGCGTTACGACCCTGAAGGCGCATCGTGCCATGAATCTCGGCCAGTGCTTCGGCCCTCAAGGCGCCATCAGCAAGGCCAGAGAGGCCCGGGCCGTGTGGACCCGTTTGAATGACCCATCGAACCTCATCTACTCGCTCGACATCGAGAGTGTCGCCCTGCGAATGATTGGACGTGGCCGAGAAGCCCTGCAGTGCGTCAAGCGTGCCCGCGCCCTCGTTGCAGACATCGAGTGGCAGCAGCCCTACGTTGAATCGGAACTGGCCTCGGTCCTCGTGGCGATTGGCGAGCCGGCGGAAGCCCTGAAGATCCTCGAGGGAGAGCTCCACCGCGCCGAAGAGGCCGGGAATAGCGTGGCTGTCGGTCGCGCGCTTCAGCAGATCGGGATCGCCCAAGCAGACCTGGGCGACTGGGAGAGGGCCGAGGGCCACCTCTTGACAGGTGAGACCAAAATCCCCTATGATTATGTGATTACGCGAGTTATGGGCAGGAACGCGCTTGTGAAGGTGTACGCCAAGTCCGGTCGGCGCAGCGAGGCGCAAGAGCAAGCCGAATTCGTCTTGGGAATAGCCCAAGAGAAAGGGTTTGGCAACGAGCTCCGTGGCCTTCAACGGACCATGCGTGATCATCCGGACGTGTTCTGATCCGGGACAACCGACGAGGGAGGGGATGAAATGATGGGCTGCTCGCAGTCACTCCGCGTTCTTTCATTCCCACAAGACTCACCGCGGATCCGAGAAACTTCGCACAGCCGGGCCGATTCAGGGTCATCATCCAGCGGTTCCACTGGGCCGAGGCGCTAGCTCACGTGTGGGGTTGCTGGGAGCCCGAGTGCAAGACGATGAAGATCCGTCTCGGCCACTTGCTCGATCAGAACTCCACGCTCGCCATGGTAGCGATCCAAGAACTGGTCGTGTGCCGGGCGGGGTTCCGGCGGTAGATTTTTCCTCTTGACGAGGGCCGAGTGAGTCTCTACTGTTCGTGACGTCAGGGCTGTCCCGCGCGAAGGCGCGAGGCAGCCCGTTTTTCTTTCATGAGGAGGATCACTAGGCATCGGCCGAGATCGTGTTCTGGACCAGCTGGCCAGGTTCCATGCCGCTTCGCGTCGGTTGACGCGTGGTCGTGCCGGAGGAGCCGGCGAGCTATCCCGAAGACGAGCCTCCGCTTCGGCGGGGCAGTCCTGACGCGGGGCGTTCCGACCGGCTCCACTCTCCATCATCTGGGAGGAGCCATGACAACGAAACCCGGGTACGACGATCTCGGCCCAATCAAGCCCTCACCGGCACTACTCGTTCCTCGCCAGGACGGTTCTGTCGAAGTGCGGTCACCGAATCTTCGGCGGTTGCTTGGTGTGATCACGGTTGAGGGAGCTCTCATCATCAAGCGCGGCGACGAGTTGGTGATCGTGGAGGTGCCGACGAACTAGTCGCCCTCGTCAGGCGAACTGCTGCACGAATTGCACAATCTTGAGCTAGACCGAGGCGCCAGCGCTCGACGCGACAGCCCCAACGCAATGCGGTGGGGCGTTTTCATCGCCCGCCGACGAGTGACTGGGGGTCCTGAGATGCCGAGAGCAGTCGACCAACTAGCACGGAGCCTGAGACCACATGCGCTCGTGCGCGTCACTGTCCCCTCGCGTGATCGCTCTCACCGGTCTGTCTCGTCGGAGCGAATCCTGCGCGAGATCGAAGAGACGCTCCTCGCCGTTGCCTCCGGAACAACCACGTTCCGGGGCCAAGGAACATGGCTCAACGGCGGCTCTCAACCGATTCGCGAGAGGATCCTCGTCGTCGAGTCGTACATGCCGGCGGCGTTGGACCGTAGGAAGTCGCGAAGGGTTGCGGAGAAACTCTTGCAGATCGCTCATCGAGCAAGACAGGACGCTCTTTTCGTCGTAGCCAATGGGCGGCCGATTCTGCTCCCTGGCCACTGATCAGGGGACTCCTGCCCGACGCAAGGAGGTAACGGCGCAAGTCCGCTCTCGCCAGGCGGAGGCAACTCCACGATAGAACGACAACCGAGGCGCCAGCGCTCGACGCGACAGCCCTTACCCACGGCGGTGAGGGCCTTTTCGTTGCCTCCCGCGAGGTATCGCATGACCGCGACTAACAGTTCGCTGGTTCGTGGCGACGACCGGGACTTCATCCCGGCCGGCACGTTCCACAACTAGCTCGCACACCCGGCGGGGCGACGGCACGGAGCCGTCGCCCGACTGCCGGAGTTCGGTCGAGGTCAGCCCTGGAGGGCGCTGCAATGTGGTGGCTCGTCGGCTTGCTCGCGGCACTGGCCGCAGCCAGCAACAACAACTCGCGGAACTCGGTGGTGAGCGGCGCCAGCCGCCCGTCCGACTCCGACAGCTCGTCGCGCACCCTGACCTACCGCTCGCGCGACGGCAGCGCGTTCTTCCGGTTCCGCTTCACCCCGCTCGGCGGGGACATCCGGATCCACATCCTCGAGTACCCGGGTAACGGGTCCTGCCACGTCCTCCACGATCACCGCGGCGCTTACGTCTGCTGGTCGGGCGCCATCCGTTCCATGGCGGCCGCGAAGGCGGTCGCCGCCATGTGGGCCGAGGCCACGCTGGTCTACCAGCGCACCGGCCGAGTCTTCTAGAGGAGGACACGAACCCTATGAACTTCAAGCTTCGAATCGACAGATCGGGCTCGCGAGCCCGACGCCTCGCCACTCCGGCGAACGACTCGCCTCAGGTGGTGCGCATGTCGGCCGCTGTCCACCGCCAGATCATGGGCGCCATCGGCACCAAGGCGCCTGAGAACGGCATGCCGCTCGGCGGCGATCCAGCGGACTTCATCGCCCGCCACGTCGTGTTCGACGACGGGGCCGAGCGTTCGGGCAGCACGTACTCGCCCGACCACGTTCGGCTGAACTCCCTGCTTACGGACTGGTGGCGGCCCTCCGGCATCCGCCTGCTGGGATTCGTGCACTCGCACCCGGGTCAGTTCGCGCGCCCTTCGGGCGGCGACCTTCGCTACGCCGAGGCCATTCTCAATGCCAACCCGCATCTCGACCGGCTACTAATGCCGATCGTGACCGTGACGCCCGAGCCGGCGATCCACCCGTTCGTCGTGGTCCGCACCGCCGATGGCGTGGCAGCGGTGCCTGCGGTACTCGAGATCCTCGACGAGGTCCTCGTGTCCGCTTCGGCCAAGCCGTTGCGGGTGCCCGCCATCGCGAAAGAGACGCACTCGCCGCGTCAGATTCGTGAAGAGACTTTCCAGCGCGTGGTCGGCGCCTACGACCTCCCGCACCTCCGACACTGCCGCGTCGTTGTGGTGGGCGTGGGTGGTGCCGCCGGTTTCGTCGAGGACCTTACTAGGGCTGGCGTCTACGACCTCGTCCTCGTCGATCCCGACACGGTGTCGGCCACAAACCTTGCCACGCAACAGGTCTACCGCCGCGACCTCGGCCGCCCGAAGGTGGAGGCACTGGCCGACCGGCTGCACGACATCAACCCGGCAGTAGAGGTGCTGACCCGCCAGGCCGACTTCAACACTTACACCGAGTCCGAGATCGAGAACCTGCTCGGCCTCGATGTTCCCCGGCCGCCGATTCGCACGCTACTGTGCGGTTGCACCGACAACTTTTTCGCGCAGGCGCGAGTCAATCGGACCGGTCTGCAGTACGGCATCCCCACGTTGTGCGCGCAGGTCTATGCCGAGGGCCGCGGCGTGGAGCTCACGTTCACGTACCCCGGCGTCACGCCAGCGTGCCACCGCTGCATCCTGCGGTCGCGCTACGAGGCGTACCTCGAGCAGGGCTACAAGAACACGGTCACGTCGGACGGGACGCCGATTTCGTCCACGACCAGGCTCAACTCCACCAAGTTCGCGCTCGCGATGGCGCTCCTGCACCACGGCACCACGCATCCCCGGTGGGGCCGCCTCCTCGAGCGTATCGGCAATCGAAACCTCGTTCAGCTCCGACTCGACCCCGACCTGGCCCTGTCCGTGTTCGACCAGGTCTTGGCCGGCGACCGTGACCGCATCCTGTTCGATGAGGCTGTCTGGCTGCCCCAGCAGCCCGAAGGACCGGCTGTCGGTCGCGCCGCCTGCCCGGACTGTGGCGGCGCCGGCGACCTGCGCTCCGCAATCGGCACCGTTGTCGACACGCGGCTGAAATCGACGGAGGGGTGGGGCGGATGCTCGACCGCTTCCTGAAACTCATCGTGACCTTGACACTCCTGTTCTTCCTGCTGAAGGCGGTCATCGGGCTGCTCCTCCGGCTTGTCGAGGCCGCGCTCACGCCGCTCGCCGGCGCGGTGGGGGCGCTCGGCGGAATCGTCGGCGGTCTGATCGCCCTGCTCGGGCTGGCGTGCCTCGCCGTCGGCCTCCTCGTTCGCGGGCAACAGTTCATTGCCTCCCGCGACCCCCGGGCGGCAAGGGAACGCGCCGCTCGTGATCGCGCTGTTCGGCAGCGCGTCCGCCGCCCGGCTGAGGACGTCCCGGTCCACCGCCCAGAGCGGCCACAGCCGGACCCCGACCCGGCCATCAACGACGGAGAAGATTGATGGAGCAACTCGCCTTACACCTGCGCCGCCTCGTGCGTGGCAATGAGACCGAGGCCGGCCGTCGCTGGCACGCCAAGAGTGAGCAGGACCGCAGTGCCCACGCGCTCGGACGCCGGCAGGAGTTCCTGTCCCAGACCCGCTGCGATCGCGAGGCGGGACGGCTGATCGTCGGCCGCGCGCAGGACCTTTCGGGCGGCCACCAGTGGTGCGGGTTGCCCATCGAGCAGTTGACGGGGCAGCACGTCGGCGTGAGTGGCGCGACGGGCATGGGCAAGAGCTTCATGCTGGCGGCGCTCCTCTGGCAGCTCCTCAAGGCCCGCGTACCGATCGTCGTTGTAGACATGAAGTCGGAGCTCTGCGAGCTGGTGCTTGAAACGCTTGTACCGGCCCTCGTCGCTGCCGGCCGCGACGATCTCGTCAGTCAGGTGCGCGTCATTCGTCCCTTCGATCCGGGACGGGTACCACAACTTCGTTTGACCGAACCGGAGCGCGACGTCTCGCCACAGGTGCAGAGCCTCAACATCGCCACCGCCCTCGGCGAAGCCATCGGCCAGGATCACGGCGTGCGCATGCAGCGGCTCCTGCTGCCGGCCGCGGGGCTCGCGGTAGAGCGCAACCTGCCGCTCCCGACGGTGCTCGACTGGCTCCGCGACCCGGCCCGCTTCGCCCGAGAGGCCGCCACGTCGTCGGATCCGGTCATCCGCGCCTACGCCATCCATGAGTTGCCACGCGAGAACCGCTCGTCGCTCGATGCTGTTCGGGCCCGGCTCGACCTCGTCTTCCACCTGCCCGAAATCCGCCGCGCGCTTTCTGCGCCGCGATGCATCGACTTCCATAACTGCCTGCGCGAAGGCCTGACACTCCTCGACTTCGGCTCGCCGCCGGGCGGGGCGGAAGGCGCGATGCGCTTCGTCGCCGGCCCCGTCACTGGCAGGCTTTCGCGGGCGATCCTGTCGCGCAAGGTCGGTCCGCAGACACCGCACGCGGTCGTGCTGTTCGAGGAATTTCAGGAACTCCTTGGCCGGCACCAGATCGAGCAGTTCAAGCGGCTGCTGTCGTTGTGCCGTTTCAAACGAGTGGCGCTGCATTTCTCGAATCAGCAGCCCGCACAGATCGCCGCCGCTGACCGCACGCTCCTGAAGGTGCTCCGCACGAACCTCGGTGCGGAGATGATCTTCCGCAGCTCGGTCGAGGACGCGCGCGCCCTGTCCGAGGGGCTCGCGACACGTTCACCCGAGGAGACGCTGACACAAGCGCGTACACAGCTCATCGAGCAGATCGTCGCGCTTCCGCGCCGCTCGTACTTCCTGTGGCTCAAGGGCGCCTCCTTCGGCCCGCAGCGTTTGACCAGTCCGCGTCTTGACGTGGACGCGCTTCACCGGGCCGCCTCGACGCTGTCACCCGACTTGCGGCAGCGCATTCGCTCTGGGGTCGCCTCGGTGGACCGCGTCGAGGTGGAGGAGGCCCTCGCCGCAGAGCAGTCGGCCGCGCGTCAGCCGCAGATTGTCCCGCTCGAAGAGGAGCGGCGCGTGCGCGCGTCGCGGCTCGGGTGACTCATGCGCGAGGTGCGGCAGGCATTCGACACCTTCCTGTCCGTCCTGGGGAGCCTGTGGTGGATCGTCGAGACCCATTGGCTGGGTGGCACGGCGCTGCTGCGCGCCGTGATCTTGCTTGCGAAGTACCGCACGATCATGGCCGAGGTGCGCACGTGCCCACGGGGCCACGCCGTCGCCATGTACGGCCTGTTCGACTGCCACTGCGGGGCCCGTCTCGAGGGCTGGGTGTTCGGCCGCTGCTCGGTGTGCCACGAATCGGCTGCCTGGACGCCGTGCCCGACCTGCGGACTTCCGGTCCGCAATCCGGTGCTCCCGTGATCCGCCAGTCCCGCGTACGCCGCCACAAGGGGGTCCGGGTCGAGCTCACCGACCGGGATCGCGACGTGCTCCTCGCGCTCGCCCGGTTCCGCCTCGCCAGGACGTCGCAGCTCTACCGCTACGCCTTCGCCGGCATTCGGCGGGACACGGCCGCAGCGAGACTGAGGCGGCTGTTCGATTCCAAGCAAGTCTCGGTCGCCCGCTTTGGTCCCCTGGCCGAGAACCTCTACCGCTTGGGGCCCCTTGGCCGGCAGGCGCTGCAGGCGGAAGGCGTCCGCCTCGGACCCGCCCCGCGTGGGGCAATCGAGCACCACCTCGGGATCGTTGAGAGCTGGACGCGCGTCGCGACCGAGCCGGAACTCGAGATCGCCCGGTGTCTGCCGGACTGGGAACTTCGGGAGGAACTCGGCCTCGGGGAGATCGCTGTCATCCCGGACCTGTTCGCCTTGCTTCGGCTCGGGGGCCAGCTCGTGCCGGTGGCGATCGAGGTGGACTGCGGGACCGAGAACGCCTCGGTGCTCCGGTCGAAGGTCGAACGCTACGCCGCGCTGTGGGGGAGAAGTCCCGGCCTCTTCGGATGGGAGCGCTTCGCTCTCGTGGTCGTGCTGCACGCTCCGCAACGCCGAGCGATTGCAGCAGCCGTACTCAAGAAAGTGTGGGTCTTGCCGCATGCAATCACTACGGTCCATGAACCGCTCTACTCCGCACTGCTGCCGCTGTTAGCGCAGCTTCATCCTCCCCTTGACGACTCCCCTTGCCGTCAGGGGAGCCCTCAAGGGGACTCGTCCGTGCCGCTGGAAGGGTCCGAGCCATGAGTGAGCAGGTGGCCTGGCGGGACGAACCGCCGCGGAGAAGGGACGGCTCCGGCGTGCCGCAGCTGATGACCTTGGCCGAGGTCGCCCGGGCGCTTCAGGTCTCCGAGAAGACGGTGCGCAGACTCCTCGGACGCGGGTTTCCGCATGTCCGGTTCGGGCGCGTGCTACGCTTCGACCCGGCTGACGTTCAGCGGTGGCTTGAGGCACGGAGACACTGACCGATGCCTCAACTACCGATGAACATGGTTCGCCGGAGCGGTAAGCCGGGGTACTGGTTCGTGAGGAAGGTGGGCGGCCGCAAGATCACCCGTTTCCTCGGAACTGACTATGCCTCGGCCCTCGACCGGTATCGTTCTTTGAAAACCCAAGACGTGCCGCTCGCGGACATGACGGTGCGCGAGGCGGCGAAGCGCTGGCTCGCGACGTACATCGCCACGAGCCGCAACGCGAAGGGCCAGGTCCTCACCAAGGTCCGGGTTCGAAAGCATCTCGAGCCCGTGCTGGGGCACTACCTGCTCTCGCGCCTCACGTCCGATCATCTCCGCCGCTATCGGCTCGAACTCGAAGGACGGGTCGGGTCGCTGCAAACGGTCACGCACCTGCTCTCCGATGTGCGCTGCCTGCTGCGGTGGTGCGAGGACTCCGGGCTCCTGCAGCGCTCTCCGTTTCCCCGCCGACTGTTGCCGCGTCTTCAGGAGCGGCCGCCGGAGCGCCTCAGCGATGAAGAGATCCGCATCGTGACGAGCCTGGCGGAGCCGCACGGCTTCTTGTGCCGGCTCGGGATCGAGACGGGTTTGCGGTGGAGCGAGCTGACCCGGGTGCAGTCCACGGACATCGAGCGCGGGTTTCTTGTCGTCCACCAGACCAAGTCCGGTCGGGTGCGGCGGGTGCCGCTCTCGCCGCAGTTCCAGGCAGAGTTGCGGACGAGGATCGGAAAGCTCGTGCCGTTCTCGGCGAGCGCCTCGAACTCGTTCAACCGCACGATCCGGCGGATGACGGGTTTCGAGCGATTCCATGCTCACCAGCTCCGGCACACGATGGCGTGCCGGTGGTTGGAGCAGGGTGGGAGTCTGGCGGCGCTGCAGCACGTCTTGGGGCATGCTTCGATTGTCACGACGCAGCGCTACGCCCGGCTCACGGACGAGTCGGTCATGGCGGAGAAACTCAGAATCACCAAGGGGGAGACCGCCGGGGAGACCGGCGGACGCTAGTAATACTGTGTAGCAACAGGATCCGACCGCACACG
>CAZPPG010000097.1:0-10078 GCA_964588385.1 uncultured Phycisphaeraceae bacterium
CCCCGCGGCGTGGCCCCCGCCCCCCCCCGCGCGCCGGGCGGCGCCCCCCCCCGGGGGTACGCTGTTCGTCCGCGGCCGCCCATCGCGGCAAGGGGGAACGCATGTCCGTGCCCGGCTCTGATGATCCAACGCTGCCACCTTCGCAGGTGCCGACTTCTGATGCGGCGGGTGATGCGGGTGCCGCGGCGGGTTCCTCCGCTCAAAGCCGTGCCGCGCAGTCCCGGGGGTTGGCGATCCCCGAGGTGTTCGGCCAGTACCGCATCGTCCGGCTGATCGGCGAGGGCGGGATGGGGGCGGTGTACGAGGCCGAGCAGGCCAGGCCGAAGCGGACGGTCGCGCTGAAGGTGATCAGGCCGGGGTACGCGACGGAGCGGATGCTTCGGCGGTTTGAGCTGGAGGCGGAGGTGCTGGGGCGGCTCTTGCACCCGGGGATCGCGCAGATCTATGAGGCCGGGGTCTTCGCGAACCCGGAGCGTGAGCGACGGGCCGCGGTTGCGGCCGATGAACCGGGGCGATCCGATTCCTCACCGGCGACCGGCACTCCCTTCTTCGCGATGGAGCTGGTCAAGGGCGTGCCCCTGACGCAGTACGCGGCAGAGAAGAAGCTCGGGACGCGCGAGCGATTGGAACTGGTCGCCAAGATCTGCGATGCGGTGCAGCATGCCCACCAGAAGGGCGTGATTCACCGGGATTTGAAGCCCGGAAACATCCTGGTGGTGGAGAGCGACGAAGCGACGCAGCGACGGAGCGACGAAGGGGGAGGAGCAAGGGCTTCGGGACGCGTGGGCCAGCCGAAGGTGCTCGACTTCGGCGTGGCGCGGGCGACGGACTCGGACATCCAGCAGACGACGGTGCAGACCGACGTGGGCGCGATCATCGGCACCGTGCCGTACATGTCGCCCGAGCAGGTCGGGGGTGATCCGGCGGAGCTGGACACGCGGAGCGATGTGTACGCGCTGGGGGTTATCGCCTACGAGCTGCTGGTCGGCAGACTTCCCTACTCCCTCGAACGCAAGATGATCCACGAGGCGGCGCGGATCATCCGGGAGGAGGAGCCGACGCGACTGTCGTCGATCGATCGGACGCTGCGCGGCGACATCGAAACGATCGTCGCCAAAGCGCTGGAGAAGGAAAAGGCGAGGCGGTACGGGGCGGCGAGCGCGCTGGCCGCGGACATCAGGCGGTACTTGAGCGATGAGCCGATCGCGGCACGCCCGGCGAGCACGTGGTATCAGGTTGCCAAGTTCTCGAAGCGCAACAGAGCGCTGGTCGGGGGTGTTCTCACGTCATTTGTGCTTCTCGTGGCCGGAATAGCCGCGACGGGCGCGGCGTTGGCGCGGGAGAGCGAGCAGCGTCGACGCGCTGAGAAAGGGGAACAGGATGCGGCCGAGCAGGCAACACAGGCGTTGAAACAGGCTTCCATCGCAGAATCAACGACCCGATTCCTCACCGATCTTCTCAGTGCCGGCAACCCGTTCGAGAGCCGCGCTCCGAACATCACGGTTCGTGAGGTTGCCGAGACTGCTGCTCGGAAGCTGGAGCGCGAACCCCCCGGCCGGACCGAGGTGCGAGCCGCAGCACATCACGCCCTGGCACAGACGTTCTACGGACTGGGGAACCATGTGACGGCTCTCAACGAGTCGAGGAAGGCCTACGACGCTGCGCGTACCGCCTGGGGCAGCGATAGTCCCGAAGCGCTCTTGGCCCTCAGTCAACAGGTCATCCTCGAGGTCACATGCGGTAACCACGCGGAGGCGAGGCGCCTGGCGGAGCGGGCGGTGCCGCAGTACGAGTCACTCGGGCTTTTGGAGTCCGAGGAGTGTGTGATGATGACCAGTTGGCTCGCGGTCGCCTTGTCCGAGACAGACCAGGACGAGCGTGCCGTCGAACTAGCTCGCAGGGCCGTGGCGACCCTCGAGAAGTCCGCGGGCATTACTGACAGCACGATGCTCGTGGCGCGGCTCAATCTCGCAGCCGTCCTTCGCTCGGCAGGTGCCGAAGTCGAAGCTCGCTCCGTAGCCGAAGGTGTCGTCCGATCCTTCGAAGACACCGTTGGTGCAAACCACCCGTGGACACTATTTGCCCGGGTTCAGTTCTGCGACTACATCCGCGAGGCGGGGCGACCGGCAGAGGCGGCGAGTTCGATCGCGGACTTGATCGTGCGTGTGGACGCCAATCTGGGATCTGCACACCCCGTGGCGTTGTTCGCGCGTAGCACCCTCGCCCACTGCCTGTTGGACCTTCACCGGTGGAGTGAAGCCGAAGCGGTCGCGGGAGCGGTGGTCGAGGCCTGCAGCGGTGGGGCTCAGAGCGATCCAAAGCAGCATGCTCAAGCGATGAACGTTCTCGCCGCAGCAAGGCTCGCGCTCGGTAAGTACGCGGAAGCCGAGGCTATCGCCCGACAGGGGCTCGCCCTGACGGAGGAGGCGTTCGGCCCAGGATACTCGGTCGGCCACTACTTGCGCAACACGCTGGGCGGTGCGCTCATGCGGAGCGGGAGACATGCGGAGGCGGAGCCGATCTTCCGCCAGTGTTTGGACCACAGTCTGGAGAGACCCCGCCAGTTTGCAAACGACATCCCCAAATGGGCGGGCAATCTCGCGGCCGTATTGGAGCAGCAGGACAAGTTCGTTGAAGCAGAGCGGTTCGCACGCTTTGCGATCGACCGGGCCGCAGCATTCGAACCGCCGGACCACAGCCTCGTCCTTCAATTGCAGAACATCCTTGCCAACGTGCTACAGCGATCCGGCCGCTTGGACGAGGCGCGCGAGATCCTGGCCGAATTGAGCGTCATGGCCGAGGCGATTTTTCCACCGGGGTCGTACGAGTCCGGAATGGTGCTGCAGAGCTTCTCCAAATGCCTCGTGCGGATGGGGCAATTCGGCGAAGCCGAACCGGCCCTGAATGAAGCCGTGAGGCGCTTTGAACAGGCGCTGGGAGCGCAACACCCGCAGACCCGCCGCGCGTATATTGCCTCGAAGGAGCTTTACGAATCCTGGCACAAGGCCGAACCCGGCAAGGGCTACGACGCCAAGGCCGCGGAGTGGAAGGCAAGGCTCGATGCCCCCGCCCCGCCGCAGCCCTCCGCCGCAACGCCCGCGACTTCCCCTCCGCCGGAAGAGCCCGCCACCAGCCCCGAGCCCAAGTAACCCCGACGTTCCATGGAGGCTCGGATGCAAGCCCGTGCATCGGCGACGCCTGGGACATTCGATCCGTCGCTTTCGTTCCGGGCTCTTCGTGAACACGCATCGATACGCGGGAACCAGTGACGATCGGCCTCAGCGCGCCTTGCCCAGCGCGAGCCGTTTCTCCGCGACGAACTTCCCGTGGTGCTCGACGTGCCTGATGTACGACGCGACCAAGTCGGCCAGGCGCACCTTGCCGTTCTGGTTGTGGACGCCGGCGCGCTCGAAGGCTTCGTCGGGGAGCAGGCGGAGAATGTCGGTGGTCTGGCGGCGGTTGAGGGCGAAGAGGTCGCAGGCGAGGTGCACGTCCATGCGGTCGTAGAAGAGGGTTGCCGCGAAGCGGGTCTCGTCGTAGGCGATGAGCAGGGGCGTGTCCTCGGCGATGATGCGCTTCATGCGGTGGCTGGCGATGAGGTCGCTGTCGAGGACGTGAAGCACGCACTGCTGGACGCTCCATGTGCCCGGGATGGGCGTCGCGTTCAAATCCGCGGCGGAGAGGCCGTCGATCCAGGCGCGGGGGGTGTCGGCGCCGGCGGCGTAGCGGTCGATGAGCGCGCGGTCCATGCAAGAGTCTCCATCGCGAGGGAGCGACGGAACCCAGTGTACCTGTGCCGGATCGCGGCAATGAAGGAATAAACGCGGCGGCGATCAGCGTCGGCGGCGCAGGATGGGAAGACCCGCGGCCAGCGTGCAAAGCAGCCCGGCCGGCCCCGGCACCGTCCAGATCTTTGCTTCCAAGTGGTGAACCGACGCGACTTCCTGGTACCAGTCGAGGGTCGTCGAGTTCTGCAGCAGGACGTAGTCCGGGCTGGTGCCGATCGACGGTGCGGTGGCGGTCCAGCGCGGGCCCATGGACTGCCCGGAGTTGGTGCAATCGTCGATGGCGATCGCGAATGCGAACGTGTCGGGCACGGTAACTCCCGGGGTGTACAGCAGGTCCAGGACCTGCCGGTCCGTGCCCGAAGCGGACGAGAATGCTCCCGTGAGCTGACCGCTCCAGATCTCCTGATCAGGCAGGCCCGAAGCGAGGCTGTACAAGGTCAGCGTCGCCGTGACCGACATCTCGCTGCCCGGAGACGCGAAGAACCGGTAGAACCTCGCCTGAAATTGCGTGACGAACCGTCCCGTGCCCGCCAGGGACACGATGTCGGCGGCCTGGGCGTCGTTCTCAAACCCGTCGGCGGCGGATTCGATCCGGCTGTTCGGTTCGAACTTTGACCCCGAGTCATTGATCAGCAACCAGCCCTCGGCAGCAGGACGTGTGCTGTCGTAAGCTATGACGTCCGCTTGGCTTACGGCGCTGGCGACCAGTGCCGCTGCCGCGAATGCCGAGCGAGTCAGACCGAGCGGGCTTGGAGTCATGCTCGATTCCCCCTTTTTCCGAACCGGCGTCGGCGAAACCCCCCAACATTCGCACTCGGTCGACGCATTGTTCCGTTTCACGGGCGCAACGTTGGCTAGGCCCCCTGTCTTCCCAACCTCGCGCGGCGGCGTGACCGGCCCGCGGCAGCGATTCCCAGCAAGATCGGGGTCGCCGGAGGCGGGATCGTCCAAACCTTCGCGTCCAGATGCGGTGCCACGGGGAGTTCCTGGTACCAGTTCAATGTCGCCGAGTCCTGAAGCAGCAGGAAGTCCGGGCTTGACCCCACCGTCGGATTGGCCGTCGCCCAACGAGGTCCCATGGAGTACCGCGAGTCGGTGCGATCATCGATCGCAATCGCAAATGCGAACGTGTCGGGCACGAGGATGTTCGGCACGAAGGAAACGCCCGTTTGGGCTTTCTCAGTGATGCTGCCAGTGGTTGGAAAAGCTCCTGAGCCTTGCCCGGCCCAGATCACCTGGTCCGGGACATCGCCGACGACGGTATACAGGGTCAGCGTGGCCGTGAACGTAAGGACTGTGCTCCCGGACGAGTAGCTCCGGAAGAAGCGGGTGTCAAAGCGGGTTATGAATCGGCCCGAACCGGCGAGCGTGATAATGTCTGCGGCCTGCGCATCGTTCTCGACCCCGCCGGCAATCTCCACGCCGCTATTGGGCTCGAATCGGGCCGCGCTGAAATCGTTGAGCATCCAGCCATCGTTGGGGTTCTGCGTGGAGTCATAAGCAACGACGTCCGCTCGGGTTCCCGTGCCGGCCGCGAGAAGACCGACTCCACACGCGATCCACCGGAACTCTCTGGTCGAGGCCATCGAGAATCTCCTGCAACCATCCAAAGTTCTGCCGCTCGATGCTACCTGGGCGGACCCCAGTGTCGATGGAATGTACAGGGGCCGTCGGAGATGGTTGCAAGCGGCAACGCCGCGGCACGAGCCCGCGGCGTTGCAGGTGGGGTGGCGGGTTGGGCCGGGGCTCCGGCGGGGTCCGTCATCGATTCGGACCCTGATGAAAACGTGACACAGGAGCGACCGGAGTGCCAAGAAAACCGCTCGGAGTCGCTCCGGATCGACCGGATTCCGGGACGGTGGCCGGGGCCGGGTGTGGTTATGGGCCGCGGCCCCCCTCGTTCGCCGGGCTTCCGGATACCATCTGCCCGCCATGCCGACCGTCACCATCAACGGGGTGAAGTGCGAGTTCACGCCCGGCCAGACCATCGTCCAGATCGCGACCGCCCACGGGGTCGAGATCCCGCAGTACTGCTACCACGACGGGCTGTCGATCGTGGCCTCCTGCCGCATCTGCCTCGGCGAGGCCTGGGCCCCGAACAAGGCGGGGCAGCTCGAGCCGTTCATGGGCGGCAAGCTCTTCCCGACGTGCCAGCAGACGGCGATCGACGGGATGGTGGTCTCGACCGAGAGCCCCAAGGCCATCGCCAACCAGAAGTCGGTGATGGAGTACCTGCTCATCAATCACCCGCTGGACTGCCCGGTGTGCGACCAGGCGGGGGAGTGCCTGCTGCAGGACTTCAGCTACGAATATGGGCGGGGCGTGTCGCGGTTTGAAGAGACCAAGGTCAAGCAGCCCAAGAAGGACCTGGGCCCGCACGTGTACCTCTACGCCGACCGTTGCATCATGTGCACGCGGTGCGTGCGCTTCACGAAGGAGGTCGCGGGGACGGGCGAGCTCATGGTGCTGGGGCGGGGCAACAAGGAAGAGATCGACGTCTTCCCGGGCGTGCCGATCGCCAACGAGCTCTCGGCCAATGTGATCGACCTGTGCCCGGTGGGGGCGCTGCTCGACAAGGACTTCCTGTTCGCGCAGCGGGTGTGGTTCCTGAAGAGCACGCCCTCGATCGACGGGATCACCGCCAGCGGCGACAACATTTTCATCGAGCACAACGAGGGGAAGGTCTACCGCATCAAGCCGCGCACGAACCGGTCGGTCAACAGGTGGTGGATCACCGACGAGGTGCGATACGGGTGGAAGCACATCCACAGCGAGGACCGGCTGCGCTCACCCCTGCGCCGGCAGTTCGGGACGCTGGTCGAAAGCGACTACACGCGCGCGTACGACGAGGCGATCCAGGGGGTGAAGAAAGCCGTCGCGGGCGGGAAGCGCCTGGCGCTGGTCGTGAGCCCGATGCTGAGCTGCGAGGAGGCGTACCTGCTGGCGACGCTGGCGCGCCGGCTCGACGAGCGGGCGGTGCTTGCTGTCGGGCCCGTGCCGCGCCGGGGCGAGGACAAGGTCTTCCCGGCCGGCGCCAAGGCGGATGACCCCAAGGCGTTCACGATGTACGCCGAGAAGGCGCCCAACGCGCGGGGCGTGCGGCGCGTGCTCGAGGCGGTGGGCGGCGGGCCGGCCCTGGAGTTCGACGCGGCCCTCGCGAAGCTGGGAAAGGGCTCGGGCGTGAGCGATGTCGGCGCGGCGATCGTGACCGGCAACTACCCCAGCGAGTGGGGGTCAAAGGACCTCGACAGCGCCCTGGGCGGGAAATTCGTCGTCCTGATCGACACGCTCCTGAGTTCGCTGGTCGACCGCGCGAACGTGGTGCTGCCCGGCGCGACGTGGGCGGAGAAGGCCGGCACCTTCGAGAACGCCCGCGGCGTGCTCCAGGCCTTCGAGCAGGCGATCCCGGTCATCGAACTGGCCAAGAGCGAGGGACAATTGGCGCTGGACATGCACGCCGCGATGGACGGCGTGCCCGCGCCGATCGACTCGGTCGTGCCGGTCGTGGTGCAGACGACGCCCGGGCAGGTCGCGGCCGGGACGCAGCAGGCCCTGCCGCGGGCGGTGGCGTTCAATGCGGCGAACGTGCGGGCCGAGATGGCGGGTAAGTTCCAGGCGCTGTCGGTGATGGTCCGCGACGTGAAGATGCCGAGCGTGGCGGTGGAGCAGCGGGCGGATATGGAGATGGTGGAGCTGTAGCGTCGAGCCGGGCCGTGGAGCGTTTGCATGGCGGGTCGGTCGCGACTTGCTGGCCTCTCCGGGCGCAACGCCGGCGTGACCGTCGTGCTCATCCTCGCCCTCGCCGCGCTCATCGCCGGCCTCGTCCTCCCCGTGATGAAGGTCGAGAAGCTGATCTTCTGGGAAGACAGCTACACGCTGGTCTCGGGCAGCTACAACCTGGCCAAAGAGGGCGACTGGTTCCTCGCGGCGGTGCTGTTCACGTTCTCCGTGCTCTTCCCGATCGCCAAGCTCATCGTGACGATCGTGATCTGGGTCCGACCGCTCGTCGCGGAGAAGCGGGCGCGGTGGCTGCGGATCGTGGCGCAGCTCGGCAAGTGGTCGATGCTCGACGTCTTCGTGGTCGCGTTCCTGGTCGTCCTGACCAAGTCCAAGGCCCTCGGCGGGATCGCGGCACAGCCGGGGCTCTATTTCTTCTGTGCCGCGGTGATTCTCTCGGCGATCGCCACGGCGATGGTCGAGAAGCGATTGGGGGATGCGGGCGGCGGGAAGCCGGGCGTGCCCGCGGGTTGACCCGGCCCAGCGCGGGCCCCTCGCGGCGGGCCAACAATCAGGCGATGGAAACGTGGGAGTGGATCGTCGTCGTCGTGATCCTGGTCGGCGCGGTGGTCTTCACGCTGGGGTGGTGGAAGATCGCCGACCGCTGGGCCGACAGGGAGCACCGGCGGTTCGGGCGCTCGAACAAGCGCGAGAACACCGACGCGGTCGTGATCAAAATGCCGCGCCGGGACGAGAACCCGGCGGCGGAAGGCGGCGCCAAGGACAGACCGGCTTGAGACGCGACGAAGGGGGCTTGCATGGGCATGGTCGCGATCATCGTGGTGGGCGGCCTGATCGCCGTGGCGCTGGTGGGGCTGATTCTGATCATCCGCGCTCAGACCAACAAGGAATTTGAGGCCACGACCCTGCCGCGACGGCGATCGCGCGGATCTGAAGGCGACGGCATCGGGGTCGCCGACGGCGTCTTGCTGGCCCACATGGCCGGCGCGACAGGCGAAGGCAAGAAAGGGGCCGCGGCACGCGAAGCGGCGGAGGATCAGGCCGGTACGTCGGATTCGCCGGGGCTGGGCGGGGACGGGGGCGGTGATGGCGGTGGGGGTGGCGGGGGCGATGGTGGCGGCGGCGGGGGTGACTGAAAACTCACGGCCGGCGACGGGAGTGACCGACTCCAGACAGGTTCGGCCGGGTGTGCCGCGAGCGCCCCGGGCGGTCCGCAGGAGCCGACATGACCACGCCCCATCCGCCGCGGAACCTCGTCGTCACGTACCACTACGTCCGTCCTGAGAACTCCGACGGCGTGACGGGCGTCTCGCCGGTCGAGTTCCGCGAGCACCTGCGGCTGATCAAGTCGCGGTACCGGCCGGTGACGGCGTACGAGTTCGTCGCCTTCCATCGGGAGGAGAGCGGGCTGGCGCTGGTCACGTTCGACGATGCGCTCGCCGACCAGCACGACTACGCCTTCCCGATCCTCGAGGACGAGGGCGTGCCGGCGGTCTTCTACGCGCCGATGCTGCCGTACTCGACCGGCGCCGACCGCTGGTGCACGCAGCACCTGCTGCACGCGCTGGCCGACGAGATGGGCTGGGAGGCGCTCGAGAATCGGCTGAACCCGGTGGTCGAGCCCCTGCTCCGCGATGCCCGCAAGCGCGTGGACGAGGAGGAGATGAACCGGCTCTACCACTACGAGGAGCCGCGCAAGCGCCGGCTGAAGTACGTCCTCGCCTTCGCGCTCGACGCCGCGCAGGCGCATGAGGTTCTCACCAATGCCAACAAGGGCGTCGGGCTTTCCCCCGACGACTGGTACATGAGCGCGAGCGAACTGCTCGAACTCCAGAGCGCCGGACATTCCCTCGGCGGCCACGGCTTCAAGCACGTGCCGTTCACGACACTGACCTCCAAGGAGCAGGCGGCCGAGATGCACAAGTCTCAGACGCTGATGAGCCAGCTTTTCGGGGCGATGAGCCGCACGCTCGCGTACCCCTTCGGGCGCGCCAGCCGCGAGACCGAGGCGATCGCGAAGGCCGCGGGCTACACGCACTGCTTCACGACCGACAACCGCGTGGACGCGAAGTTCCTGGAGCAGACGATCGCGGCGCCGGCGGCGGTCGCGGCGTAAGGGCAAGACTCACCACAGAGACACAGAGGCACAGAGAAGAGAGGAACAGGGTAAGAGCGGGCGTGCGGATTCGAGAGCGATGAAACTCGCGCGTCGCCTGCGGAGGCTTTGTGTTCCCCTCGGCACAGAATCGATGTTCCCGTTCTTCTCTGTGCCTCTGTGATGAATCCCCTCAGGAAGGTCCACCATGACCGTCGCAACTTCGAGCCCGGCCGCGACCATCGAGCCCTGCCGCGACTCGGCCCAGCTCCGCGCGTACATCGACGAGCACTGGCGCAGGGGCCACATCCTCGCCCGCGATGAGCGCATGTTCGACTTCCAGTACCGCACGCCCTGGGTCGATCGCGGCGCCTGGCCCGGCGGCACGAGCGTGCTCGGCATCTACGGCGACGGCGGGGGAGGGCAGGGCCGACTGCTCGGCTTCCTCGGCGCGATC
>CAZPPG010000098.1:0-9926 GCA_964588385.1 uncultured Phycisphaeraceae bacterium
GCGGCAAGACCCCCGAGGCCACCCTCTACGCGTCCATCCTCCGCGAGATGACGGTCAAGGGCAACGCCTCGCGGTTCAAGAAGGTCGAGCGCGGGCTGTTCGCGGCGACCGGCAAGGCCTGATCGCCCCCCCCCCCCGCCCACTCGCGGGGCGACCCCGGCGTCGAGCCGGGGTTTCTTCTTCATGCGATCGTCCCGCTCCGCCGCAAGGCCGTCCCGCCGTTCGGACGAAGGCTTATGAAGCGCCAGCGCTGCCGATGCTCATGATCGACCTTCATGTCCACGACCCGTGGAACCACGTGTTCCTCGCCGGCTACTACCTGCCGAAGCAGGCTGTCTTCCGCCGAGCAATCGAGCCCGATGCCAGCAGCGGCCACGACCCGTGGGCGCGATTGCCCGATGAAGTGGGCACGGGCCAACTGCTGAGGTACGCCGTGCGAAAGACGCTTGAAGCAGAGCACCCACAGTTCGCCGGCACCCATCCCGAGGAGCTCGGGATCGAGACATGGGTCGTTGGCCGCGACGTTGAAGGCAGTGGCCGATTGGCGGCGTGGTTCACGAATCAGCGGGCCGGCTACCGCGTGTGGATTCACCGCACGCCGCATTCACACCACGGCCAGACACTGGGGCCGCTTTGGTATAAGGCATACGAGTACGTGCGGTCACACCGCATCTTCGATGCTCGACCCGGGGTCGCTGCGCCGGATGCGCTTCGGCAAGGCGTCCGTGTGCTTGAGGACGCGCTCGCGGCGTACCGCGGAGGCCCCGAAGCAGTCCGGTCGTTCTTCGATCAGATCGACCATCCGTGCCGCCAGATCCGTCACGAGGCCAGCCCGTAGAATCCGCCGCGCTCGCTCTTCTTTGGGGCTCGGAAGGAATCCCCGTCCTTCTTGAAACTCGCGAGCGTGCCGGCCTTGACCATGTGCATCAGGGCTTGGCGCACGTTGGCGATCTTGTTGCCGACGTGGGAGGCAATCGCCTCGGTGCCCTGCGGCTGGCCCTTGGCTTTGATGAACTCGACGATTGCTTCGCGCTGGCCGCCCCGACGGCGGCGCCCCGGAGCAACCTTGCGGGCCCCACGCGAGCGAGGCCCGCGTTCGGCCGTCCCATTCAGACTGCCGGCCTGGCGCTGGAGCTCATCCAGGAGACGGCTGAAGGTCCCGCTCTCCTCGTGGATCTCGGCGCGCAGCTGCATGATGCGATCGCGTGACCGCTCCAGGTTCTTGGCTAACGCCACCATCCCAATCGTCCGAGCCTTGGGTCCTCGCGGCATGCATGGTCCTCCTTGCCGTGGTGCGGCTATGTCCCAGAGTATGCCCGCGCCCACTGAAGGCAATGGCTATGCGTCCTGTTGGGCGGTTCTGGTCCTGCGGTTCGGGGCATGGCTTATGAAGGCCCCGGAACAGACCGGAGGATGACTGGCATCTTGCAATTGAGCGCACAGGGCGAATTCGCCTCGCACGTGAGCAACGGCGCGGTCCAACGGCCGAGGGGCCCGTTCAAATGACTCGGCGAGCGCGGCTGGGGACCGTCTCGTCCGGGACCTTGCGCACCGGCGATCTGCTCCACGCCTTTGCGTCCGAGCTTGAATCCCTTGACGCCGACCGTCGGTACGAAGACCTGGTCAAGGCGGCTCGGGTCGTCGACCCCGAAAGCGACGAAGCGCCCGAGGTGCTCGCGGACCTGGAGGAACGGCTCGGAGAACACGCCCCGCCGTACTGCTATTTCGGAACCCACGCGGGCGACGGCGCAGACTTTGGCTACTGGGTTGATTGGGAAGCGATCCGCTCAGATCGGCGCGACGGCACGCTGCGTGCCGGGGATGCACTTCCCCGCGACGGTTCGACCATCGGCCAGTACCTGCACATCTCCGACCACGGCAACGCCGAGCTGTACCTTTGGGACGCGGCGGCCACGCGATGGCGTTCGGAGTGGGGAGTGGTGTGATCACCGCATCGTGCGCATGACTGGGCTGCACATGTACGACGATCGCAATCACGTGTTCTTGAGCAGGCTGTACATCCCCCGTGCGTGGCCGCACTCGGCGGAATTGCTGGACCACCTGAAGGCGTCGGGCTCGGCCGCAGGCGTTCCAGATGATGATTCTGTCGGAACGCTCTTGATGCGACTCGCCAAAGCACGAACAGCGATCCACCTCAACGGAACAGGTCGAGAGATCGATGATGCCGGACTACAAAGCTGGATCTTTGGACCTTCGGTCAGGAGCAGAGGAGCCTTGGACTCTTGGTTCCGAGAGGCACGACCGGCAGATCGATTCCGTTTGCTCTTCCACCGCACGCCACGGCGGTACGGCGGCCGGTCACTGCCCGGGATCTGGGACGACGTGGGCGCGGAGTATTCCCGTATCGTGCCGTCCTCGACATCGCGGGACGAGATGCCTCTTGAGAGTCTTCAACGCGCGTTGCCCGTACTCGACCAGTGCCTTACGGCATACGCCCGTGGAACGGAGGCTGTCGTCTCCTGGGCCGACAGCTTGGAACATCCCTACACCATCATCGTGTAATCGACCTCTTCGGCCCAACCGTGCGTCTGGTCCGACGGTCCTGCAATCCGGGCTCGCACTGCCGCAGAAGCAGGTCATGCCGCGAGCCTTCATCTTGCGGCATCGACTGGAGACGACTCTCCCAACTCTCGATCGAGTCGTGGAACGACCCCGCGGTCGAGATGATGGGCCGACCTCCGCTGTACGACGGCGGGCCGGATGTGGACACGCTCAAGAAGGATCGTGAGGCACACTCGCCGACGCGACTCAGCAAGCCCGACGAACCGTCCCCGGTGCAACAGACCCGGTTCCAATGGCACAGCATGGGATTGTGAATGCCACGGCTACCGACGGGTCAGTAGCCGCGCGAACTTCTCATCGGAACACAGGTAGACATCGCAGGGTACCAGAGGCCAGCGCAGGCCACATTCCGGGCAGACGGATGGCGAACATCTTGTCGCGATGTCTGCCATTGGCAGGTCAGGAAGGAGGTTGTACAAGCACACCGGGCACTTCTTCGAGTACAGGCTGCGAGCCAAATGGCGCGCCAGACGGACCGCCCGTACCCAGCGGATGGTGCAGTGCACCCACACATAAACAAATACCGGTGTCCCGATGATCAACAGCAGGCTCTGTATCCGCTCGGTCTTGTCGGGGCTCGATTCAGCAAACACCGGGCTGAACACTTTGCACGCTTCTTCGAAAGGCTGCAAGCGCACCAAGATGTGCGCCCCGGCGTCCCTCGCTTCGAACCAGCGAGTCCACCGCGGGGCGAGCGATTGAAGCCCTGGACTTTGGCATAGATCCTCGAGCGGAGACTTCTCCGCCGGTGGACAGCGTCGAAGGGGTTCGATTCGCGATTTGCGAAAGCGTGCCAGCGCTCGCGCACGGCCGCAACGGTGATCGAGCTTGCGGAGCCAAAGAAACTGTGCCCAGGGGTCTACTTTCACTCCCGCTCCCTGGCGCTGGGTACACCGCGCCATGTGGGTGCGTTCGCCCATGCGCTTCACGCATAGCGTACCTTGTGAGATGGATCAGGACAACCGCAACGTGATACTAACGGCCCCGCACAGCCCGAGCGAATGTCCAACTCAGTCACGTCAGCCCACACTGTTTCCGCGTGGAGCTTGTGGCCATCGCTCGGGCTCACAGCCAAGCAATAAGCCGTGGATCTGGCCGAATGCTATGGAGGAGGTGCGTGTGCCGATCGGTTCGTTGCCGTCACCCCTTCTGCTGCAGCACCGTCCGTGAAGTTGGCTGCATTCTCCTGATCGCTTCAACTCGATGATTCACTGCGGGATGCCAGTATGCAAACTGAGTGTCGGAGGCAAACAGCTTCAACCATAGACGGCCAGCATCCGCAAGACGCCAAGTGCTTCCCGCTGAGGGAGCGGGCGTGAGGCTCATCGGTCGCTCTGATGCTGCTCGCAGGCCCCCTGGGTACAGCCGTTGAAGAGTCGCAAGATCACGGAGCTTGCGGAGGCACGTGTCAAGCGCCCCGGGATTGACTCCAAAGTCCTCAATGGCGGACCGGTCGGCTTCGAGCTCGTAACCAAAGCTTTGCTCAAGCGTGCCGACAAACGTATCACCGACAAACGTGAGTCGACCGGCGATCTGAAGCAAATAATGAATCCGGCAATGCCCTTTGAGGAAATGGGCACACTCGTGAGCAAGAACGGCGCGTCGTTCTTCTGCGGTCAGCGCGTCCAGACAACCGGTTGTGATGACGAGGAACCGCTCCATCGTACCGAACTCGTGGGCAGCGGCGTGTGGCGTTGGATCGTGTGCGACGACCACGCGCGGAACTGGCATGTTCACGATGGCCGCCAGCTCGCGCGCAGTGCGCTGCAAGTTGTCGGTGATAGTCTGCGGCGAGATAGTCAGCCGCCGGAGCGTCGCCCTCGCCCGTTGCCGACGCGCAAGCAAGCTGCACACCGACGCTCCGAGTGCGACGAGCGCCAACACCGCCCACCATGCCCACATTGAGCGGCTCAGAACCTCGGCGGCCACACTATCCGCCGGCATCCCGAATGAAAGCTTGATCGCGTGTGCGGTTACGGCGGCGATGTCGTCGCCGCCCGTGGTCCAGCCCTCGGGTTGGCCCCAGACCGCCAGGAAGCCCGACTGTATGAGCCTGCCCAGCAATCCTATGGACAGAACGGAGAACAACAGCCAAATGGCGATCACGATGCCGCGATACCGAGGGAGGAAGCCGGCGCCTGAAACCGCCATCCGGATGGTTTCCAAGTCGGGCGCCTGTTGGAGGCGACGTGCGTGGCTGATCACCAACTCCAGAGAACGGAGCGACGAGTACGCGCACACTCCGGCAATGCCCCAGAGCAACGGAACGCTGAGCACGGACACCACCATCATGGCGTGCGTCACGGACCAGACGTCGCGCCACTCCGTCAGATCGACCGGCGCCTGCCCAGGAGGCAGGAGCACCTGAACGCTGGGCGAGACTCGGGCCACAGAGTCTCGGACATCGAAAGCCTTCTCCCAGAACGTAGGGGACTTGGTTGCCGCGATGAGCATTGGCACCTGGCTCCCCAGACAGATGAACAAGACGGCCATGGCTGCAAGCCCGGGTAGCGCCGGAAGCAGACGCGGCTCAAATCCGCGCCATCGTCCAGAGCGGAAGACGACCACCATGCACACGCCAATGAGTGTGGCAGCGATTCCAACTAGAAGGGTCAGCCACGGATGCTTCGCGAACGAAAGACCGGTCGACAGAGCAGCAGCCGTTGGCAGCGCACACACGCCAGCGAAGAACCCCACGTATCGTCGCGCGTTACGCTCCCAGCGAGAGTTGCTCGACAACGGGGCGTGATCCAGCGCAATGCCGTGAATGCGGAGCTCCGCATAGGCCCGGAGCCGCAACGACTCGATGAGACGTGACCCCGCGGCGCACCACCGCCAAGCGAGGAACGCCATGGCCAGGGCAGCCATGAGGATGACACAGCTTGGTCGGATCGCGCGATCTGGCGACAACACCAGGATCGATCCGGTCCAGAACAACGCAGCGGTTACAGCGCTTGAGCAAAGAACCAGCCGTCGATACCAAGGGAAGTACCAGCGATCGAACCGAACCGTGACGCCACGCTCGTTGGGCGCGATTTCCCATAACATCTCTTGGGGCAGTGCCTTCCACACAACGAGGTGCCAAGGTGCCCGTTGCGTTGCCGCCACGGCCGTGAAGCCCGCCTCACCGACCGTGAGGGATACTCCAAAGCCCGCGTCTTCTAGCGTCCGACCAAGAGTGACCGCGACAAGTTGTGGATCCGCCTCAGAGGCGACGTACACATCTCCGAACAGGCGCGGCGAGGAGGAACGGTGCGTATCCATTGCTGCACGTCAGGGGCTCGTCGGCAATAATGTACCAGCTGAACAAGCACGGGACTGGGCTGATCACGCGGAGCGCTGCGAGATCGGGGATGAGTGATGAGTAAAGCACTCGAGCGGGCCGCAGAGTCGAACAACGACGGAGCGTCTGACAATGCGACTTGCCTGATCCGGGAGGCGTTGTTCGCGGTCGTCACCGAGTATTTTCCGCAGGAAGCCGGCACGCTCGATGGCCTGTGGAATTGGTGGCTCAGGAACGCTAGCGCAGTGAAGATCGACATCCGATTGCCGCGAGGCCTCGCGGTGCTCGGCAAGGACCGAGGCGACGGCGTGGCGCCCATGCTCTTGCTCGCATTCGCAGCGTTGATCTCCGAGTGGCCTGAACGCCAGGAGCTGCCCACCCATGCGTCGGTTGAGGCCGCGCTGCGGGCCGGCGCGCCTCACCTCGGCCTGAGGGGAGCGCGGCTTCAGAGGATCGTCGAGGTATCGACGGAGAAGCTTTGTGCGGTGCTGAAGCGACTCGAGAACCCTACGCGGTCTCCGCGCTTTGCGCTCGCTCCGCCCGAAGTGCTCTGGGTCGAGGAGCTCAAGAGCGGCAGGAAGCATCCGCCAAGGGAGACGGCTTTGGCGACGTACCCCGGCATCGCGGAACTCGCGGACGTGGCGCTCACTGTCGACGAGCACGGCGGGCGATGGCGCGGAGCGAGCGGCTGGGTACCGTTCGACGATCTGAAGCGGCAAGAAACCGCGGCCATTTGGCTCGTGCTCCGCTACGCCGGAGAATCATTCGGTCACCGCGAGATCGAGGCGGTCCGCTGGGCAGGCGGCGAAGACAAGTCAGGTAGACGGCGATTTCCGAGTAAAGCTCGCGAGATACTGGAGTCTCTCATAGGCGTTGAGGTTCTGCCGAGAGGCAAGAACGAGCGGTACCGCGTGCCATTGGAAGGATGGTCGTGGCGCTGGATTCGCTTGTTTCAGGATCCGGTTGAAAGCCGCTTGCTACGCCAATTCCGCGGCCCGAGGGAACCCGCAAAGTAGTGCCCCAAGCCGGACAGAAGCGGCGCACGTCCTGCCTCTGCGGCTACGCACGAATCGAGCACTCGCTCCAAGAGTTCGTACACGGGCCTTGCCAGAGTCTGGCTCGGTTGATGCCGCCGTCCGGTGAGTCCTACGCGCAGGTACGCCGACCCCCAACTGCCTTCGTACGAAAGACCTCGTTCGTTGGCACCGCGATCTGCAAGCGGGGAGCGATGAATCAGAAGTCGGTAGCCGATCGGCTGACCATCGAACCACGGGGCAAACACCGCAGGAGGACCGCGAGGCGTCCCGATGATCCACGTTTCGAACGGCGCCTGTCGCGTGCAGTCGTACCCCTGGTAGTCGGCGATCTGGACGGCGTGTGCGGTGAGAAGCCAGGCGCGGCGCTCTTCCGCTTCGCTCGGCATTTCGGTGAACGGCAGATGCAGCCTAGACCGGCTGGGGAACGTCTCGACCATCCGATCGGAGGATGGAAGGCACCCGTCGCTGAATGAGATGTATTCTCCCCGATCCCTGATCACGAGTCGCGCCATGACGCGGCTCAGGCGCAGTGGGTTTATCAATGTTTCGGTGCCAGGCCGGCGCTCACCACGCTTCCGTTGTGACGCTGTCACATCACGTAGCACAAACATGGACGTTTTCTCGTGGTCGCTCTCATGGCATTCTTCGGGTGCCGGAGAAGACCATGATCAGTGCAGCACGACACGAGTTGAAAGAGAGCCGGATGCGCCCCGCGGCCAAGCTGACGTGTGGTGCACTTGGTCAGCCCATCGCGTCTCGGCTGCGGCGGGAGCGGGGCGGTGTAGTCGACCTGGCCCGGCGAATCGCCAGCGAGGACGGCGGCAGCGTGTACGCCACGGGGCTTGGCAATCCGCACGGCTGGATCGTGTCAATCACCAGCTTCCTCGTCCGGGACGACATCGGGGCAGCGGTGGACAGGGTTCGCCGGTTCGCAATGGCATTCTCCCGTTTGAATCCGGAGGTTGCCGGTTCTCTGATCATCGGGTGGTGGCGCTCCGCGGAGCATCACCTGTACGTCGATCTCGGTCTGATCGTTCCGACGCGCGACCTCGCGTTCGCGGTGGCGACTGCATTTCGACAAGAGGCCGTGGCGAACGTTGGTGATGGTTTCGCTCTCATTGTTTCTGTCGACACAGACTCCGTTGCGTCCGAGCCGCGAACGGCACCAGAAGTGTGCCCTTAAGACCTTGATGCACTGCCGGCGAGGTAGCCGGCGAGACGGGCGGTGGTGAGAACTGCTGCCCGTCTATTCCCGGACTCAGTCATTTGTACCAAACCCTCCCTCGCTATGAAAGGCCTTCGAATGGAAAAGCATCTCGCGCTCGTGAAGGACGGAGAGTTGATCGACGTCGTGGTGCGGCCCGGAACGACTGCCCACGACGTTTGCCGCGAGCTCGGTCTTCCCGCCGAGTTCGTGCTCAGCGGACGGGACGGGCGAACGTTCGGCGGGCACGAGGAGATCTACCCGACCGTGCAGGACGGGAGCAAGCTCTTCGCCAGCCCGCCCGCCGTGGTCGGGCGGTTTCCTGTCGCCGGGGGGGATGGGGCCTCGTCATGAGCCTTCTCCTTCGATTCTTGCAATCGATCGGAGAACCGCGCGTGCGGCGTGTGTCACCGGGCACGCAAGCGTCTCGTCCGCCCTTGCCGGGTACACGCCGGTCGGTCGTGGTCTCCCGAGATTCCCGTCCACTGTTCGAGGAGCGCGGCTGGTTGCGGCGTAGCGGGATGCTCGTCGGAAGGTTTCACACCCCCCGCGGCTCGTTCTGCGGTCGGATCGAGGATCCGTGGTCGAAGGACCCGCGGTACTTCGTGCTCAACCCCCCCACTGCCGTTCTCAACGGCCCGCACGGACCGTGCTTCCGACCGAGCGGGCCTGGCCTGTACGCCGTGCACTGGAACCACCGCCCCAGCACGCTCGACGCCGGTATCGCCGCGATCGAGCGGCTCATCACGGAGTCGCTCACTTGAATCTCCCCTGCTTCCCGGAACCCGGATCCGAGGAGCCTCTCCGTCGCTCATCCCTTCGGAACGCGTTGGCCGTGGCGGCGCGGTTGCGAACGGCAACAGATCGCGCGTCACGTCGTCAGAATCGAGAACGGGATCGGCTCGCGTCGGCCCTTCGGCGCGGCAACGTGGTGCGCGCGAGGTCGGCCAGCGAGCGGCTGGTCAACATCAGCATGGAGCTGCGTGTCCTGCGATCGCTCAACCCGCCGCATGTCTCGACCGTTCCGACCATCGTGCTTTCGTCGTGGATGCTGATGGACTCGTACCGCATCTGCACCGAAACCCCCGACGAAGGGATGCACTTCGTTGTCGGGAGCAAGATCGAATACTTGCTAATTGGCACGAGCATCGTGCAACACCCCTACACGGCGCGCTCGCCGGTAGGCGCAGCGTCCGAGCAGCGGAGGACGCACGCCACCGTGGTGGAGGCCGGCGAGACAGGCCATCAGGTCCTGGCAATCGTGCACTCTCACCCGGGACGTGGCCTGGGCGCCAATCACCCGTCCGGCATCGACCTGCGTACGCACAAGCTCTGGGAGGCGCTCGGTCCGATCGCGGGCGCCATCTGGAGCCGCGACGGCTTCCTCCGCTTCTTCAACGCCGGGCGGCCGGTCCGGGTCAAGATCGTCGGGCGTCACATGCTGCGCGTCGAACACAACCTCTGGAGGATCCGCGATGAATTCACCCGCGATCGCGAGTAGATGGCTTCGGAGGTTCTTCGATCGACGGCGCGAGTGGCGGTGCGCGCATCTCGGTCAGGAGCTGCGAGCCTCCGCCCGTCAGGAACGCATCCGCGGCTGGGACCAGCGGCGGCTCTCAACGGCGACGGTCCTGCAGATCGGGGCCGGCGGTCTCGGCGGGGAAATGGTCGAGGGATTCGCCCAGAAGGGAGCGGGGACGGTGGTCGTCGCCGATGGGGACTTGGTCAGCCCGACCGACCTGAACCGACAGCGATTCACGCCGATCGACCTGTGGCGCAGCAAGGCGGTGCGGCTGTGCGCCAACGCGTCGCGCCGCGG
>CAZPPG010000099.1:0-8643 GCA_964588385.1 uncultured Phycisphaeraceae bacterium
CGCAAGCTCTTCATTGAGGCGCTGCACGCGCTCTCAGGCATTGGTTACGGCATCCGCGACTACACTTATGTCGGGATGGGATCCGTGTACTATGCCGACTTCATTCTCTTTCACAAGTACCTCTACATTAAGCGCATGATTTGCGCAGAGCGCAGTGAGAATGCGCGGCGCATGAAGTTCAATCGTCCTTACGCGTTTATTGACCTGCAGCTCGGCGATGTTGCCCAAGTGATTGCCAGCCTTTCACGCAAGGAACCGTACGTGATATGGCTCGACTATGACTATCCTCCGACCGAAGACCTCCTCAGTGATGTTGCGGGAGTCGCCTCTCGGGTCGCTCCTGGGAGCGTGTTCATGGTGACAGTTGAAGCTGATTGGGGGCGACTGGTTGATCGCGGCAACGCGGAGGTTCCGCGCAGCAGAAGGGAGAAGGAGGCGGTGGCTCGCATGGCGGGCCAACTGGGCCGCTATCACGCGGATGGTTTCCCTGCCTGGGCGGCCTCACAGTCGCGTCTTCCCGAATACTACTCGGATGTGCTGCGCAACGTGTGCACTGAGAAGGCCACACGCGGCGGTGCGAAGGGTTTTGTTCAGCTCTTCAACTGCCACTACGCCGATGGCGCCCGCATGCTGTCGTACGGCGGCGTCATTGAGAATGATCGCGCTCGCATCGGTAGCCTAGGGGCTCTCAAGGAATGTCGATTCATCAATCGGAGCAAGCGCCCCTTGAAGATCGCAGCGCCTCTGTTGACCGTCCGGGAGAAGTTGCATCTTGAGCACCGCATTCGTAGCGGACGCAAGCTCGCCACGAATGAATTGGACCTATCGGCGGAGGAGATTCGGGATTTTGAGCGCTACTACATGCACTATCCAGCCTATTTCGAGACCCTTGTCTAACGTGGCTGTGCTTCTCAGGGCGGCTTGATTTCCACTTCGTGCTCAGAAATGTGGCCTCCGCCCAACTACGCAGGGCAGGTCATTGGCGATACGATGGTTGCGCTCCTGATGAAGCTGGCACACCGATTCGGCTCGCCCCCTGACAAGGAGGCCTTCCCATGAAGGCCGATCAGCCCACAGCCCATCCCGACACTCGGGAGTCCATCGCCTACGCAGAGTTGCTGAAGCTCGCGCACGACGAGGGCCTCAAGTCTATCGCCACCGAGCTAGTGCTCCAGCCGAGCGAGGACAACGGCCGGCTCGCCATCGTGAAGGCGGCCGTCGAGACGGAGCGCGGACACTACGAAGGTCTCGGCGACGCCGACCCCGGCAACGTCGATGACTTCCTCGTTCCGCACCTGATCCGAGTGGCCGAGACCCGGGCCAAGGCCCGCGCCCTCCGTGACGCCGTGAATTGCGGTGTCGTCTCCTCCGAGGAGTTGGACGGCGTCAGCCTGGACCGCGCCCCACGCCCCGGACCGGGTGCTTCCGCTTCGCGATCCTCGCGCCCTGCGGGGATTGGCACGACAACCACGCGCCCGCGTGGAAAGGGCTCGTACCGCTCGCGGAGCAACGGCAACGACTCGCCCGAGCCGATGACCGAGGGCCAGCGCCGGTACCTGTTCCGACTGATGTCGGGGCAGGGCTACCAGAAGGAAGCCGCCGAGAACCGTCTCAAGGACCTTTTCGAGGTGTCGGCTCTGTCCGAGATCACGAAGACCGCCGCGATGAAGATGATCGACGAACTGCTCCAGACCTCCGCCCCCGGAAACGGTGGTGGGAATGGATCAGCGTCGCGTCTTCAGCATTAGCCAGGTCAACACCTACCTCGGCTGCCCGCTCAAGTACCGGTTCCAGTACGTGGACAAGATCCCGAGACCTTGGCGGGTCGCCGCCATGGCCTTCGGCACGTCGGTCCACGCCGCCGTCGAGTGGTTCCACAAGGAACGGCTCGCCGGACGAAGCCCGGAGCTGACACAAGTCCTCCAGGTCTTCGACGCGGACTGGTACGCGCAGAACACCGAGCCGCTCGTCTTTTCCGATCGCGAATCCCGCGAGGGACTCGCCGAGAAGGGCCGGGCCATGCTCCAGCTCTACGTGGAGTCCACGAACGGAACGAAGCCGGTCGCAGTCGAACAGCCGTTCGAGCTGGACCTCGTCGATCCTGAGACCGGCGAAGTTCTCGACGTTCGCCTGCGTGGCGTAGTCGACCTCGTCGAGGAAGGTGACGTACTCGTGGA
Source organism: uncultured Phycisphaeraceae bacterium (assembly GCA_964588385.1). Classification (GTDB taxonomy): domain Bacteria; phylum Planctomycetota; class Phycisphaerae; order Phycisphaerales; family UBA1924; genus JAHBWV01. The sequence goes on from CAZPPG010000099.1 coordinate 2,178, forward strand.
TCTCAAGACTGCCGGCCGCACGCTGGAGTCGGGAGGCCTCGATCGCCACCTGCAGCTGTCCACCTACGCTCTGGCATTCCTGCTCCTGCGAGGGCAGATCCCCAAGCTCAGGCTGGACATGCTGCTCAAGACCACGAAGCCCCGCCTGGAGCGACACGAAACCACCCGATCGCTCGAGGACCTCGGCTGGACTGCCCGGCTCATCCGCGAGGTTTCTCTCGCCATCGAGACCGAGCACTTCTTCCCGAACCCGTCCTGGCGCTGCACCGAGTGCGAGTACTTCGCCCACTGCCAACAGTGGCGAGGCACGTGGCCTCTGCAGCAGGACGCACCCGTCACCGACAGTGATGGGGAAGGTGTCGGCGAGTCCGTGGGCGCGTAGGACCTTCAGGGGTCGTTGCGTGCTATCGGGGGCCACGGACGGCTGTTGAATCCGAAACGTCCGCGGCTCGTCGCACCTTCTCCCGTCACTTCTCTCGCTCATTCAATCCAACGGGGCTCCACGCGTTCGCGCCTGGGGCCCTTCTTCTTTCCCGCCCCTGCAAGGAGTCGCCCCGTGTACGTCTGCGAACTGACCAAGCGGAAATACCGCGGCAAGACGCCGAAGGAGATCCGAGGACCCGAGGACGTTGTCGCCTTCGTGGGACCGAAGCTCCGCAAGGAGCAGCGCGAGCACTTCCTCGTCTTGTTGCTCAACGCCCGCCACGAAGTCATGGCCCGCGAGACGGTGTCGGTCGGCAGCCTCAACGCCTCGATCGTCCACCCGCGCGAGGTCTTCAAGCCCGCCGTGCTCGCCTCGGCCGCCTCGGTCGTGCTCATTCACAACCATCCCTCGGGTGACCCCGAACCAAGCGAGGAGGATCTCTCGATCACCAAGCGACTCGTCGAGGCCGGCGATCTGCTCGGGATCGGCGTTCTCGATCACGTCATCGTTGCCAGCCGGGGCATCGTCTCGTTCCGGTCGCGTCAACTGCTGTAGCTCACGTCCCCGAAGAAGGAAGTTCTCATGCCCGCAACGCTCGTCGTCCACCGAGGCGGATGGGAGGCCACCAAGGCCGACCTGGCCGCCGTTCCCGTGCCCGATCCCACGGAGAGCTATCACCCGGTGCCATACGGCCGGTTCATCGAAGAAGTAGAGCTGCACGTGCCGCGCTTCGGCCTCACCGTCCAGTCCTCGGTGTTCGCGCTCGCGCGGGAGGGAGGCCAGATGTTCGGGGTCCTTACCTGTGTGAATGGCACGCCGGCCGCGGACTACGCCCTCGCCATCGGCGTCAGGAACAGTTACAACCGCACGCTTTCGGTCGGCCTGACGCTCGGCAGCCGCTTATGAGCAGCTCGTCATAAGCGACTTTATGGGCAGCAGCACATTATGAAGAGGTGGCCGGGGATCTCGATGGACAATTCGAGTTCTCCCGGCCACTTACCACGACCAGCCGCTCGAAAAAGCGGCTTCTTGCTGCGCATAATTCTGCCGCGGTCGCGACGGACTATGCCGGGGTTCCGACCCCGAGGCCACGCAGCGTCGCCGCGTCGACGGCACCAGCGCGGCAGCAGTCGGTGAGCTGGCCGTTGATCACGACCGCCGGCACGCGCTGAACGCCGTATTCCTTGGCGCGGGCCTGGACCGTCTTGTCGGAGCGCATGTCGAGCACCTGCACATCGCAGCTCTCGCAGGCCAGGCTCTTGACGAGCCGGACCGCCTCATCGCAGCACGGACAGCCTGCGGTGAACACCTCGATCGTTCGCTTCTTCATCATTCACCTCCTCCCTTCTGAATGAAGCCTATCTGGACGAGCGGGGCTGAAGCTGAGCGATTCAGCCACAATGTCCAGAACGACGCCCCCATGAGGAACACGACCCCGCCGTAGACGGCGGCGGGAAGGCTCCAAAGCATGCGACCCAGCACGATGCCGGAAGCTCCAGCCAGGGCGAGCAGCAGCGGAGCAACCCGCCGACGCTGCCACGTGTTCCAGGCCACGCTTCCGACGCTCACGGCCAGAGACACGAGAATGATCGGGTTCAGCACCCGGTCGGTGAGGAGAAAGCCGAGCCCGATCGCCGAGACCGCGCCAGCGTAAGCAGCGACGCACAATGGGCAGGCGGCTTTGGGCAGCACCGCCGCCAGGATCCCCGGCAGGGATGCCATGGTGCGCCAGCGCCTGGAGTGGGTCTCAGGTCGTGCCACGCGTTCGTCTCCTCTCGCTTGTTGGCTGCTCGTCGTCGAGAGCTTCGAGGATGGGGCATTCGAGCGCTTCTCCGCGGCAGGCGCATGACTCGATCAGCGTGGAGACCGCCTTCCGGATGGCGCGCAACCGACCGATCTTCTGGTCAACATCGGCGAGCTTCGTCGCGGCCAGGCGGCGCACCTTGTAACGGTCTTGTCCTCGCGTCTGCCGGAGCGCGATGAGCTCTTCGATCTCCTTGAGCGTGAAACCGAGATCCTGCGCCCGCTTGATGAAGCGGATGTGCCGCACCGTCTCGGCCGGGTACTGTCGCCGCCCGGCATCGGTGCGTTCGGGAGATGCCAGCAGGCCGCGCCGCTCGTAATAGCGGAGCGTCTGGACGTTGACCCCAGCCTGATGGGCCACCTGGCCGATGGAGAGGGCTTGACTGTTCATGGCTCTTTTAGGATGCATCCTATACCTAGGTATAGATGCAAGGTCCTTCTCGGCCGGATCATCCGAGCGGCGGAAGCTGGTCGCCAGCTCACGGGTGGCCCGTGAGCGGCGCGGATCACACACAGCAGGAGAGCTTGGAGATGTCCTTCGTGAAGGACATCGCTGCCAGCTTGATGGACTCCGAGAGGGTCGGGAACATCGGCAGCGAGTGCAGGACATCGTCGAGCGTGTTGTGGTTGCGCACCAACATCATCGCCTCGGCGATGAGCTCACCAGCGTGGGGGGCGAGGATGTGCACCCCCATGATCCGCTGGGTCTCAGGATCCACGGCCATCTTGATGAGCCCCTCGGTCCGGCCGATGATCCGCGCCCGCGGGACGTCGTTGAAGGACACGGTCCGGCACGCACAGGTGCCAAACTCCCGCATCTGCTCCTCTTCGGTGTACCCGACACCCGCCAACTCGGGATCGGTGAAAACGGTGTAGGGCACCGATCGGTAGTCGAGGTGGTCGTGAGAATCCGTCAGGGCATTCTGAGCAGCCAGACTTCCCTCCGCGCCGGCCGTCGGTTCGAGCCGGAGCGGCAGGTTGGTCACATCGCCCACCGCGAAGATGTGCGATTGGCTCGTCTGCAGGGTCGGGCCGACCACGATCGCACCCAGGTCGTCGAGCCGTACCCCGATCTGCTCGAGGCCCAGGCCTGCCGTGTTCGGCCGCTTGCCGGTCGCGAGGAGAATCTCATCACAGGTGATCTGCTCTTCCTTTCCGGAAATGGCGACTCGGAGCAGCTTCCGCCCGCCGGACCGCCTGGCTTCATGCACGGTGGCCTCGGTTCGGACGGTGACGCTCTCCTTCTCAAGAATCTCCTGGAGGCGATCGGTGAGCTCCGCCTCCGCGCGCGAGAAGATCGAGCGTCCCCGCTGGAGCAGCGTCACCTTCGTACCGAAGCGGGCAAAGAGCTGGGCGAACTCCAGGCCGACCGCCCCGGCACCGACGATGACCAGCTCCCGTGGCTGAATCTTGCCCTGCAGCGCCTCGATGTGGGTGAGATAGCCGGTCTCTCCGATCCCGGCGATCGGCGGAACGATCGCCGTCGAGCCGGTAGCGATCAGGAACCGCTCGGCTTGGAGCCTGCGGCCATCGACGTCAACCTCGTGAGGGCCGACGAATCGTGCCCGCCCCGCAATGAACTCGACGTGTTCGAGTTCGCCAAGGACGGTCTCGTACTTCTCGTGGCGGAGGGTGGCGACCAGCTCGAGTTCGTGCTCGATGACGCGCTGGAAGTCGAAGTCCTTGAGCTCGAGGTCGATGCCGGGCACGCCGTGGTGGCGAGCCTGGTGAAGAACGGCAGCCGCATGGATGAGCGTCTTGGATGGCACGCAACCGACGTTGACGCACGTGCCGCCCAGGGGGAGCCCGGCATTGACCATGGCCGTGCGCGCACCGAGTTCGTTGGCACGGATGGCGGCCGCGAATGCGCCGGCGCCACCACCGATGATGAGAAGATCATGTTGAGGCATAGGGATCAAAGATAGAGGGTGAGTGATGTCTTCATCTTACTCGTCTGACGCGATCGCGGAAGAGGCAGGCCGTCACTGGGTAGCCACGCGGGCACGGTATCCAGCGCGCGCCACCGCAGCCGTCAGCTGCTCGACCGGGATCTTCTTCTCCAGGGTCACGGTGGCCCGACGCGCTTCGAAGCTGACCGCTGCTCCTCGGACGCCCGGCTCGCGATTGAGCTCGCGCTCGATCTCACCTGCGCAGGCGCTGCACGTCATTCCCTCGACTTCGAGCACGACCAGGGCGCTGGTGCCAGACGCTGCTGCGATCGAGCTGCTTCGCGGTGCGAGACGAGCGCCCCAGCTCGGATAGGTGGCAAGGGCCACGGTCAGCACCGCCACGATCCACAGCACGACGCGCTGGGTGGTGCGACTTTGCGGCTCGGCGCATGCGCTGCCGGGGTGGCAGTTGGGTGTGCGAAGCGGCCGGTACGCGAAGTAGAACCCGACCCCGAGCAGCATGGCCGTCAGCAGCAGGAACCAGGGCCGCAGCGGGGCCAGCGCCGCCGCTGCTCCCAGGGAGCCGAGGCCAATCGCACCGAGGACCAGGGGCCCGAGGCAGCAGGCGGAGGCCAGCACTGCCGCCGCCAGGGATCCGACCAGGACGCCCCGATCCTTCATGGCTCGTCGGTCCGCCTTTAGGTCCACAGGTAGTGGCGCGGGTCGCGCTTGAGCTTCGTGGCGCAGCCGAAGCGGCATACGCCGGACATCGCGGGATCGAAGCGGCCGGCGATCTTCCCTCGCGGAGCTTCGCAGGAGCCGACGACCTGCGCGGGGTCGCACGCACTGCCGATGCTAGCTTGCTTCGCCGTCCCGCACGGCGTGCTACACCGATCTCCCGCCAGAACCGCATAGGCGCCGGCGGCGACCAGCGCCAGAACCGCAAGGTCGATGATGGAACGACGCACGGTCAATCCTCCTTCTACACCTGGCGGAGCAGGGTGGTCAGGGCACCCTTGAGACCCCCGAGCGCCTCCTGCCCCTTGCCCGTCTGGACGCACGTGCGAACGCACGTCTCCATGTGTCCCTCGAACAACTTGACGATCGCCTGGGTGGTGGCGGCGCGTACGGCGGCCAGCTGCGTCATGAGGTCGTCACACGACTCGCCCTCGGCAAGCATCTGACGTACGGCCCGGACATGTCCCTCGATCCGGGCGAGACGATGATCGAGATCGGTTCGCATGTCCTTCGTCAGGTAGGCTGAGGACGTGCTCGTGAGCTGCTTCGAACTAGTTCGGTTCGCCATGGACCCTCCGTAGGCCTAGGATGCTACATCCCCCCCGGGGGGATGCAAGAAAAATCTCCCGCGGCCAGCTGACGGCTGTAAACGAGCCGCCGGTCAGCAGCGATGCACTCAAAGGCGGTCCAGCCAGGCGAGCAGCGCGGGCTCTCGCTTCCAGCGTGGTGGTCGTAACCGTCTTCCGGCTCCGTCGACCTGCTCGATGGCTCGGCGCTTCGTCTCAACGTTCGCCTGTGCGTAAAGGAAGGTCGTGTCGAGGTGGACATGTCCGAGCCAGCTCTGGATCACGGTCACGTCCACGCCCGCGGCGACCAAATGCACCGCCGCGGTGTGGCGGAACGTGTGCGGCGTCACGTGCTTCTCGCGCAAGCGAGGGTGCTGCTTCGCCGCCGCGGAGACGTGCTGGCGCAGTCGAAATCGGACGCCTGAAGCGCGGAGCGGCTGACCGTACCGGTTCGCGAAGATCGGCTCGTTCTCGCCCCTGGGCTCCCGCTTGAGCAGGGCGGCGATGAGCGCGGCGGTCTCCGTCCAGAGCGGACAGATCCGCTCCTTGCGACCCTTGCCCATGAGCCGGACCTGGGTCGGTGCTTCGAGGTGCACCGCGGCGGGTGTGAGGTTCAAGGCCTCCTCGATGCGTGCCCCGGTATTGTAGAGGATGGCAAACAACGCATGGTCGCGCTGGCCCAGGGGCGTGGTGCGATCCGGCTGGGCGAGGATGGCCCTCACCTCCTCGGGATCGAGGTAGGTGATCGTCCGGCGCGGGGCCCGCTTGATCGGCACGCGCAGCACCTCGGCGCACTGGCCGGCCGCCAGCGGTTCGCGCTCGGCCACGAAGGCGAAGAAGCTGCGCAGGGCCGCCAGCCGGCAGTTGCGGGTGGCAACCGAGCCATGCCGATCGCGCTCGATGTGGTCGAGGAACGCCAGGACCTCGGCGCCGGTGAGGTCAGCGAACGCGAGGTCGGGCACCTCGCGGTGCCGGCGAGACGCCACGAACCGGAGGAACAGCCTCCAGGTGTCGCGGTAGGCGTGGACGGTGTGCGCGGAAGCGCC
>CAZPPG010000099.1:8653-9866 GCA_964588385.1 uncultured Phycisphaeraceae bacterium
GCTGTTGGACCAACCAGTGGTGAAAGAACGCCTGCAGCAGGCGTGGCAGGGACAGGGGCATGGGCACGGCCGTCTCCTTGCGGGGCTGCGAGCAGCGAGGCGCCGAGCATGCGGAAGCGCTCGTTCGCCAGGCCCAGCAACTCCTGGGTGATGGTGAGGTAGACGATGGTCGAGTGGATGTCGCGGTGGCCGAGGTAGGTCGAGAGGTACGGCAGCTTCCCCTGCGGGTTGATGCCCTCGCGGTACCACTCGAGCATGCGGTGGACGACGAAGGTGTGGCGCAGATCGTGGATCCGCGGGCCGCGCCGTCCCCGCTCGGGCTTGAGACCAGATGCCCCAATCACCCGCCGCAGGAGGTGCTCGGCGGTGACGTAGGCGTAGCCGCCCTGCTCGTGACAGAAGAGCGGTGCATCGGGCCGAGTCGAGAGACCGGCCCTGGTCCGCTCGGCGAGATAGGCGGTGAGCGCCGAGACGACGGAGGAGCGGATCGGCAGCCGGCGCGACTTGAAGAACTTGGTCTCACGGATCTCGAGCTCACCCGGCTCCAGATGTACGTCGCGCAACTCGAGCCGCACGATCTCACCCATCCGCAGCCCGGCGCAGTACGCCAGGACCAGCATCGTGCAGAGCGTCAGCGGTCGCAGCGGTGTTTTGGGCGAAGGGAAGTCGCGCGCGGTGCGCAGGAGCCGCTCGATCTCTTCGGGCGAGTAGATGTGCGGTCGGCGCCGGTCGCGGACCATCGCCCGCTTGAGGAGCCGGTCGTAGGCCGGCGGATCCGGGAGGCTGGGGTCGGCGCGCTGCAGCTCGCGGGCGAGGATCCGCCCCACCTTGAGCCGCTCGATCTGGGAGGCGGGCGATCGGGCGTCGGCCATGTAGGCGCGAATCAGCGTGGGCAGCGGCTCGGCGTCGGCACCCGGGCGTTGCTGCACAAACCGATCGAAACGCAGGAACCGGCCCTCATCGCACTTGTAGCCGAGGGTGCGCATGCGGGCGACACAGTCGCGGAGCACCGGACCGAAGCGGCTGCCGTAGCGAGGCGGCCGACACAGACGTGCGAGCGTGGCCTCGGGATCAGCGCTCAGCAGCGCCGGCACGATCGACCGCGTGCCGCGCGGCGTACACCGCTCCCGTAGCACGGCGAACGGGTTGACGTCGAGATGCCCGTGCACCACGAGCCAGTCGAGAAACCCGTCGACGATCTGGGCCCGCCGGA
>CAZPPG010000100.1:0-9847 GCA_964588385.1 uncultured Phycisphaeraceae bacterium
GGTAGCCGTAGGAGAACCTGCGGCTGGATCACCTCCTTTCTAAGGGATTTCCTTGGACCTGCCTCGCCTCATGCTCAAAGAGCAGAGGATCGAAGAGCAATCTTCAGCAGGACAAGTCAGCACAATCTCGTTCGCCTCTGGCGAATATCCGCACGGTGACGTGCGAGCAAGATCGACCGACTGACACGACCACGCAACCCCCGGACGCTCGCGTTCGGGGGTTGTCATTTTTCAGGTCCACCTCCCGCACCCTTGCCCACCAGACGATGCGGCCGGCGGCTCGCCGCGAAGGCGCAGCAGGAACGGTCGGGCACACAGTGCGTCCGACCATTCCATGACGTTCAGCTTTGAATCAGGCCCCTCCCCAGGGCCCCGCGGCCTCACCCGGGCTCGACTTCCAGCTTGCGCTTGGCGTGCCGGATGATCGTCCCCGTGCGCAGATACACCACATCCTCAGCGATCGCCGCCATCAGATCGCCCACCCGCTCCAACTCACGCCCGATCCTGTACAGGAGCAGTCCGTTGGCTGAGCCGTCGGGCGACCCGTCCATGGACTCCACGATCTCATCGAACAATCGCTTGTGGATCTCGTCGAGAACCTCGTCGCCCGCAACGATCTGACGAGCGGCCTCCGTGTCCTCGTCCGCCACGGCGCGAAGCAGCACATGACAGAGCGCCGGCACGCGATGCGCCAGCTCCTCAAGCGAAGTCGGCCACTTGGGCGGCGTGTCACCCCGGAAGGCCATGATGCTCTTTGCGATCGAGCTGGCATGATCGGCAACGCGCTCGATGTCCTGGTTCACCTTGAGCACAAACGCGATGGTTCGGAAGTCCCTGGCCACGGGATGCTGCAGGGTCAGGAGCCGATAGCACTCATTCTCGATCGCGACCTCTTCAAGGTCGACGCGCGTGTCCTTGGCTCGAACGATCGCCGCCTCCTCGCGGTTGAGGGTCCAGAGGGCCGCTATCGCCTTCTCGAGCATCCCGACAGCAACAACCGCCTCCCGAACGAGCCGGCGTCTGATCGCGTGAATCCGTTCGTCAAAGTCGTTCCGCGGATGGAAGCCGCCGGGCTCCGCTCGATTCGACTCAACCATCGCCGCTTCCTCCATTCGGCCCTCGGGCCGCCGTGCGCGAATCTTCATGGTAGCGTCCGATCACCCCGGTCCGCGCCCCGCTCGCAGGCAGCCCCCAGTCTTCATCGAACGCTGACACCCCCTGAGGCGACTCTTTGATCGCCCCCGCTCCTCTCCATATGCTCGCCAACCGTCTCCCTCCTCGTCCACCCGCCGCATGAAGCGTCACCTGAAGCAACTTGTCCGCCGCCTCTTCCGGCCCGCCCTTGCCGACGTTATGGCAGCGCAGGAGGCGCAGTCGCAGGCGTTGCTCCAGCTTGCCTCCAAGCTCGATGCAACCACTCCCAATGACGGTGCACTCTCCACCCCTTCGATCGCCATCTGGAAAGGCGGTCTGAGCGGCCGCGCCGAGCGGCCCGACGGCACGCCCGACCCGGCTCTCACCCGGAAATACCTGGACGAGCTTCGCTTCTGGATCCGCATCGCCAGAGATCCCGAGCAGTTTCCCAGTTGGACCGGCACCTTCCCTCACGTCTACGGAGGCTGGCAGCAGGACCGGAACGACGAGCTCGCCGCGTGGCTCGACATGACGCCCAATGCCTACCGCCACTGGGCCGCCTCGGCCCGCGCGGTCGAGATCGGCTCCGGCCCCTACCCCTTCCTTGGACGCATGAAATGGATGTGGTCGGTGGCCGTCGATCCCCTCGCCAACGGTTACCAGGCCGAGGGCCTCGTTCCGCGTGAGTGCGCCCATGTCGTCATGATCCCTGCCACGGGGGAGCGGATCCCCCTTGCCGACGGTTGCTGCGACCTTCTCGTCATCGAGAACTGCCTGGACCACGTGGACGATCCCGACGCCGTCCTTCGTGAGATGCACCGCCTCCTTCGGCCGGGCGGTCTGGTCTGGCTGCTGGTGGATCTCATGGACTACCGCGACGAGATGCATCCCAATCCCTTCAATGAGCAACGCCTCAAGGAGTCGCTCGCTGGCGCGGGCTTTGCGATCGTCAAGCAACGCATCTCGAGCGAGAACGCTTCACACCCGAAAGCCCACGCCGAGTGCCGTGCATTGCTTGTTCGCGACCACGCGGGCGGCCCGCGCCGCCAGCCAAAGCAATGGGGCGCCGACGTGGTTCCGACGCTGGTCGTTGAGCAGCCCGCACAAACGGGTCCCAGTGAGATCCCCGTCCCCAATGCCCCTACCCGGGGGGCTTCCGCATCGGGCCCTTCGGCTTTGTCACCGACGCAAACCCCTTGACCTTTACCGGCGCCTTCACGGGCGCTTCCGTCGGCGGCTTCGCGTCCGCACTCGCACGCTCCTTGGCTTCAACGTCTTTGCAGAGCCGCTTCCGCAGCACCGCCAGCAGTGTCTCCGGCTCCATGTACGCCGGCGGCGGTCGGTAATAGACCTCCGCCAGCGAGTCCGTCGATTTCGGTGCGAGCGGCGTGACCGTCCCCTGGACCCCTTCCAATCGTGCCGCGAGTTCTTTCGGCGTCGGCGTCCGGAAGATCACATCCCTTTCACGGATCGTCAGCGTCCGCACACCCAGCCCCGCCAGCGCCAGTCGCAGCGAGGCCAGATCAAGCAGGCGCTCAACGGCCTTGGGCGGTTCTCCGTATGCCGTGACCAGATCGCCCCGCACTTTCGTCAGATCCTCGGGTGTCGCCACGGTCGCGACACGTCGATAGATCTCAAGCCGCCGCTGGTCGGATGGCACATACGGCTTGGGGATCACGCCCGCGATGCCGATCTCGATCGACGTCGCGCTGACCGGCTCCGGCACCTTCTCGTTCTTCAGGCGCTTGACGGCCTCATCAAGCAGGCGGCAGTACGTGTCATATCCGACGGCCGCGATGTGTCCGGACTGCTCGGGCCCCAGCAGATTGCCCGCCCCGCGGATCTCAAGGTCCCGCATCGCGATTTTGAAGCCGGCGCCGAGCATGGAGTATTGCTCGATCGCGCGAAGCCGCTTCTGTGCCTTCTCCTTCACCGGCCGATCCACGGGGAGCATGAGATAGCAGTACGCGCGGTGCTTGTAGCGACCGACGCGCCCACGCAACTGGTGCAGGTCCGCAAGCCCGAAGCGGTCCGCGTCAAGAATGATCATGGTGTTCGCCGTCGGGATGTCGATTCCGGACTCGATGATCGTCGTGCTCACCAGAATGTCCGCCTGCCGGCGCATGAACGTGAGCATGACCTCTTCAAGCTCGTGCGGCTGCATCTGGCCGTGCCCCACCACGATCCTCGCCTCCGGCACCAGCCGCCGGATGTCGTCGGCGACGGACCTGATATTGTGGACGCGATTGTGCACGATGTAGACCTGTCCCTCGCGTCCAAGCTCGCGCGCGATGGCCTGCGCCATGCGCCGCTCGTTGTGCGGAATGACCTCCGTCACGATGGCGCGTCGGTCCGCGGGCGGCGTGGTCAGACTGGAGATATCACGAATCCCCAGCATCGCCATGTGGAGTGTCCGCGGGATCGGAGTCGCCGACAACGAGAGCACGTCCGCTGTCAAGCGCAGCTTCAGCAGCCCCTCCTTGTGCTCCACACCAAAGCGCTGCTCCTCATCAACAACCACGAGCCCCAGATCCGAGAAACCCACGTCCTTTGAAAGCAATCGGTGCGTGCCGATGATGACATCGACCTGCCCCTTGCGCAGCGCGTCGAGCGTGGCCTTCTGCTCCGCGTCCGTCTTGAACCGTGACAGCGACTCCACGCGGAACGGATACCCCGCGAAGCGTGACTTGAACGTCCGCTCGTGCTGCTCGGCCAGCACTGTCGTCGGCACCAGGATCGCAACCTGCTTGCCGAACTCGCACGCCTTGAACGCGGCCCGGATCGCCAGCTCGGTCTTCCCGAAGCCGACATCGCCGCATACCAGCCGGTCCATCGGACGCTCGGACTGCATGTCGCGCTTGATCCCCGCGAGTGCGGCGAGTTGGTCCTCCGTCTCTTCGTATGGGAACTCATCCTCGAACTCGCGCTGCCACGGCGTGTCCGCCGGATACGCGATGCCGGGCATGTGCCCGCGGGCCGCACGCACACGCAGAAGCTCCGCCGCCAGGTCCTTCACCGACTCGGCGACGCGGTCCTTCTGGGCCTTCCAGCGGCTGCCCCCGAGCGTCGACAGCTTGGGCTTCCCGCCGAACCCTCCGATGTACCGCTGTACGAGATCAATCTGCGACGCCGGCACGTGCAGCTTCGCCGAGCCGGCAAACTCCAGCGTCAGATACTCCTCGTGCTCCGTCGGCTGAAAGACGTCCCTGCCCGGAAGCGTCCGGGGCTTCATCAGCTTCAGCCCCGCGTACCGCGCGATGCCGTGCTCGGCGTGAACCACGTAGTCCCCGGGCGCGAAGTCCAGGAATGTGTCCATCGCGCGGGTCGACCGCACCCGTCCCCCTGCCCCGCGCCGGACACCAAAGCGATGCAACAGCTCGTGGTACGGCACGACCGCCAGACGCACCCGATCCTCATCCAACACGAAGCCGCGATGCACATACCCGACGTGCGGCTCGATGCTCGCACCGGGTGCATGGGCCTCGATCAACTCCCCCAATCGTGAATGCTCTCCCTCGTTCTGGCACGCCACCACAACGCGCACACCGTCACGGGTCATCGACGCGAGCTCCGTCAGGCCCTGCTCAACCTCCTTGGCGAGCGTCTGCAATGGCCGGATCGGCAACTCAAACCGAGAATCCGCGCTCGCGGCGCCCGCCGAGAACTGGTTCACCTCAGCAACCGCGAATCGCTTCTCGAGGCGCGCGAGCACCGCGGGCGGCCCGAAGATCCCCTTTGAGTCCGTCACACGCTCGAAGTACCCGCGTCCCTGCTCCACCACCTCAAGCGTCTCGGCGATGATCGCGACACTCGACGCGGGCAGGAGATCAAGAAACTGAACGGTCCCCTCGTCGGACTTCACACCATCCATCGAGGCGCACACCAGTTCAACCGACTCGATCGCGCGGTCAGAGCCCATCGTCTCCAGATCGACTTCGGTGATGCGCTCCAGCTCGTCACCGAAGAAGTCGAACCGAACACCCCCGCCGCCCGCCACCCCCGTCGCGCCCCCCTCACCCGCCCCGCCTCCCCGGCGGGCTCCAAGTGCGGGCACGAACACATCCACGATCCCGCCCCGGACCGCGTAATCGCCCGGCTCCTCGATTGCATCCACGCGGCTGTACCCCGCGCCCTCCAGCCAGTTGGCCAGCGCGTGAGGCCCGACACGATCGCCCCGCGAAACGCGCCGAATCAGCCCCGGCAGCCGCTCCGGCGACGGCACCGCCTGCATCAACGCCTGAATCGGACAGACCACCACGCGCCCGCCGGTTCCGTCTCCCGGCCCTTCGGGTGCGGCGGTCCAGTCCCCGCCAACGATCGTCCGCACCACGCTCAGCCGATCCGCCAGCAGATCGATCGCCATCCCTGACTCGCCGGGCAGTGACTGCATCGGCGCGAGGCGTATGGCATGCACGCCCGCTTCCGACAGCTCATCGACAGCCTCATCCGCGTCGTCCGCGTGGGCCACAACCAGCACAACCGTGCGCCCCAGCGACACCGCGATCGAACCCGCGAGATACACCGTGGACGAACCCGCGCTCCCGATCGCGACACAGCGGCGTCCCTGCTCAAGAGCGGCCGCCAACGCGCGGGCCGCGCTCAGCCGCGCCAGCGTCTCAACCAGTGTTCCCCGGCTCGTGCCCGCTTTCGCCACGTCTGCGGCCCCGCTCGGCGCATGGCCCTGCGCCACGACGCGGCTCCACACCGCGCGTGCCCTGCATTGCCCGGCGCTCGGCCAATGCTATCGACCGTCGGAGTCCGCCGAAGTTCCGCCGGAATCATGAGGCTCAAGCTCCACCCGCACAAGGGGGCGAATCCGCTCAATCGTCCGAGCGCCGATCCCGCTCACCCCGTCCAGCTCCTCGACCGATCGGAATCCGCCGATCTGATCCCGGTACGCGACGATGCGGGCCGCGCTCGCGGGTCCGATGCCCGGGAGCAGCTCAAGTTGTGCCGCGCTCGCCCGATTCAGATCCAGAACCCCGCCGCCGATCGCTCCGGAGGTCGCTCCTTCCGCACGGAAGTCGACACTTGCTCTCGATTCGCCTCCGGTCAGTTCCGCGATGGAGACACGCTGACCCGTCCCGGCCCAAGCCGATCGCTCTGGATCGCTCGATCGGTCCATCCACACGCCAACGCCAACCAACAGGAGCACGACGACGATGGCAAAGACCCGCGCCGCCCCGCGCGTCCAGTCTGCAGTCGCACGCTGGCTTTCGATCGTTTGCATCGAGCAACCTCAGTCGAAGCTCAGCGAGCCCGGCGTCGGCTTTCCATCTCGGAGCGCGCGACGCGTCTCCATCAACGCCCTCGCCGCAGGCTTGGGTTCGCCCGCCTGCGTCAGCAACCCCCCGTAGGGCATCTCTCGGGCCTTGCGTGCTCCATCCGACAGATCCTGCCAGACAACGCTGTGGACATACGGCCTGGAGAGCGCGACGGCCGCGAACTTCCGGGCAAAGTCCGCCTGCGTCGTCGGCGACCACGGCGCACGCCACCATCCCGCATCTCGAAAGGGCTCTTCCCTCGACTCATCGGTCAGCGGCTGGCTGGGCACGCCCGTCGCCGTCACGAACACGGGACGCTCCAGCAAGGCATACCGATCAAGGAGCAGTGCGAGCGCCATCATGTCCCGCGCCGAGCCCCCCACTCCCGGCTGACCGATCTGCAGGCGCAGCCCAACGCCGTCAATGCCCACGCCCGCCTGATTCAGGAGTTCAATGTACGCGAGCGGCGGCACCGCCCGACGGCTGTACGCGAGGTACTCACCGAACGGCTGGTTGACCTCGACAATGACCTTCGCCGCGGGGTGCAGCTTCCGTGTCACAAGCACGCAGATGCGCGTCAACTCGATCATCTGCTCGACGGTCATCGGGAAGTGCCGGTTGATGTGCAGGCCGGACACGACGGTCCAGCGTGTGACCGTGCGCCGATACCTCGTCACGATCTGCCTGACATGCTCCGCGACCAGATCCCGGAGCGTCTCGTAATCGTTCTCCCAGATGTACAGCCACTCGGGAACGCTGCCGGGCCGGAAGTCGATCAGCGGTCCACCGACTACCGGCATCTTCGCCACGCGGATCGCCCACTCGATCCACTTGTCGGTCGCGGCAAACGCGTACTCGCCCTCCTTGGGCTCCATGTCGATCCAGCGCATCGGCATCACCAGGAAGTCCGCCACCGCCTGCGTCGCTTTCTGAAGCGACTCGGAGCAGTTGGCCGGATCGACGGCCACGCCCAGCATCGGCCTCGTCGGCAGCGTGACGCCCAGCGTACCGGGCATGAGGATCGACGCGCTCGAGGGCGGCGTCTCCTGATGGACGGCGCGGTACACCTCCACCGCCTGGTTGTACCTCTCGCCGGAGACGCGCTTGGGCAGCTCCCGCTCGGCGTGCGCGAGCGCAAGCCGCTCCGACGCGTCTACCGCAAGTCCCAACGCCTCGCGAGAGAGCCGGTCGGCCTCGCTCGACATCGTGACCCTGGTCCGATCGCTCGGATCGTCGTGCTTCTGGGCCACAAGCGCGGCGGTGAACCGCCGACGCGCCTCGTCGAATCGCTCGAGGATCGGGTCGCTCGGCGCAAGGTCGAACATACCCCAGTCCTCAAGGCGGTTGAGGAACTGCATGATCTGCTTCCGCGCCAGCTCAAGCGTCAGCAGATAGGGCTCCTTGCGAGGCCGCAGCAAACACGTCTCAAGCGTCAGCAGACCAATGGGATGGGCCGGCGAGCCCGGAAGTTCCACGGGGAACTGCAGCATCAGCCCGCACGACTCCGGGGTCTGGCGTTCGCCGATGATCAGCCCTCGCTCAAACCGAACGTCCCCATTGCACGGCACATCCCCCGCCAGAAACAGGCAGGCGTGCTTGAGCGCCCAGGACGTGGCCGGAGCGTCGCCATCAAAGACCGCGAACGTCAGCATCGACCCGTCTGTCCTCCGGTCGGCATCGAGCCGACTTCGCCACCACACCCGTCTCGTCCGGCCACCGGCCCCAACGGCCCGTGGCCCCCATCGATCACCCTGCAGCCCCCGTCCGACGCGCCCCATCGTAGCGTCCGCCCATCCGGATCGAACGCCCCCTCTCCGCCGACTCGCGCTTACCATCCGGCCCCATGGCCAGACCCCCGCACTCCGCCGACTCGTTGGGAAACCAGACGCCCCTCTTTGACTCTCGCCTTGACCTGCCCGGCCGACGGCAAGGCAAAGTCCGCGACATCTACAGGATCCCTGGGAGCAGCCAGACGCCCGCGCGCGTTCTCATGGTCGCCTCCGACCGCCTCTCCGCCTTCGACGTCGTCCTCCCTACCCCCATCCCCGGCAAAGGACGGCTGCTCTCGGAAATGGCCGCATTCTGGCTCCGGTTCATCGAGTCCCGCGGCCTGGGTCGAACCCACCTCCTTTCCACCGATGCTCGGGATATCCCCGATGTGGCCTTTGGGCCCGGCTCAACTCCTCGGGACGCGCTGACGGGGCGCGTCACGATCGGACGCCTCTGCCGCGTCATCCCGGTCGAGTGCGTCGTCCGGGGCTACATCGAGGGCTCAGGACTCAAGGACTATCAGGCGACCGGGAGCATCTGCGGCATCCCCCTTCCCCCCGGGCTCCGCCAGTGTGATCGACTGCCCGCGCCCATTTTCACGCCCGCAACCAAGGAGGAGCAGGGCAAGCACGATGAGAACATCTCCTTCGCGCAAGCCGCCGCGAGTGTCGGTGCCCCGCTGATGGAGCGGCTCCGCGAGACCTCGCTGGCGATCTACGCGGCCGCCTCGGCACACGCCCTCTCACGCGGCATCATCATCGCCGACACCAAGTTCGAGTTCGGCATCCCGATCGACGAACACGGCAACGACGTTGGCTCGGAGCCGATCGTGATCGACGAGGCCCTCACGCCGGACAGTTCGCGCTTCTGGCCGGCGGATCGATATGAGCCGGGGCGGCCGCAGGCAAGCTATGACAAGCAGTTCGTGCGTGAGTACCTGGAGTCGCTGGTCGCCAGGGGCGCGTGGAACAAGCAGGCGCCCGGCCCCGAGCTTCCTCCGGAGATTGTCGCCGGAACGCTCGCGCGATATCAGGAAGCCCGTGATCGCCTTCTCTCCTGAATCACTCGAAAGCCGCTCGCACCGCGCGCTCAAGGCACGTGCGAGCCAGCCGCCCGTGCTTCACTTCGGCGCGACGCTTCGCTCAGCTTGCTCCTTACGCTCGGCGAGGGCCTTTGCCAGTTCGGTCCGGAATCCCGCCATGTTCGACGGTTCTGGGAAGATCTGATCAAAGGAGCGGCCACCGTTCTGCGCGTCCGCATCCAGCGCTTCACGGAATCGTTCTTCGAACGAGTCGTACGCGTACCGACGCAGATCCTCCGGCGCGTTGTCGTACACGGTTTCCGCATCATCCAGGGACAGCCGCTGCACCAGATTCAGGAACTGGTACCCGGCCACGATCCCGAAGTCTCTATCAAGCATCTCCAGACGGCCGTAGACATTTCCCGTCGGCGTCGATCGCAACTGTTCCTGCAGGAAGTACCGGTGGAACCGCTTGGCGTACTCGAACTGGGCGCGGAACATCTCGCCATCGCCCGCGAGCAAGCCGCTGGTGTACGCACCGTCGAGCGCGCCTGAAACCTCCGAGATTGCAACCGACGGTGATTTGAAGCGCTCGGCAAGCTCGCGCTCCACGAACTCATCGAGGGGCTGCGAGAACAGATCGACCCGCTCAGGATCG
>CAZPPG010000101.1:0-9719 GCA_964588385.1 uncultured Phycisphaeraceae bacterium
TCCCCGGCGCCGTGACGGGCGCGATCCACCCGCCGACGATGGCGCCGTATCTGCTGCCGTCGGCGCTCGGGCGCTTTCGACGCGAGAGGCCCGAGAGTGAGGTGCTGATTCACGAGGGATTCACTGAGCAGGTGATCGACGCGCTGGTTGACAACATTGTGGATGTGGCGATCGTGAGCACGCCCCTCGCCCATGAGTTGATCCAGACTGAAGTCGTAGGCGAGGAGGAACTGCTTGTCGCCGTGGCGGCTGAGCATCCCCTGGCAAAGAGAGAGCGTGCGGCATGGTCGGACCTGCAGGGTGAGCCGACCGTGACGCTGCGTGAGATGCACTGCCTGGGGAAGCAGATCGAAGGCTTCTGCTCGGCGCGGGGCATGGCTGCGCGTGTTGTGTGCCGCACGTCGCAGTTGTCGACCGTGTTTGAGTTGGTCGGGCTCGGTCTTGGCCTGTCGATCGTGCCGGAGATGGCGGCGGCGCATCAGGGCGGGGCCAAATGGCGGTATGTGCGGCTGGGCTCGCACCGACCGAAGCGGCAGATCGCTGTCGCGTGGAGGAAGGACCGGACGCGAGCGCGCGGTGCGGTGCGCCTGGCGGAGATCGTGGCGGAGGAGTTGAGGGCGGGGCGGCACCGTCTCGGCAGCGGAGCGTGATACCGCTTTGATGCTTGCGGGACCGGATTGCGGCGGCGCGCTTCGGTGGGGGACGCGGAGGGGTCAAGGGGAGTGCCCCACGGCGCGATCGGCGTGTGGGCGCGGCGGATCGGCATACGCTCATCCCCCGTGGACCCGATCAGTGTGTTTGACATCTTCAAAGTGGGTGTGGGACCTTCGAGTTCGCACACCATGGGACCGTGGCGGGCGACGCAGCGTTTCGTCGCGGCGTGTGCCGTCGAGGGGGGGGCGGGCGGCCTTGATGCGGTGGAGTCCGTGCGGGTTGATCTCTTCGGATCCCTGTCGAAGACAGGGAAAGGACATGGCACGGACATCGCGGTGATCCTCGCGCTCATGGGTGAAGATCCCGTGACTTGTGACACGACGCTGATCGACGACATGGTGCGAGCCGTGCGTGAGCGGCGCGTGTTGCTGCTGGGAGGCCGGCGCTTGCTCGCATTCGACCCGGCGCGCGAGATCGTGTTCCATGCAACGACGCTGCCCTTTCATCCGAACGGGATGACGCTCACGGCGCGTCTCACCGGTGGGCGCGAGGTGCAGAGGACGTACTACTCCGTCGGCGGCGGCTTTGTGACGGAGGAGGGAGAGGAATCGAGAGGGGGCAGCGGGGCCGAGGTGGGTCAGGCGTACCCGATCGCGAGCGGGGCGGAGTGGCTCGGATGCTACGCGCGGGACGGGAAGTCGCTGGCCGAGGTGGTGCGGGCGAATCAACGCGCGTGGCGAACGGATGAGGAGATTGATGCGGGGCTGATCTCGATATGGCGCGTGATGCGTGCGTGCATGTTCCGGGGGTGTCATACCGGGGGAATTCTGCCGGGAGGGTTGGGGGTTGCGAGGCGCGCGGCGGCGATGAACGCTCGGCTGCTGGGCGATGAGATGTATGAGGGTGAGGAGGAGTGGCTGGCCGCGGTGCGGAAGATGGGGATGAACTTCAGGCAGATCCTCAAGTGGGTGAGCTGCTTTGCGCTGGCCGTGAACGAAGAGAACGCGAGTTTCGGACGCGTGGTGACGGCGCCGACGAACGGTGCAGCGGGCGTGATCCCGGCCGTGATGATGTACTATGACCGGTTCTGTGGCGGCGGTGACGATCGGCTGGTTGAGTTCATGCTGGTCGCGGGGCAGGTGGGTATTCTGTTCAAGCAGGGGGCGACGATCTCTGCCGCTATGGGCGGGTGTCAGGCGGAGATCGGGGTGTCGAGCGCGATGGCGGCCGCCGGGTTGGCTCATGTGCTGGGCGCGTCCGCGGAACAATCGCTGATGGCGGCCGAGATCGCGATGGAGCACCATCTGGGGATGACGTGCGATCCGATCGGGGGACTGGTGCAAGTGCCTTGCATCGAACGGAACACGATGGGGGCCGTGAAGGCGATCACGGCGGCGAACATGGCGGTGGATGGGGATGCGAAGGCGGCCCGCGTATCGCTGGATGATGTCATTCGCACGATGTGGGCCACGGCGCAGGACATGAGCGCGAAATACAAGGAAACCGCGGAGGGCGGGCTGGCGGTGGCGATCTCGGTGGGCGTGAGTGAGTGCTGAGGGCGGGGCGGGCGCGAGTCTGCGCGAGTTTTGGGGGATCGGGCCAAAGTTGGTTCTCGGGCGTGCCGACCATGGGTTGCACCCGCCGCAGGGAGGGCGGGGCGATGCCACGGAGCGCCATGATGGACAGTTCAAGCCCGGAGAGCGTGCTTCCCGCCATGTCGTACACGCGCGCGGAGGTGAAGCCGCTCGTGGCCTCCCGTCCGACGGAGTCGCAGGTTCGGGCGCGTGCGCACCAGATCTGGCTCGCGCGCCAGGGGGCCGCGGGGAACCCGGCGCTGGATTGGCTACAGGCCGAGATGGAACTTGAGGCGGAACTTCGGACCGGCCGGCTGACGCCGGGACGCGACGCGCCGGCGGTGGAGGCGGCGGGCACGCCGGGCGGACGGGCGGCTTCGATGGTTGAGGCCAGGCCCGGACAGACGGCGAGACTGTCTCGGGAGGATGCGCCACGGGCGCGGTCTCGCGCGGCGTGAGGACACGGCGGGTTACTTGCGTTTGAGCTGCGAGCGCCAGCCGCCGGACTGCTGCTGCGCCTCGACGAGCTTCGCGGAGGCGAGGCGGATGTCGTCGACGACGACGAAGCAGTCGGGGTCGAGTTTGCGGGCATCGCGGAGGAGATCGCGTGCGCTCTTGCGTTCGGTTTCGATGAAGAGCATGTCGACGGGCCCGTCGCGTCCCTTTCCGGTGAACTCGGTGACTGCGTACCCGTCAGCGCGGAGCGCTTCGACGACCTGCGGTCCTTTGCGAGTAAAGACGCGAACGACCTGGTGGCCGAACGCGATCCGCTGCTCCACGGTGATGCCGATGAAGTTGCCGGTGGCGAACCCCAGGGCGTAAGCGACCGGGTAGAGCGGATTGTCCGGCACGATGGAGATGACGCGGGAGACGACAAGGATCCAGACGAGGACCTCGAAGAAGCCGAGGATCCAGGAGACGCCTCGGAGGCCGTTGATCACCATGATGGTCCGGATGGTGCCAAGCGAGACATCGGTGATGCGTGCGAACACGATCAGCAGGCAGGTGAGAACGACGTCCGCGTCGACAGCGAAGTTCATGTGTCGGGCCTCGGGGCCTGCGTGATCTCTCCGGATGCGCAGGTGGGTCAGGTTGTGGGCGTGCCGCGATCGTCGGAAGGGGCCGGGGCGGGAACGGCGGGGCTGTCAGGCTTTCGCCGGAATACGGCACCGGGGTCGAGGATGCCTTCGGGTCCGGGGAGTTCCTTCTCCTCGCCGGGCTTGGCCGGGATCAGCCAGGACGCGAGAATGGCGAGCCCAAGGAGGGAGAGGATGACCAGGAGGGAGACCGTGTTGGGAATCTTGTACTCGGTGTGGACGAGGAGCATCTTCACGCCCACGAACGCCAGCACGAGGATGAGGGCGGGCTTCAGGTAGCGGAAGGCGGAGATCATGTTGGCGAGGCAGAAGTAAAGGGCGCGAAGGCCGAGAATCGCGAAGACGTTTGAGGTAAAGACGATGAAGGGATCGGCCGTGATCGCGAAGATGGCGGGGATCGAATCGACGGCGAAGATGAGGTCGGTGAACTCAACGAGGACCAGGGCGAGGAAGAGCGGCGTCGCGGCGCGACGCCCGTTCCATTGGGTGAAGAACTTCTGGCCGTCATAGTGGGGGGTGACGGGCATGAGTTTGCGGACGAGCCTGACGGCGGGGTTCTTGTTGGGATCGACGTGCTCGCTCTTGATGACGGCCATCTTCAGGGCGCTGAGGATGAGGAACGCACCGAAGACGTAGACGACCCATGAGAATCGGGCGATAAGGGCGGCGCCCAAGCCGATCATCAGGCCACGCATCACGAGCGCGCCCAAGATGCCCCAGAAGAGCACTCGGTGCTGGTACATTGCCGGCACGCCGAAGAACGAGAAGATCATCGCGATGACGAAGACGTTGTCCATCGACAAGGACTTCTCAACGATGTAACCGGTAAAGAAGAGCTTGGCGGCTTCGGCGCCCCCGACATCGCGTGCCGCGGCGCCGAGTTGCTGGACATCCTTGCCGATGCCGAGCACGTGGTTCTCATAGATGAAGTAGACGCCGACGTTGAAGATCATGGCGCAGGCGATCCAGATGGCCGTCCACGTCAGGGCTTCTTTCACCTTCACGACGTGCGCGTGGCGGTGGAAGACGCCGAGGTCCAGGGCGAGGAAGACCATGATCAGGGCGATGAAGGCGACGTAGAGCCAGATCACGCCGGGGTGGGATGCGGCGGGAACGGTGGCGGCCGCGAGGCCGATGAACTGATCGAGCATGGGGAGGCGTCCTTGAACTGCGTGCGCACAGAGACCAACGACGGAAACCGCCGTGTGGTCTTGCCAGTGCGTGAATCACGCATGGAGCGGCCGGGGGTTGGAGACCTTCCCCGTGTTGACGACCTGCTCCGGCCCGCGAATCTCGCGGGTGGCTACTCCCCATCACGTGCGAATGGCTCGCAATGAACGATAGCGTGCCCGATCGAAGCGTCAAACCGCCAATGTGGACCGTCAGGGCCGTTGAACGAGCCGGGTCCGCTCAATCTTCGGTGTCGTCGATCGGATCGTCGGTGAGCGGCCCTGAAAGATCGGCGAAGGGTTCCGGGGGCTCGGGGTGCGAGCCGACGTGGATCGGTGCGGCAGCGGGTGCGGAGCCGGGAAGTCCGGGGCGAGGGGCTTGGATGGCGCCAGAGGTCTCCGGGCGGATCTCACGATAGACCGAACCGTCGACAAATCCATGGAGCTTTCTTGCGCGGACCGGATGCTGGAGCTTGCGGATGGCCTTGGCCTCCACCTGGCGCACGCGTTCGCGTGTGACCTTGAAGATGCGGCCGACCTCTTCGAGGGTGTAGGTGTACCCATCGCCGATGCCGTAGCGGAGCTTGATGATTTCGCGCTCGCGGTAGGTGAGCGTCTTGAGGACCTGCTCGATGCGGTTCTTGAGCATCTCCTGGGCGGCGGTATCGGCGGGGGGGGCGGCACGATCGTCCTCGATGAAATCGCCGAAGTACGAGTCCTCGCTCTCGCCCACGGGCCGGTCGAGGGAGACGGGGTGTCGGCTGACTTTCATGACCCGACGGACCTCGGAGACGGACATCTTGGCGAGTTCGGAGAGCTCCTCGATGGTCGGTTCCTGGCCCATCTCCTGGAGGAACTGCTTCTGGATGTTCCGGAGGCGGGACATGGTCTCGATCATGTGGACGGGGATTCGGATGGTGCGGGCGTGGTCGGCGATGGCACGGGTGATGGCCTGCCTGATCCACCAGGTGGCGTAGGTGCTGAACTTGTAGCCGCGCTTGTACTCGTACTTGTCAACGGCGCGCATGAGGCCTGTGTTGCCTTCCTGGATGACGTCCAGGAAGGAGAGGCCGCGGTTGCGGTACTTCTTGGCGATGGAGACGACGAGGCGGAGGTTGCCTCCGGAGAGGTCGCGTTTGGCTTGCTCGTACTCCCAGAAGACGGAGCCGATGTCTTTGACCCGGAGGGCGAGTTCTTCCGGCTCTTCGAGGATGAGAGCGCGGAGGCCGTCGAGTTCGTCGGTGAGGACGTCAAGGTCTTCGGCGCGGGCGCGATCCGAGGCCGCACGGAGGCGATCGGTCTCTTTCCGGAGGGCGTCCATCTTCTGAGCAATGGAGCGGAGCTTGCGCATGAGCGGGATGATGCGTCCCGTGCGGAGCGAGAGCTCTTCGGTGAGCGCGGCCATGCGGCGCCGCCGGTCGCGGATTCGCTGCCTGATCGCGTCGAGCTCCTTGGTTCGGCGGGCCTTCCGCGCGGCCTCAAGGGCTTCCCAGTCCGCGGCGTTCATCTCCAAGAGCTTCTCGATGGTGCGGAGATTGGCTGGGATACGGCGCGCGATCTTGTCCTTGGCGTTGGCCTCGGCGGTCGAAATGCGCATGGTGCGATCGAAGGGGAGGTCTCCGGCGTCGACCTGCCGAAGGGTCTCGACGGCCTGCTTGACGACGTAGTCTGATTCGAGACAGCGACGCCGGAAGATCATGCGCGTGGTCTCGATCTTCTTGGCCAGGCGGATCTCTTCGTCACGCGTGAGGAGCGGGATGGACCCCATCTGTGTGAGGTACATCCGGACGGGATCATCGATGCGCTTGGCCCCGCCCTCTTCGGCGACCGCCTCGTCCAGTTCGCGCGCCAGGGCGACCTCGTCGAGCGCCTCGGCTTCGGCCACGTCGAGTTCGGCCTGGGTCAGCGGGCGACCATCGGCGTCCGGCTGCTTCGCGAGCGCTGCGGCTTCATCCGCCCGCTCTCCTCCGGCGACGCTCATGGCGCGGAACTGGCGGATGTTGGCGGCCACGCCGGGGATCGGCTGGCGCGACAGGGCGTTGTGGTTGGGTTCCTCCCCCCGGGCAAGGGACTCGCGGTGGAGGCGCGCGCGGAACTCAAGCTCATCGATGAGTTCAAGCCCGAGGCGATCACAAACGCAGAGCAGCTCATCGATGGGCTCGGGCGCGACGACCTCATCGGGGATTGTGTTGTTGAGTTCTTCGTAGGCCATCCAGCCGCGGGAGGCGGAGATGGAGAGAAGCTCCGCCACGGCGGGGTGCATGCCCGAGACCAGCAGGGCCGGGTCAACGGCTTTGGGGCTGCGTTGTGACTTTGCGGGCGGCTTGGCCCCGGTCGTTCCTTGCGTTGCTCGCATCGACCTCACCCTCTCAACAACAATGGATGCACGGAACCACTCGCGTCGCGGCATCCTACGCATCAACTGCCAAGTCTGGGAATCCGGGCGACACCCTTTTCTTGTGCGTGCTCGGCTTGCTCGGCGCGGAGGCGGCTGACGACCTCGCCGACGTCGACGCGCGTGGTGCGCCGGCTCTCTCGCGCCAGACCCTTGAGACAGTCCTCAAAGAAAGCGCGTGTCCTGACGGGGTCGGCGGCGCACTCATGCTGCACGCGCTGGTGCAACGCGACGGCGATGGCGTGCGTGCCGTCCTCGTCCGGCTGGGCGAGGATCGCGGCCAGGTCCGGCTCATCGCCGAGCTCGAACTCGGAGAGCATGCGTTCGGCGATGGTGCGGACGCCCTGCCACTTGTACTCAGCGGTCTGGAGGAGCTGAAGCGTTTCGGGCGAGACTGATTTCCACAGCGAAGGGGAGGCCAGCAGACATCCCGCAATCCACTCGACGAAACCGAGGGGCGCGTGTGAGAGTTGCAGGGCAGGGCTGGGCTCGGCGAATTGCGAATCCGTGGGAGCGCGGGCCGTACGCCCGGCGGGGATGGCCTGGCTGATCGAGCGAGCGTCCAGGCCGGTGACCTCTGCGAGTCTGCGGAAGATGAGCTGCCGTCGGATGGGATCGAGCCGATCCATGCCGAGATCGGCCAGACGCGCGAGCTCGTCGCGAACTGCACGGTCGAGTTGGGCAAGACCTGCGCCGGCAAGGCGGGCCCGGAGTCGGGCGAAGCGGAACTCAAGCAGGTCGGTGGAACCATCGAGGACGCGTTTGAAGATTTCCGGGCCGCCGGGCTGTTTCAAGAGTTCGTCCGGATCCTTCGCGGTCGTGAATGGGGCAAGGGTTGCGACCCGCACTTCGAGCATCTCGCCCAGAAGAATTTCCACGGCACGGTCGGCGGCGCGTTGTCCGGCCTCGTCGGAGTCGAAGAGGAGAATCACGCGATCGCACAGGCGCTTGAGTATGGCGGCGTGCTTGCGGGTGAGGGCGGTGCCGAGCGTGGCGACGGCGTTCGGGAAGCCCCCCTGGTGGCAGGCGATGGCGTCCATGTATCCCTCGGTGATGATGGCGACGCGCTCGCGTTGGATCGCGCGCGACGCGAGATGGAGCGCGTAGAGCGTCGAGGACTTGTCGAAGAGGGAGGACTCCGGGCTGTTCAGGTACTTGGGCTCGTCGGCCTCGTCGATCTTGCGGGCGCCGAACGCGATGACCCGCCCGATCTGGTCGTGGATGGGGAACATGAGTCGATTGCGGAAAGCGTCGTAAAGGCCTGCGCCGCTGTCGCGGCGCTTGAGGAGACCCGCGCTGATGTAAGGATCGATGTCGACGTTCTTGGCCTGGAGCGTGACGAGGAGGCCATCCCAGCGATCGGGGCTTGCGCCGATGCCGAAGGTCTCGACGATCTCGGGGGTCAGGCCTCGCGACGCGATGACGGTGCGGGCCCTCTCGCCGAGGTCGGGGCGGCGCAGGATGGACATGAAGAACTCATGGGCCGACCGACAGGCGCGGAGCATCGCGGCACGCGGCGAAACCGGCTGGGCCTCCTGATCGGTGGCGGCGCGAGGGCGGCGCGTGAGCTCGAGTCCGGCGCGCTCGGCCAGGTACTCCAGCGCTTCGCGGAACTCCATCTTGTGGAAGCGTTGGACGAAGGTGAAGACGTCGCCGCCCGCGCCGCAGGAGAAGCAGTGGAAGATCTGCTTCTGCGGGACGACATTCATCGAGGGCTTGTGATCGTCGTGGAAGGGGCAGAGGCCGACGTACTCGCGGCCCTTCGGCTTGAGCTGGAGGTGTTCGCCGACGATGCGCACGATGTCGGAAGCGTCGCGCACGCGATCACGATCGTCGGATTGGAGGGGAGTTCCTGCCACGGTTGCAGGAACGGTACGCGCGATGGCGAGAGCGGTGCGGCGCGAGACGCACGAGTCGAAAAGACCAGGTCGGAGACGCTCGGGAGCGGTATTGCTTGATCGCGGCGCGAGTGGCCCGGCTTGGCTGTGGCCGAAGCACTGGGCGGTGCCGGTCGATTGCGTGCTCGAGCGTGCCGACCTGTATAAGCACAGACTACCACATGACGCGTGCGATGCAACGTGAATTGCCGGAAGTTGCACATGAAGATTCGCGCGAGCGTCCGCGAACACGTACGCCATGCGAATAATCGGCCTCGGGCTACGGTGGGGGAGAGAGATGAAATCGGAGTCACACGTGATTCGTCGAAGGATCGAGTTTTCAGGGCGGGTTCAGGGCGTGGGCTTCCGCGCGACGGCACGCGACTGCGCTATGACGCGTGACGTGAGCGGATGGGTGAGGAATGAGCCTGACGGGAGCGTGGCGATGGAGATCCAGGGACGCGCCCACGATGTTGAGGCGGTTCTCGGGCTGCTGCGTTCTCGGATGGGGTCGAAGATTGCCGCGGAGCAGAGCACGATGATGGAGCTTTCGGAGGGGGAGCGGGCGTTCGTGATCACTCGATAGCCGAGCGCTCGGTGGATCGGGCGCGCGGGATCGGGCTAGAGAGGGTTTGAAGGAGCGTGCGTGGCCTACCTGTTATTCGACATCGATTCAACGTTGCTTGATTCGAGCCGCTCTGGGATGCAAGCGATGCTCGATGCCGGGCGCGAGCTGTATGGCGAGGCGTTCTCGACCGAGGGCATCGAGTACGCCGGTCGGCTGGATCCCCTGATCGTGCATGACCTGCTGGTGCGCGTGGGTGTGGAGCCGACGGCGGAATCGCAGCGGCGGTTTCGAGAGGTGTATCGGGATCACTTGGCGCGGCGATTGAGGGTGCCGGGTGTGGCAAGGACGCTGAGAGGTGTTGACCCGCTGCTGGAGCGGCTCCGGG
>CAZPPG010000102.1:0-9405 GCA_964588385.1 uncultured Phycisphaeraceae bacterium
CCGCCGTCACCAAGGGCGACCTCACGCGTTCCATCCAGGTCGACGCCCGCGGCGAAGTCGCCGAACTCAAAGACAACATCAACACGATGATCGGCAACCTGCGCCTCACCACCGATCGCAACACCGAGCAGGACTGGCTGAAGACCAACCTCGCCCGCTTCACCAACATGCTCCAGGGCCAGCGCGACCTCATGACGGTCGGCCGACAGCTCCTCTCCGAACTCGTCCCCCTCGTCGACGCGCACCAGGGCGTCATCTATCAGATGAACACCGACGAGGGCACACCCTACCTCAAGATGCTCGCCTGCTACGGCAACGCCCACGAGAACGGCTATCCCGAGCGCCTCGGCGTCGGAGACGGCTTCATCGGCCAGTGCGCCGCGGACAAACGCCGCATCATCGTCAGTTCCGTGCCCCGTGACACGGTGCCCGTCGGCTCCGTCATGTTCAACGCCGTCCCTCGAAGCCTCATCGTCTTCCCCGTGGTGTTCGAGGGACAGATCAAGGCCGTGCTCGGCCTCGCCTCGCTCAACGACTTCGAGCCCGCCCACCTCTCCTTCGTCGAGCAGCTCACCGACGGCATCGGCATCCTCCTCAACAGCATCGAAGCAACGATGCAGACCGAGTCCCTGCTCAAGCAGTCCCAGCAGCTCGCCGCCGAACTCCAGTCACAGAAGAAGGAACTCCAGCAGACCAACGAGCAGCTCGCCCAGAAGGCCCAGCAGCTCGTCGAGCAGAACGTCGAGGTCGAACGCAAGAACCGCGAGATCGAACAGGCCCGCGGCGAGCTGGAAGAAAAGGCCGCCGAACTCGCCCTCACCTCCAAGTACAAGTCCGAGTTCCTCGCCAACATGTCCCACGAACTCCGCACCCCGCTCAACAGCATCCTCATCCTCGGCCAGCAGCTCGCCGACAACCCCGACGACAATCTCAGCCCCAGGCAGGTCGAGTTCGCACGCACCATCCACGCCGCCGGCACCGACCTCCTCAATCTCATCAGCGACATCCTCGACCTCTCCAAGATCGAGTCAGGAACCGTCTCCGTCGAGGCCGAGGACGTCTACTTCACCACGCTCATGGACATGGTCTCAAGAACCTTCCGTCACGAGGCGGAGAACCGCGGACTCTCCTTCGAGGTCCTGGTCGATCCCGCGCTCGGGCGCAGCATCCTCACAGACTCAAAACGCCTCCAGCAGGTCCTGAAGAACCTCCTCTCAAACGCCCTCAAGTTCACCGAGAGCGGCGGCGTTCGCCTCAGCGTCACCGCCGCGCCCGGCGGCTGGTCGTCCGAGCACGCCGCCCTCGCCGCGGCCGGACAGGTGGTCGCCTTCGAGGTCACCGACACCGGCATCGGAATCCCACCCGAAAAGCAGAAGATCATCTTCGAGGCCTTCCAGCAGGCCGATGCCAGCACCAGCCGCAAGTACGGCGGCACCGGACTCGGCCTCGCCATCAGCCGCGAACTCGCCAACCTCCTCGGCGGCGAGATCCACCTCCGCAGCACCCCCGGTGTCGGCAGCACCTTCACGCTCTTCCTCCCGCTCCGATACGCCGGCCCGCTCACCCAGGCCACCCCGCGCGAGGAATCCGCGATCGCCGCCGACGCCTCCCGGCGCAGCGCCCGCCGACACGCCGCCGCCCAGGCCGCCGACCGTGTGCCCGAGCACGTCCCCGACGACCGCGACACCATCGGTCCCGATGACATGTCCCTCCTCATCGTGGAGGACGATCCGCACTACGCCCGCATCCTTCTGGACCTTGCCCGCGACAAGGGCTTCAAGGTGCTCGCCGCATCCCGGGGCTCGGACGCCATCGCCCTCGCCCAGCAGTACCGCCCCGCCGCGGTATCGCTGGACGTCTTCCTTCCCGACATGCTCGGCTGGACCGTCCTGAGCCAGTTGAAGCAGGACCCGCTCACCCGCCACATCCCCGTGCAGATCGTCACACTCGACGAAGATCGCCAGCACGGCCTCGCACGCGGCGCGTTCTCATTCGTCACCAAGCCCGCGTCGACCGAAGGACTTGGCGAGGCCCTCGACCGCATCAAGAAGTACGCCGTGCCCCGCCGTCGCCGCCTCCTCCTGGTCGAGGACAACGAAGCCGAACAGTTCAGCGTTCGGCAGCTCCTCGGATTCGACGACATCGACATCGACGCCGCAGGCACCGGGACCGAAGCCCTCAGCATACTCCGCGAACGCACATACGATTGCGTCGTGCTCGACCTGAAACTGCCCGACATGAGCGGCTTCGAGGTTCTGGAGTGTCTCCGCGACGACGACTCGTTGCGCGATGTTCCCGTCGTCGTCTACACAGGCAAGGCCCTCACGCCCGAGGACGACGCTCGCCTCCACACCCTGGCCCGCAGCGTCGTCGTCAAGGGCGTCGAGTCGCCCGAGCGACTTCTCGACGAGACCTCGCTCTTCCTCCATCGCGTCGTCTCCGACCTGCCGGCATCCAAGCAGCAGATGCTCGACCGCCTTCATCGCTCCGACGACCATCTCGTCGGACGCTGTGTGCTCGTGGTGGACGACGACGTCCGCAATATCTTCGCTCTCAGCAGCGTGCTCGAACGCCGCGGCATGATCGTCCTCACCGCCAGCACCGGACGCGAAGCCATCCAGACCCTCGAATCAAACGCCAACGTCGGGATCGTCCTCATGGACATCATGATGCCGGAGATGGACGGCTACGAGACCATGAGGGCCATCCGAGAGAATCCCGAACTCGGCCGCCTGCCCATCGTCGCCCTCACCGCCAAGGCCATGAAGGGCGACCGCGAGAAGTGCCTCGAGGCCGGCGCCTCCGACTACCTCGCAAAGCCCGTCAACACCGACCAGTTGCTCTCCGTCCTGCGCATGTGGCTGCACCGCTAGAAAAGGCAAGCATCCCGTGACCGAACGCGTCAAAGCCAACATCCTGCTCGTCGACGACCAGCCCGGAAAGCTGCTCAGTCTCGAGGCCGTTCTCGCCGAACTCGAAGAGAACGTGCTCAAGGCCGCCTCCGCCGACGAGGCCCTCAAGCTCCTCTTGGAACACGATATCGCCGTCGTCCTCGTCGATGTCTGCATGCCCAAGATGGACGGCTTCGAACTCGCCGAACTCATCCGCCAGCACCCGCGCTTCCACCGCACCGCCATCATCTTCATCTCCGCCGTCCATCTCAGCGACGACGACCGCCTCCGCGGCTACCACCTCGGAGCCGTGGACTACATCCCTGTCCCCATCGTCCCCGAAGTCCTCCGCGCCAAGGTCTCGATCTTCGCCGAACTCCACAGGAAGACCGAGCAGCTCTACCGACTCAACCAGGAACTCGAGCAACGCGTCGCCCAGCGCACCGCCGATCTGGAGTCCTCCGCCGCACGCCTCAGGATCAGCGAGCAGCGCTACCGCCGGCTCATCCACGCCCTCCCCGCCGCCGTCTACACCTGCGACGCCCAGGGACGCGTCACGCTCTTCAACCAGGCCGCCGCCGACCTCTGGGGAAGGTCGCCGGTCCTCGGCGCTGACGACTGGTGCGGCTCCCTTCGCATCTACCGCTTCGACGGCACCCCCCTTCCCAAGGAGGACTGCCCCATGGCGCTCGCCATCCGCACCGGCCGGATCGTCCGGGGCGTGGAGATCATCATCGAACGCCCCGACGGCACCCGTCGCACCGTCGTGCCCCACCCCGAACTGATCCACGATGAGGACGGGAACGTCGCCGGCGCAATCAACATGCTGGTTGATGTCACCGAGACGCGCAGCGCCGAGCAGGCCCAGGCCCTCCTCGCCGAGATCGTCTCCTCGTCCGAAGACGCCATCATCAGCACCACCCTCGAGGGACGGATCACCTCCTGGAACTGCGGCGCGGAGCGCGTTTTCGGCTACACCGCCGCCGAAGTCCTGGGCAAGTCCATCCTCACCCTCATCCCCGCCGACAGGGCCGCCGAGGAAGAAGAGATCATCGACCGCCTCCGTCGGGGCTGCCGCGTCCAGAGCTTCGAGACGATCCGCGTCGCCAAGGACGGCCGCCATGTCAACGTCTCGCTCACCGTCTCGCCGGTGCGCGACCGGTACGGGCACATGATCGGCGCATCGAAGGTCGCCCGCGACATCGAGGAACGCAAGCGAGCCGAGGCCGTGCTCGCGCGCGACCGCGAGACGCTCGAGCGCCTCGTCGCCGAGCGCACGCGCGAACTGGAGATCTCGGCCAAGCGCCTCCGCATCGCCGATCGCATGGCCACCATCGGCACCCTCTCCGCCGGGCTCGGGCACGACATGGGCAATCTGCTGCTTCCCATCCGCATGCGCCTGGACGCGATCGAAGCCGGCGACATCCCGGCCGAAGTTCGCGAGGACGTCGTCGCCATTCGCAAGGCCTCCGAGTACCTCCAGCGCCTCGCCGCGAGTCTGCGCCTCCTGGCGATCGATCCCGAGAGCGACTCGGCGCTCACCGGCAGCACCGATCTCTCGCAGTGGTGGGAAGAGGCCGAGGGGATGATCCGCAACGGCATCCCCCGCAACGTCTCACTGAAGTTCGACGCCCAGCCCGATCTGCCGCCCATCTCCATCGGCAAGGCCGCCCTCACACAGATGATCTTCAACATCGTGCAGAACGCGGGCGACGCCCTCAAGTCCCGATCCGGGGGCCAGGTCACCGTCTCATGCGCCGTCGCGCAGGCCGAGGGCATCGTCCGCATCGCCGTCATCGACAACGGGCCGGGAATGAGCGAAGAAGCTCGGCTCCGATGCCTCGAGCCGTTCTTCACCACCAAGACACGCGGCCTGAGCACGGGCCTCGGGCTCGCGCTCGTCAGCGGCCTGGTCAAGAAGGCCGGAGGCACGATCTCCATCGAGTCCGCACCCGGGCGCGGCGCACGCTTCACGCTCTCCCTGCCGGTCACACAGAGAGCCCCGGCCGCGCCGCTCCGCGAGGGGCACGCCCGCTCCGTGGCGGTGGTCACGCTCAGCGACCCCCGCCTGATGGCGCACGTCCGCTCCGTGCTCAAGTCGCTGGAGTTCGAGATCGCGGAGGCCGGACTGGAGCACGCGGACCTCTGGGTAACAGAGGCCGACGGGCGCGAGGGTCTGCAGGCCGCCACACAGTTCGTGCGCGCCGGCCCGGTCCGGCGCGCCCTCGTCTTCGCCGGAGACATCCCCGGTCCGAGCGAGGACGGACGGGTCGTGATCCTGCAGACGCCCATGGCTCCCTCGGTTGTTCGTTCGCGCATCCATGGACTCCTGACCACACCGATGTGAGGCGCCGATGCTTGATTCCTCTCCTCGCTCGCTCCGGATTCTCTGCGTCGACGACAACGAACTCGTGGCCGGTGCGCTCGGTCGCCGCGTGCTCCACGATCCGGGGCTGGAATGGCTCGGACTCGTGCGCGACGGCGGCGAGATCCACTCCACTATCTGCAAGCTGCGGCCGGACGTGGTTCTCCTCGACGTTGACATGCCGGATGTCGACACCTTCTCGCTTGTTGAACGCCTTGCGCTGGACGCCCCCGCGGTCCGCGTCGTCATGTTCAGCGGGCACGTGGATGTCGGTTACATCAATCGCGCCCTGGACTGCGGGGCCTGGGGCTACCTCTCAAAGAACGAGGACGGCAACGTCCTCATCGACTGCATCAAGCGCGCGGGGCTCGGTGAAGTCGTGCTCAGCGCCGAGGTGGAGGCCGTGCAGAAACGCTCCCACGCCGCGCCTCGCAGAGATCCGCCCTCCTCCTTTCCGCCCATCTGATCACGGTGGGCCGCCCGTGATGGGCAGCACAACGCCATTCACATAGCTGGAGTCCGCGTTCGAGGCCAGAAACACGAACGCCGGGGCGATCTCCTCCGGCTGGGCGGGACGCCCCATCGGTGAAGACTCCTTCCCGAACTCCGCCACCTCCGACGCGTCAAGCCCCGTGTCCGAGGGGTTCAGCGGCGTCCACACCGGTCCTGGCGCGACGCAGTTCACCCGAATCTTCCTGTCCATCAGTTCCTCCGCCAGCGCCTTCGTGATCGAGTGGATCGCTCCCTTGCTCGCCCCGTAATCCGACATCTCGTCCGAGCCCCGCAGCCCGACCACGGAGCCCGTCGCGAGAATGCTGGATCCCGGCTTCATGTGCGGCACCGCGGCCCGCACCAGCCGCAGGTACGCGTACACATTCGTCTTGAGCGTCCGGTCGAGTTCCTGCTCATCCAGCTCCGTGACGGGCTTTCGGTTCTGCCACGCCGCGTTGTGCACCAGCACATCAAGGCGTCCGAAGCGCTCCATCGTCTCCGCGATCACGCGGTCGCAGAACGCCCGGTCGGTCAGATCGCCCATCAGCGTCAGGCACGTCTGGCCCTGCTCCTCGATCGCTTCACGCGTGGCCTCCGCGTCCTCACGCTCTTCCGGCAGGCAGACGATGGCCACGCTTGCGCCCTCGCGCGCATAGAGGTACGAGACGGCTCTCCCGATCCCCGAGTCGCCGCCGGTGACGATCGCAACCTGCCCGCGCAGCTTGTCCGCGGGCCGGTAGCGCTCCGCCCGCCAGCGCGGCGCGGGATCCAGTTGGCTCTCGAGTCCAGGCGGCCGCTGCTTCTGCTCAGGAAAGGGCGGCTTGGGCTCCTTCATGGTCGCGCTCGTCGGTGTCGCTTTGCGTTGCTTCTGGGCCATGATTCTCATCCCTCCGTGTCTGATCGTGCGCGCACGCTTCTGCGCGTCAGGGTGACTGCTTCACGCCGCTCGACTCCTCGACGGGCCTGCCAGTGATCGTGTGCTGCATGGCGCGATCCGCCCAGAAGCGGGTCACGATGCCGTCGGTCACGATGAAGTACACAACCGACGTGTTCTTGCTGGCCTTTCCGGAGAAGATCGCGCCCAGGCCCCCCACCGCTTCGCCCAGTGCGTAGCGGAGCACCTTCGTGTTCGGAATCCCCTCCACGTCGGCCTCTTCCGACGGCGGGCCCAGGACGGCCAGAAGCCACGCCTCCGAGGTGATTCCCGCCTCGAACTGCTTGAGCGTCTCATCTCCGATTCGCACGCCCGTCTGCTGAGGCGGGGCGGCGCACGCCCCCACGAGCAGGCCTGGCAGACATACCGCGAGCGCACGCGTCGTTTCCATGGGGCCCTCAGCCGTTCTCTTCCGGCTTGGCCGGAGATGGAATCCCCGCCGGCGGCGGAGGGGGCATCGTGGTGATGGTGTTGTCCGGACCCGGCGCGACAGGCAGAGCTCCACTCGGCGGGGGCGGCGCGGGCGCCGTCTCATTCCTTACCGTCCACCGTCCGAAGATGAACGTTGCGATGCCGATCGCGAAGAGGAGGATCGTCACCAGTGTGACGATCCACCGCGCGTCAAAGGCCAGCCCGGCACGTGGCCCGCGACGCGGGACCGGCTCAACCCTTGCATCCGTCTGTTGCATGTCGCTCATTGGCTCGCCCTCCCTCTCACCTGCGCACACGCTCAGGGTGTCAGCACGACCTTGACGCACCCGTCCGCCTTGTCGCGGAATGTCTCGTAGGCCTTGGGCGCGTCGTCCAGGCTCATCCGATGCGTGACGACGAAAGACGGATCGATGTCGCCCCGTTCGATCTTCTTGAGCAGGTACGGCATGTAGCGATGGGTGTGTGTCTGCCCGCTCCTCACCGTCAGCCCCTTGTTCATGAGCGCGCCGAACGGCAGCATGTCCAGTGCGCCGATGTACACGCCGGGGACCGAGAGTGTTCCGCCCTTGCGGCAGCACATGATCGCTTCGCGCAGCACGTGTGCGCGATCCGTCCCGAGGTGAACGGTTGTCTTGGCCTTGTCAACCATGTCGGCAACGGTGCCGGTTCCGTGCGCCTCGGCCCCCACGGCGTCGATGCATCGGTCGGGCCCGCGCCCCTTGGTCATCTCCAGGAGACGTTCCTGCACGTTCTCCCGCTCAAAGTCGATTGTCTCGGCCTCCCCGTGCTTGCGGGCCATGGCCATGCGCTCGGGCACACGGTCGATGGCGATGATGCGGCCCGCGCCCAGCATCCACGCGCTCCTGATCGCGAACTGTCCAACCGGGCCGCACCCCCACACCGCCACTGTGTCACCCGCCTCCAGGCCGCAGTTCTCCGCTGCCATGTACCCCGTGGGCAAGATGTCGGACAGGAACAGCACCTGCTCGTCGGTGAGTTCCGAATCGACACGGAGCGGCCCCACATCCGCATAGGGCACGCGCAGATACTCCGCCTGCCCCCCGGGGAACCCTCCCATCATGTGCGAGTAGCCAAAGAGCGCGGCCGGCGAGTGGCCCATGGCCTGACGGGCCTTCTCCGCCGAGGCGGGGGGATTGCTGGTGTCACAGCATGCGTACATGCCGCGCTCGCAGAAGAAGCACCGCCCGCACGAGATGTTGAAGGGCACAACCACACGATCGCCCTTGCGGAGGCGACGGACCGCGGGCCCCACCTCTTCGACAATGCCCATGTTCTCGTGGCCCAGCACGTCGCCCTTCTCCATGGTGGGCATCAGCCCGCCGTAGAGATGAAGATCGGACCCGCAGATTGCCGTCGCGGTGATCCGCACGATCGCATCGGTCGGCTCCTCGATCCGGGGCTCGGGCACCTGATCGACGCGCACATCGTTCTTTCCATGCCAGCACAGCGCTCTCATCGCCTGCTTCTCTTTCTGCGTTGCGCTCTGGCCCACCTGTCCAACAGCAACACCATGTCCAGAGATTGCAGCGCGGACGTGAACGGCGCATGACATTCGCCTGAAATCTCCACCATGCGCGCATGAGCACGCGGCCGCAGGCGGCAGGACCTGAGGGGCGCTTCATTGACGATTCATGTGATAGGGAGAGAGCGTGCTTGGAGCCGTGCACGAGAGGCGCACGAGGGCGCTGGCGCTTATGCAGGGATTCGGGGATGCTGCGCGCGTTGAGGGGCGCGGGCGCCGTCTCTCGATGAGTGGTCAGGGCGGTTTGTCGGGCGGGTGGGGATCGATGGGTTGCGCGTTCGCCTGCGAGCTGGATCTGGCCTTGGCGGCGGCTTCTTCGCGGGCGATGTGCCAGGGGATGGGGTCGAAGGGTTCGAT
The DNA here is from genome assembly GCA_964588385.1 of uncultured Phycisphaeraceae bacterium. Classification (GTDB taxonomy): domain Bacteria; phylum Planctomycetota; class Phycisphaerae; order Phycisphaerales; family UBA1924; genus JAHBWV01. The sequence continues at coordinate 9,015 of CAZPPG010000102.1, forward strand.
GCTGGTGATGTACCAGCAGTCGGGGTCGGCATCGGGGAAGTGGAAGAGCTGGGTTTCGAGCGTGAAGAAGAAGTGGCGCTGGCCGCCGCCTTTGGGGACGTACCACACGCCGACCTTGATGCGCGCATCGCCGTGCTCGTCGTGTTTGTGACGGATGTACCAGAGGTGGCCGTCGAGCTCGGCGATCGGGGTCTGGCGGAGGGCTTCGATGCGGCGGGAAGTGAGGGAAGAGGAGGAAGGGGAAGAGGAAGAAGGGGCAGAGGGACTGAGGGGCGAAGGGGCAGAGGGGGAAGGCGAAGAGGGAGAAGGGGCAGAGGGACCGAGGGGCAAAGGAGCAGAGGTGGGATCGGAGTCGGGTTCGGTGGGGAGTTGTGAGCCGCAGACGGTGGCG
>CAZPPG010000103.1:0-9177 GCA_964588385.1 uncultured Phycisphaeraceae bacterium
CTTGCATGCTCGGCTCCTCTCGGCAGGGCTCGGGATCGTTCCGCGAACCAAAGCGCGGCTCGACAGTGTCCTACCTCGGGAGGCGAGCATGGAGCAAGGCGTCCGTCGCTGTTTACCGGCGGGCCTGCGGTTCGAGACCGCATCAGGGAGCTTCTGACCGGCCCGCGAAAGCGGGCCGGTTTTGCTTTACGGCTCAGGCGGTTTCCGGCGGTTGGACGGGGTGGCGGAAACGACGGAGGTTCCGGGGCCAAACGCGCGGTGGCGCTGGCGGCCGCGCTCTCGGTTTGCGTCGCCTCCATCGAGCTGCGACGCGAACCCCGGGGGGTTCCGGTCGGCCTCTCGGCCAAACCTCTCAAACTCTCTCCGACTCTCGGTTAGCGCACCCGCCGATTTGACGCGGGGTTCCGATCCGGGTGCCCTCGCTAGAGGTAGGGCTACAGGGACTCTCGCTGTCGGTGTCTCGCCCTCACGATACGCCTCCTTCGTGGGTGGCCGTAGAATGACGGCCATCGCCTTCAGCAAGAAGGAGCGCCGACGGCTGTACGACTCGAGAGGCCAACAATGCCGAAAACACGATGGATCGCGCTAGGTGCCGCAGCCTGCGGTATTCTGCTGCTTGGCGCCTGGCTGGCGACGCGCAATCACACAAGCCAAGCGTCTGTCAAGATCGGCGCAATCCTTCCCCTCACCGGTCCGGGTGCGTCGTTTGGTGAGTCCTCGAGAAACGCGCTCCTCTTGGCTGCCGACGAGATCAACGGCACCGCCAACAACGGGCCTCGTTTTGACCTTGTCATCGAAGACGGGATGACTGATCCGAAGTCCTCGGTGACCGCGTTTAACCGCCTCTATGACACACAGGGAATCCGGCACTTCATCACGACCGTGAGCAGCGTGTCTCTGGCTCTGGCACCCCTCGCAGACCAGAAGAAGTCGCTCCTCTTCGCCAATGCCTCACATCCGCTCGTGACGGACAATCGGCAGTTCGTTCTTCGATACTCAAACACGGCACCCGACGAGGCCCGTGTGCTGGTTGACTTTGTCGCACAGCACAGTCCAGTGTGGCGTCGCGTGTACGTCATAGCCGTGAACGACGACTACGGGCGTGCATACGCGCAGGAACTATCCACGCGCGTAGGTAGTCATCCAGACATCAGCATCGTTGGGACGGAGTTCTACGATCGGGCGGCCACGGACTTCAGAACGGTGGCGACGAAAGCCCTCTCTGGGACGCCTGATGCAGTTCTTTTGGTTGGCTTTGGCCGGTCAATGGGCTTGTGTCTTCGTCAGCTTCGTGAGATTGGGTATACCGGCCCGTTTGTGGCGAGCCTCGGATTCGTGCTCACGCCCGATGCGGTAACGGCCGCGGACGAAGCGGTCCGCGGTGGTTATGTCCTCAATTTCTCGTTTGTTTCTGAAGCGGGGGCCCGGGCCTTCCGCGACAAGTACCGGGCCCGGTACGGTGTCGATCCGACTCCCAACGCCGTGATTGATTACGGGACGCTCCATCTTCTCACAGACGGGATTCGAGCAGTCGGCAACGACCCCGCCGTGCTGTCGTCCCACATTCGCGCGCTTCAGCGAGCACACCTTCCAACTGGCGACGTCACCATCTCATCGCAGGGCGACATCCTCGCGCCAGTCTCCGTCGCGCCGGTCCCGCCAACTGGCACAATCAGCCTGTGGGGCGACTAACCGGTACACTTCCTCAACATGTCGCCAGCCCACACGCCAGATCCCGACGATCTACAACACAAACGGCTCAGGCTTCGTCTTGCCGCCTATGCGTGCCACGAGAATGCCCGCCAGAGGATCGTCGCTGCGATCCACAACACTGAGTTGGCGTCGGCGCACTTGCACTTCAATGCCTATTTCTGCGAGACTCCGGCGGTGTGGCCCTTTCCGGCCCGCCGACGAGCCCCGGGGTTGATTGCGCCCTTCATTGATCACGAGATTGCACGCCGAACGCTCAGCCTGCACATCGACCCGGGCGCATCGGATGCCGAGTGCAACGCCTACTTGACAAAGGTCAGCACGGAGATTCGGGCGCTTGGTCCAACACATCCGTTTCGCATGCCGCTGGCCTACACCAATCCTGCAAACATTGTCGCGCTGTGGCAACGATTCGCCTGCCTTGGGCCCCTGTCGGAAGGCAGTTTGGCGAGTCAGTTGTTCAAGGCCTGGTGCGCGGACCGCGCTCATACGGACATGAGGATCAATTGCGATCCTCTTCGCGCCACCGAGTGTGTCGCGGACATGAAGAAGAAGATTGCGTCAACGGTCCTTAAGCCGGCAGAGAAACTGGCATACGTCAACGTGTTTGCGTTGTTGTACTACGCGCTGATGACAAGCAGCAACCCTAACGATTGTTTGTACTTTGTTGCCGCGCCACTCTGTACAAAGCGCACGTTTCACGGTGTCCTGATTGCCGCAGTGGAGGCCCCCGCCGGTGCCGGGATTCCGCGCGCATCCATTGACACGGTGTTGGGACGAGTTGGTGCAGCTCTCGTCGAAGAAGCGAGGAATACCTATCTTCCTACGCTCATCTTGTCGCAGAACAGCTGGGAAGAGCACCTTCTCCATAAACATCTGGAAGCGGGCAAGACGCCGGCCGCATTCGACGCCCGCAGGGATCTGGTGTACTCGCATCTGGGTCGGCTACCGAAGCCGGCGGATACGCTAGACAAAGAGAACGACAATGATGCCCTGGAGGTCGCGCTGATCACACTCTGGGCCCGCCGGCGCGAGGCTGTGAAGTATCGTGGCACGGTAGTGAAGGACTCATTGGTGTTTCGGAAGATGATGGCGGCGTCGCCCGGGATGATCAGTGCCATCAGACAGGTCACCAGCTTGGGCCTTGGCGAGCCGAAGGAGCCACCACTCCAGGCGGTGTTGGTCGTCGCGCCGCCCGGATCGGGCAAGGAGATGATGTCGGAGTTGGTACCGCTATTCAGTTCGCACTTTTGGGATCGAGCAAAGCGGACGATCAACATGGGTTCGGTAATGCTGGAGACGCGCGAGCGAGGTGGGGGATTTCTCGGTTTGCTACTGGATCTCGCAGCCGATCCCCTGAAGGACGGAGGTACGCTGGTCTTGGATGAACTGAACAGTCTCGACATCTCAGCCCAGCCGATGCTGCTGAGAGTGCTCGAGGAGGGGAAGTTGGAGCGCCCTCGACCGGCACCGGCGACAGCAAAGCGAGCGTCGACAACGCACTCAGCTGCATGGGAACCACTTCCGTGGCTCGTGATCGGCCTAATCAACGAGGATCCGGCGCGGCTTACCCTCGAATCGCTACGAGAACGAGTCACCGAACCCATCTTCGGTGAACTGTTGGGATCGGCCCTGTACGAGCACTGGAAGGTCAAGAGCCGCATGCGTGATGATCTTTACTACCGCATTCGACGATGCGGTGAGATTCGGATGACGGGACTCAATGATCGGCGCCCGGACATCCCCATTGTGTTCTACTTCCGACTGCGCAAGCTCCTTGAACCCAAGGAAGTGTTCCTTACATATGAGGCCACGCGTCGACTAATCGATCCCTCGCTCAATTGGAAGGGCAACATGCGCAAATTGGAGGCTGTTGCGCGGCACCTCAAGGGCATTATCGAGCGTGAGCGATCGAAGGAGTCGATCATTCGGATCGATGAGGTGCACATCGAGACAGCGTTACAGGGCGTCGGCATGCGCAAGGGCACCTGCGCTAATTGTGGTCAACGTGTCGGCGTGGCCACCTCCGTGTCGGGAGGTGCGTGATGACCGACTCGCTTGCCCGAGCGTACAGCGCGTACTACGGCGCCCTTGGTCACACGAGTGTGCCTGCATACTCCCTCCTCCATCCTGCGTTTAAGACTTCGTTTGTGCTGAGCGCTGGCGTCATCGACATGGAGCAGAGGTTGGCGGGAGACACCGCTGGTCAGGTTCGGTCGGTTCTAGTCCAGCCCTGCTTCAGGCATTTCGACAGTGCGGCCGTCACATCGGGCAGGCATCTGTCGCTTTTTTTGATGGGCGCCGCGCTGTATTTTGACAGTCCTTCGCCCGTAGTGGTCGTCGAGTCTCTTCTTCGATTCCTTCTCACCGAACTGTCGCTGCCCCGCGATCGTCTATGGCTGACCACGTTTGCTGGAGGTGACATCGCCGGGAGCGAGATTCCCGCGGACGTCGAAAGCGAAGCCGTGTGGCGCTCCGTCGGACTTTCACCGGGTCAAGCCGTCCGGTGCGGCAGCGCTCAGAACTTTTGGCGAGAGGGCGCGAATTCAGGAGAGGCGCGGAGCGGGCTGTGCGGCCCACACGCCGAGGTGTTTGTCGAGCGCAGGGATCCGGTTGCATGCACCGCGTCGTCGTGTCGACCTGGTTGTGAGTGTGGCCGATTTCTTGAGATCGGCAACGTGGTGTTTCCAAGATATCGCCTGGTGGCCGACCGGCTCGAGACGATCCCGTCGGTCCTGGCAGAGGCAGCTCTAGGGCTGGATCGGGTGGCGATGGTAGTGGAAGCGAAGGACAAGGTTTTCGATACTTCGGCATTGATGGGGTACAAGACTGAAGCGCTCCACGGACCGCTTTCGGACATGTCAGACGCCAACGCGATCGCAATCATCTTGGACCACGTGAGGTCGTTTTGCTGCCTGGTGGCCGAGGGAGCGCGTCCATCGGCCAAGGGTCGTGGTCACATACTGCGGCGCCTCATGCGCGATGCCATGCGCGCGGCAGGATGTCACTCTTCGTCATCCCATGAATCGCTGGTCAAGGTAGCGGCGCTGCTGCTGCGGCACCCGGAGGCATGTTGCACGATCCAGCTCGCTTCGCGCTGGACGGAGGTAGCCCAGATTCTCGAAGGCGAATTACAACTTCTCGCATCCACGAAGGCCCTGGAACACAGAGCATGAATGTCCAGGTCCTGTTCAATGGTCTCGTCGCGGCTGGCCCTGTCGCCTTGGTAGCGCTTGGCCTCTCCCTCGTATTCAGCGTTGAGCGTCTGTTTCACCTGGCTCACGCCCTAGTGTTCACGTTTGCCGCCTACGCCGCGTTCGCGCTGCAGCATTGGGGGTTACCCCGCGGTCTCTCTCTCTGCATCGCAGTCGTTGCCGCGACCGCCCTCGGCACGGGCATCGAAATAGCCATTTATGCGCCTATGCGCCGTGCCGGTGCGTCCTCATTAGTAATGCTTGTCGCATCACTAGGGATTGTTGTTCTGGGCCAAGGGTGCGTGTCGCTCGCCTTCGGCAGTCAGACATTGTCTCTCCGTTCAACTGGCTTCTCGGCTTCTCACCAGATCTGCGGCGCTCACTTGACGACCCCGCAGCTCCTATCAGTCGCGATCAGCGGGACACTGTGTGCTGGGATCGTTGCTTTCATGAAATGGACACGGGCTGGATTGCTCATTCGCGCCGTTGCATCTGACCCTGGTCTCGCCAGCATCGTCGGTGTCCCGCGCGAACGCGTGACCTTCGGAGCCTTTGTGGTTGCGTCGGCTGCGGCCGCTGTATCGGGCATGCTCGTCGCCTATGACACTGACCTCACTCCCATGATGGGCTTCAACATACTGCTTCCAGCGCTTACGGCCGCCGTGATTGGGGGCCTCGGGAGCATCCTCGGTTCGATAGTCGGGGCCCTGCTGATCGGAGTCGCGTGGCACCTGATGGGGTGGTTTCTGCCTACCCAATGGCAAGATGCTGGTGTCTTCCTCGTTCTGGGCGCGTGTCTGATAGGGAGGCCGCAGGGACTCTGGGGGAGACCGCTGCGTAAGGTCACCATCTAGGATGGACTACTTCTTCCACATCATCGTCCTGGTGAGCATCTACACGACGCTCGCCGTATCGCTCGACCTCGTGGCGGGTCACACTGGGCTGCTTTCACTCGCGCACGCCGCATTCTACGGAATTGGCGCATACGCCACGGCAATTCTCGCCGTCCAACATGGAGTGCCATTCATTGGAGGGATCGCCTGCGGCATGAGCGCAGCTGCTGCCTTGTCGGCCATCGTCTCCTTGTCATCACTCCGTGTGCATGATGACTACTTTGCCGTCGCGACGTTTGCATTTCAGATGGTGGTGCTGAGTGTTCTCAATAATTGGATGGAGTTGACCAATGGGCCTTTGGGCGTGGCAGGAATACCGCGTCCGAACGTGTTCGGATGGATCGTTCAGTCCACTCCCGAGTATGCGGTTCTGGCCGCATGTGTTGCGGTCGCGGCGTACTGGGTGGTTGGCCGAATCGTCAGCAGCCCATTTGGCCGTGTGTTGAGGGCAATTCGAGAGGACGAGATTCTGGCTCAATCCTTGGGCAAGAGCACGTTTCGATTCAAGGCAGTGGCAATCGCGATCTCGGCGGCGCTCGCGGCTGCAGCCGGAGGTGTGTACGCGCACTACATCACGTTTATCGACCCGACGAGTTTTACAGTGCTGGAGTCCATTCTAGTGCTGTCAATGGTGATTCTGGGTGGCGCCGCGAGCCGCTGGGGGCCGCTGGTTGGGGCAATCTGCCTTGTCCTGCTACCGGAGGTCCTGTACGCCATTGGGTTGTCGCCCTTCGTCGCTGCGCAACTTCGTCAGGTGCTGTATGGCGCGGCGCTGGTCGCCATGATGATGCTTCGATATCGGAGAGCGGTCGGCCGTCCGGCGTTTCAGATGTGAGGATGAATGAGCACGCTTCGCTGCCATGATGTGTGCAAGTCGTTCAACGGGGCGCGCGCGCTTGTAGATGTACGATTGGCGCTGCCCCTCTCGGGAGTCGCAGCGATCATCGGACCAAATGGCGCAGGGAAGACGACGCTCCTAAACGTCCTGACTGGATTCGTTCATGCGGATTCTGGTCGGTGCTTTGTGGGCGAGCGCGAGACGACTGGTTGGCCGGCACATCGGATTGCCCGGACGGGCGTGGCCAGAACGTTCCAAGACCTTCGGATTATCCGACAAGTCACGGTTCGCGAGAACGCCCTGCTTGCGCGCCCCGGTCAACGCGGCGAGACGCTGTTGGGCGCCGTGCTACGCGTGGGCTCCAAACGGGAGGAGGCGGAACACGCGTCGGCGGTTGACCGCGTTCTGAAGCACGTTGGTCTTCTTGACAACGCTGGCAACCTCGCGGCGGAGTTGTCCTACGGGCAGCAAAAACTGCTGACGTTGGCTTGCTGTCTCGCCACGGAGGCGCAAGTGTTGCTTCTGGATGAGCCCGTCGCGGGCGTTCACGGCGCCCTCGCAACCGCGATACTGGAGCTACTTCGAGACCTAGGCAGGCGGGGAAAGCTCGTTGTCATGGTCGAGCACGACATTCGAGCAGTTCGAGAAGTCGCGGAGCACGTCACAGTGATGGACGCTGGCACGGTTATTTCCACAGGTCCATGCAAAGACGTCCTTGATCGCCCGGAGATTATGGAGGCGTACCTTGGCTGAAGAGGTGCGACAGTTGCTCTCCGTCAAGGGCCTGGAGGCAGGCTACGGACAGAAGAAAGTCCTGAGCGGGATAAGCGTGGATGTCGGCGCGGGCGAGATTGTGGCCATAGTCGGGCACAACGGTGCTGGGAAGTCGACGTTCTTGCGCGCGATATTTGGCGTGTTGCCGATGTGGGCGGGCACTGTTGAGCTCGACGGCGCACCGATCAGAACACCGACACCCGTGGGTCTACTACATGCCGGGGTTGCCTACGTCCCGCAGGGCAACCGAGTGTTCCCCGACCTGACAGTCCGCGAGAACCTTGAGGTCAGCTGCATGACGCTGTTGCGCGGCGAACGACCTGTGACCAGCGTCGAACGAGCGTTCGAACTGTTTCCGGCTCTTGCAATCCGCGCCGCGCAGCGCGCTAATACCCTCTCGGGAGGGGAGAAGCAGATGTTGGCGCTGGCCAGTGTCTTGGTCTTGTCTCCCCGACTGCTCCTCCTCGACGAGCCATCCCTCGGGCTTGCCCCACCGCTTGCCGCAAGCGTGTTGCAGAGGATCCAACAGATAAGCCTCGACTCCGGCGCGGCGGTGCTCATCGTCGAGCAAAAGATCCGTGAGGTCCTCAAGATCGCAAGACGGGTCTATGTGTTTCGGAGCGGGGGAGTGTCATTCTCAGGACCGACGGAGTCGTTGAGTGACGACGCGGTGCTGCGAGACGTCTTCTTGTAGAACATTCCGTCCCAGCCGCAGCAAGGGTTCCCAGTGTGGGCCTCGCCACGCGCAGGGCGAATGAGACTGCGCCGCAACGCCTTCACGCTGGGGCTACCTCTTCGCGTCGCTTCCACCCCTCCCATCGTTGTGTGCCGCGGCGCTCTGGTTACGTGCGAGAGCGGGGGAGCTGCCCTGGGGGTTTGACCCACATTGACCATTGACCTGGTCCAACGCGCTCCGGATGTGGGCAGCAAGGCGATGCTGCAGGACGTGCTGCGAAAAAAGCTGTGAAGCCTGCGCGGAAGCGTGCGTTGGTGGAGTACGTGCAGGCGGCGTACGGCGTGAGCGAGCGACGCGGGTGCACGGTGCTGACGTGCGCGCGGAGCACGCGGCGGTACCGGAGCGTTCGTCAGCCATGCACCGAGTTGCGGATGCGGATCAAGGAGTTGGCGGCGACGAGGGTGACGTGGGGGTACCGGCGTCTGCACGTGCTGCTCGGCCGCGAGGGCTGGGGCGTGAACGCCAAGAAGGTGTACCGGATCTACCGGGAAGAGGGCCTGCCGATGCGGGCCAAGCGGCCGCGTCGGCACAAGGCCGCCCAGGTCCGGCAGCTCCGACCGACCGCAACAGAGCGTGATGAGCGGTGGAGCATGGACTTCATGTCCGACCAGCTCGGAGATGGACGACGGATCCGTGTGCTGACGATCGTCGATCACTTCACTCGGGAGAGCATGGCGATGGAGGTCGGCCAATCGATGGGCAGCGCCGAGGTGATCGCGGTGCTGGATCGGCTGGGGAGGTTGCGAAGGAGGCCGCGGACGATCTCGGTGGACAACGGCCCGGAGTTCGCTTCGAAGGCACTGGATGCGTGGGCCTATCGCAAGGGCGTGACACTGGACTTCAGCCGCCCGGGAAAGCCGACAGACAACGCGGTGGTCGAGGCGTTCAATGCGCGGGCGCGGGCCGAATGCCTGAACGTGCACTGGTTCGAATCACTGGAAGAAGCCCGTGAAACGATCGAGACCTGGCGGATCGATTGTAGTGCACCCCATCCCTTTGGACAAGTCGTAGCGCTATTCGCAGAGCGAGCGG
>CAZPPG010000104.1:0-9154 GCA_964588385.1 uncultured Phycisphaeraceae bacterium
ACACCCGGTTCTCCAGCAGCAAGAATCCGAACTTCTTTCGGAGGCTGGCTGCGTCCGAGGTGGGAAGCCGGTTGCTGCGCACCAATGAGAGGAACACGATGTCGAACTCCATTCCCTGGAACGAGTCAACCGTTCCAACCCGGAGGCGAGCCCGACTCTCGGTTGTTCCTGAAGTCGATTTCCACGGCGATGTGGGCTGCCATACACCTTGGGGATCCTGTTCGACGATGCCTTGGTGACCGAGCGCCCGATTCAATGCCTCAACCTGCGCGGAATAGAACGTGATGACACCGACGGTGAGGTCGGGGCGATCTTCCATGAGCCGCTTCACTTCGCCTGCGATCCAGTCGGCCTCGAGCGGGCGGCTCTTGCTCTTGCCGCCGAGTTCCTGGCCGCGTTGCAGCGGCATGTCTACCCAGGCTGCTACTTTGCCTGCATACTGACCGGTGAGGCCGTGTGCGAAGTCTGTCGCTGGCCGGCCGTTGGAGAACTGCTCTCCATAAGGTGCGTAGAACGCGTCGTTCACAAACGTTCCGAGCGCCGGCGGCATGCGATATTGGGTGTCGAGGCGAACATATCGCTTCACGCCGTCTTGTTGCTCCAACGCCCTCACGTGGCCAACCAGCCGTTCGAACATGCTTCGGCCAAGTGCCTCCTTAGTCGCTTCTGTAGCTGTCGTGGAGAGTTCGCGTTCGACGCTCGGCTCCAAAACATGCGGCAGCTGTCGGTGGTCGCCGACGAGAACGATGCGCCTCTCCGCGATGGACAGCGGAATCATCAGGTCCAGAGGATTGCACCTCGCCGCTTCGTCCACGATCACGGTGCGGAAGCGGGGCCATTCTTCGGCCGACAAGTCGATTCCAGACAGCTTCAACGCCTGCATGTCAGTTCCGACGGAATGCTGCACAGTCGATGCGAGGGAAGATGCGTACCGCGAGAGCTCCTCCCGCACGGCCTGCGGATCGGCCTCCAACTCGTCGATCAAGTCCTCAACGGCCACGGATGCGTCAAACGCGGTGTTTCTGGCGACGCTTTCCAGCTGAGCCTGGACGCGCAGGAGCGCCTCTTCTACAAGCACATTGTGGAGTGGGCCAGCTTCTTTCACCCGGGGAGGCTGGAGCCTGTCCATGAGTGCCGTGCGAAGTTCGGCGAGAACGGATAGACCTGGAGGAACGCCCTCACCCTTCCAATTTGCCATCGACGAGATGACCTGTGTTTCTAGTTCGGTGAGGAATCCTGTGCCGAGTCCCTCAAGCGCGATAAGGGCCTTCGTAGCTCGGTGCGGTCCGTCATCGCTCGCCGATGCAGCAGTCGTCGGGAGGCCGGCGACCGCCCGCAGAGCCAGTTCCCGCTCAAGCGGGAGCCTCTGGGCTGTGGCTGGATTCCTCAGTTGCCGAATCAACTTGTCCAACTGCTCGGCCATTGGAGCGTCCAGCCATGGGCCAGCTTCAGCGAGCACCTGCAGAAGCAGGTCAGCACTCGCTTCGTTACCCGAAGGAGCCTTCTGCTGGGCCAGGGCCAGGCGTCGCACATTGCGCCGAACGACATGCACCGGCGTCGCGGGCTGATTCGCGACGCTGCCCTTGAGTTTGGCAACAAGATCACGCCTCCAACGCTCGGTCGCATCGCCGTCGTCTGTGTGACCCGATTTCACGCCGATTCGGAATGACGGCAGGCCAAATGCCGTGCTCGCCGCGGCAACGTTGTCCACCGCGTCATGCTGGTAGCTCGTCAGGAGCGTCTGACCAAACGGACCAGACTCTCCCTCTCCAAGTTCCGCCAGTCGTGCCTGAAGCGCCGCAATCACGCGGGTCTTGCCTGTTCCAGGGGGTCCCTGAATGATTGCGATGTCAGGCGTATTCAGCGCGGCATCAATGGCCATTTCTTGTGCTGGCGTGGGATCTCCCTTGAATGCCTTGCGAGCCACTGGTGATAGCGCGATCTCGCGCCTCCGCTGCTTCACAGGGAAGGGTTTGCCCTCCAGCAATAGTCCTAGCCACGGCACCGGACATCGTGCCGATGCAACCAAGTCTCGTGCCTTTTCGCGTCGCGCCAACCGCTTGCGGTCACCAAATACGGCGATGCTCAGGAAGCCGGTCTGTGGTGGCGGGGGCCAGTCGGCTCCTCTAGGACGGACAATCACGCCGATGGAATCGACGTCGACGGGCGCGCCGACAAATGTGCGTGCGCCGCCAGGCCGCTCGTCCGAGTCGGCCGGCTCCTCGGTTGCCTGCAGGTCGACGCGATCTTCCCGACAGTCGCGGAGTCGCTCACGCCCCTGCGGATCCAGGCCGGGACATGCAAAGCGAATGCCCTCTCGTACTTCAGACCAACTCGAGTAGGCCAGGTGCCCGAACTCGGTCGCCTCGTTCTCCAGGGAACGGCGTTCGACCTCGTTGTACTCTTTCCAGATGCCTAGGTAGCTGCCTGCCTGTTGAACGAGGGCATTCAGATCGGTGCGCACCGCGGACGCCACCGACCCTTTCGAGGCATCGCGGAAAGCGATGTCGGCTTGGATCAGCCTCTGCGCGGTTGCGGCGCCGCCGCTGCTACGGCTTGGGGCAATGCGCTTGACAAACAACGCGGCGGCCTTGCTGTCATCTCCGGGGATCTCTCGCCGCTGGATATCCATCACGAGACGCGGACCATGTACTCGAAAGCCGCTTCCGAGTGCGCTTCCAACTGAGCGCCCCGCTGACACGATGATCCTCCAGCCGTTTTCTTTGTAGACGGGAGCAAGCAGGAACTCCTGTCGCAAAAACTCCTCGATGGCGTCGAATGTGCCGAGCGATCGGTTCGCCATCAGAGTTTCTGTGAGCTCGTCGTCAACGTGGAGCGCGAGTTCATCAGGCAGCAGGAGTCCACTTGGGAACTCGTGCACCTGCAACAGCACGGCACGACAGCTCGCGGGCGCACCATCGGTCTGCACAATCCACGCGATGCGTGGGAGATCCCGCTGGATCACATCCTCGATCCGACGCCTTGCTCGGGGATCCTGCCCACTGACACGAAACCCACGCTCTCCCACCTTCAGCGTTGGGCCGAGCTCGGGAGAGCTTGTCAGTAGAGCTTCGACGCCGGCGGTCACTGTACCGTCGAATGTCTCGCCGTGAAGGGGGCGCAGCTCAAGCCGTACCACTGATCCGAACATTCCAGTCAACTCTGTGGGCTTCATGACTTCTTGCCTCCCATCAGCCAGAGGTCAAGCACTCGGTGCAGTTGATCGCTCGGTCCAAGATGAATCGTTGTCTGGGGGAGGTCGCCGTCAGCCTTCAGAGTGACGGGCGCATCGGTGAGTGCGTGCCGGCGCGGTGGCTTGCGGAGTTCCAATACCGCCTCCGGCGCACGCCGCTGGATATCCACGCCTTTCCCCGTGAAAGACACGGTAAGCAGTTCAGATGCCGCATGGCCATGAGAGTGACCGGCGGCAAGTCTCTGGTCGATGAGCATCTGATCTCCCGCGGCCAACGCGAACGAGTCAACGACCTGGTCGTGCTTGTCGGGGCCAATGACGTAGCCCCCCGTTCTGTCGTTTAGGGCCGGATCCCAGATGCGGAGCCGCCCATAGAGAAACGGCGATCGCGGCGTTGAGCACCACGGGCACGATTCGGCGGTGCGGTAGAAGGTCGCCTTGCAGCTTGGGCAAACGAGACAGTTGCGGCTCGCACGCTCGAGCGCCTCGGCCCACTCGCTTGCTGACGGGCGTTTGCGTGGATCGGACAATCCGTCTCCGAAGGCCTGTGACGCCAGATGCCGAAGATTGCCAGAGAGCACGACGTCGCGCTCGCGTATCCCTCGACTCGATCGATTCGCAGGATCGGTCGGGTGGTCGATCCAGGGCAGAAGGCCGCACAACGCTCTCTCCTCCAGATCGGGATCGCCTTCCTCCACAAGGTCCCCCTGCAGTGGATGCACTAGGACCAGCGTTGCAAAGGCAACAACGGCGAGTCCATGGGCATCGGTCAGCGTCGACACGAAGCCACGACGGGCAACCACCTCGGGAGCGCCGTATCCGGGCGTATAGACGGGTTGGTTGTTCGGCGAGGATTCATAACGCAAGTTGTCTGCGTCGATCAGATACACGGTGTCCGATGTCGTGACTGTGGAGACGAATATGTTGGCGGGGGACACGTCGCCGTAACACAGTCCCTTGGCGTGCAGCATTGCGAGCGCCGTCGCCGCGCGCCCGCACACCTTCAGCCGGCGGCGGAGTCCGCCGGTATCGAGGTACCAGCGCCGCAAGGAAGCAGTCCCCGATGGAGGCACCATCAGCTGCTTGAGCGAGCTCATGTCCGTGAGAAGGCGCATGATGTAGCCTGCGTGAGGTGATGCGAGCACGGCCTCGGGCTGGGCGATAGGAATGCCTGCAAGGTCCAGGGTTCGAAGGAACTGCAGTTGCCTCTCGAGTCTCTTGGGATCCGTCTTAGAGCCAGCAGCGAGCACCTTCGCTGCGAGTCGGCCACCCTGAACCGCGTAGACGGCACCCTGCCCGCCTTCACCGAGACACTTGCCGAGTTGGTACTTGGCACCCCGAGAGTCAACCACGAAGGTGGGCTGGGTCACGTCGCCACCTCCCCGCCTGTCCACATGAACGCGAGAGTTCGATCGTCCGTAGCTCCTGGGGTCGGCCAGGCCTGGAGTTGCCGTCGAAGGCTCGCCCGCCATCTTCTCGTGCTGAGTTTGCCAAATGTCGCGATCAACCAGTCATGAAAGGCCTGGAGCCGGTCCTGCGACAGGTCCTGTGAAACGCCGTCGCTGGCCAGCAGCGTGCGAAGTTGTCCGGCGCGATCATCGAACTCCTCCACAACCCAACCCCGGCTTTCACGTCCGTCTCCAAGTGCCACCGTCTCTCCGAACTCACCGCCTCGAAGCGGAATCACCCGGGGCTCCGTCGTTCCGTCAGAACTGGTCACGACCGCCAGGCCGTCGCCGAGGCCGCCGACAAGGAGTCGGCCGCCGTGGGTGCGCACGGAAAAAAGGCATGTCGAGGCGCATTCAGTTGGATTGCGCCTCTCCAACCGCGAGTTCCATGCGGCCGTGATTCGTTCTGTCAGTTCTGTTGGGGATGTCTCGGGCTTCATTAATTGCACCGCATCTCTTACCGCACGACAGGCCGCCCGAGAGCCGATCTCGGCGTAGCGGCAAGATCCCACACCATCCGATACCACGAGGACGACACCTTGGGGCAGCCGGCAGCTTGCCCAGGCGTCCTGATTCGCGCGACCCTCGCGAACGTGTCGAGGCCCCGGGATGGATGCGCCGATCGTCCGAACTCGGGGTCGAGCAAGTCGGCACGATCCATCAGAAGGTGTCGCGTGCGAGATCGGGGGGGGGTTGGATGGGTGCCGCATTTGGTGTCGCGCTCCTCGAGCGTGACGTGACGCTCATCGTTACCCAACGGAAGAATGTCTGGACCTGGCGGGCATCGCTCGCCTGCAGCACCGCTTTGGCTGGATCGCCGAGGAAAGCGGCGAGCATGGCCTTGTCGGCGTCATCGCCGATGCCGAGCGCGAAGCGATCTGCACGGCTACCTCGCTCCGAGGCCAATAGCCGCTTCACGGGCTCCTTCCACTCGTCTGTTGGTTGGCCATCCGACACCAGCACAATCGCCGGCCTGTACGCACGGCCGGGAATCCGCTGCCGATCCTCCACGAGAGATGTCGCCAAGCTGATGGCTGCGCCCAGAGGCGTGCCGCCGTCAGCTTGCATCGGTGACCAGGCCGCCTTAGACGCGGGAGTGAGCTCGGAGTGGATCTGAGCTCCAGCCTTGCCGAAGGTGATCACGGAGACTTGGATCTCGGCGCGATCCTGAGCTTCGGTCGCAAATGACTTGATCATCTCATCGAGAGCATGATTCAGCGAGTCAATCTTGCCGTTCTCGCTCATGCTGCCGCTGATGTCCGCGAGGACAATCACGGGCAAGGGTCGGGGAGTGGCGATGGTAAAGTCCGACAGGGTGGTCATAGGGTCTTCCTCCTGACACGGGAAACGATCCCGTGCAACAAGTTTAGTGCCGTCCGCGCCAGCTGCGCTTGGGTCTGGCCACATGCTGAACAGTGACGATGGCGTCGTCTTTGGAGACAATGACGGCGGTGTCACGCCAGCGGTCAAGGTCGATACCGTGGCGGCGTTTTGCCTCAACAACCGCACGTTTGCCAAGGAAATAGGCCTTTGAGCCGTCCCCGGCGTGATACTCCTGACCGTGCGCCACGACGAACTCAACGGCATCACCAGTGAGCCCTCGCTGCTGGCAACGGACGACGGCGTGGGTGGTGAAGCGGAGGATGTGTTTGGTGTTCAAGGCGACCATTCGCGAGCTCCTTTTCTAACCTTTGTGCTGAATGCGAAAGACGTGCCACTCGACACACACCGGTGTGCCGGCCAACGACCTCAGGCGGGATGACCAGCGGGTTCGGCGTCCGCCGTCGGCCGCGGCCGACGAGCGCCAACGTCCTCGTCTCCGTCAGCTTCGGGCTGCTTGAACTCCGCAATGGCACGGACGAACTGGCGAGAGACTGCGATCAGCCGTAGGCCGCGGAGATCAAGGATCACCGGACCAACATGACCTCCGCCGGGCTGGAGAACTGCGCACGCGAGGAATGGCAGAGAAATGGCCCGAATCTGAAGGGGCATTCCAAAGCCAAGCGGCGGCCCCTCGCGGCACGGCCGGCCTGACATCCGCCGCTCCGGTTCCTCTGGGCAGGTACGCGGAGCAGCAGCCACCGAGTGCACCGCCACATAGGCTCCAACGCGAAGGTCGTCGGGGGCAAGGATCGATCCGGATGGTTTCTGTGTCGTCATGCCGGTGCTGTGGCAACGGCCGTGCCAAGAGTTGACGCGAGATTCCGGGCGGCGATGCTCGCACCGCCCATGCTGGATACAATGCCCGTTGTCCGCAGCACAAATGGAGTTGTCCCATCGCCCAAGGCATTCGAAAACTCGTCTTCTGCTGGATCGGAGACGCCGACCTGTTTGCCTGGTCGGCCGCCGCTGGCGAAGTCGCCGTGGAAGCTGTGAAGCAGCTCCTCGGTAAGCAACCTCGGCACGTCGAAGGGTCAGGCCCGGTCAAGACCCTGACGGACCAGGTCGAGTTCGATGAGGTTCACCTGCTGAGCGACAAGGAGCCGGAACTCGCCAGACAGTTCGCTGCCTGGATCGGCTCAAAGGCCCGTGTCCACACCGTCCGGCTTCCTAGTCCCGTCGACTATTCCGCCATCTTCGAGGCCGCCGACGGGGTACTCGGCAAGGTCACGTCGCAGGTTCAAGGCGAGTGCTCGGTGTCAATCCACCTGAGCCCCGGCACGCCGGCGATGACGGCCGTTTGGGTGCTCTTGGGCAAGAGCCGGTATCCAGCGACCTTCTACCAGACCTTCCGCGGTCGCGTGATCCCCACGTCGATTCCGTTCGACCTGCTCGTCGACTACCTCCCGACCGTACTCCATGCTTCCGATCGGTTGATCCAGGGCGCGAACGTCGCTGACGCAGCCACGGAAGGCTTCGGAGGCGTCATCGGCCGGAGCCCACAGATCCGCGAAGCCATCACCCGCGCGAAGCGAATCGCGCTCCGAGACGTTGGCGTTCTCCTCCTTGGTGAGAGCGGTGTCGGCAAGGATGTCTTCGCCCGCGCCCTGCACGCTGCCAGTCGTCGAAGCGCCAAGCCCTTTGTCGCCATCAACTGTGCCGCTGTACCGAAAGAGCTCCTCGAATCTGAGCTGTTCGGCCACAAGAAGGGTTCGTTTACAGGGGCAGCCGCGGATCGGGTGGGAGCTTTCGAACAGGCGGATTCCGGCACGCTCTTCCTGGACGAGGTCGGTGAGTGTGACCTTCCGATGCAGGCCAAGCTCTTGCGTGTGCTTCAGCCCGGACAGGATGAGCCTCCATCGGCCCGCACGTTCAAGCGGGTTGGCGATTCCGAAGACAGGCACTCTGACGTCAGGATCATCGCCGCAACCAACCGCGATCTTCAGGCCGAGGTGGCTGCGGGCAGGTTTCGCGAGGACCTGTACTACCGGCTGGCGGCGTTCACGCTGAAAATCCCGCCGCTGCGGAATCGAACGACCGACATCCCCGCCATCGCGGACCACCTGCTCGCCCGGATTAATACCGACTTCGCCAAAGCCGAACCCGGCTACCAAGACAAGCGGCTTTCTGTGGGCACAAAGAGGTTTCTCTGTCAGCAGGCCTGGCCGGGGAATGTTCGCCAACTTCACAACGTCCTCTTACAGGCGGCAGTGATGATTGACGGTCCCACCATTGAACCTCGCGACATCGAGGCCGGCCTATCAGACGCGGCGGGGCGTGATCACCTTTCCTCCGCTGACCTTCCGCTGGGAGATGGGTTTTCGCTCACAAAGCACCTGGAAGATGTCCAAAGGCGATTTCTTGCCCGTGCCATGCAGGAGGCGGACGGCAAGAAGACCGTCGCGGCGAAGCTCCTTGGCTATCCCAATTACCAGACGCTCGCCGCTCAGTTGGAACGGCTGAGCGTGGATTGGGGTGGCGAATGAACCAGGCTGACGCAACATCTCCGAACCCGCCGCCACCTTATTCGACTTTGGCACGGCGGTTGCAATGGCTTGGGTCATGCCCCAGGCGAAGGCACAACTTGGTGATCACCGATTGCCTCATGCGGCCGATGGTCGTGAACGGGAGGAACTCGTGAAGTCCACAAACTTCGAGTTCCTCCGCGCGAAGTGGCCGCCTTTGGCGTCGCTTGCTGGCTTCGCGGAGCACTACTGCCATCCGGATCCCGAGAGTTCGCTGATTAAGCTCCGGCTCTTGATAGAGCAGGTAGTCGAGCACATCTATTCGGTGCATCACCTCGCGAAGCCGTACCAAGCCTCGCTCAACGACCTGCTGAATGACCGAACCTTTCAGCAGGCGATCCCGCAGGTCGTTGTCTCTAAGCTGCACACGATCCGGATCACCGGAAACAAGGCGGCGCACGGAGGCAAAGCGACGGGGCAGATTGCTCTGTCGGCGCTCCGCGAGGCCTTTGAAATTGCCCGCTGGTTTCAGCTCACATACGGAGGAGGTCGCCTCGAGGATCTGCCTTCGTTCGTTGCGCCGCAGCCGGGAGCGGGAGACGATTCAAAGGCAGAGCTCAAGCGTGAGAAGAAAGCAGTCCTGGAGAAGCTCGCGGCCCAAGAGGCCC
>CAZPPG010000105.1:0-9116 GCA_964588385.1 uncultured Phycisphaeraceae bacterium
CCCAGCCCCGAGCCCCGGAGACATCGAACGGCGAAGCGACGACCCGGCTGGTTCACCCTCGCGTCGGGTCTGAACAGCATTCGGGTTTCAGTACACTACATCTTGACCGCCAAGATGACGGTCGAATGCACAGCGCGTCTACTCCGGAGCAACCGAGAATGAACGTCTCGATCATCGGCACGGGAAACATGGGATCCGCGGTGGCGAGCGGACTGATCGACGCCGGGCATCGGGTGACTGTCTACAACCGGACCCGCGAGAAGTCGTCGCGGCTTGCCGCACGCGGCGCGATCGTGGCCGACAGCGCCACCGCCGCGATCGCGGCCTCGGAGTTCACGATCGCCGTCCTGCTGGATGAAGCCAGCACGCGCGCGGTGCTGCTCGCCGACGGGACGCGCTCGGCCCTCGCCGGACGGAAGATCATCAGCGCCGCGGCCATGTCCCCCGAGGAGATCATCGCTCTATCCCGCGATATCGGCGCCGCGGGCGGGTCGCTCTCCGAAGTCGCCATCACCACCTATCCGGCGCAGGTCGAGGCGCGGCGGTCGGAGTTCGTCTTGGCCTGCGCGCCGGGCCACGCCCGAGCCTGGCTCGCGATCTTCTCCGATCTGGGCCCGAAGGTCCACGACGTGGGCGAGATCGGCAACGCCTCCAAGGCCCAGATGTCGATGTGGTTGTCGTACATGTTCATGACGATCGCGATGACGTATCCAGTCGCCGCGTTTGAGAAGCTCGGCATGCCCGTCGACGTCGTGCGCGCCCTGCTTGCGGGCAACCCCACGCTTGCCATCGCCGGTGCCAACGAACTCATCCCGGAAATGAGCCGGAGGGCGTACGGCACCGGAAGCTTCACGATCGACAACATGATCCACTCGGTCGATCAGGCGATTACCTTCGCCGCCCGGCTCGGCATAGACACGAACGTGATGAGCGCCATCCGCGACGTGTACTCCCGGGCCGCATCGATGGGACTGGGAGCTCGCGACGTCGCTGCGGTGTACGAGGCGGTCAATCCTCGCAACTGACCGACTGGAGCGGGCCGGAAGCATCAACCAGTCGAACGACCCGCCGCAAAACCGACAACCCCCGGGTCTCGCGACCCGGGGGTTGTGCGAATAGAGGATGGATAGCGGGGATCGAACGGGGCTCCGCCGCTCACGCCCGTCGCCGCCACGATCGGAGGGACGGGCGCGTCTCACCCGGTGCGTTCGTGCGACCGCATGTGGTGAGTTTAGTGTCCGTATCCACAATCCCCGCGGACGGATTCTCTCCCACCAGGCAGTCCAGATAACACCAACTTGTCGGTTTACGCGCGACGGCGTCGATTCGGCACCGAACCCGGGCCAAGCTGAAGTGGTATACTCTTCCCAGCCGATACACCCCCTAAATGCCCCCAGCCATAGTCAAACTCGTCGCCGTGCTCCTGCTCGTTGTGCAGGGAGTGATGGCGTCGGGTCCGGGTCGGGTGCTGTGCATACCCCTCGGAGACTGTGGCAGCCACGACACGGCGGTTGCTGATTCCTGCAGGCATTGCGATGCTCACATGGGCCGCGACAGCGGCTGTTTGGAGTCTTCGGGTCACGAGGGAGGTCCGTACAGCACTGCGTTTCATCCGCCTGACGAGTGTGGGTGCCACCTGCATGTGCCGGTGCCCGACAACAAGCAGGTTCCCAGCAAGGGCGACTCTCCAGACTTGCGGGCGTTCGTCGTTCCGCTGCTTGTCGCTGTTGTGATGGCTTGGGATTTCGAGCCGCCGCTCGCCGCCCCGGCCCGTGTCCCGCCCCCTGATTTTAGTGTCTCCGATCAGGTCCTTGGGCTGAAGACCACCCGTCTCCTGATTTAGCGCCAGACGTTTCCGCCTCCGCCGCTGTGACAGTCGTCTCACGCGGCGGGCGATGTCGTTTTCCTGCTGTGGACCGCTTGGCGGCCGCGCGGGTCTTGGCCTAGTTCCCACCACAACTTGGGTTGAATCGCGTTCAGGGCTGCTCGCCGCCGTTCCGCGTTGCGCTCGGTCCTGACGGGTACAGCACCCACCCGTTTGGAGATTCTCATGGTTCGAAAACACGAAGACCGGACAGCGCGAGGTCTGCGGCCGCAGATCGCGACGCTTTCACTGGCTGGACTCATCGCAATCGCTACGGGCGGCTGCCAGTCTTACGAGCGGCGTCCGCTCGACATTCCCGGCCACCAAGCCGCGTTTCTCGCACGCACGCCAGAAAGCCCGGAGGTCAAAGTGTTCGCCGATGGCCTCGCGGCGAGGTCCCCCAAGCCCGCCCCCGAGGCGGCGGCGTTCGACCCGGGCGACGGAATCACCTGCGAGGAAGCCGAGGTGATCGCCCTCGTTTTCAACGCCGATTTGCGGGTCGCTCGCCTTCGTGCAGGAGTGACGCAGGCGACCGCGGAAAATGCGGGGCTTTGGGAGGACCCGACGATTGGAGTTGACCTGACGCGAATCATCGAGAGTACCCCTGAGCCGTGGAAGGTGTTCACGAGCGTTGGTCTCACGATTCCGATCTCCGGCCGGCTCGAGATCGAGAAGCAGCGAGCGGGCGTGGAGCACGCGGCGGAGCTGGCCAGAGTCGCGCAGCGCGAGTGGTCGGTGCGGATGTCGGTGCGCCGAGCCTGGAGCGAGTGGTCTGCGCTGGACGCACAGCTCGCGGTGACGCGTGACTTCCTGTCCCGCGTGGATCAGATCCTCTCGGTCGTCGACAAGATGGAACAGGCGGGCGAGATGGCCAGGACCGAGGCACGTCTCTTCCGCATCGAGAAGGCGACGAAGGCCGCGGACCTCGCCCTGCTGGAGTCTCGCACCCGGGAATCCGAACTGCGGCTGCGACAACTCATGGGGATGTCGCCGGACGCTCCGTTCCGACTGGAGGCGCGTGGCATAGGTCCTAACCCGAGCGGCTCGGGGTCGAGCGACGCGATCCTGGAGATCGGTCGACGGAGCCCGGCCATGCTCGTCGCGGCCGCCGAGTATGAAGCCGCCGAGAAGGCCCTGGAACTCGAAGTCCGCAAGCAGTACCCGGACCTCCACATCGGGCCGGGGTACGGGAACGAGGACGGGCAGAATCAGGTTCTCCTCGGACTGTCCGTGCCGATCCCGATCCTGAACGGCAACCGACGCGGGATCGCGGAGGCGCGAGCGCAGCGCGAGGTGGCGCGTGCCGCGGCCGAGGCCACCTTGGAACAGACCCTCGCGGCGATGCGTGCGGCGGAGGTCCGGCTCGCGGCCGCCGCCAAGCGCCGATCAACGCTGGAGTCGGAGATCGTGCCGCTGGTGGATGCGCAGTACGTCGATGCGCGTCAGGTGGCCCGTCTCGGCGAGGTGAACACGCTCGTGCTGCTGGAGAGCCTGACTCGCCAGCAGGAGGCCAAGGTCGGGCTGGTCGAGGCGGCACGCGATGAGGCGATCGCGATGGTTGATCTCGACGAGATCTTCGGCCCCCCTCCTCCGGTCTCGCCTTCAACACCGGCCCCGCTGCACGAGCCCGTTGGCGGTTCCGCCGCCCCTGGCGGCACCCCCGCGTCGATCCCCGCCCCCATCTCCAATACGCCACCCGGCGGCTCCGGCCGCTGATCGGCTTGTGACAAGGAACACACCATGAAGAACACGTTGACCACGATCTCGAAGATTCTGCTCATCAGCGGGCTGGCGGTGTCCGCGCCGCTCGCCCTAACGCTCACCGGCTGCGAGAAGAAGGATGTCGCCCACGGCTCGGACGACGGGCACGACCACGGGAGCGAAGGGGCCGGAGCCGGAGGGGGCGCGGGCAAGGAAGGCGAGGCCGCTGCCTCCAACCGCGTGGACATTCCCGCGTCGGTGCGGCAGAACCTCGGCATCACGTTCGCACGCGTCGAATCCCGAAACGTGGCGCAGACGCTTCGCGTGCCCGGTCGCTTCGAGTTCCTGCCCACCGCTCGGCGTGAGTACCGAACGCCGCTGTCTGGTCGCGTGGAAGTCCTGGTCAACCAGTACCAGTTGGTCGAGCCGGGCACACCGCTCTACAGAGTCGATGCCGCGGCGTGGCGCGACCTTCACGAGCAGGTCACGGCGACCCAGGCGCGCGTCGACTCGATGGGACCACTTCGAGAAGCCCATCGTCGGCACGAGCAGAGCCTGGCGGACAAGGTCTTGCTCTGGCAAGAGCGTCTCAGGCAACTCGAGGACCTGCGAGCGGCCGGCGGCGGGAGCGCCGCGCAGTTCACCGAAGCGCGTGCCACCCTCAATGCCACGCAGGCCGAACTGGCGGACGTGATGGAGAAGGACGCGGAGCTGCAAGCACAGCAGAAGCAGGCCGAGGCCGAGCTTCGGTCGTTGAAGTCCAGACGTGATTCTCTGGAACGAGGCAGCAACTGCGGGAGCGGCCACGATGGTCTGGAGTCCGGCGGTGGCTTCGTCGTCTGCGCTGTCGCGCCGGGTGTCGTTGAAGCGATCGGGATCACGCCCGGCGGACTCGCGGAGGAGAACGGGCAGATCGTGACGGTCGTTCAGCCCGATCAGATTCGGTTCAGAGCGCGCGGCTTGCAGTCCGACCTCGGGAGGCTCCGGGACGGCCTCTCGGCGAGGATCGCACCGCCTCAGGGCGGAAGCATGCCGCTCCAAGACGCGATGAACGGCGAACTCCGGATCGGACTCTCCGCCGACCCGGACGAACGCACGGTCGACCTGGTCGTGATCCCCGAGGCCCTCGCGCCATGGGCACGCGCGGGCGTGTCGGCGCACCTCGAAGTCACGCTGGCCGGGGGAAGCGAGGAACTCGCCGTCCCGCAGTCGGCGGTCGTGCGCGATGGAGCGCGGGCCATCATCTTCCGCCGCGACCCGGCGGACCCCGACAAGGCGATCCGCATGGAGGCCGACGTGGGCTTGTCCGACGGCCGCTGGGTCGTGCTTGCCAGCGGCGTGAAGGAAGGCGACGAGATCGTGCTGGGCGGCAACTTCCAGTTGATGCTGGCGACCAGCGGCAGCACCGAGAAGGCCGGGCACTTCCACTCCGACGGCACGTTCCACAAGGGGAGCCACTGATGCGCACTCCCCAGCACCAACGACGCCGCTCCGCCTTCGCCCCGCGCCGTGGCGAAGGGCCTGCTTGCGCTTCCGTGGACGGCCCCGGCTGCTTCGGGGATCGGAGACTCTCGGGCGGCCCACTGCGCCGCTCGCCGACAAACGGCTCGGCGGACGCGACCAGCCCCCTGTCGCGTGCGACCAGCCGTCTGTCGCGTGCGACAGCCCGTCCGTCGCGTCCGACAACTCGTTCGCCACGCGCGACGGGGCAACCGGCGGACGCGACAACCCGCTTGGCGGTGCCGCCGGGTGGCCTGGACGCTCGCGCGGCACGCGGCCGCACCGGCGCTTCGCAAACCCACCCTTCTCTCGCTTCTCTCAGGCCCTTCGCGGAAAGCGGGCTGACCCGCGCCGTCGCCCACGGAAGGAGCATTCATGCTCGCTAAGTTGATCGAGTTTTCACTCAAGCAGTCGTCCCTGGTCGTCGTGTTCGCCGGGCTGCTGCTCGTCTTTGCCGGCCTCAAGATCAAGAACATGCCGGTGGACGTCTTCCCCGAGCTCAACGCGCCCACGGTTGTCGTGATGACCGAGGCGGGGGGATTGGCCGCCGACGAGGTGGAGCTCAACGTCACCTTCCCGATCGAGACGGCGGTCAACGGCCTGCCGGGGACGCGCCGCGTCCGCAGCGCCTCGGCCACCAGCCTGTCGATCGTGTGGGTCGAGTTTGACTGGGGCATGAACATCTACCGCGCCCGCCAGTTGGTCTCCGAGCGACTGTCCGCGGTGCGCGGCAGTCTGCCGCCCAACGCGCACGCCGAGATCACACCCGTCACCAGCATCACCGGCGAGATCATGCTCATGGCCCTGTCGTCGCCCGACGGCTCGGTCAGCCCGCTGGACATGCGCTCGTTCGCCGAGTTTGATCTGCGGAACAAGATCCTCGCGGTGCCGGGCGTGGCCCAGGTTGTCGCCATCGGCGGTGAACTGCCGCAGTACCAGATCAACGTGCGGCAGGACCAGCTCGCGCTCTACGGGCTGACGATCTCCGACGTCGTCGAGGCCGCCAAGGGAGCGCACTCGACGGCCAGCGCCGGGTACGTCCCCAACTGGGAGAACCAGGAACTGCCCATCCGCCAGACCGCCCGCGTCACCAGCGCCGAGGACATCAAGAACACGCTCGTGCGCTACCACAACGGCGCGGCGGTCACGATCGGTCAGGTGGCCGACGTGCAGCTCGGCCCCTCGCCCAAGCGCGGTACCGCGTCGGACCGCGCCCTGCCGGGTGTTGTCATCAGCGTGCAGAAAAGCCCGGGGACCAACACGCTCAACCTGACGACGCAGATCGACGCGGTCCTGGACCAGATGGAAAAGGCCATGCCCAAGGGCATGGTCTTGAACCGCGACCCCTTCCGGGCCTCGCGGTTCATCGAGCGGTCGATCAACGGCGTGGTCAAGGTCCTGATCGAGGCGAGCATCATCGTCGGCGTGATCCTCATCCTGTTCCTGATGAACGTGCGCGCCACCATCGTGACGCTCACGGCCCTGCCCCTCTCGCTCGCCGTGGCGATCCTGCTGCTGTGGGCCTGGGGGCTCTCGATCAACGTGATGACGCTGGGCGGCCTGGCCATCGCGATCGGCGAACTGGTGGACGACGCCATCATCGACGTGGAGAACGTGCTGAGGCGGCTCAAGGAGAACGACGGGCTGCCCGAGGGGGAGCGCAAGGGCCTCGTCGATGTCATCTACAACGCCAGCAACGAAATCCGCTCGTCCGTAGTCTTTGCCACCATCATCATCTGCATGGTCTTTGTGCCGCTGCTCTTCCTGCAGGGGCTTGAAGGACGGTTCTTCCAGCCGCTGGGCATCGCGTACATCATCTCGATCATGGCGTCGCTGATTGTGGCCCTGACGGTCACGCCCGCGCTGTGCAAGTGGCTCTTCGCCGGGTCGTTCGGCAAGAAGGGCGGGCAGCCGGGCGAGTCGCACGGGCACGGGGAGCACGACGGGTGGCTGGTGCGCAAGCTCAAGCGGTGGTACGAGCCGACCCTCCGCGCAAGCGTCCGCAACCGCGGCGTGGTGCTCAGCGGGGCGGGGGCGCTCACCATCGCTTCGCTTTTGCTCATGTCCACCTTCGGCTCATCGTTCCTGCCCGCCTTCAAGGAGGGCACCTTCACGGTCTTCCTGCTCGCGCCCCCGGGCACATCGCTGGTCGAGAGCAACCGGCTGGCGACGGGCGTCGAGGCCCAGATGGTCGGCATCGAGGGCGTGTCGAGCGTCACGCGGCGCACGGGCCGGGCCGAGCGTGACGAGCACGCCGAGCCGGTGAGCAGTTCCGAGATCGAGGTCACGATGAAAGCGGGCGTGGACCAGGAGAAGGTCCGGGCCGCGATCGACCGCATCATCGCCAACATCCCCGGCATCACCACGATGGTGGGCCAGCCCATCGAGCACCGGCTGAGCCATGTCCTCTCGGGCACGCCCGCGGCCATCGCCATCAACGTGTACGGCGAGGACCTTAATGTCCTGCGCTCGCTCGCCAAGGAGATCGAGGCGGCGATCAAGCCCATCCCCGGCACCCGCGACGTCGCGGCCAACCGCGAGATTCTCATCACCTCGCTGCCGATCCGCTACCGCCCGCAGGATCTTGTCGCCGCGGGGCTTTCGCCCGGGGCCGCCGCCGAGCAGGTGCAGCAGGCGCTCTACGGCGAGACGGTCGCGGAGGTGAACCAGGGCGTGCGTCGCTACGAGATGGTCGTGCGTCTGGCCGAGAGCGAGCGGGAGCGGATCGACCAGATCATGGACCTGCAACTGCGGGGCGCGGGCGGGGCGATCGTTCGCCTGCGCGAAGTCGCCGACATCGGCCCGGAGAAGACCAGCAACCTCATCGCCCGCGAGAACGCCCAGCGCAAGGCCGTTATCTCGACCAACGTCGCCGACGGCTACAACCTCGGGCAGTTGGTCGCGCAGGTGCAGGCCAAGGTAGACCCGATCGTTCAGAAGGCCGGGTACACCGTCCACTACGGCGGGCAGTTCGAGGCCCAGCAGTCCGCCAGCCGCACGATCCTCATCATGGGCGCGGGCGTGGCGGTCTTCATGTTCTTGCTCCTGCAACTCTCGACGGGCAAGGCCCGCGTGGCGCTGCTGGTGATGCTCAACCTGCCGCTGGCGCTCATCGGCGGCATCGTCGCCATCTTCGTGACCGAGAGCCCCTCGATCGCAGGCAACGCGCTGGCGCTCTTCGGCCTGTCATCCTCGCGCTACATCGCGCCGGTCATCTCCATCGCCAGCATGGTCGGCTTCGTCACGCTCTTTGGTATCGCCGTCCGCAACGGCATCCTGCTCGTGAACCACTATGACCATCTCCAGGAGCGCGAGGGCAAGTCCATCGGTGATTCGATCATCCAAGGGTCGCTTGAACGACTGGTCCCGATCCTGATGACGGCCCTGGCCGCGATGCTCGGGCTGGTCCCGCTTGCGCTCGCCAAGGGCAAGCCCGGCAGCGAACTGCTCGCCCCGCTGGCGATTGTCGTGCTGGGCGGGCTGGTGTCGTCCACGTTCCTCAACCTGTTCGTTGTCCCCGCCGGCTACGCGCTGGCGTTCAAGGTCAAGCGCGAGGCGTCCGGGCGTCCCGGACTGCTGGCCCGCTTGCTGCGCCGTTCCACCAAGAAGTCCGCTCCCTCAACCTGACTGCAAGGAGATTCTGACATGAACACCGTTCGCACACTCGCTCTCGTTCTGGCCGTCCCGCTGCTCGCGCTCTCCGCCGGTCTGGCCGGGTGCGAGAAGAAGTCTGAAGCGCCCGCCAAGCCCACCGCCGGGACCGGCGGCACGCCCACGTCCGATGGCCACAACCACAAGGACGGGGACGGGCACGATCACAAGGCGGGCGATGGGCACGACCACAAAGATGGGGACGACCACGATCACAAGGACGGCCACGGACACGGCCCCAAGACCGAACTGGGCAGCCAGTCGGCGGGCGGCATGACGATCATGGCCGCACGCGAGGGCGGAGTCACGCCGGGCGGCGAAGCGACCTTTGACATCAGCGTCTCCGGCGGCGCGGGCAAGCCCGCGGCGGTGCGGGTATGGGTCGGAACCCAGGACGGCA
>CAZPPG010000106.1:0-8939 GCA_964588385.1 uncultured Phycisphaeraceae bacterium
AGCTCATCCAGCACGGCCTGCGGCACTACGAGTTTGACACCCAGCTTCGGCAACTCTGCGAGAATGTCGAGCACGAGCGCCCCGGCGAGCACGGTGCCATCAAGTACCAACTCCGTGCAATCACGGCACACTGCTAAGGCCTGCGGCCAGCGGGCCACATCGCCATCGTCAGCGCGAACACCCATCGATCGATCGGACGTGAGATACCTCACGAGGTCGAAGATGCGGCGACCAAGCATCGAGGCGAACGTAGCGATGGGGAGGCGGTTCTCGCGATACCATGACTCAAGAAGCTCCCGGCCGCGCTCCTGTTTCTGCAGCTCGCTGTACATCTCGCCGAGCTTTTCCTCGATCGGCGCGTCTGGCGGCGGTGATGACGGAGCGGAGAACCGCCGGAACATCGGTTTGTCCGGGAAAGTCTCCTCGTAGCGTTCCATGATGTCGTGGACACGCCGGAGCATCCGGTTCTCGGTACCGAGGATTTCGTACTGGTGTCCGAGATAGTCGAACTTATCACCTTTAGTGCGCCCCCACATGGCCTTTACGAACTCGTGGGTGCTCGGAAACTCGTATCGCGACGTCACCGGGTCTGGTTCTGATTCGATGTACACCCAATGCGGTTGGTCGCCGTATCTCCGAACGTAGACAGCGGCACCATGTTCAACGCGTTGATGCCGTTCGATCGCGAGCGGACTCGCCGACGGGTCGAACACGCATGAGACGAGTGCGCGGTGCGAGTCTGGGTGCTCGGGGAATCGGCGGTACAGGGCGTATGCAATCTCGAGCGATCGCCCTGGAGCCGGTCCGCGACGGAGCACATACACAAGAGCTAGCCCTTGCTCAGGGTGCAACAGCTCGGGCACGGCTGGGAGCCGCGATTCATCAAAGACGGCGAGCTCGGACTTGCCATCGCGTACGGCAAGCATGGACAGGTGCAGAACGGCGTGCTTGTCGTTCGTGTGGGTCGACACCCAATCCTTGAGCAGCGCAATGGCTCGTCCCACCTCGCGCGATGCGGCAAGAACCTCAACCTCGGCCTCAAGGTGACGCCGAGTCATGCCGCCGGCTGCCCGAACGGTGGCGCACACATCAAGCACTGTTCGCCCATCCCCAGCGAAATACGCAGCGCGAACCAAATTGACAGTGTCTGAACCAGCATCATTCGGAGGAATCACTGTTCGCCACAGTCGAACCGATTCCGCATGCAGGCCGCAATCCTGAGCAAGCTGCGCTGCCTCACGGCGATCAAACCAGGACGCGCTCTCTCCGAGCGCTCGCACCGCAGATTCCGTGATCTTGGTTGCTTCTTCGCGGGACCCGGCCTGGAGATAGGCCCTCGCCAGCAGTGCTGACCGCTGGTGCTCGGGCAATACACCATCAGCCAGTCCCTTCACAATGCCGGGGCCATCCCCGGAGCGGCCCTGCTCGTAGCACACTCGCAGCGCCATCCTGACGATGTCGGCCCTGTAGGCAGCAGGCTCCACGCTCCCGAGGCGATCGCACAACGTCTCCACCTGCACTCGGGCCGCTTCAGTATCACCCTCGGCGCGTCGGCGCAGCCGCAGCATGACCGACGCAAGCTGCACCTGGCCTGCCGAATCGCCGCCGGGGGGAAGGGCCGACAGGGCCGCGATCGCAGCATCCATGTCTGGCCGGGCCTCGGCGTCCATCGCAAATCCAAGCGCGATCACGGGCTCTGAGGGATCGAGGCGGAATGCCTCACGCAGGTCACTGGTCGCGTCCTCTTCGCGGCCAAGAAGTCGTCTGGCAACTGATCGGTTGAAATAGAGTCCAGGAAGCCTGCCGGCGGCGTCTCGGGCGCGCAGCGCCTCGATGACCTTGGAGATAACGCCCTCAGCCTCAGCGATGAGCTCGGGGTGTTCAGGGACCACTCCGCGGTCCGCATGGAATGTCGTGAATCGACGTTCGGAGGTGATGATCGCCGCGCCGAGCATCGCCAGTGCGTCTTCCCATCCAGGGGACGCCGCGACGGCAGCGCGCGCGTGGCGCACGTGTGCATCTAACTCCTCGCTCCGTGCGGCGAGGTCGGAAAGTGCTTGCGCGACCTCGGGGTCTTTGCGTACCGCCTCCGGTATCGCCGCCTCCACCGCCGCAAAGTTCGAGTCCCCTTCGTGCGAGCGGACCCAAATGGACCATGCGCGCCCGTAGGTCGGCTCGCTCGCGCACAGCGCGGCAGCAAGGCGCTTCGCTTCGGCTAAGTCGCCGGCGAGGAACGTCCCGAGTAACTCGATGCCCTTCGCGTCCCGGCTATCACGGTAGTGCCCCACAGCTCGCAGATAGGCCTTCGACGCCGACGCTGCGTCGCCCTTGGAGTACAGAGCGTTTCCGATATTGGCATCCAGCCGGTAGCGCAGCTTGGCCGTCAGCTTGTCACCCTCTCGGGTTCGAATAGCCTCGTACTCGGCGATAGCATCGTCGGGCAGGCCACGGTCAACAAGCTTGAACACCGCATCGATCTGGCGATCAATATCGGTGGAGCTGCCGACACCCGCGTCGCTGAGTGAGACGGTGACGCTGTGCTTGCTGACGAGGCCCGGAAGGCGCGGCAGGGCCGCCTTGAGCAGATCGGGATCGCTTTCCAATAGCTCGGTGATCAACTGCTGAACGGCCGCGGCAGGGACGAGCCCGTTGTTGGCTTTGTACGTGTCCACATCCGCGCGGAGTTTTTCGATTAGTGTCCAGAGGCCGGAGAAGTCGCCTGAGGTGTTGTCGAAGTACACCGGCTCGATGCCTTGCAAACCGCGAAGGTCAGCAGCTTCGACTCGCTCTTTGTCGGCGCTGGCTGGCGCGGGCAGAATCGCGAAGTGGCGCGGGCCTGACGGTTGCCACGTCGCCCGGGCCTCCCCCAGAATGTACTTGAAGTCGTGATCAGTAAGGCTGAACCCGACGAAAACGAGCCGATGTCCGCCCAGGAACCCGCGAAGAAAGTCCCCGTACAGCTTTTCGCGGCGGTAGCGCTGGTCGTACTCCTCGGCGCACAGAACGATGCCCTCGGGTCTGCGGACGGACCCGTGAAGGTGCACGTATGAACGGGTGTTTCCTACCTGCCCATGCCAGAAATCCGACAACTTGTCCCACTCATCAGCGTCGAAGCTGTTCGCTGCCGTACCATGCAACGCACGGTGAGCAGACTGCAGCACGCCTTCGTAGTTCGTCGTGAATACATGGCGAAATGGCATCGCCACCAGTGACTCGTGTTGCACGGCATGAGGGGGTGTTCGCGGCGCGAACGCAGTGCAGACAATCCGACGATACTCATCCGGGCCCAGGATCTTCTTGTACGCGGTCGCTCTGAGAAGGAAGTCGACTCCATCAACCTTCTGGACTTTCGCCTCGTCCACCTTCCGCGCGGCTGCCTCAAGCTCGCCGAGAAGGCTGCCCCACATGGGGTAGCCAACCTTCCGGCTGCTTCCCGCGCCAACAAAAAGCACCGCGCCACTCGCGATCGCTTCGACCAGCGATCGGTAGGCTTGTTCGCGTGGATCGGGCACAACCGCCGGGGCAGGATCAGGTGGCACGGTTCCTCCCGGCCATGGCCGCCAATCGCATGGGCCGAACAACCACGGCAGGCTGCCCCATCGCCACATCGAACTTCGAGCTCCCGGGCACATACGCGTTCAGCAGGGCCTTGAACACCCGCCCGTGAGATGAATATCGCAGGTGCAGGAGTTCGTGCACGATCACAAAATCCTGGAACCTCGACTCCTGGTCTGCCAGGTCGGCGGCGAGCGTGATCGTGCCGCGCGATGTGCACGAGCCCCACTTCCGCCGCATGTCCTGCACGCGCACGATCTTGGGGTTGACGCGGAGCTTCACGGCCCACGCGCGCGTGCGGCGGCGGAGTTCATCGGCTGGGTACAGAGATGACCTCATGCCTTCTCCTCGGGCAGCAGATGGGCCATCGAGATGCCAACGACCCGCGCACGATCCTCGTTCCCGAGCTTGAGCACCAGCGGGTACAACGCGGCGCGGAGACGCCGGCGCTCCTCCGGGTTTACGCCCGCATTCGGGAACCGGCCCAGCAGCTTCTCAGCCTCGGCGGCCGCCACCATCGGATCGATCCCTGCTGTCTTCATCGCGGCATCGTCACGGAGCGACCAGAACACACCGAACGCCCGCGCCGACAAGCCGCTGTCGCGTGCCGACTTCATCGCCGCGTCCTTTTCGGCCGCAAGCGCTGCGATCTCGTCCATTGCGGCCATGCCCGTGGTCTTGCGCTCCTCCAGGTCCTTCAGAATCCGCTCCGCGCGGTCCTTCAGGGGGGAGAGCACGGCAGCCGCGTCCGGATTCTCATCCATTTCCTTGTTCAAGCCGCGCACGAGGTTGAAGACCTTGCCCTCGTCCGGCCCGCTGTCCTTGCGGAGCGATTCCAGCGTCTTCACATCGAACGTGACCGTCTTCGTGATCCGGCCCAGGCCCTCCTGAATCGCACTCTCCTGAATCAGCCGCTCCGTCTTGTGCGCAAGATCGACCGCGAGACCGGCCTTGTCTGCGTAAGCGTTCCGCACGGCGGCATAGAGCTGCGTCAACTGCTTGTAGGGCTGAATGTGGTCACGCAGCTCCGGCGATGGCGACAGGATCTCCCACAGCGCTTCGATCTCCTTGAACGACTCAAAGAACGCTTTCCGTGCCGCAGGATCGAGGAATCGCCCGAACACGAGCCGCTCCAGCCGCTCGTCGGCGGTGCCGCCCTCGCCAGCGTCCAGATACTGCTTCTCGGCGTCGCCCATTCGCTGGCGGAAATCTTTGAGCAGCACATCGAGGTCCTCGATGACGCCGCTCACATCGCCCGAGTCGAACCGCAGCGCCTTCCGCAGTTCCCGCAACACGCCGACGAAGTCGACGACCAGCCCGACACGCTTGCGGATGCCGGACTCATCCTCATACGGCCGATTCACGCGGGCGATGGCCTGCAGCAGCACATGGTCCCGCATCGGCTTGTCGAGGTACATGCAGTACAGGACCGGCGCGTCGTAACCCGTCAGCAGCTTGTCGGTCACGATGAGGATCTTCGGGTCCTTGTCGGGCCGAGCGAACAGCGTGCGGGCGGTCTCCTCCTGCTCGTCCGACACCTGGAGTTTGGCCACGAGCGGGCGGTCCACGATGTCGTTGGCGTTCTCGCTGTAAATCGGCACGCTCCACTCGGGCGGGAGGTGCTTGTCCAGCGCTTTCTTGTACTTGGCGCACGCCTCACGGTTCACGCCGACGAGGAACGCCTTGTAGCCCAGCGGCAGCACGTTCTCGCGGAAGTGTTCCGCGACGAACGCCGCGACCTTCTCAACCCGGTCATCCGCAGTCAGGAACGTCCGCAGCCCCACCGCGCGATCAAGTACCCGGTTCAACTCCTCAATGTCGGTGACGCCGTCGGCCGCGGCGAGCTCGAAGAACTCCTTGTCCAGCTGTTCGGTGGGAACATGCACCTCGCTGGGTGCCATCATGTGCTTGATCGGCAGCGTGGTCTCGTCCTCGATCGACTCCCGGATCGAGTACTTGTCCAGATACCCCGACTCGTCCTGCGCCCCGAAGATCTTGAACGTTCCTTCGCCCTGCGCGGTCTTCGCGATCGGCGTGCCGGTGAAGCCGATGATCGTCGCCTTCGGCACGGCCGCCATCAAATACGTGCCCAGATCGCGGGCCACGGACCGGTGGGCCTCATCGATGAACACATACACGTTGTCGCGCGGACAGCTGTCCTTCCGAATCTCCTCGAACTTGTGGATCATCGAGACGATCAGGCCGCGGAAGTCGCTGTCCAGTAGCGCCTGCAACTCCGCCTTGGTGTTCGCCCGGCGGACCGGGATGTCGTGCTGCTGAACCTCGCCCAGCAGGCGGTCCACCCAGCGCCGCAGTTGCCCCTCGAGCTCGATCCGGTCCACCACGACGATCACCGTGGCATTCTGGAACCGGTTCTTGTGCTCCAGAACAAGCCGCGACGCGGTGAGCAGCGTGAACGTCTTGCCCGAGCCCTGCGTGTGCCAAACCAGCCCGCGCTGCCGGTGGGGGTCCAGGCACCGCCCGACCACCGCATCGATCGCCCGCCGCTGGTGCTGGCGGAGCACCGACTTCTTCGTCTCCCCGTCCTTGACGTAGAACAGGATCCACTGCTGCAGCGTCCGCAGGAAGTCTGTGTGCTCGAAGAACGCCTGCACGGCGAATCGGTACGTCTCCTCCGGGGCCTGCTTCCAGCGGGCCATGTCGCGCCGGCTCGCGGTCCAGGTCGTCCCGTACCAGTAGTCCAGCAGGTGGGTCACGTTGAAGAGCTGCGGGGCGGCCAGCAGCTCGGGCGTCTCCAGTTCGTACCGCTTCAACTGCTTCACGGCACGGTCGATCGCGTCACCGAGCTTGGGGTTTTTGTGCTCGACGATGCACACCGGGATGCCGTTGACCAGGAACATCACGTCGGCGCGGTTGCCCTTGCGCGCCGGCGGCTTGATCCTCCACTCCCAGGTCACGTTGAACGTGTTGAGCCCGGGCTGTCCGAACTCGATCAACTTCGCCGGGCGCTGCCGCTTCTCCTCCTCGTCGTACCAGCCGCGCTCGCCCCGCAGCCACGAAAGCATCTCCCGATTGCCCTCAATCGTTGGCGGCAGCGCGTCCAGGGTCTCGACGATCGAGCGGATGCCATCCGGCGTGAGCCACGGATTGAACTCGGCCAGCTTTCGCTCCAGCACCTCGCGCAGGAACACGCCCGCCTCGCCACCGCGGAGCGTGAGCGCCTGCTCGGGCGTGATGGTTTCCCACCCGATCTCGACGGCGTGCTTCACCATCGGGAACTGCACCGTCCCGGCTTCGGTGAACTTGACGGCGCTCATGATTGAGCCTCCTGCGGTATGGGCGCGAGCA
Organism: uncultured Phycisphaeraceae bacterium; assembly: GCA_964588385.1. Lineage (GTDB taxonomy): Bacteria > Planctomycetota > Phycisphaerae > Phycisphaerales > UBA1924 > JAHBWV01. The sequence goes on from CAZPPG010000106.1 coordinate 6,865, forward strand.
CGGGCAGCGCCGCCAAGTCGAGGTCAGCAACGCTGATCTCGCCGGTCATCAGCTTGTGCAGCAGCGACTTTAACAACTCCTCGAGCACAGTCTTCTTCCGCCGATGCAGGTCGATCTTCCGGTCGATGGCGTCGAGGATGGCGACGATTTCTTCCTGTTCCCCGGTCGTTGAAGGCACCGCCACCTGAAAGTTCCGGACGATGTCGATGTTCAAGTTCTGCTGCTGGCCACCGTGGGCAAGCTGGCGGAGGTCCTGGTACTTGCTTGTCAGCACGTGGTAGAGGAATCGTGTATTGATTCGGTCGTTGCGCGGTCGCAGCGCTGCGCATGCCTGGTTGCAGGTGGCTTCGATCCCCAAGATCGCCACCCGACCACGAGTGACGCCCTGGCCGAACATGGCGATCAGTAGCGTGCCAGGCGGCAGGAGTCTCGCCGACGAGTTGTCGAGGCCTTCCTGCGTGATGTGCTCTGAAGTTCCCATGATCACCGAGTAGTTCACCTCACCCGTCTTGACCCACGGAATGGTGCCTCGGTCCCAATAGGCCGCGACGGAGCGGAGAGGCGTGCCGCCGCCCGCGATGTCGTGATCGTCGCCCAGCCGCCGCACCTCCCAACTCGCGGGGACTAGCCCAGTCTCCGTTTCCTTCTGTGGCTCGCCGCGCAGGCCGCGCGTGAAGAGTTCACGCATAGCGAGGCGGCGCATCCGAGTCGTCTCAGCGTCAGCCATCTGCTCCAGTGTGCACGCTCGCTCGATCTGGTCGAGCGCTGCAGCAACTCGAATCTGGGTCGTCCGCTCGGGAATCCATGCAGACAGGTTGTAGACATCCTCCCTGTTGAGGCCGGGGACTGCACTGTGGCTATTCAGGCCGGTCAGATCGCAATGGCGAAGCAGGTGGTACAGAAAGCGCCAGCTATGCCCCTTCTTGTTGACGACGAAGTATGTGGTGTCGATCGGCCAGAACGGGCCGTTCGCAAACGCGACTTCGCCGACCGATCCCTTGCGACCGACGACTATACCCGGGCCATCGACTGCTGCTGCGTCATGGGCTCCGACCTGACCGTTTGATCCGAATACGGGCACGCTGCCGGGCCGCCGAGCGTCCGTTGGCAGTGATTTGCCATAGGCCAGTTCGATCTCGTCTCCCAGGCGCACAAGTGATGCTGTTGTCATGATGTCATTCCCCGCAGCATCTTGAACAACATCTCGTCAGCGCCGCGAATCTCCGCAGCAAGCGACTCAAGCGACTTCGTGAGAACCGCAATGTCTCCGATCTCGTGGACATTTGCATTCTCAATCCACCGGCTCGGGCTCAGGTTGAAATCCGCCTCCTCCGCCTGCGCCTGCGTGATGACGGCGAGCTCACCGTCCACCGGTTCGGCTCGATTGAATAGGTCGGCGAGCGTGCGGCGATCCGCATCTGGGAGGTAGTTCTTTGGCCGCCCCTTTTCGAATCGCTTGTTGGCGTTCAGCAGAACGATCTTCCCGCGCCGGGCCTTGGGCTTGCGCTTGTTGAGCACGATGATCACGCCCGCGGCGGTGGTGTTGTAGAAGAGATTCTCCGGGAGCAGGATCACGCCCTCGATCAGGTCCTGCTCGACGAACCACCGGCGGATGTTCCGCTCCTTGTCCTCGTTCTTCGAGCCCGAGCCGCGCGTCACTGCGCCGGTGTCGAGCACGACAGCGGCCCGACCGTTGTCGTTCATGCACGCCAGCGTGTGCTGGAGCCAGGCCCAATCGCCCTTGCCGGTACTGATGCCGCCCGCACCTCGGAAGCGGTCGAACGGGTCATTGGCCAGTGTGTCCAGTGCAAACGGCTGGTTCCACATCGGGTTGGCGACGACCAGGTCGAACCCGCGGATGCGCCCTTCGGCGGTGCGGAACTTCGGGTTGATCATCGTGTCGCCGCGCTGCAGGTCCACGTCCATGTCGTGGATGATCGCGTTCATGCGAGCTATGGCGTAGCTCTCGGCCTGGAGTTCCTGGCCCGTGAGTTTGAGGGGCACCTTGCTGGTCGGGTCCTGCTCGCGCGCAGCGATCTGGAGTTTGATGAGCAACCCCGCCGAGCCGCAGGCGT
>CAZPPG010000107.1:0-2770 GCA_964588385.1 uncultured Phycisphaeraceae bacterium
CACGGTGCGGCCGCATGGCGCCCGCGAGCTGGCCCATGCCGAGCGCGACTTCTTTGCCGATCACACGGATCCCTGGTTTCTTATCAGTCTCGTGCCCCAGGGCATGTCCGCACCCGGCGGGTATTCCATGGGCGGCACCGGCCTGACCAACGCCTTCGCGCTCTTCTGTTCGCCCAACATGTCCCTCGAGCCGGGCACGGACCAACTGCGCCGAGTCCAGCGCCTTCTCGCACATGAGTACATGCACACGTGGATCGGCGGCAAAATCGACATCGGCGACGATCCGGAGCCGCTTGGATACTGGTTCTCCGAGGGCTTCACCGACTTCCTGGCGCGCCGCGTCCTGCACAAAACGAGCCTCTGGACGGACGCCGAGTACGCCGCTGACCTTTCGGATGCTCTCGGCCGCTACGACGCCAGTCCGAAGCGGGGCGTCGGCAACGCCGCAATCGCGGACGCGTTCTGGTCAGATCCGGATGTCCGCGACCTTCCTTATCGCCGTGGCGATCTGCTCGCACTGGCGATCGACGAACGAATCCGCGCTGGTCACATCGGCGACGAGGGCGATCGCACCATCGAGCACCTCATCCGCGATCTGCTCACACGCTCGATTGAGAACGGCGATCGCGTCACCACCGACAAGCTCCTCTCCGTGATCGAATCCTACACGGATGCCCCATTCGCCGCGAGCATCCGCGATTGCATCACCCGCGGCGGCGATCTCCCGCTCCCGGACCGCACCACGGCCCCCGCACTCGAACTTACGACCCGGCGCATGCGTTCAGCCGATCCCGGGTTCGACATGGAAGCAGCGCGGACAACCAAGCTCATCACCGGTGTCGTCCCCGGTTCCGGCGCGGCGGAAGCCGGCCTGACAGACGGCATGAAACTCGTCAGCTTCAACATGAACAGCGGACCGGGCGGACCTCCCAAGGCCGTGGCCGTCGTGAAGTCCGACTCTGCCGAGAATCAGACGTTCGAGTACGAGGCCGTCTCTCCGCCCCGCAGCGTCCGTGCATACGTGCCCGCGCCCCAACAGCCGGGTTGAGTGCCGTTGTCGGGCTGAGAGAGCGGTACGATCCGAGATGATCCGGCGAGCCCACCGATCAGCTTCCTCCACATCAAACGCGGTGGCGTCTGTCGCTTTCCACACCGAGATCGGTCTTCTGCGCGTGGCCGCGACCGCCGATGGGGTGACGTCCGTCGAGTTTGACGCCACCGAAGGCGTCCCCCAGGCCGCACCAGCGACGGACCCGCCCGCCACAAAGGTGCTCCGCAAGGCGATCGATCAGATTGATCAATACTTCAAGGGGACGCTCACCCACTTTACGGTCCCTCTCGCGCCGGCCGGCACGGACTTCCAGATGCGAGTCTGGAACCAACTCGGTCGCATTCCCTATGCCTCAACCACGACGTACGGCGCGCTCGCCCGGTCGCTCGGTGACCCGAATGCGACAAGGGCCGTGGGGCTGGCCAACGGACGCAACCCGATCCCCATCATCATCCCCTGCCACCGCGTCATCGGGGCCGACGGCTCCATGACCGGCTTCGGCGGCGGGATCGAGCGCAAGAAGTGGCTGCTGGAGCACGAACGCCGGGTTGCGGGCGGGCCGGGCAGCGACGACTTCCTACTCTTCTCAGCCCTCCCCCTCTGACCCGGCGCGCGGCGCTCCGCTCGCCACGCGTCACGCGCCATGCCCCCAGACACCATCCCCGCCGAGTTCGCGTCGATGTACGAGTCCGAGCGCGCCCGCGTGCTCCGGACCCGCGCCATCTGGTACTGCGCAATCATCGTCGCGTTCCTCGCGCTCAACCTCCCCCGCGCGATCATGAGTGCTATGGCGTCCGAATCGTTCATCGGGGCCGCAGCCCAGGCGGCCTCCGACGCCGCGATCCTGCTCCTGCACCTGGGCACGCTCATCTTCCTGGCCCGTGCCCCGCGAACACGAGAGACGCTGGTGCATGTCATGAGCTGGGTCATCGTCGCCGCGTGCACCATCGCGATTCTCGCCACGCCGCTGACCGACAACACGAACCTGATCAAGGATGCGTTGCCGGTCTCCGAGCCGCGTGCGGCGTTCCTGCAGGGGCTGGCGACGCTGGTCGCTGTCTTCTTCATCCACTTCGTGTCGACGTGGCTGGTGAATCTCTCGCCCAAGGAAGGCCTTGAGCTGATCGTGCCGATCCTGGCGGTGTTCGCCGGCGTGACGATGTTCAACACCGATACCACGCTGATGCTGAAGCTGACGCTGATCGGACTGTCGCCCTTGGCGGGCCTGCCCGGATTTCTATGGTCGTGGTGGCTGCACCGCTCGTTCAATGAACGGTTCATGGCCCGCGAAGCGTCGCGCCGCTACGACGACGTGAAGCGTGAACTGACGGATGCGCGGAGCATGCACGAGGCGCTCTTCCCCGCCCCGATCACCACCGGCCCTGTCCGGATTGAGTATTGCTACGAGCCCGCGATGCAGATCGGCGGCGATTTCGTGTTCATCCACCCAACGCCGCTTCCACTGGCGCCCGCTGCGTCTCTGAAGCCCGTGAACTCCGCTCCCCCGCGTCTCGCCACCCTCTCCGCGCTCCCTTCGTCACCATCCACAGTCCCTGACGAGACCGTCACATCCGATTCCGCCGATCCGCTCTCGATCGTTCTCATCGATGTCACGGGCCACGGCGTCACCGCGGCCCTCGCCGTCAACCGGCTGTTCGGCGAGTTGGAACGAACATTCGCTCTCGCGCCAGATTCCACGCCCGGTCAAGTCCTCTCGTC
>CAZPPG010000107.1:2780-8834 GCA_964588385.1 uncultured Phycisphaeraceae bacterium
TCACCGGCGCGCTCCTTGCGACCAAGGGCATCTACGCCACGGCGATCTGCATGCGGATTGAACCGGCACCTGTGGCGGGGGAGGGGAAGCAGCCCGGGCGGGTGATGGTGCGCTGGGCGAACGCCGGGCACCCGGCCGCGCTGCTGCTGCCGCGTGCGGGATTCGCGCGACAGTTGGAGGCCACATCGCCCATTCTCGGCATGCTCGATCCCTCGGACTTTGATCCGCGTGAACAGTCGCTGACGCTCGCACCGGGCGACGCGATCCTCGCCTATTCCGACGGCGCAATCGAACTCGAGCGAGGCGATGGTGAACTGCTGGGGGTCGAGGGCTTCACGGCGATCGTTGAGAAGTGCCGCGGGAGCGCAGAGGCCGGGTCGGGCGCGGGCAGGTCGGCAAGCCCGGGGCTGTGCGCCGCGTTGATGCGCGATATCGAACCGTTGCGGGCGCGCTCAGGAAAGCGCGACGACACGCTGATCGTGCGCATCGCGATCGCCGAGCCGACGGCCGTCGCTGCCAAGTCCTGAACGCAAGGGGGGCAGCGACCATGAGGAGTATGAGCGTGCCACTGAGATCGTCGCGCGTCACGCTCCGCCCGCTCACACTTGCCGATGCGCCGATCATCGCGGCGTATCGATCACACCCCGACGTCGCCCGCTATCAGTCGTGGGAGACATACACGCCCGAGGATGCAGAGGCCCTCTGCATCAAGCAGCAGGGTGTCACGCTGGATACGCCGGGCACATGGCGTCAGCTGGCAATCGTGCTGGTAGAGACCAGCGAACTCATCGGCGACTGCGGCCTCCACTTCCCAGGGCCAGACGAGCTCGGCCACGGAACAGACATGGAGTTTGGCATCACGCTCGGGTCGCACGCCCAGGGCAAGGGGCTCGCGAGCGATGCCCTCGCCTGCATCCTCGATCTCGCGTTCACGACGCTCAGAAAGCGGGCCATTCGCGCCTCGATCGATGCTCGCAACATCCCTGCCGCGGCTCTCCTCACGCGCGCGGGCTTCGTCCGACTGAGGGAGCAGCCCCGGCGCGCATGGTTCAAGGGGGCGTGGTGCGAGGAATGGGACTACGTGCTCTGGCGAAGCGAGAATGCTCAGCCGTAGTGGGAGACGGAGCGCTGGATCAAGCCGCGAGGACTCAGGAAAAAAACCTCGCCCGCCAGATCTCCGCTCATCCGCTGGTACACCAGCAGCACGCTCTCCAGCCCCGTCGTCACGTGCATGGGATCAAACCGCAGCGTCGGATTGCGATCGAGCGCGCGGCGGAAGTAGTCGCGGACGCGGTCGATGCCGCGGAGGGCGGTGTCGTTCTCGTCCGGCATCCCCGCGTTGTAACGCTTGATGAACGGCGATGAATGCTCGATCGTCGGCTCGTAGCAGGCCATGATCGCATCAAGATCGTGCGCATTCCACGCGGCGTACCAGCGATCGGCGAATGCCCTTGCCTCGGCGGGTGTCAGCGGCTTCGGTGCTGTCTGCATGCATCCAGAATACCCGCGTGCCGCGCCACGCGTCCGATCAGCACCCCGGTCTGCTTCCCTACCAGACAAATTGCATGAAGAGGCGATGAACCCTTCAGTTGCCGGGCGCGTAGAACCACGCGAGACCGCCAAAGCCGGCGGCAATACTGGGACATGCGGTGCGACCGACGCCCGTTGTCATGCCTCGCGCGGTGCGGGCGCTGGCACGGACGCGTCACGCTCGAAGGAACATCCCGAATGAGCAACGCCGATCGTGGGTTGGCGGGTATCGCTGCGCTCGATGAACTCCTGAGAGGAAAGCTGACCGACCCCGCCCGCATCCGCGAGGGGGCGACGCCCGTCCGAAGGTTCCTCCCCTGGGCCATCGCGCTCGGCGCGGCCCACGGCTTCTTCATCGGCTGGTACGCGCTCGCAGGCGGCATGGAGGGCGCTCTCCTCCACATGCTCGCCGTCATGGTCAAGCTCCCCGCGCTCTTCCTCCTCACCCTCTTCGTCACGTTCCCAAGTCTCTATGTCTTCAACGCCCTCATCGGCGTCGGTCTTGGCTATCGCTCCACCATCCGGCTCCTCATCGCCACCATCGTGGTCAACCTCGCGCTCGCGGCTTCACTCGGGCCCATTCTCGGCTTCTTCACGCTCAGCACGTCCAGCTATCCCTTCATGGTCATGCTCAACGTCGTACTCCTTGGCATCGCGGGCCTCGTCAGCGTCGGCTTTCTCCTGCGCACGCTCATCCGCCTGCAGGAAGACGAGCTCCGGCGCTCTCGCGAGCAGGCCGATCAGACAGAGGCGTCCGACACGGCGCCGCCAGCCGAACCACATACGAGCGAAGCGCCCATCGACACGCGCGAGTGGTCGGGTGCGTCCACAGGAGTGCGCAGCGGCGCGGCTCTCGGCCGTCTCGTCCAGCAACACGATCGCATGCGCTCCTTCGTGCCGCACCGCGAACGCTCCGGCTCCGTCACCGCCATGTTCTGGATCTGGATCATCACGTACGCGATCGTCGGCTCGCAGATGGGGTGGCTGCTCCGTCCGTTCATCGGGAATCCCGGCGAAGAACTCACGTTCCTTCGCCCGCGCCAAGGCAGCTTCGTCGAGGGCTTCTTCGGCACGGCCGGGCGCCTTCTCGACCCGCGTTCGGAAGACCCAAAGAGTGGACGCTGAGCATGGGCGTGCCCCTCACCGGCCCAGATCGCGCTGACCAAGTCCCTGCCCGTCGACATCTCCCCGATCTGCTCGCAGCATTGCGTCAGCCCGCGCGTTCTCCCGCTCTCTCGACCGTGCTCTGGTGCATCGTGTGTGCAAGTCCGATCTACGGGCTGGCCATGGGCTCGTACCAGTTGTCGGGGGAGCGGGCGATGTACGCGGTTTATGCCGCGATCAAGCTCCCGCTGATGATCACGGTCACCACTGCCCTCTGCCTTCCCGGCTTCTTCGCGCTGACCAGCGTGCTCGGGCTTCGTCCCGACCTACGCGCTTCCATGCGCGCGATCCTCTGCGGGCAGGCGGCCTTCGCAACGACGCTCGCATCGCTGACGCCCGTCACGCTCCTGGCGTATGTCAGCGGCGTCAGCACGCGCGGCGCGCTCATCGTCAGTGGCATCGCCTTCATCGCCGCCACGCTCGTCGCCCAGAGCGTCATGTGGGCCCGCTATCGCCCGCTCATCGCACGTGCCCCGCAGCACCTTGCGATGCTTGCCTATTGGCTTGCCGCGTACGTCTTCGTCGGGATCCAGATGGGTTGGATGCTGCGCCCATTCGTCGGCACCCCCGGCATCGCGCCCTCGTTCCTCCGCCCCGAGCCCTTCAGCAACGCGTACCTCATCGTGTGGCGGCTGGTGATGGGGTGACGCCGGCGCGAAGGGTCAAGGCTGCAATCGTCCCAAAGCCGATGACAGCGATGCCGCTGAGGGTAAGGAGACCTATCAAAGTCGCGCGGTCGCGGCCTTGCATGAGCCATATGCCAGTGGAGGGATAGGCGTTGGAGTGAGCGGCGCGAAGTACTGCGACACGAGCAGCATCTATGGCTCCCTCTCGCTCCATGTCCTCAGACATCGCTTCAACGGAGGCGACGAGCCACCAGGCGTTCCAGATGGTGTACGCGCCGGCGCAGAGGGCGAGGAGGCAGAGAACGGAGGACAGGATAAAGATGTGTTGTCTGGTCATGTTCGTTATCGATGGGATCTGAGCATTTCATTGCGAGTGATTGGGAAGCGAACAAGATACTCGAAGGTGACGCGATTGGCATGCCAGCCTGCCATACGTGTGCAACGAGCCTCGGGATCCGGTCGTATGTTGATGCATGCTTCGCAGAGTTCTTGCTGTCGAGTGCGTTGTGTTGCTTGGGGTTGGCATCTGCGCGTTGATGGCGCGGGGGTCGGGCTGGATGTGGGTGCGTCAGCAACCGCTTGGGAATCCGATCGAGGTGGTGAGCGTCGAGGGCGGTCGTCTGCACCTCGCGGATGGGAGGGTGTTTCGGGTGGCGGGCATCGATCCTCGGGCGGAGGTTGATGCGGCGCTGTTTGATCGGTTTCTACGGGTGGTCACGACGCAGGGGGTGGAGGTTCTGCGCGACGTTGGCGATGGATCGGCGGTGATGCTGGCAGAGCCGCGGTTTCATCACTGGTGTGGTACGTGCGCGAGGCGGAGCCGGGGGCACTCGGTGTCATGTCCGCTCGGCGCCTTGGCGATTATGACGGGATACGCGATGGAGGGCAGCGGAGAGACGCTGACGGCGCGGGAGCGATGGCAGCTTGCATCGGCCGAGGCGCTCCGGGACACGACAGAGCCGGTGACGATTGGAGTTCGGGGCGAGTCGCTCGAGATATCTGCCGCGGCGTTTACGCTCAAGCGATTTGATGAGTACGCGGAGGCGGTGGTGGGGCGGGGGCCGGAATGATCGGGACGTCGGCGCTTGGGGCATTGAATGCGCGGGTGAAGGGGGCGATTGCGAAAGCGTGTCAGCCATGGAATGGTCGATCGGCCCGGTGTGGCGGTCTCCAATCAATCCACGCGGCAGCGCCGTCATGCAGGCCGGTGAGAAGCCAGTGGCCTTCTGTTTCGAACAGCCATGAGTCGTCGCGCCAGAGCACGGACTCAAACTCAGCAATATCCCGCGTTCGGAAGCGCGCGGCAGAAGCAGAGTTCTCTCGCCACAGCCACACTTCGCCGTCGGCGGGCGCGCCAAGCCGCGGTATCGCGATACCCAGAGGTTCGGTGCCGCCTCGGTATGTTTGATCGCCCCGAAGCAGGGCCGGCCGTACGCGATCGCTAACGGCTTGCGCGACCTTTGCGATACTTATCGTGAGAGGATCAAGACGCAGATTGCGTGAGCAGGTCAACGCGAGCGATTCGAGCGAAGCAACTGGCTCGATCTCATACCACGGGGCGGGGCGATGGAATGTCCCGCGGAAGAGCTTGTCAGCAAGGGCGTGATCGTGGAGGGGCCAGAGGTCCCAAGGGCGAGATGCGTGATCGGACTCAACCATGGCACATTGATCTCAGGCGGCACTTCTCGCTTCAGGCGGAGCCCGGCCTGCGAGTTCGTAGTCCGGATGCCGACGCAATGCTCACCGCCCCCTTCAAGTCTTCAAGCGTCGTGCGTTCAAGAGTGGCGCGGAGCAGATCGCAATAAGTACCGATGCTCTCGCTCGTCGGACGAAGCACGAGAATCCCTTGGTGTGTCCCCGGCGCGTACGCACGTACGTCTCCAAAGCCCTTGTCTGCCGTGATGAAGAACACACCCTCGGTGATCAGTCGCTGCCACAGCTCAGCGTCGGGAGTTCCAGACCAACCCTGTCCGTAGACCGTGCGAACTTCATAGCCGCGTTCGAGAAGTGGCGCCGCGACTGCGGGCGAAAGGTCCTCGTCAAGCTTGACAGGAGTGTTCATATGCTCGTTCAGGCGACCATGGTGTTGTGCGCCGACTCCGCCGCGTACAGGATCGCGGCGCGGATGTCGTCGCGGGTCAGTTGCGGGAACTGCTTGAGGAGGTCGTCGATCGAGAAGTCAACGAGACTGGCGACAAGCGTGGAGACAGCGATGCGCGTGCCCTTGATGATGGGCTCGCCGTGGTGGATCGCGGGATCGCAGACGATTCTGGCACGCCAGGGTTGTGCGTTTGGTGGGGTCATGGGATGGTCTCGTCAGACAGCATACTCGAACGGAGCGGCCTGCGTAAGGACTCAGATCACCCGATCTTCCTTGGCGATACCGAGGGCGGGGCGGATGTCGACCTGCACGACCGCTCGCGTTCCGGCCCTCTCGACGACCACCTGCCGGGCGGTCTCGGGATCCACGTAGTCGCTGTGGCAACTGGCCTTGCCCTGGTCCGCGCCGACCGCCTTCTTGGTCTTCGACGCTAGCTTGTGGATCTCATCGGGGGAGAGGACGCCGCGCTTGGCGAGGATCTCCTGCTGTTCGGGCGTCAAGGCGGCGGACTTCACGGGCGCGCCGGGGGTTGCGCCGTCCTTGCCGCCCATGCGCTCGAAGCCGTCGGCTTTGCCCGAGGCGAACTCCTGGATCTCCTTGGAGATGCGGACGGAGCACCAGTCGTGGCCGCAC
>CAZPPG010000108.1:0-8802 GCA_964588385.1 uncultured Phycisphaeraceae bacterium
CCAATTGCTTTTGCAATAAATGGTCATCACTCAGGGCTTCATAATCGTAGTGATTTCGCCTCAGCCGTTCGCCGCGGCAAGCTGGACAGAAGAGCGATTGAGGACCTCATCGCGGACGCGAGGCCATTCGCATCGGCCCTGGCCTACTGCGATGGGATGTGTGAGTACCTCTATGGTGTTCTGGCCAAGGAGCGCAGTCCGCACTCAGCCCTTCCGTTTTCTGAGTACCGGGAGAAGTTCAATCGCGCTGCCGACATTCTGCGCGACATCGACCGCCCCTTGTCCAGAGTCGTGCAGGGATTGGTAGCGTTCCATTTCAACTATTTCGCGACTGCGGCAAATGCCGCTCCTGCCACGCGATTTGCAGAAGCCAGCCGGCGGCTGGCCAGCTTGCTGCGAGCCGAGCCTCATCACCCTATGCATCACGCTGCCTCGTCAGCGGCGGTGGACGAAGTGCTGACAGATTGGGACACAGAGCGCATCATCCGATGGTCGCTCTTGCCGGCTAGCGACCTACTTTTGCATTGCAACGAGATCGAAGACCTGATCGCAAAAGACATAGCCGAGTTTGATCGGGCGAAGCTACGAGTCATCCTGGCCGAGGCCTACGCCCGAGAAAGCCATCGTGCCGATGCTGCGCGGCACGCGAGAGACCTGCGGAACAATCCGACCTTCGGACAGTGGGCCGAGACCATCATGAAGCGAACTACTTGAGGACCATTGTGCATGCCAGATTCGCCCGTGCCGAACGCCAATCCAACACACAACACGGGAGGCATCCAGAAGGCGATTCCTACCGCCGGTGCGTCGCTGTCTGCCACGCAAGCAGTGGCAGCGGATGCGTCGTCCCCAGCACATTCTCAGTCGGCCGGTCTCGCCCCCTCGCGCGTGCAGTCGAAAGATCCCGAGTCCCTCGAAGAGTTTGTGGCATACGCCTATTCCCGGAAGGGAAAGCGGCTGTCGCTCAAGAAGAAGACGGCGCTCGCGATCGCCCAGCAGCCCCCGCCAGGCGAGTCCTTCCTGGTTCAACTTCGTGCGTTGGCCCAGAAGGACATGCTTCTGACTGTGCCCCGTCAGCTGCTCCTCGCCGCTCTACCTCACAGGAATAACACCAAAGCGTGGTCCCTGATCCTCGAGGTTGTCAGCGTCGCGATCAGGGCGAATCCTGGGTGCTCCGCATTTGCCGCATGCCTTCATCCCGTAGGCGCGGATGAAGGCACCTGCGATGACATGATCGCCGAGGCCGCACACTTTCGGATTGCACAAGTAGAGGATCCCCTCACAAAGAAGCCCATCTCGAAGTCGCAGATCGCCGCACTGCATCACAACTTGGTCGTGACGGTTGCGTTGTGGACGGTTGCTGTGCGATCCTCGACCACGAACAACGCGGTCCAATCACTCTTCGTTCATGTGTGGAAGGGTGAGGCGAGGCAGCGGACTTCTGCGCCGGATGCATGGCGGCACCTCTTGGACCTGCGCGATCCTGTACTGCCCGGCATCATCGGCAATGTTTTTGTCGACGAAGCACTCCGTCAACAGCAACTCGCGGCAGACGCGACGGCAAGACTGGTCACGGAGCAGAAGCGTGCTGACGACCTTGCCACCGAACTCGCGGCCTCCCGCACGGCACTTTCGAACGCCGAGACATCCATTTCACAACTCCAGGAGAAAATGGCGCAGGCCCTCCGCGACCATCAAACCGCAGTAAGTCATCTTCGGGATGACTTCGAGCGGCTACGCACTCGCGTACTGCGCCGGCTGAGCAGGGAGCTCGACCTCCTCGACGAGGGAATGGGAGCGCTGCGTCGTGAGCCGCCCAAGCTCCATGTGATGCTTGATCACGGAGAACGCGCCACATCGGGCTTGCGCGAGGAGATCAAGAGCCTCGAACGGGAGGCACCGCGATGAACCTTGTTGGATTCGACTTCGGCACGACGAATAGTCTCATCTCGATGATTCGAGGCGACCGGGCTATTCACTTCTTCGATGACCGCGGAGAGCCGATTCCGTCCGTCGTCTGCTACGAGGGAGGAAATGCGATCGTCGGGCGAGATGCCAAGGAACGATTGGCCACCGCAGGGCTTGGTGTTTACGGGAACATCGTGCGATCTCCCAAGATGCTGCTCGGGCAAGAGAGCGTGTTTGTTGATGGCGTTGAGCGGAGCGTGATCGACATCGTTGCAGACTTGATCAAGGCCGTGCGGACGACCGCGGTGTCGAGTGCGGCGCGCGACCTGGAGTCTCTCGACGGAGCTGTCGTGACCATACCGGTGAACTTCGACGGACCGCGGCGCGCCGCGCTGCGTGATGCGTTTCGTATCGCTGGCATTCGGATCGTCCAATTTGTTCACGAGCCGCTCGCGGCACTCTACGGGTTCCTGAGGTCGTCTCCGGACGTGGCGGACTCCCTTCGGCGCTATGAGCGTCAACTCGTGCTGGTGTTTGACTGGGGCGGGGGCACGCTCGATTTGACCTTGTGTCGGGTTGAGGGTGGCATGCTGTTACAGATCGTCAATGACGGCACGGACGAAGTTGGCGGCGATTTGTTCGACAGTGCAGTCAGGCAGGAAGTGCTTCGCACCGTGCGAGCGGCTCGGCAGTTCGATGAGACCGTTCATCCCCATCCCGACGCGATGGCCCGATTACTCCATCGATGCGAACGCGCGAAGATCGATCTCTCCACCCGCGATCGTGTTGCGGTCTACGTCGACCACTTCTTCCGGGGCGTTGCAAACGACTCAATGGACTACTCGCTGGCCCGAGAAGAGCTCGATCGCATCACCCAGCCGCTGGTCGATGTCGGGATCGCGCGCATTCGTACGCTACTGGAGGCGGCACAGGTATCGCCGGCGCAGATATCGTTGTGCCTCGCCACCGGCGGCATGGTGAACATGCCGCTGATTCGTTCCCGCCTGCACGAGATCTTCGGCGCCCAACGGGTGCAGTTTTCCTCGGCAGCCGGTGCAGCAATCGCGGAGGGTGCCGCGTGGATTGCTCATGATGGCGCGGGGCTACGGCTTGCGAAGAGCGTGGAGCTTCTGCTCGCTCGCAACTCGCGAATGCAGCTGGTGACGTGTGGCACATCGATGCCAGCCGAACAGGAAGTGTGCAAAGACAGATGGCTGCTCTACTGCGTCGATCCGCGCGATGGGTTCGCCAAGATGCAGCTGCAGTCACCAGTAAAGCCGGGTACCCGTGTGGTGCCGAACGACCGGCGAAATGTGCTGGGGACGATGACAGTGCGGGTGCACGCGGATGCAAAGCCCTTTCTCGAGCGAATCGAGCTCGACGTCGCGATTGATGACAACCTGATACTTCATGGCAAGGCTCGCTCGACAATGGCTGGCGACGTCGCTGAACTGCAGGTGCACAATCTCGAGTTCGGGGTTGCGATTGGGGGACCGTCGGCCACGGCAGCGACGGATGTGGAGGGCGCGGCCGAGCCATCCGTCAGGACTGACCCAGCGGAGCGCGGTGCGGTCACGATTCGTGCCAATGTCGCTGAGCAGGTCGAACATGCGCTCGTTCCTGGGGAGCTCTGGTACAAACATCACCCCGAAGAGTTTGACACGCGACGGAATCCGCCACGCATCCAGGTCGAAGAGCGACTCTACTACGAACCATGTTCAAGATGCGGCAGGGCCATAAACGACCCTGAGTGCACGTGTGGCAGTGCCAACCAGCGGAAGTAGTCCACACGCCGACGTCTCTGGCCTCGCCACCCTTCGTCAGAATCCGCCGGACGTTGCGCGTCAACCGTCATTTTCGTTCAGATAGCGAACATTCCCCTTCCACCCAACTCGACTTTGTTGTGGATATGGAGTTACCGACGCCCTCGCGGAAACGCGAGGGCGTTTTGGTTTACGGGTCGGCCCCCTCCGGGCGATCCGCCCGTGGTCGCGGAAAGCCCCGCCCCGGTAGGGGTTTCGGCGCTTCCCGGCCTCCCCGCCGCGCTCTCCGTCTTGAAACCGAATCTCGGGGTCCGAAGGCAACCCCCACGGTTGCTCTCGCCCCACCGACGGCAACCCTCTCAAACTCTCGCGCTCTCTGGTTGACGCCCCCCGCGAGGTAAACAGGAGGGTTGCTCTCGGGGGCCTTTCGCTTCCACCCGTATCCTCACCACATGGCTGCACCTCACGCTGACTTGGCCTGGGATGGTTTTCGCGATCTCGAGGATCGCTTTGCGGCGTTCCTGCGGGCAGTCCCACCCACCCCGGAGCACAATCCGGTTCATTCCCCAGCACTAGCGTCCCTCCTGCTCGATGGGTGCAGCCTCGTTGAGACCGTGCTCAAGTCAACAATGGACAATGCGAGGTACAACGGAATCGCCAACATCGCTCAGCACCGCGCGCGCCGCTACGCGGCGGTTCCGCCCTACCTGAACATTGGTGACCTTCGCCGGGTATTCCGGGCTGATTCCTTCTACTCCAAGCCTGTGTGGTATCGCCCTGGCGGCAACCGATCGTTCCCCTGGTATGTCTGGAGGAATACGGCAGGAAACCCGACTTGGTGGGCATCGTACAACAACGTCAAGCACAGTCGGTTCGACAATGCCCGTGAAGCCACACTTGGCACGACCATGCATTCGATGAAGGCACTGTTCTTGGTGCTTGTTCAGTCTCTGGAGTTTCGAGCTCGGTTGGTTGAACGAGGCGTAATTCGTTGCTCGGGCCTCACCGTCGCACAACTCTCAGCGGACGCCATCAACTGGGAGCCTCTACCCACCACGTCCACATCGCCCGTGGTCGCGGTTAGCACGCTCTTCGGCTACAAGTTTCTGAGTCGGGGCAGCCCGTCTCACGCCAGCGGCGTGGCGACCTTCCTCTGAACCGGCAACGGTGCTTTGACGAATCTCAAGGCTGGTGCCTATGCTTTCTTGATCGCTCGAGCTCGGGCCCTGTCGGCCCACCCCAGAGTGTCCTCCACGGATGCTCGCCCGAGGCGATCGGCGGCACCAGCCGCTTTGAATCGGGAAACCCACTTCCGCCTCAGGGCCTGAATGGTGCAACGTGGCAAGACCCAAACTCTCTGAACCTCGCGCCGTCACTCTCGGCTCCGTTGCGCGCCGGAAGCTCACGAATCAAGGTGTGAATGCGGACGATGCCGTCTGGATCGCCTCGGCGGTGCTGGACCTTTACGGACTGGCGGACGGGGTGCCATACTCGACGGCGCAGACCGCCGACATCCCGCTTTTCCTCCTCGAAGAACTCGGAAAGACCTGGAAGCAATCAAACGGCGACCGCGATGCCGCCGTCGGCGTTCTGCTCGACATCTTCGCGGTAAACCACCTCCCGCCCCCCCGAGACGAACCGACGGCCGAACAGAAGGAGGCGATCAAGCGCCTTCGGGTCTGCGTAGATGTCTGCCGCCGGCACGGCGTCAACTTCGGCGCGGCATTCCCACGAATCCTGGCACTGCGGCCAAGCACCGATCCAACTGCGGCCATGTGGATCACACGGCGATTCGCAATCGCCAAGTCCATCACGGCGGGCGACGTGGTGTCGCGTGACAAGGTGCTCGTGTTTGGCGATCAGCCGGACTGGTGGGACTTCCAGCGTGGATACGGAAACCGAAACGACTACGCAACCGATCCTGCATCGCTCCAACTGTGGCTGGAACTTCAGGGCGCTCGCGCCGCTGAGCATCTCTTGAACGGGCTGGCAGACTTGGACTTGCCCGCGTTTCTCAGGTTGGCACGGGCGCTGGCGTACTCATTCGGCATCTGGCCCCGCTTCGAGAATCACACCCACCCGGAGTTCTTCGCTGAGAGGGGGAAGGACTTCGCGGCTGTCTGCCGACGCGTGTTTGAGGAGGCCGACCGGCGGGCAACCTCGTTCGAGGTGGCTCCAGACGACCTCAGGCACGTTTGGCTGCGCTTCGCCTGGATGGCGGTTGATGCGACGGACGAGTGGATGTCGGATGACTGTCGGACAAGGCTCGTGCGAGCGGCGGCCGACGACATCGGGCGTCTGCGACCGTTGTTGCGGCGCGCCAGCGCCGAAGACGCGGAACAACTCAAGACACTCGATCCACATTGCCGGAGCTGCATCTTCCTGCTCTTCAAGCTCGGAACGCTGTGGCAGGCAACCAAACCACTGCTGCTCGCATTCAGGGCAACGAACTCTCGGGCGGTCGGATTTGACCTGCGCTATTGGCCCACGAGCAAGCCAGACGATCCCCCGACACCCTGGGAAATGATCCCTCGCAGCCTGATGAACATGTTGCACCACTACATGGGGCGGGAGCAGGCGGGCGACCTCCAACTCGACAAGTACAGGACCGAGTTCGCGCTGTTCTGCCTAGAGCGACTCAAGACGAAAGAGAGCCGTGACGGCGAAGCAGAGGCTGGACCCGTCGAAGGCGACGCGGCGTGGAGAGAGGGATTCATCCAGGCCGCGAGAGCGTTGTGCGTGAATCCGAAGGGCAAGGGACATCATGTGCTGAACCGGATCAGCAAGCACGATCCGGACGACACTGTTCGTGAAGTGGCAGCAAAGGCGTATGCGGAACTCCGGCATCAGCCGAGCCTTCCGAAAGGCCTCTCGCCACGTCGCGCGGTGTTCGATGCGTTCTGGTGGTTGCGCCAGGCTCACCTGACCAGCCTGGGATTTGGCGACTCCATCGATCAGGACGGGGCGAGCCAGACCCGAGAAGAGGAGGCACGTCGGACAACCGAACCGACTCAAAAGTGACATCCTCGTGTTTCATGCAAACCGCCGTCCGGTGCGCACTCTGCGCCCACTTGCCCTCACGGGCACCGCGGTTCCGTTGGGCGGTCACGTTCGCGCGAGCGACCGTGGTCCCAGATCTCCCCAAAGGAAAAGCCAATGCACAGCCACATTCCGCCCGCAGTCAACTTCCATCTCTGGAAGCCCTGCAACCTTCGCTGCAAGTTCTGCTACGCCGTTTTCGACGACGACTCCGCGCTCCGAAACGTCCGGGGCGGGCTTGTCGAAGAAGACGCTCGTCGCGTCATCGACATGCTCCGCCGCGAGCGCGTCGAGAAACTCACGTTCGTGGGTGGTGAGCCCACGCTCTGCCCCCATTTGCCCTCGCTGCTCCGACGGTCGCGTGACCTGGGCTTCGTCAACACGATCGTGACGAATGGTGCCCGCCTTCAGCGGCTCCTCCACCAGGTGCCCGAGTGCATCGATTGGGTCGGCTTGTCCGTGGACTCGGCAGATGAAGCCGTCCAAGCCGCATTGGGTCGCGGCGGCGGCGACCACGTTGCCAAGTCCAACGAGCACTTCAGGCGCCTTCATGAACAGCGCATCCGGGTCAAACTCAACACCGTCGTCACCTCGCTGAACTGGCAGGAGGACATGGCGGCCTTCGTGCTGCGCGCGCGACCGGAGCGGTGGAAGGTCTTTCAGGTGCTGCCGATTGAGGGCCAAAACAATGGCACTGTTGAGCCTCTTCTCATCACGCCAGACCAGTTTCAGGCATTTGTTGATCGGCATCGCCGGCTCGCGCCTCACGGGATCACCGTGGCCGCCGAGTCAAACGAGGACATGACCGGGTCCTACGCGATGATTGATCCACTGGGGCGATTCTTCACCAACGTCGGTGGCCGGTATGTCTACTCGCCGCCCATCCTCGAAGTTGGAGTCGCAGCAGCGTTCAGCGCGGTTGCGTTCGACCCTGCTCGCTTCGACGCACGCGGCGGTCGCTACGACTGGGGCGCGGCGCGTGTCCCGCTCACCGTTTCTGCTCGTTCATAGTCCGCACCGGCGCAGGGCCGTGCGCCTGTGTCGGGCATCACGGCCTTCGCCTTTGGAGATTCCGTCATGGTCGAGAGTACATCGCAAGGCAGCCAAGGCTCGCAGGGAGGCAACCCGATGACGCCATCGGATGCTTCTCGAATCCAGTCCTCGGGTGACCGAAACCCGGGCGGCAAGACCACACAAACGGGCTGGGGGCCGAGGGCACAGAGCAACGCCGCACGCGGCAACAGTGGAAAGTGAGGTGGCGGCGGACAGAAATGATCCGGTCCATCGGCGTGCTCCCGCGTCAACGCGCGGGAGCACGCTTTGGCGGTACGATCTCTCCATGACGAGCTTCGGTAATGATGCCGGATTCGCACTGGCCACGTCCATCATGGGTGCCGGCGCGTCCATCTATGTGCGAGGTTCATCGGACCTCCTGCGTCGATCCGGCCTCACCGAGGGTCATCTTCTTGCCGTGGACAGCCGACTGGACCTTCGTTGCTTGCTCTGCCAGGCCACCTTCGAGCCGCGCGACGATCCGTTCATCGGGTTGGACGTGTTCTCCGTCAACGAGCCGCTGCCTGACCCTGAGCAGGCTGGTTCTCGCGACTGGAACATGAGGCGCGGTAATGGGCAGGCCGATCGCATCGACATCGTGATCGATGAATCACAGTGGCTGGCCGTGCAGATCGATTCGGACGGGAATGTCGAAGGTGGAGTGGTGTCGGGGAATGCCCGCGACGCCGCGTGGCGTTTTCGCCATGAGTGGGATGAGTCGGACCAGATTGATCTGCTGTACCTGGAAGAGGATGAAGGCCTCTTTGAAGAGGACGAGTCCCCCATCGTCGTCGATCCCAAGAGCTACTGGGATGGCCTGCTGACCGAGATGTTGGCCAATCCGGAACAGATGCAGGAGATGGGTGACCGTAAGTTCGAGGAGTTCGTCGCGGAGATGCTAGACCGTGATGGATTCGAGGTGAGGCTGACACCCCAGACTCGCGATGGCGGGTACGACGTGCTTGCGATGAGGCGACTCCAAGCCTTTGAGTTACTATTCCTCATCAAGTACAAGCACTACAAACACTCACACAAGGTT